>NZ_JAVSMH010000001.1:0-638556 GCF_033283605.1 Staphylococcus sp. NWU MKU2 | reverse complement strand
ACAAAAAAAGAGATTAAACAACCTAAGGTTGCTTAATCTCAATATTTGGACTCATCAGTCCGATTTGACGTAGAGCCTTAATTATAGAACCTGTGACTTTTCGAATGTCACAGGTTATTTTTATGTATATACAGAAATAAATTTTGTGTGAACATGATGCAATCTATAAATGGAATTTATTTATTCCGAGCATATTGAAGTCTATGTCTTCATATATGATGGCGAAGAAACGAGTAGTCGATAGAGAAGTAATAACTTTATTTCATTTTATAGTAAAAAAATTGAAAAAGTGATTGACTTATTACAATAATGAGGTTATATTATTTATTGTGATTATTTTACCTAAGACAGTAGGAGTTATAGTATAACTTAAAAATTATCCTGCCGAGGCTAAAATTGACTTGAACGTGTGATCATAAAAATGATCTTTCAAGCGCTTTTTGCCGTGGGTAGAAAGTGCTTTTTTTATTGAGAAATTTAAAAAGCACCAAAAATAAAAATGGAGGTGTCTGAATGTCTGCTATTATCGAAGCTAAAAAACAACAAGTTGATGTTATTGCTGAACAACTTAAAAATTCAGTTTCAACTGTTATCGTTGACTACCGTGGCTTAACAGTTGCAGAAGTAACAGAACTACGTTCACAATTACGTGAAGCTGGTGTTGAGTATAAAGTTTACAAAAACACTATGGTTCGTCGTGCAGCTGAACAAGCAGGTATCGAAGGCTTAGATGAATTCTTAACAGGTCCTACAGCTGTTGCAACTTCAACTGAAGATGTAGTAGCACCAGCGAAAGTTATCGCAGGATTTGCTAAAGAACACGAAGCTTTAGAAATCAAAACAGGCGTTATGGAAGGTAGCGTTATTTCAGCAGAAGAAGTTAAAACTGTTGGTTCATTACCTTCACACGATGGTCTTGTTTCTATGCTTTTATCAGTATTACAAGCTCCAGTACGCAACTTCGCTTATGCGGTTAAAGCTGTTGGAGAACAAAAAGAAGAAAGCGCTGAATAATTGCGCATAAAAAAATTAAAATAATTGGAGGAAATATAAAATGGCTAATCAAGAACAAATCATTGAAGCAATTAAAGAAATGTCAGTATTAGAATTAAACGATTTAGTAAAAGCAATTGAAGAAGAATTTGGTGTAACAGCAGCAGCTCCTGTAGCAGCAGCTGGTGCAGCTGGTGGCGGAGACGCAGCAGCAGAAAAAACTGAATTTGACGTTGAGTTAACTTCAGCTGGATCTTCAAAAATCAAAGTTGTTAAAGCAGTTAAAGAAGCAACTGGCTTAGGCTTAAAAGATGCTAAAGAATTAGTAGATAACGCTCCTAAAGTAATCAAAGAAGGCGTTGCTAAAGAAGAAGCTGAAAAACTTAAAGAACAATTAGAAGAAGTTGGAGCTACTGTAGAATTAAAATAATTCTAGTATCTTAACTTAATATCGAAGGTTATGTGTTTTTAATGTATTAATAATACATTATCAGAACTAACCCGAATTCTTTGAGAAATTAAAACCCCGTTATCACGATAACGGGGTTTTTACTTCATTTTCTAGTAAAATAAAGATGAACAATGAAAAAAGAGGTGACGTTATGGGACACTATTATGATGAAAATCCAGATGTACAAAGTGATGAAAGAGTCATTCAATATCATTATCATTCCCATCAATTAAATTTAACTACAGATGCAGGTGTGTTCTCAAAAGCACAAGTAGATTTTGGATCAGACACGTTAGTACAAACATTTTTAAACGAGCATCCTCCTGGACCAAGTAAGACGATTGCTGATGTCGGATGCGGGTATGGTCCGATAGGATTAATGATTGCAAAAGTTTCGCCACATCATCAAATTACTATGGTTGATGTGAATCATCGTGCGTTAAATCTTGCTGAAAAGAATAAAAAAGCAAATCAAATTGATAACGTCATTATTAAAGAAAGTGATGGTTTATCACAACTAAAGGATAGTCATTTTGATTTTGTACTAACCAATCCTCCCATTAGAGCTGGCAAAGAAGTTGTTCATCGTATTTTTGAAGAAGCATATCAACAGTTAAATTCACAAGGTGAGTTGTACGTTGTGATTCAAAAGAAACAAGGTATGCCTTCTGCTAAAAAGAAAATGGAAGAAATTTTCAATAATGTCGAAGTTGTTAACAAGAATAAAGGATACTATATATTGAAAAGCCGAAAAGGTTGATTTAAAAGTTGTATTCTGATATAGTTATAAAATGTAAAAATTTATGTTCAATAAGTGTGTACTTTTACGCGAAAAGAGTACGATAAACAAGAATAAATGTAGAATCGAAAATGGTGTCATCAACTGTGTTGCCGTTTTCTTTTTGTCTTGTTATACGATTTTTACGCGTATTGGTTCATCACACAATATTTGAGGGGTGAATCTGTTTGGCAGGTCAAGTTGTCCAATATGGAAGACATCGTAAACGTAGAAATTATGCGAGAATTTCAGAAGTATTAGAATTACCAAACTTAATAGAAATTCAAACTAAATCTTACGACTGGTTCCTAAAAGAAGGTTTATTAGAAATGTTCCGTGATATTTCTCCAATTGAAGATTTCACAGGTAACCTTTCTTTAGAGTTTGTAGATTATCGATTAGGTGAACCAAAATATGATTTAGAAGAATCAAAAAACCGTGACGCTACTTATGCTGCACCTCTTCGTGTTAAAGTACGTCTAATAATCAAAGAAACTGGCGAAGTTAAAGAACAAGAAGTATTTATGGGTGACTTCCCATTAATGACAGATACAGGTACATTCGTAATCAATGGTGCAGAACGTGTAATCGTGTCTCAATTAGTACGTTCACCATCCGTTTATTTCAATGAAAAAATTGACAAAAACGGTCGTGAAAACTATGATGCGACAATTATCCCTAACCGTGGTGCATGGTTAGAATATGAAACAGATGCTAAAGATGTAGTTTATGTACGTATTGATAGAACACGTAAATTACCATTAACAGTATTATTACGTGCTTTAGGCTTCTCAAATGATCAAGAAATTATTGATTTATTAGGAGACAGTGAATATTTACGTAATACGCTTGAAAAAGATGGCACTGAAAATACTGAGCAAGCATTATTAGAAATATACGAACGTTTACGTCCTGGTGAGCCACCAACAGTTGAAAATGCGAAAAGTTTACTTTATTCACGCTTTTTCGACCCTAAACGTTATGATTTAGCAAGTGTTGGTCGTTACAAAGCTAATAAAAAATTACACTTAAAACACCGCTTATTTAACCAAAAATTAGCAGAACCAATCGTTAATAGTGAAACTGGTGAAATTGTTGCCGAAGAAGGTACAGTTTTAGACCGTCGTAAATTAGACGAAATTATGGAAGTTTTAGAAACAAATGCTAATAGTGAAGTGTTTGAATTAGAAGGTACAGTTATTGATGAACCTGTTGAGATTCAATCAATCAAAGTTTACGTACCAAATGATGAAGAAGGTCGTACGACTACTGTAATCGGTAATGCGTTACCAGATTCAGAAGTTAAATGTATTACACCAGCAGATATCATTGCTTCAATGAGTTATTTCTTTAACTTGTTAAATGGCATTGGTTACACAGACGATATTGACCACTTAGGAAACCGTCGTTTACGTTCAGTTGGTGAATTATTACAAAACCAATTCCGTATCGGTTTATCAAGAATGGAACGTGTTGTACGTGAAAGAATGTCAATTCAAGATACAGACTCTATCACACCACAACAATTAATTAATATCCGTCCAGTTATTGCGTCAATTAAAGAGTTCTTCGGTAGCTCTCAATTATCACAATTCATGGACCAAGCTAACCCATTAGCTGAGTTAACACATAAACGTCGTCTTTCTGCATTAGGACCTGGTGGTTTAACACGTGAACGTGCTCAAATGGAAGTACGTGACGTTCACTACTCTCACTATGGTCGTATGTGTCCAATCGAGACTCCAGAGGGACCAAACATTGGTTTGATTAACTCATTATCAAGTTATGCACGTGTGAATGAATTTGGTTTCATTGAAACACCATATCGTAAAGTAGACTTAGACACTAACTCTATTACAGATCAAATCGACTACTTAACAGCTGATGAAGAAGATAGCTATGTAGTTGCTCAAGCGAACTCTCGCTTAGATGAAAATGGTCGTTTCTTAGATGATGAAGTCGTATGTCGTTTCCGTGGTAATAACACAGTTATGGCTAAAGAGAAAATGGACTACATGGACGTATCTCCTAAACAAGTAGTTTCAGCTGCGACAGCATGTATTCCTTTCCTTGAAAATGATGACTCTAACCGTGCATTAATGGGTGCAAACATGCAACGTCAAGCAGTACCATTGATGAACACAGAAGCACCATTTGTTGGTACAGGTATGGAACATGTTGCTGCACGTGACTCAGGTGCTGCAATTACAGCTAAATATAGAGGTCGCGTTGAACATGTTGAATCTAAAGAAATCTTAGTTCGTCGTTTAGTAGAAGAAAACGGTACTGAACATGAAGGTGAATTAGATCGTTATCCATTAGCTAAATTCAAACGTTCAAACACTGGTACTTGTTACAACCAACGTCCAATTGTTTCAGTTGGCGATGTCGTTGAATATAATGAAATTTTAGCTGACGGACCATCAATGGAATTAGGTGAAATGGCATTAGGTCGTAACGTTGTCGTTGGTTTCATGACTTGGGACGGTTACAACTATGAGGATGCTGTTATTATGAGTGAACGTCTAGTTAAAGATGACGTTTATACTTCAATTCATATTGAAGAGTATGAATCAGAAGCTCGTGATACTAAACTAGGACCTGAAGAAATCACTCGTGATATTCCAAATGTTTCAGAAAATGCACTTAAAAACTTAGATGATCGTGGTATTGTCTACGTTGGTGCTGAAGTTAAAGACGGTGACATCTTAGTAGGTAAAGTAACGCCTAAAGGTGTGACTGAATTAACAGCTGAAGAAAGATTATTACACGCTATCTTCGGTGAAAAAGCACGTGAAGTACGTGATACATCATTACGTGTACCTCACGGAGCTGGTGGTATCGTTCTAGATGTTAAAGTATTTAACCGTGAAGAAGGCGATGATACTTTATCTCCAGGCGTTAACCAATTAGTACGTGTATACATCGTACAAAAACGTAAAATCCATGTTGGGGACAAAATGTGTGGTCGTCATGGTAACAAAGGGGTTATCTCTAAGATTGTACCTGAAGAAGATATGCCTTACTTACCAGATGGACGTCCAATTGACATCATGTTAAACCCACTTGGTGTACCATCTCGTATGAACATCGGACAAGTATTAGAATTACACTTAGGTATGGCTGCTAAAAACTTAGGCATCCATGTTGCATCTCCAGTATTCGATGGTGCGAACGATGATGATGTATGGTCAACAATCGAAGAAGCAGGTATGGCTCGTGACGGTAAAACAGTCTTATACGATGGTAGAACTGGTGAACCATTCGATAATCGTATTTCTGTTGGTGTTATGTACATGCTTAAACTTGCACACATGGTTGACGATAAATTACACGCTCGTTCAACTGGTCCATACTCACTAGTTACACAACAACCGCTTGGTGGTAAAGCACAATTCGGTGGACAACGTTTCGGTGAGATGGAGGTATGGGCACTAGAAGCATATGGTGCTGCTTACACATTACAAGAAATCTTAACTTATAAATCTGACGATACAGTAGGACGTGTTAAAACATACGAAGCTATCGTTAAAGGTGAAAACATCTCTAGACCAAGTGTTCCAGAATCATTCCGCGTATTGATGAAAGAATTACAAAGTTTAGGTTTAGATGTCAAAGTTATGGATGAACAAGATAATGAAATCGAAATGGCTGATGTTGATGATGAAGATGCAACTGAGCGCAAAGTAGATTTACAACAAAAAGATGTTCCTGAAACTCAAAAAGAAACTACTGACTAATTAGAATTTGAAGTTATAAAAAAGTAAGGGATTAGAAACTCAGTTCGATTTAAATTAAAAATAAGCTAATCGTGCTGATTTCTTCCCTATAATCATATGACTTGTTTTAGTTTCAATAGATGTAAATCAATCAAATAGCACAGCTAATCTAAATTGAAGGAGGTAGGCTCCTTGATTGATGTAAATAATTTCCATTATATGAAAATCGGTTTAGCCTCACCTGAAAAAATCCGTTCATGGTCATACGGTGAAGTAAAAAAACCAGAAACAATCAACTATCGTACATTGAAACCAGAAAAAGATGGTCTTTTCTGTGAAAGAATTTTTGGACCTACAAAAGACTGGGAATGTAGTTGTGGTAAGTACAAACGTGTACGCTACAAAGGCATGGTTTGTGACAGATGTGGTGTAGAAGTAACTAAATCTAAAGTACGTCGTGAAAGAATGGGACACATTGAATTAGCAGCTCCAGTTTCACATATTTGGTATTTTAAAGGTATTCCAAGTCGTATGGGTCTTTTATTAGACATGTCTCCTAGAGCATTAGAAGAAGTTATTTATTTCGCTTCATATGTTGTAGTAGATCCAGGTCCAACAGGCTTAGAGAAAAAATCATTATTATCTGAAGCTGAATTCAGAGAATATTACGATAAATACCCAGGTCAATTTGTAGCTAAAATGGGTGCTGAAGGTATTAAAGACCTATTAGAAGAAATTAACTTAGACGAAGAATTAAAATCATTGCGTGACGAATTAGAATCTGCAACTGGTCAAAGATTGACACGTGCGATTAAACGTTTAGAAGTTGTTGAATCATTCAGAAACTCTGGTAATAATCCAGCGTGGATGATTTTAGACGTACTTCCAATTATTCCACCTGAAATCCGTCCAATGGTTCAGTTAGATGGTGGACGTTTCGCAACAAGTGATTTAAATGATTTATACCGTCGTGTGATTAACCGTAATAATCGTTTAAAACGTTTATTAGACTTAGGTGCTCCTGGCATCATCGTTCAAAACGAAAAACGTATGTTGCAAGAAGCAGTTGATGCTTTAATCGATAACGGTCGTCGTGGTCGTCCAGTTACTGGTCCAGGTAACAGACCATTGAAATCACTTTCACATATGTTGAAAGGTAAACAAGGTCGTTTCCGTCAAAACTTACTTGGTAAACGTGTTGACTATTCAGGTCGTTCAGTTATCGCTGTTGGTCCAAGCTTAAAAATGTATCAATGTGGATTACCTAAAGAAATGGCGCTTGAATTGTTCAAGCCATTCGTAATGAAGGAATTAGTTCAACGTGAAATTGCTACTAACATCAAAAATGCTAAAAGTAAGATTGAGCGTATGGACGATGAAGTATGGGACGTATTGGAAGATGTAATCAGAGAACACCCTGTATTACTTAACCGTGCACCTACTCTTCACAGATTAGGTATCCAAGCATTCGAACCTACATTAGTTGAAGGTCGTGCTATCCGTCTACACCCACTTGTAACAACAGCTTACAACGCGGACTTTGACGGTGACCAAATGGCCGTTCACGTTCCTTTATCTAAAGAAGCACAAGCTGAAGCACGTATGTTAATGTTAGCTGCTCAAAACATCTTGAACCCTAAAGACGGTAAACCTGTCGTAACACCATCACAAGATATGGTATTAGGTAACTATTACCTAACATTAGAACGTAAAGATGCAGTGAACACTGGTACTATCTTTAATGATACAAACGAAGTGCTTAAAGCTTATGCAAATGGCTATGTTCATTTACACACTCGTATTGGTGTACATGCGAAATCATTTAACAACCCTACATTCACAGAAGCTCAAAACAACAAAATTTTAGCTACTTCAGTAGGTAAAGTGATTTTCAATGAAATCATTCCTGATTCATTCGCATTCATCAATGAACCTAGTCAAACAAATCTTGAAGGTAAAACACCTGACAAATACTTTATTGATTCAACTCAATTGGGTGAAGGTGGACTTAAAGCATACTTTGAAGAACAAGAACTTATTGAACCATTCAATAAAAAATTCTTAGGTAATATTATTGCCGAAGTCTTCAATAGATTCAGTATCACTGATACATCTATGATGCTTGACCGTATGAAAGATTTAGGTTTCAAATTCTCATCTAAAGCTGGTATCACTGTTGGTGTAGCAGATATTGTTGTACTTCCAGATAAACAAGACATTTTAGATGAGCACGAAAAATTAGTAGAACGTGTATCTAAACAATTTAATCGTGGTTTAATTACTGAAGATGAACGTTATAATGCCGTTGTTGAAATTTGGACAGATGCCAAAGATCAAATTCAAGGCGAATTAATGCAATCTCTTGAGAAAACAAACCCAATCTTCATGATGAGTGATTCTGGTGCACGTGGTAACGCATCTAACTTTACACAATTAGCTGGTATGCGTGGTTTAATGGCCGCACCATCAGGTAAAATTATTGAGTTACCAATCACATCTTCATTCCGTGAAGGTTTAACAGTGTTAGAATACTTCATCTCTACACACGGTGCGCGTAAAGGTCTTGCCGATACAGCCCTTAAAACAGCTGACTCTGGTTACCTTACTCGTCGTCTTGTTGACGTTGCTCAAGACGTTATTGTTCGTGAAGAAGACTGTGGCACAGACCGCGGCTTACTAGTTTCTGATATCAAAGAAGGTACAGAAATGATCGAACCATTCATCGAACGTATTGAAGGACGTTATTCTAAAGAAACAATTCGTCATCCTGAAACTGATGAAATCATCATCCGTCCAGACGAATTAATCACTGCTGAAATCGCTAAGAAAATCACTGATGCCGGTATTGAACAAATGTACATCCGCTCAGCATTTACATGTAACACACGTCACGGTGTTTGTGAAAAATGTTACGGTAAAAACCTTGCTACTGGTGAAAAAGTTGAAGTGGGTGAAGCAGTTGGTACAATCGCTGCTCAATCAATCGGTGAACCTGGTACCCAACTTACAATGCGTACATTCCATACAGGTGGTGTAGCAGGAAGCGATATCACTCAAGGTCTTCCACGTATCCAAGAGATCTTTGAAGCACGTAATCCAAAAGGTCAAGCTGTGATTACTGAAATCGAAGGTGTCGTTGAAGATATTAAATTAGCAAAAGATCGCCAACAAGAAATTGTTGTTAAAGGTGCTAATGAAACAAGATCTTACTTAGCTTCAGGTACTTCTAGATTAAAAGTAGAAGTCGGTCAATCAGTTGAACGTGGTGAAGTATTAACTGAAGGTTCAATCGAACCTAAGAACTTCCTAGCTGTTGCTGGTTTAAATGCGACTGAAAGCTACTTACTTAAAGAAGTTCAAAAAGTTTATCGTATGCAAGGTGTAGAAATTGACGATAAACACGTTGAAGTAATGGTAAGACAAATGTTACGTAAAGTTAGAATCATCGAAGCTGGTGATACTAAGTTATTACCTGGTTCATTGGTTGACATTCATAGCTTTACAGATGCAAACAGAGAAGCGTTTAAAGAACGTAAACGTCCAGCAACTGCTAAACCAGTATTGCTTGGTATTACAAAAGCTTCTCTTGAAACTGAAAGCTTCTTATCAGCAGCATCATTCCAAGAAACAACTCGTGTACTTACAGATGCAGCAATCAAAGGTAAACGCGACGACTTACTTGGACTTAAAGAAAACGTTATTATTGGTAAGTTAATTCCAGCTGGTACTGGTATGAGACGCTATAGTGACGTTAAATATGATAAAGCTGAAACACCAGTTACTGAAACTGAAGAAGCAGAAATCATTGAGTAATTAATGAAATAAAACTAAATTCATATTTATTTCAATATTGACGAGACGGGACTTATCAATCTTTTGAGACGATAGTCTCGTTCTCGTTCTTTATTTTTTATAATTAGTAAAAAGTCTGCAAAATATGTTGACTTAATGCTGATTTAAGTGTTATTATTGTAAAGGTTGATGCAAGCAGAACTTTGGAGGATATTTTAATGTCTAATGAAAAAGTTGCACGCTTTAACAAACAACACTATGTAGTTGGTCTTAAAGAAACGCTTAAAGCGTTAAATAGAGATCAAGTTGCATCTTTGATTATTGCTCAAGACGTTGAGGTACATTTGTTAGCTCGCGTATTTAGTTTAATCAATCATAAAAATATACCTATTACTTATTTTCAAAGCAAGCATGCTTTAGGTAGTTATGTAGGTATTAACGTTAATGCGACTATTGTTGCGTTATTGAATGAGAATTAGTAAGTATATTGCTTACTAAATTTTATTTAACCTAAAAATGAACCACCTGGATGTGTGGAATTAAAAAGTGAAGAGAGGAGGACATTTCAATGCCAACTATTAACCAATTAGTACGTAAACCTAGACAAAGCAAATCTAAAAAATCAGATTCACCAGCTTTAAACAGAGGTTTTAATAGTAAAAAGAAACAATTTACTAACTTAAATTCACCTCAAAAACGTGGTGTTTGTACTCGTGTAGGTACTATGACACCTAAAAAACCTAACTCAGCGTTACGTAAATATGCACGTGTGCGTTTATCAAATAATATTGAAATCAACGCATACATCCCTGGTATCGGCCATAACTTACAAGAACACAGTGTAGTACTTGTACGTGGTGGACGTGTAAAAGACTTACCTGGTGTGCGTTACCACATCGTACGTGGTGCACTTGATACTTCAGGTGTTGATGGACGTAGACAAGGCCGTTCATTATACGGAACTAAAAAACCTAAAAATTAAGTTTAAGATTGTGTAAATTTTAATTTCAATTTTTAATAATATACTATAATAGGAAGGGAGGATTTTAATTATGCCTCGTAAAGGATCAGTACCTAAAAGAGACGTATTACCAGATCCAATTCATAACTCTAAATTAGTTACAAAATTGATCAACAAAATCATGTTAGATGGTAAACGCGGAACAGCACAAAGAATTCTTTATTCAGCATTTGACCTTGTAGAACAACGCAGTGGTCGTGATGCTTTAGAAGTATTTGAAGAAGCAATTAACAACATTATGCCAGTATTAGAAGTAAAAGCTCGTCGTGTGGGTGGTTCAAACTACCAAGTACCAGTTGAGGTTCGCCCAGAACGTCGTACTACTCTAGGATTACGTTGGTTAGTTAACTACGCTCGTCTTCGTGGTGAAAAAACTATGGAAGATCGTTTAGCTAACGAAATCTTAGATGCTGCTAATAATACAGGTGGTGCCGTTAAGAAACGTGAGGACACTCACAAAATGGCTGAAGCGAACAAAGCATTCGCTCACTACCGCTGGTAAGATTAAAGCTTTAACCCTGAGTGTGTTCCGTCACATTGGTTTACCAAATAAGATGGCTCATGCTTAGGGCATCGCCATATTCAATAGTACTTATTCAGTAATTACTGGAAGGAGAAAAACAATGGCTAGAGACTTTTCTTTGAAAAACACTCGTAACATCGGTATCATGGCTCACATTGATGCTGGTAAAACAACTACGACTGAACGTATTCTTTACTATACAGGTCGTATCCACAAAATTGGTGAAACACACGAAGGTGCTTCACAAATGGACTGGATGGAACAAGAACAAGACCGTGGTATTACAATCACATCAGCTGCTACAACAGCTCAATGGGATGGCCACCGTGTAAACATTATCGATACTCCAGGACACGTAGACTTCACTGTTGAGGTTGAACGTTCTTTACGTGTACTTGATGGTGCGGTTACTGTACTTGATGCTCAATCAGGTGTAGAACCTCAAACTGAAACAGTTTGGCGTCAAGCTACAACTTATGGTGTACCTCGTATCGTATTCGTAAACAAAATGGATAAATTAGGCGCTAACTTCGACTATTCTGTAAGTACATTACATGATCGTTTAGATGCTAACGCTGCACCTATCCAATTACCAATTGGTGCCGAAGACGAATTTGAAGCTATCATCGACTTAGTAGAAATGAAATGCTTCAAATATACTAATGACTTAGGCACTGAAATTGACGAAATTGAAATTCCTGAAGATCACAAAGAAAGAGCAGAAGAAGCTCGTTCTAATTTAATCGAAGCAGTTGCAGAAACTAACGATGAATTAATGGAAAAATATCTTGGTGATGAAGAAATTTCAGTAGCAGAATTGAAAGATGCAATTCGTCAAGCAACTACTGACGTAGAATTCTACCCAGTACTTTGCGGTACAGCATTCAAAAACAAAGGTGTTCAATTAATGCTTAACGCAGTAATTGACTACTTACCATCACCTTTAGATGTTAAACCAATCGTAGGCCATCGTGCTGAAAATCCTGAAGAAGAAGTAATTGCTAAACCAGACGACTCAGCTGAATTCGCTGCATTAGCATTCAAAGTTATGACTGACCCTTATGTTGGTAAATTAACTTTCTTCCGTGTATATTCAGGTACTTTAACATCAGGTTCTTACATTAAGAACTCAACTAAAGACAAACGTGAACGTGTAGGTCGTTTATTACAAATGCACGCTAATTCACGTCAAGAAATCGACACTGTTTACTCAGGCGATATCGCTGCTGCAGTTGGTCTTAAAGATACAGGTACTGGTGACACATTATGTGGTGAAAAGAATGACATTATCTTAGAATCAATGGAATTCCCTGAACCAGTTATCCACTTATCAGTAGAACCAAAATCTAAAGCTGACCAAGATAAAATGACTCAAGCTTTAGTTAAATTACAAGAAGAAGACCCTACTTTCCATGCACACACTGATGAAGAAACTGGACAAGTTATCATTGGTGGTATGGGTGAGTTACACTTAGACATCTTAGTTGACCGTATGAAGAAAGAATTCAACGTTGAATGTAATGTAGGTGCGCCAATGGTTTCATATCGTGAAACATTCAAGCAATCTGCACAAGTTCAAGGTAAATTCTCTCGTCAATCTGGTGGTCGTGGTCAATACGGTGATGTTCACATTGAATTCACACCAAACGAAACTGGCGCAGGTTTCGAATTCGAAAACGCTATCGTTGGTGGTGTAGTTCCTCGTGAATACATTCCATCAGTTGAAGCTGGACTTAAAGATGCTATGGAAAACGGTGTATTAGCTGGTTATCCATTAATCGATGTTAAAGCAAAATTATTTGATGGTTCATACCATGATGTCGATTCATCTGAAATGGCCTTCAAAATTGCTGCATCATTAGCACTTAAAGAAGCTGCTAAAAAATGTGATCCAGTTATCTTAGAACCAATGATGAAAGTAACAATCGAAATGCCTGAAGAATACATGGGTGATATCATGGGTGACGTAACAGCTCGTCGTGGACGTGTTGATGGTATGGAACCTCGTGGTAATGCACAAGTTGTTAACGCTTATGTACCACTTTCAGAAATGTTCGGTTACGCAACTTCATTACGTTCTAACACTCAAGGTCGCGGTACTTACACTATGTACTTCGATCACTATGCAGAAGTTCCAAAATCAATTGCTGATGATATCATCAAAAAAAATAAAGGTGAATAATTAAACTTGTTTTAGCTAGAATTTCTAGGTAAAATACAGCGTAAGCTTATTAATTAAGCGAACATCTTTATGAATTGATTTTTTACTGAAAATGCATTATAAATGAATTATGAATTCTAACAATCATTATGTCTCATGATGGTGAGAAACTATCATGAGAGATAATATTGAAATAACTTTTACTAGAATAGGAGAGATTTAATAATGGCAAAAGAAAAATTTGATCGCTCAAAAGAACATGCCAATATTGGTACTATCGGTCACGTTGACCATGGTAAAACTACTTTAACAGCTGCTATCGCAACTGTATTAGCTAAAAATGGTGACACTGTAGCACAATCATATGACATGATTGACAACGCTCCAGAAGAAAAAGAACGTGGTATCACAATCAATACTGCACACATCGAGTATCAAACTGACAAACGTCACTATGCTCACGTTGACTGCCCAGGACACGCTGACTATGTTAAAAACATGATCACTGGTGCTGCTCAAATGGACGGCGGTATCTTAGTAGTATCTGCTGCTGACGGTCCAATGCCACAAACTCGTGAACACATTCTTTTATCACGTAACGTTGGTGTACCAGCATTAGTAGTATTCTTAAACAAAGTTGACATGGTTGACGATGAAGAATTATTAGAATTAGTTGAAATGGAAGTACGTGACTTATTATCTGAATACGACTTCCCAGGTGACGATGTACCTGTAATCGCTGGTTCAGCATTAAAAGCTTTAGAAGGCGATGCTCAATACGAAGAAAAAATCTTAGAATTAATGCAAGCAGTTGATGATTACATTCCAACTCCAGAACGTGATTCTGACAAACCATTCATGATGCCAGTTGAGGACGTATTCTCAATCACTGGTCGTGGTACTGTTGCTACAGGCCGTGTTGAACGTGGTCAAATCAAAGTTGGTGAAGAAGTTGAAATCATTGGTATCCATGACACTTCTAAAACAACTGTTACTGGTGTAGAAATGTTCCGTAAATTATTAGACTACGCTGAAGCTGGTGACAACATCGGTGCATTATTACGTGGTGTTGCTCGTGAAGACGTACAACGTGGTCAAGTATTAGCTGCTCCAGGTTCAATCACACCTCACACAAAATTTAAAGCAGACGTATACGTTTTATCTAAAGACGAAGGTGGACGTCACACTCCATTCTTCACAAACTATCGTCCACAATTCTATTTCCGTACTACTGACGTAACTGGTGTTGTTAACTTACCAGAAGGTACAGAAATGGTTATGCCTGGCGACAACGTTGAAATGACAGTAGAATTAATCGCTCCTATCGCGATTGAAGACGGTACTCGTTTCTCAATCCGTGAAGGTGGACGTACTGTAGGATCAGGCGTTGTAACTGAAATCATCGAATAATTTTAATTATTCCATATTTCTAAATGAGACTCCCTATTGGGAGTCTTTTTTATTTTTGTAAATGTCATATTTACATTTTAATCTCATTTCTAGTTTTCAGATTATGCTTTTTCAATCTCATCTTAATAATAATAGAAAATGCCTATGATCAACTCAATGTAAGAGTAATCATAGGCATACAGAATCTAAATAAATTTATTCAATTTTAAAATACTTGTTCAATTTCTAAAATTTTTAAAAACTCACTAGCCGCATACTTAAATGCAGACTCATCGATGTCAAAGTGAGGGTTATGATGTGGCGCTGTTATGCCTTTGTCTGGATTGCCACACCCAGTTAAGAAAAACGCACCTGGACGTACTTTTAAATAGTGAGAGAAATCCTCACCAATCATCATTAATTCAGATTCATTAAAACGCAAATGTAAGTCATTCGCCGCTTGTTTAACAACTTCATATGCATTTACATGGTTATGTACAGGTAAATAACCACGAATGTATTCCAAGTCATAAGTTATGTCGTTTGCTAACGCAAGTCCTTGTAATAACTTATCCATTTTATTGTGTATATGAGTTTGAAGTTCTGTGTCGAATGTTCGCACAGTTCCTTTACAAAAAGCACTATCAGGAATAACACTATCCGATGATCCCGCTTGAACCATACCGAAAGTGAGTACGGCTTCTTTTACAGGATCAATTGTTCTAGAGATGATCTTTTGTGCACTCAGGATAAACTCTGCCATAATGACAATAGGATCAATGGTTTCATGTGGCTTAGCACCATGTCCACCTTTGCCTTTAATTGTAACTGAGAATTCATCTGGTGACGCCATAATAGCACCAGGTCTTGAAAATATTGTACCAGTACGATAACCACTCCATAAATGTGTACCATAAATTTTGTCTACACCATTTAAGCAACCATCATCAATCATTTCTTGAGAACCACCAGGCATAATTTCCTCACCATATTGGAAGATAAAGACCACATTTCCTTTTAGTAAATGACGGTGTTCATGCACAATTTCAGCGACACCCAATAAGATTGCTGTATGTCCGTCATGACCACATGCATGCATTAAGCCATCATTTTTAGATTTATAGGGTACATCGTTAAGTTCTTGTACCGGCAAAGCATCAAAGTCAGCGCGAAAGGCCACAGTAGGGCCATTTTCTTTGCCTTTAAACGTTGCTTTAATACCATTACGCCCAATAGGTGATTCGATCTCGCAATCAAGATGACTAAGCTGATTTAGAATATAATTATGCGTCCAAGTTTCCTCGAAAGAAGGTTCAGGATATTGATGCATATATCGGCGCATCTGTATCATTCTATTTTCCTTATTACTGGCTAATTGAAACCAATCTAACACATTAACCACTTCTTCCTAATTATTATGAATTTTAGTATATCAAATTCTAATACAACTCAATAGTTTAATTATTTATTTTTTGAAAAATGAAGTAAAAATTACATGTTGTATGAACAGTTGTACATGAGGTGAAGAATATGCAATATATTGAATTTACTGGAATGATAGTGCTTTCATGTTGAAGGAAAATCAGTTATGATTATGTTGATATAAAAAATACAAAGGGGATATGAATATGGTTCAATCACTACACAATTTTTTAGAAGAAAATATTCAATATTTAAAAGATAATGGATTATATAACGAAATCGATTCTATCGAAGGTGCTAATGGTCCAGAAATCACAATCAATGGGAAACAATATATTAACTTATCATCAAACAACTACTTAGGACTAGCGACAAATGAAGATTTAAAATCTGCAGCTAAACATGCTATCGATTCACACGGTGTTGGTGCTGGTGCTGTACGTTCAATCAACGGTACATTAGATCTACACGATGAATTAGAAGAGACTTTAGCTAAATTCAAAGGTACTGAAGCAGCTATCGCTTATCAATCAGGTTTCAACTGTAACATGGCAGCTATTTCAGCAGTAATGAACAAAAACGATGCGATTCTTTCAGATGAATTAAACCATGCTTCAATTATTGATGGTTGTCGTCTATCTAAAGCTAAAATCATCCGTGTTAACCACTCTGATATGGATGACTTAAGAGCTAAAGCAAAAGAAGCTGTAGAATCTGGTCAATATAATAAAGTAATGTACATTACTGATGGTGTATTCAGTATGGATGGAGACGTTGCTAAATTACCAGAAATCGTTGAAATTGCTGAAGAATTCGGTTTAATTACTTATGTTGATGATGCACATGGTTCAGGCGTTATGGGTAAAGGTGCAGGTACGGTTAAACATTTTGGCCTACAAGATAAAATTGATTTCCAAATCGGTACACTTTCTAAAGCTATCGGTGTAGTTGGCGGTTATGTAGCAGGAACTAAAGAATTAATTGATTGGTTAAAAGCTCAATCACGTCCATTCTTATTCTCAACTTCTTTAGCACCTGGAGATACCAAAGCAATTACAGAAGCTGTGAAAAAATTAATGGCTTCTACTGAAATACACGATCAATTATGGGATAACGCCAAATATTTAAAAGATGGCTTAGAAAAACTTGGATTCAATACTGGTGAATCAGAAACACCAATTACACCAGTTATTATTGGTGATGAAAAAGAAACTCAAGAATTTAGTAAACGTCTTAAAGATGAAGGCGTATATGTAAAATCTATCGTATTCCCAACAGTACCTCGTGGTACAGGTCGTGTAAGAAACATGCCTACAGCAGCACATACAAAAGAAATGTTAGATAAAGCAATTGCTGCTTATGAAAAAGTCGGTAAAGAATTAGGTACTATTAAATAATTTAAAATAGAAGATAGAATTTTTAGACTGGGATGATATTCATTGTCCTAGTCTTTTTATTGTGACAAAAAGTTGATTTTGAAATTTATGCTTTGTTTTTATGTGAGGAACAGATTAGTATTTTGGTAAAATTGATTTATAACGAATAATTTTAAAATATGAAGTGACAAACTAAAACAATATTAGCTTATAGTGCAGAAGGAGGGATACTCGTGTTACGTTTAAGACAATTGAGTTATGCAGATAAAGATGCTTTAAAGAAGTACCTCCAAGAATGGTATGCGAATGATGAATCAATAGTGCCTTCAAACACTGACATGTCAAGGTATGAATCATTTGAGAGTATGGTAGACCATCTAAACAGTACTGAAGTTGATGATGACTGGGTACCGACAACAACATTATTTTGCTTCGAGGATGAGATGATTGTTGGTGCAGTCGATATCCGTCATTACTTGAATCAACGCTTAGTAAACATAGGTGGTCATGTAGGTTACGGAGTGTGTAAGTCACGTAGAGGACAAGGTATTGCTTCGTTGATGCTACAAGAGGCTAAAGCTTTTCTAAAAGAAATAGGCGTAGATAAAGTGTTAATGACTACAAATCCTAAAAACGTTGCCTCTCAAAAAGTGATCAAACATAGTGGTGGTTATGAAATTGAATCTTACGTTAAAAAGAATGGAAATTTGGTCAGTCGATTTGAAATTCCTAATGATTGAAGGTTAGATGAATGAAGGATTTAAAAGTAGTATATGCATTGATACAAAATGAAGAGGGGAACGTGTTATTAGTTCATAATACGGATGATGGCGGATGGTCATTACCAGGTGGCAAAGTTGAATACGGTGAAACTTTAGTTGAAGCGCTAAAGCGTGAAGTTAGAGAAGAAACAGGATTATTAGTTGAAGTTAATGACATAGTAAGTGTTAATGAGGGTAAATCGACACAGATGAATGTTCATACACTTTTTTTCATGTTCAAAGCACAGGTTCAGGATTATACAACAGACATACAAATGAAAGATGAAATTTCGACATTAGGTTGGTTCTCGATTCCAGAAGCTGATGAAAAGTTAATCTATTATCATCATAGTTTGAATGCGTTTTTAAATAATAAGGCTACTTATTATGATGAGGGTTTGGTGGATTGAAATGTGAAAAAAAGATGAGAAAAATTTAAAAGATTAATGAATAAAGCAAATTAGAGTGGCACAACGATTTCGTCGTGCCACTCTAGGCGTCAAAAGTTTATAAATAGTTTCATAATAAGCATGAAATCTCAAGGCTACACTTCTGTGCAAGCCTTTTATTTATAGTGATAAGATAGCACCAATAACATATAAGCACAATACTAAATTAATACTTTAATCAAATTAACTTAACATATACATATTTTTGAAATAATTGTATTGATAATGCCATTTAACAATGACAATTTGGTGTTTTGACGGGTAAAAGATAAATAGATATTAAATATAAAGTGGAGGTATCAGACATGTTAGTTTTGAATGAACAAGACCAGCAATCATTATTAGACATGAAAGAAGTCATTGATGAAGTTGCGAATTCATTAAAGGCATTTTCAGAAGGGAAGACAGACACACCGTTAAGGTATGTCTTACCGTTTAATGAAGGTAATAGATATTTAGTTATGCCAGCATTATCTGATGATCTTAAAGTGGTTGGTATTAAAACAGTTACATTTGCGCCAGATAATCCTAAAAAAGGCAAAAAGACAATTACAGGATCAGTGTTATTAAGTGATTATGAAACTGGGGAAACATTAGCTGTATTAGATGGCAGTTATTTAACTAAGATTCGTACAGGTGCTATCTCTGGAGTAGCAACTAAATACTTAGCACGTGAAGATGCTAAAACACTATGTGTTATTGGTTCTGGTGATCAAGCACAAGGGCTAATTGCTGCAGTAATGGCAGTTAGACATATCGATACAATTCACTTTTCAAGTCGTACTAAGGAAAATGCAGAACGTTTAGCTCAAGAAGTAGCTAATAATTATAATGTATCGACAAAAGTCTTTGAAGAAGCGGATGATGCGATGGAAGAGGCTGACGTTGTTGTAACTGCGACAAATTCTAATCATCCGGTATATTCACATTCATTACATCCCGGCGTTCATTTAAACGCAGTAGGCTCATTCAAACCAGATATGCAGGAATTACCGTCAGAGTCTATGTTAGTAGCTAATAAAATTGTTGTTGAGTCAGTAGAAGCTGCGATGGAAGAAACTGGCGATTTAAAGGTACCTCAAGAAGAAGGAATTATAACGAAAGATTCATTACATGGTGAACTAGGGGACATCGTAGCCGGTAAAGTTTCAGGGCGTGAAGATGATAAGGAGGTAACGCTATTTAAATCAGTAGGGTTAGCAATTGTAGATATCGTTGTTGCTAATTATTTCTATAAAAAAGCAGTAGCAAATAAAGAAGTATAATGCTGAAGTAGTTTTAATATTGTAAGGAAATTGCAAGTGTAAGTATGTAATTTTAAATTAATAGACTGCCGGGCCACTAAAAATTAAAGTATTCACATTAAATAACTTACTGTGAGTACCTACACTTTTTGAAAATTATGAAGAAACCGTGTAAATGACATATTGTTAATTGTCATCTACACGGTTTTAAATTTGTAATTATGCTGATTTTTTACGAGTTCGAATGTAAATTAATCCTGTTCCTGTTACTACTAATATAATAGCGATGCCATGTTCTAAACTATTATCTTTCATACCTGCATTTGGTAATGATGTGATTGCGTCATGTTGTTGTGTAAACATAAGATTTGAATTTTTAGAAGTATTACTATTAATAGTTATTAGTGTCTCATTATAAAAATTATCTTTAGGATTTACTTGAACTGGGAATTTAATGCCATCTTTACAATGTTGTGAATGACTTGCATTACCAGTCAATTGGTCTCGTGTTCCTTTGTTGTTATTAGAAATAATCACTAAGTTTGAAGTAGGGTGATATTTGATTGCATTTCCTTTTATGTTGTTAGTATGCATCTTGTCGGTAGTGCTTGGAATGACAAGATTATCATCAGTGCTATTATGAGTTTGATTATTGTTAGCTGGGATTTCAATTACGTTGTTATTATCTTTTTGATGGTCTTTATTAGGGAATTCAATGACATTATCTTTATTAGAAGAATCAGCTTGTTTATCCTCTATAGTATTGTCATCATTATCATTAATATGACCAGTATTGTCTTTGTTATCATTGTTTGAATCTGGTGTTTGTTGTTGGCCATCTTGTCCATTAGTTGAATGATTATTATCATTATCTTCTTTACCAGTATTTGGTTGTTCATTACTTTCCGGTAGACCATTAATGATACGTACAGGTTCTTCGGTATTGTATTGATTTAAATCTGTATTCTTAATATATTGAGCGACAACTGCATCTAAAGAAATGCCTTCCTCACGTTGTCCACCAAACATATCATAGCCATCTCCTTGATTAGCTGTGAAGTCATTGGTAGTTACATAGTAAGTACGGTTAGGATCTAAATCTTCATATTCTCCATTCTCTTTATTCAGTACCTTGATGGCATTAATGCGTTGGCCAGATGCTTTATTGATATCATAATACACTCTGAGTGAGTCAGATACTTGTAAGAATCCTCCATTTGCACCTAAGACTTTCTTACCGTCTTGAGTTTCAGTATCAGCACTTAAACTGTGTTCAAATGCCTTTTCAACATCTGAACCCTTCACTTGAATTTGAGAAATTAAATTACCGAATGGTAACACTGTTATGATGTCGTTTTCAGTAACCTCACCTTTTTCAATTGAAGCTCGAATACCACCACCGTTAGTGATTGCGAAATCAGGTTGATGTGAGAAGTTCTTAGAGGCATATGCTTCCATAGCATCTGTAATAAGGTTACCTAAGTTTGTTTCTTGTGTGCGCGCTTGAGCACGTTCACCATTTAACGTCACTGTATTATTAGGTATAACAACTGTTGACGTTTCTTTTAAGAAGTCGTCATTTGCCTTTTTAGTTTGTGCATCAATTTGTGAGTCAGGTGTGATATCTTTAGCGTCCGCTACATTGATTAATGATGCTTTGATATCAGACGCTTTTTGATTTTGAAAAGTAAAATCCACATGTCCTACATTTGCTAGTGCAGTACCAGTTTGAGCGAGTAGATTATTAGTCCCATAATGTTCACCGTTATCAATCACGGTATGTGAGTGACCATCTAATACGAAGATAGGTTTTTTAAATGAACCGTCTTTCGTAAGTTGATCAATTAAATAATCACCACGCCAAGTTTTTTGGGTCGATTTATCTACACCTAAGTGCGATAAGATAACGAATACATCGACATTGTTTTTAATTTCATTCATGGCTTGTTTGACACTAGTTAATGGATCTTTAAATTCAACACCTTCAACAGCAGTAGGCGACGTTTTAGTTTTTGTTTCAGGTGTCGTGACACCTACAATACCATAGCGGACATTGTTTTTAGTTACTGTAGTTGAAGGATCAAATACGCGTTTACCATTTTTGTAGATATTAGAAGAAACAATAGGGAAGTTTAATTGTTTCTGCAATTTAAGTAATTGGTCATAACCAAAGTCAAATTCATGGTTTCCGACAGTCATTGCATTATAGCCAACACTATTCATAGCTTTAGCCATTTCTTCTCCCTTTGAATTGTTAGAAACAGGTAAACCTTGAAAAGCATCTCCTGAATCCACCATTAAATCCGGATTATATTTGTCTTTAAGACCTTTTACTTTAGCCATACCGATGACTCTTCCATCATCCTCTACAAATCGGCCATGTATATCATTTGTATGTAAAATTGTATGTTTATTTGTGTTGTCAGAAGTTGTTGCCATTCTTTTGTTGACAGTCACATGTTGAGATTTCGATGCTGCTTGTTCTGATGTAGTATTGCTATTTTTAAACACTTGCTTTGAAGCAGGTGTAGATTGTTGTGATTCAGGAACATTACGCTTTTGCTGTTGTTGAGTTGATTCTTGAGGTGTTTGTTTAACTTTAGTGGAAGTAGATTCTTTTGTAGTTTCTACTTGCGTAGACTTGCTTTGATCCGACGTCGAAGGAGAAGGTTTCATCTCCGTATCATGGGATTGCGATGTATTATTTTCATTCGAAGTTGATTCAGACGATGCTTTTTCTTGTGAAGATGTATTATTTTCGTTTGTAGTAGGTTCAGGTTTAGCTTTTTCTTGTGAAAATGCAGAACCTTGAGATGAATTATTATGCTTCTCTGAAGTAGTGTTTTGTGTTGTAGACGTTTCAACATTAAGATGTGAAGTTGTTTCAGACGAAGGTGTGGCTTGGTCATTATGTGAAACGTTGTTTGACTCAAGGGATAAAGGTTTATTAGTAGATTCAATGTTAGCTGATGATGCTTCTTTTGAAGCCGATTGTGGTACTTCTGCGGTAGCTGTTGTGTTAGTAGCTTGTGTTGCCTGAGATTCAGCAGCATAAGAGGTACCAGTGGTGATACCAAATACGATAAAACATAAAACTAAAAGTGGAATAAGATATTGCTTCATATTTGCCTCCTTTATTAGATGAAATTTACATTCTCATATTAGCATAAGTCGCAAAGCCTTAAGCTTACTCATTAAATTATTTACAATAATTTTAAAAACAATTAATAAATATAACGTTATGAAGAGTATGTATCTCTGACTTTTCAAAAATAAAGTGAATTTAAAAGAGTGTACTTTGTGAGTATACAAGAAAGCGCTTTTATATTATAATAAGCATGTAAATAGGGAGTATGTACACCCTAAAAGGACAATCATTCGTGGTAAACACACAAAGGGAGTTTTTTATTTATGGAAAGAATCGTTATTACAGGAGCACTTGGTCAAATTGGTACTGAGTTGGTATTAAAATGTAGAGAAATTTACGGAAATGACAATGTATTAGCTACGGATATTAGAGAGCCGGAAGAAGATTCACCAGTTAACAATGGTCCGTTTGAAGTATTAGATGTTACAAATCGTGAAGCTATGATGGCAATCGTTGAGAACTTCAAAGCAGATACGTTAATGCATATGGCAGCATTATTATCAGCGACTGCTGAGAAAAATCCTTTATTAGCATGGGATTTAAATATGGGCGGTCTAATGAACGCATTAGAAACAGCTAGAACGTATGAATTACATTTCTTCACACCAAGTTCAATTGGTGCATTTGGTGATTCAACGCCTAAGAAAGATACACCACAAAATACAATTCAACAACCTACTACAATGTATGGTGTGAACAAAGTTGCTGGTGAGTTATTATGCCAATACTATTTCACAAAATTTGGTGTCGATACGCGTAGTGTGAGATTCCCAGGACTTATCTCTCATGTTAAAGAACCAGGTGGCGGTACTACTGATTATGCTGTTGAAATTTATTTTGAAGCGGTTAGAAAAGGTCCTTACACAAGCTACATTGCTAAAGACACATACATGGATATGATGTATATGGATGATGCAATTGATGCAATTATTAAATTAATGGAAGCAGATAGCGACAAACTTGTAACACGTAATGGCTATAACCTAAGTGCTATGAGTTTTGAACCTGAACAAATTAAAGCTGAAATCCAAAAACATTATCCTGACTTCGCATTGGATTATGAAGTAGATCCAGTACGTCAAGCAATTGCTGATAGCTGGCCAGATAATATTGATACAAGCTATTCTCGTAAAGAGTGGGGCTTTAACCCTAAATACGATTTAGCTGGTATGACTGAATTAATGTTAAAAGCGATTGAAGAAAAAGAACAAAATAAATAAAGTGTGACTGTCATACAAGTCATATAACACAGAACCTCAGACTAAATGTTTGAGGTTTTCTTTTTTATCTGAAATTAGTTAGTAATGGCCATTAAAAATTTACTAAAGTATGTTATTTTTAAAGAAAGGGTTTACAATTAGTATTTAGTTTGAATTTTTAGAAAATTCATTGAATCAACATTACGAGATTGCTATAATTTAATATACTATTACTAACTAAGAATTATTTAGGAGGCTTTCATCATGTCAGAAAAAGTTAAATTTGAACAACGCGACTCACTTAAAGAAAAACCAGAAGGTAATTTAGGATTCGGTCAATACTTTACAGATTATATGTTAAGTTTTGATTATGATGTAGATAAAGGTTGGCATGATTTAAAAATTGTTCCTTACGCACCATTTGAAGTTTCACCAGCTGCACAAGGTCTTCACTATGGACAAGCGGTATTTGAAGGTTTAAAAGCATACAAACATAAAGGTGAAGTTGTATTATTTAGACCAGACCAAAACTTCAAACGTATTAATGATTCATTAGCACGATTAGAAATGCCTAAAGTAGATGAAGAATTATTACTAGAAGGTTTAAAACAATTAGTAGACGTTGAACGTGATTGGGTACCTGAGGGAGAAGGACAATCATTATATATCCGTCCATTTGTATTTGCGACTGAAGGCATTTTAGGAGTAAGAGCATCTCATCAATACAAATTATTAATCATTTTATCTCCATCAGGCGCATATTATGGCGGAGACACATTAAAAACAACTAAAATTTACGTTGAAGATGAATATGTTCGTGCCGTACGTGGTGGTGTAGGATTCGCTAAAGTAGCAGGTAACTATGCAGCAAGTTTATTAGCACAAACAAATGCTAATAATTTAGGCTATGATCAAGTATTATGGTTAGACGGTGTAGAACAAAAATATGTTGAAGAAGTTGGTAGTATGAACATCTTCTTCGTTGAAAATGGTAAATTAGTTACACCTGCTTTAAATGGTAGTATCTTACCAGGTATTACACGTAAATCAATCATTGAATTAGCTAAAGAGTTAGGCTATGAGGTTGAAGAACGTAAAGTGTCAATCGAGGAATTATTCGAAGCTTACGATAAAGGTGAATTGACTGAAGTATTCGGTTCAGGTACAGCAGCAGTTATTTCTCCAGTCGGTACATTAAAGTATGAAGATAGAGAAATCGTTATTAACAATAACAAACCTGGCGAAATTACTAAAAAATTATATGACACATACAATGGCATCCAAAGTGGTAAATTAGAAGATACGCATGGTTGGAGAGTCGTAGTTCCAGAATATAAATAAGGTAAGTTTTAAGAACTGGAAATCTTGAGAAATCGAGGTTTCTAGTTTTTTATGTCTATGTCTGGATCTAGTTATATAAAATTGAAATTTTATTAGGATTAATAATTGACCTATTGAGATATAGTAATTAGAAATATATTCTATCTTAAAAAAGTGGGGATAATTATGTTTGAAAAATTGGACTCTATTGAAGATGCACCATTTGATTTACTGTTGTTGGCTGATCCTTCTATGAAATTAGTTTTAAAATACCTACAGAGTGGAAAGTGCTTTATTTATAAAGATGATTCAAAAATATTAGGTTGTTATGTATTGATAGAGATAAGTGTAGACAGGGTTGAACTAGTCAACATAGCTGTTCGTGAGAATAAACAAGGACTAGGAATTGGTAAAAAATTATTATTACATTTGTTTGATTATGCAAAACAAAAAGGATACAAAGAGATCATTGTGGGGACAGGCAATTCTAGTATTGATCAAATTGCTTTTTATCAAAAAGCAGGTTTCAGAATGATTGGAGTAGAAATTGGGTTCTTCGAAAGAAATTATAAGGATAAAATATATGAAAATGGAATTTTATGTAGAGATAAGATTTGGTTTTTGAAAAAAGTGTGAGCAAGTAGTATATGGATGTTATATAAAAATAATAAAGATTAAAAATAAGCATTGATATGCAAAGTTTTTTATTAACCAACTTAAATTGTATAGCACTTTTTACACTAAAAATTATTTATAAAACCATTTACAGTTTCATACTAAAAATTGATGTTATTAAGAAAAGAGCTTATTGTAAATATATGAGAATAATTGCGATTATATTAGTGATATGTCTATGGACTAGCTTATTTATTAATTTTGGTATGATTAATGTCTTTTTAAATATAGCCACTACATTTGTGGTACTTAAGTTACTTAATGATAGAAAGAAATAATTTATTTGGATTTATTTTAGTTTACACACCTGTTACTATGACAGGTGATTTTATATTAAAATGTGCACCCATTGGAAATATAGAAGGAATATTCAATGATGATTAGTATACTTATAAAAATGACTATTTAACATAATTAATTTTTAACTATGTTTCATCTTGAGTATAGTGATTTTTAAAGTTAAGAATATTGCTTTTAAAAGAAGAACGTATTATATATAATATAGTCATTCATAAATATCATATTTAAATATATGATAAGTAAGAAGGTGTATCTTGTGGAGTACAAATCATTGAAAAAGCTTTTTCATATGTATGGATGGGATAACATTGAAACAGAATATAATATGCGCTTAAATAGTTATTCAAGTTATGTTACCGATTTTATTATTCATCCAATTCAGGATGAAAAACAACAAAGAGACGTTGAGTATCCTTTATTTTTTATTCTTAACAGAACGTTGGGTATTAATCTTGAAAAAGTCTTAAAAAACTCAGATAAAATTAAGCAACTTTCTTCAGCATTGCCTGATATCGCAAATGAAGCATATATTAAACATTTATTAATTAATGAACTTCAAAGTACTAATGAAACAGAAAATATAAAAAGTACGAAAAAAGAAATAGCTGCGTCTTTAAACAAAACTAAAGGTGAGAATAAGCGTTTTGATGGTTTAGTAAACCAATATATTATGATTGAAAATGATGATGTTGAAATTAACTCAATTACAGATATACGTAATATCTTTGATTTAATTGTTGCTTCTGAAATTCTAGAAAAAGATTTACCAGATGGAAATTTGTTTAGAAAAAATTCTATTGGTGTATATGACAATGCTAAAAGTAAATGGATTCATAGAAATGAATTTAATGAACCAGAAATTTTTGAATATCTAACTATCTTTTTAAGTTTTATTAAACATTACAAAGCACCAGATATTTATAAAATTCTAGCTAGTCATTACATGTTTGAATATATTCATCCGTTTTATGATGGAAATGGAAGAGTAGGAAGATATATTTTAGCTAAATTACTTAATGATAACTTGGATTCATTTACAGCACTCACTTTTTCATACGTCGTAAATCATAATAAAAATAAATACTATAAGGCATTTCAAGAAGCATCTGATTACTTTAATAAAGGTGAAATAACAAATTTCATTGATGATATGATGCAATTACTTATTGAAGGACAAAATAATATAATAGAAACGTTTGAAAATAATACAGAAATCATTAAAAGACTTGCACAGGCACTTGATCAACAAGGATTGAATAAATATGATTCAGATGTTCTCTTTATATTACTTCAAGATAAAATTTTTGGAAGTAAATATTCTAGAATTACTATTAAAGGAGTTAAAGATATCGCAGGATATTCAAGAAATAAAGTTAATGAAGTAATAAAAAAATATGAAAGCAAATTAATTAAGTTAAAAAGTAATCCTGTTGTTTACGAGGTGAAGGATAGTTACGTACAAGAATTGCTTTCTATGCAAAACAATACAAATTGAAATATTTAAACATACAAATACGCAACATTAATGAGCAATTACGCAATAAACGCCAAATTTATCCTCAGGCGCTTACAATAAAAATGTAATTCAAATATTAATGAAGGAGTGGAATCAAATGACAGACGTATTCGGTTTCATAAAAAAAGCGATTGACTTTATTAGTAGTATTTTAGTACACGGTGAACCTAAATAATTAAATTTATAATGAAAAATCACCCCGGTGTTAGATTAAAAATCTAATTTTCGGGGTGAATTATTTATATCGGTTTTTAAATTACACAATCATAAATTTAGCTTAATTGAATCAACGTAGGCAAATGATAAAGAAATCGGTATTGAGACGCATTTATTTATAAGACTTAAAACCTATAAAAAAAGTGTATATTATATAGAAAAAGACCATTTAGGGGGGGATTAAATGGAATTTAAGCTAATTACTTATTTCGATGAAAGCTATATTAATTCAATTTATGAAGTATATCAATCAGTTGGGTGGTTAAAACATGACAAAGAGACTATATGTGAGATTTTCCGTAATAGTACACATGTAGTCTTTGCAATTTATGATAATAAAGTCATTGGTTTTGCTAGAGCATTATCAGATGGTGTATTCAATGCAGCTATTTATGACTTAGTTGTTAATAAAGATTTTCAAAATAATCAAATTGGTATGCATATGCTTAAACACATTCTTAAAGAAATAGGGTCACTTTCATGTATCCATTTAATCTCAACTATCGATAATTTAGAATTTTATCAAAAAGCAGGGTTTAAAAAAATTGAAAACTGGTATGGTTATATATCAAGATAAACGCCTAACAGATACATATACTGAATAATTGGTAGATGGAATATTAAATCATTCTATTGAGTCTAAAATAAAAATTTGTATTACAATAGAAGAGTTAATAATCATAATTCACAGGAGTGTTATGAAAATGGAATGGATATTATTTGATAAAGACGGGACTTTAATAGAATTTGATAAGAGTTGGGAGAAAATTGGTATAAGATTAGTGGATAGTCTTTTAGATGAATACCCAGTAGCTAATAAAGAAGTTGCACATCGACAATTAGGTGTTCTTGATAATGCAATCGTACCTGATTCTGTAATGGGTTCAGGGTCACTAGATGAAATGATTAAAGCTTTTAATAACGTTGTTGGTAAAGATGTCTCAACTTGGACACGTAATACGAGCCAGGAACTTGTTGATACACGTGTGCCAGAGAACAACTGGATTGATGGTGTGTATGATATGATTCAATCTTTAAAAAAAGAAGGCTATAAAATTGGAATTGTTACAAGTGATTCACGAAAAGGGGTATTGCAATTTCTTGAAGATACCAACTCTAAAGACGCTTTCGACTTAGTTATCTCTACAGAATCACATGCAGCGGAAAAGCCAAATCCAGCAGTATTAAATCCACTGTTTGATTCTTATGATGTCAAACCTGAAGATGTAGTTATAGTAGGAGATACTAATAACGACATGAAAACAAAGGTTAATGCTGAATTAGGTCTAGCAATTGGTGTGCTTACTGGTATAGCTAAAAAAGAAGAGTTAGTAGATGCTGATGTGATAATAGAGACAGCTGTGAGTGTGCCCGAAGTCTTAAAACAATATATTGAAAACAAATAAGATAAAAAATGTAGAAACGCTACACAAAGAGTTTGAAATGTGTAGCGTTTGTTTATGTTAACGATTATCTACCTTGCGATAAGTATTAATTACATGTGCAATTTTATCAATAATAGGGTCTAAAGAGTCAGGATTTTCGTGAATATCATATTCATTGATATTTACACGTACTACTGGACAAGCATTAAAGTTATTTATCCAGTCTTCATAACGTTTGAATAACTTTTGCCAATACTCAGGATCCGTATTAATTTCCATATCACGACCACGTGCTTTGATACGCTCAATTACTTCATTGTAGTCGCACTCAAGATAAATTAATACATCAGGTTTAGGGAAGTAAGGTGTCATTACCATTGCATTGAACAACTCAGAATATGTTTTAAAATCATCTTCATTCATAGTACCTTGTTCTTCGTGCATTTTCGCGAAAATATCAACATCTTCATAAATAGAGCGATCTTGAATGAATCCACCACCATATTCAAACATACGCTTTTGTTCTTTAAAACGTTCTGCTAAAAAGTAGATTTGTAAGTGGAAACTCCAACGTTCAAAGTCATCATAAAATTTATCTAGATAAGGATTATGATCTACATTTTCAAAAGAGGTTTTAAAATTTAATTTGTCAGCTAAAGCCTGTGTCAATGTTGATTTCCCAACACCAACGGTACCAGCAATGGTGATTATTGCGTTTTGAGGTACTTTATAATTATTCATGTTCAATTGCTCCTATCATAGGTCTTATTTTTTCTAAAATTGATTGATAATCTGAGTCATTTTTAACAAAATCAATTTCACTTGTATTAATTAAGACGACATTCGCGCCTTCACTTTTCATGGCATTATAAAATGTTAAATAATCTTCTTTGAGATTCAATAAATAGTCATCCTCAATATGATGTTCAAAACTACGATTACGTTGCGCTATTCTTTGTTTCAGAACATCCAAATCAGCATCTAAGAAAATAATCATGTTAGGCATTTCAAGATCTTCAGTTAAAATATCGAAAATGCGGTCAAATTTATCAAATTCATTATTACTCAACGTGTTACGAGCGAAAATTTTATTTTTATAAATATGATAATCGCTAACAACACCTTGAGTCATTTTAGCGATATCTTTTGCCTGTTTATATCGATTACAGAGGAAAAACATTTCTGTTTGAAAACTCCATTTAGAAATATCATCGTAGAAGTCAGATAAAAATGGATTTTCATCAATTATTTCTTTTTCTTCATAGTAATTTAATGTCTGGCTAAGCTTATGAGTTAGGGAAGATTTACCTACACCAATTGGGCCCTCAATTGCGATAAATGGTTTGTTCATAATCACATCTCCAAATGTTAAAATAGACAATGAGTATTGTATCATAAGTGAGGTATAACACACATGGCAAATGATGAATATTACATGAAATTAGCGATTGAAGAAGCTAAAAAAGCTCAAAAACTTGGAGAAGTTCCTATAGGCGCAATCATAGTTAAAAACAATGAAGTCATAGCAAGCGCACATAACTTAAGAGAAACTGCGCAGCTACCTACGGCTCACGCAGAACATATCGCTATTGAACGTGCTTCAAAAGTAGTTGGAAGTTGGCGTTTAGAAGAATGCAAATTATATGTGACACTTGAACCGTGCGTCATGTGTGCCGGTGCCATTGTGATGAGTAGAATTCCTAAAGTGGTATACGGCGCCACTGATCTTAAAGGTGGATGTAGTGGTAGCTTGATGAATCTATTAGAAGAATCTCGATTTAATCATAGAGCTGAAGTTGTTAAAGGCGTACTTGAGCAAGAATGTGGTGATTTATTACGAAACTTCTTCCGTGAGCTACGGTTAAAGAAGTCTAAAGCGAACATGTAAGCGTACAAATTGAGCTATATTTGTTAAAATAATACACGTGAATTAAGTGTTCAAGTTGAGATTTTAAATTTTAACTTTAAGATGGTTTTTTCAAGATAAATAGTAATTAATTAAGAGAATGAAACGAGGTAACTGTATGATTAAATTAATAGCAACAGATATGGATGGCACATTGTTAAATGCTGCACATGAAATTTCTCAAGAAAATGTTGATGCAATAAAATATGCACAATCACAAGGGATAACAGTTGCCATTGCGACAGGTCGTGCATTTTATGAAGCGAATACACCTGTAGCTGAGACAGATTTAAGCGTACCATATATTTGTTTAAATGGTGCAGAAGTACGTGATGAATCGTTTAATATTATGAATACGTCTAATTTGAATCATGAATTAGTGGAACGCATTAAATCAATACTAGATAAAGATGACGTATATTATCAAATTTATACTAATAGAGGGATTTATACAGAAGATCCAACCAAAGATTTAGATATCTACTTAGATATTGCTAAACAAGCAGGACAAGAAGCGGATGTTGAAAAGATCAAACAAGGCATTCAAAAGCGTATAGATAATGGCACATTAAAAGTTGTAAATAGTTATGAAGAAATTGAAGATATCCCGGGAGAATTAATCATGAAAGTCTTAGCTTTTAATCCGGATTTAGAGAAAATTAACGCCATTGGAGCAGAACTTTCAGCTATTCCAAGTTTAGCCATTTCATCATCTTCACGCGGAAATCTTGAAATTACACATTCTGACGCGCAAAAAGGAATCGCGTTAGAGTCTATTGCTAACCAATTAAACATTGATTTAAAAGATGTTATGGCATTAGGTGATAACTTGAATGACGTATCAATGCTAGAGCGTGTAGGTTATCCTGTTGCAGTAGAAAACGCTATGCCTGAAGTTAAAGCAGTTGCTAAATATGTAACGGACACAAATGAAAATAGTGGTGTTGGAAAAGCCATAATGAAGTTATTGAAAGAAGAAAATAATTAATATTAAGAGGTGTATAGTAGAAATGAAAGGACTTATAGTTGTTGGTAGTGCCAAAGTTGGCTCACATACAAATGCGTTAGCTAAATACTTAGTGGGACAGTTTGATACACATGATTTAGATGTTGATATTTATGATTTAGCAGAACGCCCATTAAATCAATTAGACTTTTCTGGGACAACGCCGTCTATCGATGAAATTAAAACCAATATTAAAGATTTTCAAGAAAAAGTAATGGCAGCAGACTTCTTAGTACTTGGAACTCCTAATTATCATGGTTCATATTCTGGCATCTTAAAAAATGCATTAGATCATATCAATATGGATTATGTCAAAATGAAACCAGTAGGATTAATCGGTAATAGCGGAGGCATCGTAAGTTCAGAACCATTATCACATTTACGTGTTATTGTTCGCAGTTTATTAGGTATCGCTGTTCCAACACAAATTGCTACACATGACTCAGACTACAGTAAACTTGACGATGGTACATTATATCTTGATGATGACCAATTTCAGTTGCGTGCAAAATTATTTGTAGACCAAATTGTATCATTTGTGAATAATAGTCCTTATGAACATTTAAAATAAATTTTAATTACCTAAAAAAACACATATATAATAGTAGAAACTAGTTTTTTAAGAACGATAATTATCGTTCTTTTTTTATTGTTTAAAAAAAGAATATTTTAGCAAACCATTTACAAAAAATATAGAAGTGTAGCATAACTACCTTATTATTCATGATTTAAGAATAAAAAATAATTAATCTTTAAATTAAATTATATTTACTTGTTTTTTTTAATGTAAAAATGTGGTATAGTTTTTCTGTATTTAATTGTTTTCAATAATTTGGAGATTAATCTTTTCGACATTTTATAATTTTTAAACAATTAAATTAAAATTTTAATGAATTTAGGTCGATTTATAATTCGTTTAAGGAGTGTTCTGTTTGAAAAATAAACAAAATAAGAGGTTAGATTTTCTACCGAATAAACAAAATAAATATTCGATTAGAAAATTTACAGTAGGGACAGCATCTATATTGGTTGGCGCAGCATTGATTTTTGGCAGTGCAAATGATGAAGCAAAAGCAGCTGAAAAAGATCAAGTTTCTACAACAACTAATAGTAATGAAGAACAAGATGTAAAAGCTAAAGGTAATGTACAAACATCAGAGAGCACTACACTATCACAGGTTAATCCAGAACAAGTTGATGTAACAAAACAAAATGTTGAAACAGATGTAGATAATAATGCATCTGAAAATGCATTTAACAACGAAATTTCAAATGAAACTAGTAAACAAGAAACTACAGAAAACTCATCAAATCAAGATGTAAGTTCTCAAGAAGGTACAAATGAAAATAATAGCATTGAAACTAGTAAAAATTCAAATTCTACAGAGACATTAAGTTCAGAAGAACCATCACAAAATAATTCTGCAGAAAAATCAATTAGTGAAAAAACAACAGAAAAAGCATCTACAGAGGAAAGTCAAAGTACCCTAAATGCTAAAAATGATGCAACTAATGCAGCTAAATCAGAACAACCAAGTACAAAAGAAACAACTAAGCAAGAACCAAAAACTTCAGAAGACTCAACTCATAACGAACTACAATCGAGCACAGAAAGCGATACTAAAGAAGCAAATAAAGACGTTAGTATAGAATCTAATCCTGAACAAAAAGACGCTAAAACACCAGAAGTTAATTCAAAAGAACAGACATCTGTTGAAAATAATAAGTCAAGTGATGTAACTAGCAATTCAAATAATTCAGTTAATACATCAAATTTAGATACATCATTTAAAAATGCTGAGACTCAATTAGATAACGCTAATGATAACACAGCTAAAGAAGAAGCATTAACTAACTTTGTAGCTGAAAATACTGGTAGCTCAGTAGAAGAAGCAAATGAAAGTGTTAAAAATCTTAATATTGACTATAACAATGTAAATAATAAAGCATTACTAAGTGCGTTAATTAATGCAGATTCAAACAAAAAAGATTCTGAAACAACTTATGCAACAACGAGTGATATAAATACAACGCGTTCAATACAACCCAAAAGTAGATTAGCTGTGAATAAATTAGCAGCTGCAAGTCAAGGTCAAAACGTAAATGACTTAATAACAGTTTCAAATCAATATATTGAAGAAGGTCAAAATAATGATGGTGTAATTCACGCACATGACGGTGAGCCAATTACATATCATTCAGATATTGCTGTCGATGACGCTGTAAATAGTGGGGATACAATGACGATTGATTATGATCCACATACAATCCCATCTGACCTAACTGATCAATATTTTGTGCCAGATATTGCAGATAGTAATGGAGATATAATAGCAACAGGTACGTATGATGATGCTACTAAACGTGCAACATACACATTTACAGATTTCGTTGATACGCATTCAAATGTTACTGGAACTTTATCATTATCATCATTTATTGATAAATCAAAAGTACCAGCAAGAGACACAAATATCGATATGACATTTAAAACTGCTAATACTGCTTATGATCAGAATTTCACTGTTGATTATCAGTATCCTAAAGTTGAAGGTGATTCTAATATTCAAAGTATATTTACTCATCTTGATTTAGATAATCAAACAGTCGAACAAACTGTGTATGTTAATCCATTAAGATATACAGCTAACAATACAGAAGTTACAATCAACGGTACTGGACCAAACGGTAGCACAATTATTGATGATAGTACTGACATTAAAATTTATAAAGTTGCAGATGATCAATATCTACCTGACAGCAATAGAATTTATGATTATTCTCAATATGAGGATGTTACTAATGATTATCCAATTACTGTTAATGGTGATAATACTGCCTCCATTAATTTTGGAGATATAAATACACCTTACATTATCAAAGTAGTTAGTAAATATCAGCCTGATTCAGAAGGTAACGTAAATATCCAACAATGGGCATCTATGGTTACAACTAATAAATATTATGGTACTGATGACACGGCTGAATATGGTAACAACATAACATTTGCTACTAGTAACGGTAACGGAAATGGTGACGATACTGACAGTGATGCAGACGCAGATAGCGACGCAGATGCCGACGCAGATGCCGATGCCGACAGCGATGCGGATAGTGACGCCGACGCAGATAGTGACGCGGATGCCGATGCCGACGCAGATAGCGACGCCGATGCGGACAGTGATGCAGATGCTGACAGTGATGCGGATGCGGATAGTGACGCGGATGCCGATGCCGACGCAGATAGCGACGCCGATGCGGACAGTGATGCAGATGCTGACAGTGATGCGGATGCGGATAGTGACGCGGATGCCGATAGCGACGCCGATGCTGACAGTGATGCGGATGCGGATAGCGACGCCGACGCAGATAGTGACGCGGATGCAGATAGTGACGCGGATGCAGATAGTGACGCCGACGCAGATAGTGACGCAGATGCCGACAGTGACGCAGATGCCGATAGCGATGCCGATGCTGACAGTGACGCAGATGCCGACAGCGATGCGGATGCCGACAGTGATGCAGATGCGGATAGCGATGCAGATGCCGACAGTGACGCAGATGCCGATAGTGACGCAGACGCAGATAGTGATGCGGATGCGGATAGTGACGCGGATGCCGATAGCGACGCAGACGCAGATAGTGACGCGGATGCCGATAGTGACGCAGACGCAGATAGTGATGCGGATGCCGACAGTGATGCCGATGCGGATAGTGACGCAGACGCAGATAGTGACGCAGATGCCGACAGCGATGCGGATGCAGATAGTGACGCGGATGCAGATAGTGACGCAGATGCCGACAGTGACGCGGATGCCGACAGCGATGCCGACGCAGATAGTGATGCGGATAGCGATGCGGATGCAGATAGTGACGCAGATGCCGACAGTGATGCAGATAGTGGAAAAGAAAATAATGAATTACCAGATACTGGTAGTGATGAACAAAAAAATGGAGTGATTTTTGGATCATTATTTGCTGCAATTGGAGCATTACTATTAGGTAAGAATCGTAGAAAAAATAATAATAAAAAATAATTAATTTTTAAGTAAAAAATGTGTCCGTAGCATACTTAATTTGAGTGTGCTACGGACATTTTATTTAAATAGAATTAGGGAACAATTTTTATTATGTTTAGTAAATTAGAATAACGAAAATTAAATATCATTGAATAAAACAAAATTATTATAAAATTATAAAAATAATTTAGCATGACTAAATTAATGTTTTTTTTAAAAACCGAAAATTTATATTGTAACTACATATAAAACATGATAAGTTTTTCATGAGTGTTGTGCTCAATTAATTTGAAAAATAGGGATGTGAGTTATTTGAAGAAAAAATCAAATAAAAGATTAGATTTCTTATCGAATAGATTAAATAAATACTCGATAAGAAAATTTACAGTGGGGACGGCATCGATTTTAGTCGGTGCAACATTAATTTTTGGTGCTGGTCACGATGTAGCTAAAGCTGCTGAAACTAATCAAACTGAAAGTGGAAAAAATCAAACTGATTCAGATGCACCTGAAGAAGATACGAGTAATCAAACAAACACATCTCAGAACGAAATTTCACAGGAAAATTCAACTCAAGAAACTAGTGTTAGTGCAGAAAAATCAACAGTAGATGAAAATTCTACTGAAAATGTAAGTGAAGAACAACCATCAACAGATGAGAAAGTAACTGAAGAAAGTACAACAGAACAACCATCAACAGAAGAGAAGGTAACTGAAGAAAGTACAACAGAACAACCATCAACAGAAGAGAAGGCAAGTAAGGAAAGCACAACAGAACAACCATCAACAGAAGAGAAGGCAAGTAAGGAAAGCACAACAGAACAACCATCAACAGAAGAGAAAGCAAGTAAGGAAAGCACAACAGAACAACCATCAACAGAAGAGAAAGCAAGTAAGGAAAGCACAACAGAACAATCTTCAACAGAAGAGAAAGCAAGTAAGGAAAGCACAACAGAACAATCTTCAACAGAAGAGAAAACAAGTGAAGAAAGTGCAACAGAGCGATCCACGGTAATAGATAAAGATTCAAGCCAATCTGTTCAAAATATTTCTCAAAATCTTGGTGTTTCAAATGAAGAAACAATAAGTGCACTTAACGATGCTGGAGTAAATACAAGCAATGCTAGTGAGGTTGACGCTATTGCAGCACTTATCCAAAAAGATTATCAAAATAATAAAAATGAAAATCCAGTAGCAACTTTTTCAAACACTTCAAGCCAAGCGACTACTACTAATAATACTAGAACTAGAACTTTAGCTCATAAAATTAGAATTGCGGCAGCTGCGGTAGCTGAAAATAATAGTAGAATTATAGATGCTGATGCGATTGCTAATGGTTACATTAAAGGTCAAACTGATGCTACTAATGCAGCTAATACTTTATCAGGACGTGCTTGGGTAGTTGATCAAGGTACACCTTCAACTATGTCAAATGGTTTAACTCCTGTTCCTGACGGTACAGCTGTTTACATGCAATGGATTGATACTGATGGTGTAGTATCTCCAATCTATAGAGCGCATACTAACAATTCTTTATCAACGTCAGATGGTTCACAAGTAGGACCTGGTGCTTATGCGTTTGACTTAAGACAAGCCTATACTGATGCAAACGGTAAAGAACATAAATATTCAGCGACTAGCGGTCAGTATTATAAATTATGGATTGAGGATTATCAAACTAAGAATGGTAATACTGTAACGATGTTACGTCAAGCAGGTGGATTCTTCCCTGGTTCTTATGTAAATTCAGTAACAAGTAATAATATTGGTCAATTTCCATTAATCGGTACAAACATGCAACGTACTGGTATTTACATGGTCGTTAAACCTACATCTGATTACATGACTACAAGTAAAGATCAATGGATTCATGATACTCAAGGACCGATTAGTAACGCAGCTGTAAACACAAAAGCCAAAAATACAGTTTCTGGACAAGTTTGGTTAGAAACTGGTACTGGTGTTGATTTAGCAAACTCTGCAACTGGTCCAAACTTATCTGGGAATGATAAAGTTGCTCCAGGCTATACAGTAGTTATGTCATCACTTACTAGCGAAGGTGTTCAAGCATATAAAGCTGCTGTAGATAGTTTACCTGAATCTGAAAGAGCTGATGCAGCTAGAGTTCTATTAAGTGACCATCCTGAATATATTTCTGCAACAGTATATGGTGAAACTGACTCAAATGGTAGATATACGTTGCGTTTTCCAGATGGAACTCTAAATGATGAATATATGTATGGTTATGTGGTTAATCCAAATGGAGAAGTTCAAAACGCATACTCTTCATTCACATCACCACAATTTAGATCTCCAATGGCTAACTCATCATTTGTTCCTCAATCTAGACCAGGACAAAACTTGATAGTTGACCCTATGTGGTACAATTTAAACTTTGCATTAGTGCCTCAAAATGATGTTAAAATTGACATAACTAATTACAACAATACTACTAAACCGGCTAAACCAGGTGATGTAGCTCAAATTGATTTAAGTGGTACTCAATTATCACCACTTCCTACTCATATCGAGTGGAGAGATAAAAACGGAAATGTTGTTTCTAAAACAGATGATATTACTTCATTTACTGATGGAGAGCAAAAGGGTCAATTTACTGTTCCAGCCTCAGCGCAAAGTGGCGATGTATACACTGTAGTTTTAGTTACAGGTGGTAAAGACGTTGGATCAGATTCATTTGTAGTTGCTACAGATAAAGCTGCTTATGTACCAACAGCTACAACTATAAACAAAGATTACGGACAATCAACTACTACAGATGAAATTACTAATGCTATTAAAATTACTGATAATAATGGTGACCAAGTATATCCATCTGATAAAACTTATCCATCATTTACAGTAACTGGAGATATTCCAGATGGAAAAACACCTGGTACATTTAACGTTCCAGTAACAGTGACATATCCAGATGGTACAACTGACACTGTTGATGTACCTGTAGTTGTAGGAGAACCAACTGACGCTACAACTTATGAGCCGACAACAGACGAAGTAACAAAAGATTATGGTACACCAACAACTGAGGGAGACGTAACGGGAGCAGTAACGATTCCAAATTATCCATCAGAAAAAGGAACACCAACAATCACAGTCGATGATCCAAGTACATTACCGGACGGTAATACGCCAGGCACAGTGAATGTTCCAGTAACAGTAACATATCCAGATGGCACACAAGATCATGTGACAGTACCAGTAACAACAAACGAACAAGCGGATAACAAAGCTTATGAACCAACAACAGACGAAGTAACAAAAGATTACGGTACACCAACAACTGAGGGAGACGTAACAGGAGCAGTAACGATTCCAAATTATCCATCAGAAAAAGGAACACCAACAATCACAGTCGATGATCCAAGTACATTACCAGACGGTAATACGCCAGGCACAGTAAATGTTCCAGTAACAGTAACATATCCAGATGGCACACAAGATCATGTGACAGTACCAGTAACAACAAACGAACAAGCGGATAACGAAGCTTATGAACCAACAACAGACGAAGTAACAAAAGATTACGGTACACCAACAACTGAGGGAGACGTAACAGGAGCAGTAACGATTCCAAATTATCCATCAGAAAAAGGAACACCAACAATCACAGTCGATGATCCAAGTACATTACTGGATGGTAATACCCCAGGAACAGTGAATGTCCCAGTAACAGTGACATATCCAGATGGCACACAAGATCATGTGACAGTATCAGTAACAACAAACGAACAAGCGGATAACGAAGCTTATGAACCAACAACAGACGAAGTAACAAAAGATTATGGTACACCAACAACTGAGGGAGACGTAACAGGAGCAGTAACGATTCCAAATTATCCATCAGAAAAAGGAACACCAACAATCACCAACAACTGAGGGAGACGTAACAGGAGCAGTAACGATTCCAAATTATCCATCAGAAAAAGGAACACCAACAATCACAGTTGATGATCCAAGTACATTACCGGACGGTAATACGCCAGGCACAGTGAATGTTCCAGTAACAGTGACATATCCAGATGGTACACAAGATCATGTGACAGTAACTGTTGTTACTAAAGACGATGAAACACCTGACGAAGTAATTTACGAACCAGTAAGTGAAGGTGTAAATCATGATTATGGAACACCAACAACATCAGATGAAGTGATTGGTTCAGTAACAATTCCTGGATATCCAACAACAGGAGAACAACCAGTTGTAACAGTTGATAATCCAAATAGCTTACCAAATGGAACTACACCAGGAACAGTAAATGTCCCAGTAACAATAACTTATCCAGATGGAAGTGTGGATCATATCACAGTACCTGTTACGACAGGAGAAAAACCAACACAAGATAAAGTGATTTATGAACCAACAAGTAATGGTGTAAACCACGATTATGGAACACCAACAACATCAGACGATGTAATTGGTTCAGTAACAATTCCTGGATACCCAACAACAGGGGAACAACCAGTAATCACAGTTAATAACCCAGGTAATTTACCAAATGGAACTACACCAGGAACAGTAAATGTTCCAGTAACAGTGACATATCCAGATGGAAGTGTAGATCATATTGATGTACCTGTGACAACAGGAGAAAAACCTGCTAATAACAATGTCACTTATGAACCAGTAACAACTGGAGTGAAACATGATTATGGAACACCAACAACATCAGATGATGTAATTGGTTCAGTAACAATTCCTAATTATCCAACAACAGGGGAACAACCGGTAATCACAGTTAATAATCCTGATAATTTACCAAATGGAACTACACCAGGAACAGTAAATGTTCCAGTAACAGTGACATATCCAGATGGCACAGTAGATCATATTGATGTACCTGTAACAACTGGTAAAAAACCAGCAGCTACTGCTACTAAATATGAACCAACAAGTGATGTTGTTCGTAAGCCATATGGAGTACCAACAACTGAAGGTGATGTAACTGGAGCGGTAACTGTTCCTAACTATCCAACGACAGGAGAACAGCCAGTAGTTACAGTGGATGATCCAGAAAGTTTACCAAATGGTGAAAATCCTGGCACATATTATGTTCCAGTAACAGTAACTTACCCAGATGGTTCACAAGATCATATCACAGTAGAAGTTGTCATTGACGAAGAACCAATTGATAGTGACGCAGACGCAGATAGCGATGCAGACGCAGATAGCGATGCAGACGCAGATAGCGATGCAGATGCCGATAGCGATGCAGACGCAGATAGCGATGCAGATGCAGATAGTGACGCAGATGCAGATAGTGATGCAGACGCGGATAGCGATGCCGATGCAGACAGTGATGCCGACGCAGATAGTGACGCAGACGCAGATAGCGATGCAGACGCAGATAGCGATGCAGACGCAGATAGCGATGCAGATGCAGATAGCGATGCAGACGCAGATAGCGATGCAGATGCAGATAGTGACGCAGATGCAGATAGTGATGCAGACGCGGATAGCGATGCCGATGCAGACAGTGATGCCGACGCAGATAGTGACGCGGATGCGGATAGTGACGCAGATGCAGATAGTGACGCAGATGCAGATAGTGACGCAGATGCGGATAGTGATGCAGACGCAGATAGTGACGCAGATGCGGATAGTGACGCCGACGCAGATAGTGACGCCGACGCAGATAGTGACGCCGACGCAGATAGTGACGCCGACGCAGATAGTGACGCGGATGCGGATAGTGACGCAGATGCAGACAGCGATGCAGACTCAGATAGTGATGCGGATGCCGATAGTGACGCCGACGCAGATAGTGATGCAGACGCTGACAGTGACGCAGATGCGGATAGCGATGCCGATGCGGACAGTGACGCGGATGCCGATAGTGATGCGGATGCAGATAGTGACGCAGACGCAGATAGTGACGCGGATGCAGATAGTGACGCCGACGCAGATAGTGACGCGGATGCAGATAGTGACGCCGACGCAGATAGCGATGCCGACGCAGATAGCGATGCAGATGCCGATAGCGATGCGGATGCCGATAGTGACGCAGATGCCGATAGTGATGCAGACAGTGATGCCGACGCAGATAGTGATGCGGATGCCGACAGTGACGCAGATGCCGATAGTGATGCAGACGCAGATAGTGACGCAGATGCCGATAGTGATGCAGACGCTGACAGTGACGCAGATGCGGATAGCGATGCCGATGCGGACAGTGACGCGGATGCCGATAGTGATGCGGATGCAGATAGTGACGCAGATGCAGACAGCGATGCCGACGCAGACAGTGATGCGGATGCCGATAGTGATGCGGATGCAGATAGTGACGCAGATGCAGACAGCGATGCCGACGCAGACAGTGATGCGGATGCCGATAGTGACGCAGATGCCGATAGTGACGCAGATGCCGATAGTGACGCAGATGCAGACAGCGATGCAGATGCAGATAGCGATGCGGATGCCGATAGCGATGCCGACGCAGATAGTGACGCAGATGCAAATAGCGATGCAGATGCCGATAGCGATGCCGACGCAGATAGTGACGCCGACGCAGATAGTGATGCAGACGCTGACAGTGACGCAGATGCAGACAGTGACGCAGATGCCGATAGCGATGCAGATGCCGACAGTGACGCAGATGCAGACAGCGATGCGGATGCCGACAGTGATGCAGATGCCGACAGTGATGCCGACGCAGACAGTGACGCGGATGCGGATAGCGACGCAGATGCCGACGCTGATGCAGATGCCGACAGTGACGCAGATGCAGATGCCGATAGTGACGCGGATGCAGATAGTGACGCAGATGCCGACAGTGACGCAGATGCCGATAGCGATGCAGATGCCGACAGTGACGCAGATGCCGACAGCGATGCGGATGCCGACAGTGATGCAGATGCCGACAGCGATGCGGATGCGGACAGTGACGCGGATGCGGATAGCGATGCGGATGCCGATAGTGACGCGGATGCGGATAGTGACGCGGATGCGGATAGTGACGCCGACGCAGATAGTGATGCGGATGCCGATAGTGATGCGGATGCTGATAGCGATGCGGATGCCGATAGCGATGCAGATGCGGATAGTGATGCCGACGCCGATAGTGACGCGGATGCCGACAGCGATGCAGATGCGGACAGTGACGCAGATGCAGATAGTGACGCGGATGCAGATAGTGACGCAGATGCGGATAGTGATGCAGATGCGGATAGCGATGCCGATGCGGATAGTGACGCGGATGCAGATAGTGACGCGGATGCCGATAGTGACGCAGATGCCGACAGCAATGCGGATGCCGATAGTGACGCAAATGCTGACAGTGACGCCGATGCAGATGCAGACAGTGATGCCGACGCTGACGCAGATGCGGATAGCGATTCAGACGGCGATAGAGATCATAATGACAAAACAGATAAACCAAATAATAAAGAGTTACCAGATACTGGTAATGATGCTCAAAATAATGGCACATTATTTGGTTCACTATTCGCTGCGCTTGGAGGATTATTCTTAGTTGGCAAACGTCGTAAAAACAAAAATAATGAAAAAAAATAATATTTAAACTTCATAATTTTGGGTAAAACTTAAAACCAGGCCTTACATGGCCTGGTTTTATTTTAAATACTATGATATAAATTAATGGAAATAGAATAAATATTTAAAAATAAGGAGGAAACAATGGAATTTGAACATAAATTAGAGAAATTAATATCCGAAGTAAATAATAAGACTGAAATTAATAATTATGTTTTTTTAAGTTTAGGTAAGTCAAGTGTTAAAGCACAGGTTAAGCTATTGAAAAAAACTAATTATCTTAAACAAGATATTTCAAAATTGGCACTTAAATTTAAAAAGAAATCAGGAGAATTTCCTGAGTGGATTAAATTAGATATTGTAACGTCGACTGAAAAAATATTATTTAAAGAATTAAAAAAAACACTGATCAATACAAGAAGAAATTATGTAGATTTTGGTATAGCATTTGATAGTCAATGGAATTTTGCAGTATTACCTGAAGAAATTAACGCGAATGCCTTTGTTCGACCAGATAATACTACTAAAGAGTTATTTCTTTCGGAAAAAAACATCAATAATTATTTACGCAAATATACTACAAATAAAAAGGCATTTTCTAGTGAATTCTATAATGAAAAAGAAGTTATTAAATTCTATACTCAAGGTTTCTTTATAGGTGATGAAGAAGTACATGAACTTTATAGCGAAGGCTATAAAAAAGGTTTAAGAAAAGTAAATGATTTAAATAATGAAATTGATCAATTAATTGAAAGTAGTACTAATTTCTTACAAAATATGTTGTTAGATAATGGTAAATATATTTATGGATATTTTCCTCATTTTGATAATGAAATTGGATTCTACAATATATTAAGACACTCTTCTTCTACATATGCCTTAATAGAGGGTCTGTCCTATTTAGGTAAAAGCTTACAACCTGTTGAAAAAGCAATTGATTATGTCATTTCAAATCAACTGTTTGAGGTTGGCGATAAAGCTTATATCTTTGATGATACAGAGGAAGCAAATGAAATTAAATTAGGACAAAATGCATCATTTATATTCGCAGTTTGTGAATATTTAAAGCATGAAGATAATCCTAAATTTCTTGAGTCAGCTCAGAAAGTAGCTAAAGGTATTCTTTCAATGATAGATGAAGATACATATGAGACAACTCACTTATTGAATTATCCTGATTTAAGCGTAAAAGAGAAGTTCAGAATTATTTATTACGATGGTGAAGCAGCGCTTGCTTTATTGAGATTGTATCAAAAGGATGAAAATGAACTATGGCTAAAAACTGTAGAAAATTTGATGGACCGTTTTATTGAGAAGAAATATTGGCAATATCATGATCATTGGTTAGGATATTGTACGAATGAATTAGTTCAAGTTAATCCACAAGACAAATATTTTGAATTTGGAATTAAAAATGTGAATAGTTACTTAGATTATATTAAAAATCGTGAAACAACATTTCCAACATTCTTAGAAATGTTAATGGCCACATATCGATTAGTTCAAAAAGCGAAAGATACTGGTCGGAAGGAATTAGTAAACAATTTGATAGACGAGCAATATTTGATAGATGTAATTAATATTAGAGCAGATTACCAAAGAGTTGGCTTCTTTTATCCTGAAACTGCTATGTATTTTAAAAACCCATCAAGAATACTAGGTAGTTTCTTTATTAAACATCACGGTTATCGTGTTCGAATTGACGATATCGAACATTATTTATCTGGATATGTACAATATCAAAAGGCATTTAAAGGTTAGGTAATTATTATGCTAACAATTAAAAAGATATTTAATATTATAGGTGGAGAATTAAAGGACGCACACAATAAGGAAGCAAATGAGATAAATGATTTTGAAACAATTTATAAATTTGTAAATAGTAAAAAAACTGCTTATTTTTCTCCTAACAAAGAAACATGGTCAAGAGAATTAGGAAGAAATAAAAATGCTTTAGACGGTAATGATTTGGTTAATAAAGAAAATGGAGAAATTGGACTAATTATAACTGAAAATTACATTTCTGATTTAAAATTTGAAATCCCTCAAATAATTGTAGAAGATTCTGTTCAGGCATTTAAACAATTAGCTATATATATAAGAAATCAATACAAAAACCCAGTTATTGCTATAACTGGATCAATGGGTAAAAGTTCAACTAGAATGTTAATTACAAGCTTGTTGGGTGATTATAATGTACTTGAAAATAGAGGGAATAATAATGTTAGAGCAGCTATTTACAATAATATGCTGAAATTAATAAAAAATCCTGACTTTGCTGTTATTGAAACATCCATGAATGCGATTAATTATCTTGAAAATACCTCTACTTTTTTAAAACCAGACATAGCAATTATTACAGGTATTGGTGAAGCGCATTTTTCTACATTTAAGTCAGTTAAAGATATAGCTAAGATCAAAACTAGAATTTTTGACGGTCTTTCTTCAACCACTGGAGTGGCAATTATTAATAAAGACACGTTATATGCAGATTATTTAATTGATAAAGCACATGAAAATGCAAGTAATGTGTTAACTTATAGTATTAATAAAGACGCAAAGGCGGATTTAACTGTTGATAACATTAAGTACAACAAAGGAAGTATTGAATTATCAATTACTAACCAAGATAATAAAAGTGAAATTTATCGACTCAATACTATTAGTGAAGGAATGGTTTCTAACACATTAGCAAGTATCTTAACGCTTAAAAGTTTAAATTTACCAATAAAACAAGAATTACTAAATGATTTCAAACCGTTTTCAAAAATATTAGCCTTAAAAGAAATACATGCGAAAACTCATAAATTAACATTACTTGATGATACACATAATGCTTCATTACCGGCGATGATTAATGCTATTAGAGCATTTAATAGTCAAACTAAGTTTTATTCAGGTCATAAAATAATAGCAATAGGAAAAATTAGTGATTTAGGTCGTAAGTCTAATGAAACTCATTTAAGATTAGTTGAAGAATTAGAAAATAGTAATGCTGATTATATTTTATGTAAGGATAATGAATTGAGACAAGTTGTAAATAAGGTGCGAAACAAGAATATAACTTGGTATCCCAACAAGGAATTGTTAATAAATGATTTAAAATATTTATGTAATGAAGATTCACTTACATTGTTAAAATCTTCTGTAACTTGAACAGATTTTCCAGAAATAGCTAAAAACTTACCTAATATTTTAAGGGATAATAACATAGAGTTTGATTTTGATGATCTATTTGAAAAATTAAGTGAAGTAGGAAAAAGCTATATTAAAATAAATAATAAAACTGGTGAAATAGTTGAAGAATATAATAGTGGGCTTTCTCAAACGATAGAAGGAATGGGACCATTAATTTATTATTTAAAATCTATCGATGAAAAATTAGAAAATAGAATTATTAATTTGAAAAGTTGGCCGACTAATAATGCCAAAAAAGGATATTTTGAAGGTTTAGAAATTAATACTTATACATTGCTTGAAAATATGACTGAATCGCCTTATCCATCTGAAATCTATGAGTTAGCTAATGAGTTATTTAAAAATCATGCAGATAGAAAACAATATATAAATAATTTAATAAAAGAGCTGAAATTATCCACTTCAATAGCTACAAACCTAACTGGTCGTTTTAGAAGTAAAGACAGACAAAGTTATACTGTAAAAGATTTGTTTGAAATATATAAACATTATAAATATGATTTATTTAAATTCAGTAATTCTTTTGTATTAGGTCTTAAATACAAAAGTGGCTTTATAAGAGGGAAAGAGGAAACAATAATATTCACTTCCTATAATGATTTAGAGTATTTAAAATCTACAATCGATTTTTAATAGTTTTTTAGCTTTAAATATATGACAAGACAATTTCTGATTTATTCTTATCAGAAATTGTTTTTTACTAAGAAGTTATTCAGTTTTACTATATTTATTCAAATCTCTATGATAACGTTTTCAAAAGTGTGATAAAATGTCATAGTAAAGTAAATTTTCTGACAAAGGGTGGGGGCTATGATGAAGAAATATAGATACTTTATTATCACGATGATCATTATAATGACGATGATTAACTACATAGACCGTGGCGCTATCTCATATGCACAAAAAGACATTATCAGTGAATATGGGTTTGATACGATCGCTTGGGGTAAAATTCTAGGCTACTTTGGATACGGATACATGCTAGGATCACTGGTTGGTGGTTTAACAGCTGATAAGAAGGGGCCAAAGTTTGTCTGGATAATTGCTGGAACTTCATGGTCTATCGCTGAAATGGCAATGGCATATGCTGGAGAGTTAGGTATGGCCATTTTTGGAGGTTCTGCGTTAGTAGGATTTGGATTACTTAGAGTATTATTTGGAGTTGCAGAGGGTCCTGTATTCTCAATTATTAGTAAGACTAATGCCAATTGGGCTGCACCTAAGGAACGTGGATTATTATCAGCACTTGGACTTATAGGTGTACCACTTGGTGCATTAATTACAGCTCCAATCGTATCTGGTTTCTTAACAATTGCAAGCTGGAGATTATTATTCATGATATTAGGTGCTCTCGGTTTAGTTTGGGTAATCATTTGGGCATTCGTGTTTACAGATTATCCAGAAGATAACAAGCGTGTTTCTAAAGATGAATTAAAAGAAATTCGTTCAACGGAAGGTAGTTTAAATGTTGAGAAAACGATTGAAACTGAAGATGTAAAAGATGAAAAATGGTACCATTTCTTTAAAAGTCCAACGTTAGTTGGTAACATGTTTGGGTATTTTGGTTTCCAATATGTTAATTTCTTAATATTAACTTGGACACCAAAGTATCTACAAGACGAGTATCATTTTGAAATTCACTCACTATGGTATTTAGGTATGGTTCCGTGAATTGGTGCATGTTTCACAATTTACTTTGGTGGACATATCTCTGACTGGCTACGTCATAAAACTGGGAATTTACGTATTGCACGTTCATACTTTGCAATTGCCGGAATGATTTGTGCGGCAATTTGTTTCTTAATTATTCCATTTACGCATAGTATCGTTGCAATCATGATTTTAATGATGATAGGGAATGCCTTCATATTCCTACCTAATGGTGTATATTGGTCAGTAATTATTGATACTGCACCTAATAAGACTGGTACATATGGTGGTATTACACACTTTTTCGTTAACTCAGCTACTGTTATTGCACCAACATTAACAGGGTACTTAGTAGCAAGTTATGGCTACTCTTCAATGTTTGTGTCAGCCGTGATCGCATCACTAATTAGTGTTGTAGCTATGTGTTTCGTTAAACCTGGTGAAAAGAAAATGGCTAAACATTAACACTAATATTTATAAATATTAAACAAGGCAGTTATCACATTTGAAACGTGTGACAACTGCCTTATTATTTATACGCAACGATTATTTTCTATATTTTAATTTCGCAAATGCATCATGTTGGTGAATAGATTCTTCGTTACGACATTCAATGTCAAAACCATCTATCCAATCAAATTCTACTAAGTCAGCAGCGATAAGACGAATTAAATCTTCGACGAATCGTGGATTTTCATAAGCGCGTTCTGTAACACGTTTTTCATCTGGACGTTTCAAAATTGGGTATAAGATTGAACTTGCGTTTGCTTCCATAGCATCTAGAATTTTATCTTTATAATCATCAACAACCTGGTTGTTTTTATCTAAATAAACTTTAACTGTAACTACACCACGTTGGTTGTGGGCTGAATATTCACTGATTTCTTTAGAACATGGGCATAGTGTTGTTACAGTTGCTTCAATTGTAATTTCTTTACGTGTAATTTGATCATGTTCGATGGCTAATCCGTAAGTGACATCGGCATTGCCTACTGCTTTAATGTTCGTTACTGGACTAAAGCGATCAAAGAACCATTTACCCGAAACATCAACACCTGCTGAGTTCTGTTTCATATTTGTCTGTAATGTACGTAATACTTGATATAGTGTATCGAAATTCAACTCTAAACCATTGCTGTAATGTTTTTCTACGCTTTCTAGAATACGGCTCATGTTAATGCCTTTTTCATCTTTATTTAAGCTCGTTGAAAAGCTAAATTGTCCCGCCGTTTGGAAACGATCAATATTAACGGGGTAAATTAAATTTTTAATACCGACTTCTTCGATTTCAAATAAGAAATTTTTATGTGTACTTTGTAAGTCAGTCATTTCATTTTTAGTTGTTGGTTTTGTACCTTCGATTGGGTCAACTGAGCCAAAGTGTTTCCAACGACCCTCACGTGTGGATAAATCAAATTCAGTCATTGTTTACCTCCCCTTAAGATTCAAAATGATATGTCCAATACGGTTCAACGTCTAAGAAACTTTGTGTTTCGCCACCGACTTCTGGACTCGCTAATTGTTTTAAAAATGGACCAGTTTGAGATGCATGTGCTTCGAAAGCTTTCAATTTAAGATCTCGATATGCACGAATGTCATTTAATATATCTGGTTCGCCTAGTATTTCTGGTGCATCATTACTAAACGCTACAAGTTGTAAACGTGGTCGTGCTTCTTCAGGCATACGTCCTACGGTTCTTACTACGGCTTCAGCTGTTGCTTCATGGTCGGGATGGACAGCAAATTTAGGATAGAATGAAATAATCACTGATGGATTTGTTTCTTCAATCAACTTTTTAACCATGTCATCCATTTGTTCATGAGGCTCAAATTCAACCGTTTTATCACGTAATCCCATTTTACGTAAATCGGTGATGCCAATAATCTTCATCGCTTCTTCTAATTCACGTTCACGTATATCAGGTAGTGATTCTCGAGTTGCAAAAGGAGGATTACCTAAATTACGTCCCATTTGTCCTAATGTTAGGCATGCATAAGTGACAGGAATGCCGTTATCAATATAACTTGCAATCGTTCCAGCTGATGAGAAGGTTTCATCATCAGGGTGTGGGAATATCATTAACACGTGTCTTTCATCTTTCATGAATAAACCTCCTCTATACTGTAAATGGCTTTTCACTAATCTCGATTGTGGCAGCCAATTGTCCTTCGTAGTTAAATCCTGCGATTAAAAATTCGTTGTTGTTATTGATTTCGTAATGCGTTAGTCCTTGAACATAGACCCAACCTCCGTCACGAAGTTTTAAACCAACTCTATAGGGGTCTTTCTCTCCACCTTTAAGTTGTGCATGTTCATATGTGACTTGTATATTTCTTAAAAATGTACCCGCATTAAAGACACGTTGATCGAAATGATTTGCATATGCACCATTAGTCGTTTCAACGTGTAGGTATACAGGTTTATTTTCGAATGATGTTAATAATTGTTGTACTTCTTCAGCGTTAATGAGTTCCAACACTTTCACTCCTTGCAACCATACAATATGTTTATCTATTTATTTTACTAAAAAGAAGAGACTAATTGTACATCTCTGCTCAATTTATTCAGAAAAAGTGGTAATTATACCTTTAAAGAGTTGATTTACTGTAAGTATTGTATGTGATAAGTGAGTAAATTGTTAGGTTTAGGAGTATCGTTTAAAAATTTATAAGACGGGTAGACTAATGAATGTGAAAGATAAAATAAGAACTGAAGATATATCACTTTAGTAATGAAAGGATGTTTGCATTGGAATTACAATTAGCAATCGATTTATTAAACAAAGAGGAAGCAGCAGAATTAGCTAAAAAAGTTGAGGAATATGTAGATATCGTAGAAATTGGTACGCCAATCGTAATCAACGAAGGTTTACCAGCAGTTCAACATTTAGATGAAAATATTAGCAACGCTAAAGTATTAGCTGACCTTAAAATTATGGACGCAGCAGATTATGAAGTAAGCCAAGCAATTAAATTTGGTTCAGATGTTGTAACAATCTTAGGTGTGGCTGAAGACGCTTCAATTAAAGCGGCAGTTGAAGAAGCGCACAAACATGATAAACAATTATTAGTTGATATGATTGCGGTACAAGATTTAGAAAAACGTGCAAAAGAATTAGATGAAATGGGTGCTGACTATATTGCAGTACACACTGGTTATGACTTACAAGCAGAAGGTCAATCTCCATTAGACAGTTTACGTACTGTTAAATCTGTCATTAAGAATTCTAAAGTTGCTGTAGCTGGTGGTATTAAACCAGATACAATTAAAGATATTGTTGCAGAACAACCTGACTTAGTTATAGTTGGTGGCGGTATTGCTAACGCTGATGATCCAGTCGAAGCTGCTAAACAATGTCGTGACGCGATTGAAGGTAAGTAATTATGTCTCAATTTACTAATTACAAATTAATTCTTGAAGAATTAGATCGAACGTTATCACATGTTGAAGATGAACAATATGACCGTTTTGCAAATGATGTGAATGGTGCGCAAAGAATCTTCACTGCAGGTAAAGGCCGTTCAGGATTTATGGCAAATAGTTTCGCAATGCGACTTAATCAACTTGGTAAAGAAGCATTTGTAGTAGGTGAATCAACGACACCTTCTATTAAAGAACATGATTTATTTGTTATTTTATCTGGTTCGGGTTCAACAGAACATTTACGCTTATTAGCTGAAAAAGCACAATCAATAGGTGCTAAAGTTGTATTATTAACAACAAGCCCTGATTCTCCAATTGGTGAGTTAGCTGAAACAGTAATTGAGTTACCAGCTGGCACAAAACACAATGTTGAAGGGTCTGAACAACCATTAGGAAGCTTATTTGAACAATCATCATTATTGTTCTTAGATAGCGTGGTTCTGGGCTTAATGGAAACATTTGATATAAGTGAAGAAGAAATGCAAAATAATCATGCAAATTTAGAATAAATAGCGTTTATTTAATCCAATCGATTCCCAAAAAAAGGCATCGGTTGGATTTTTTTATAGATTAATAAATGACATATCGCTTTTATGGAAATTTCTTAATGTAATAGTATGTGAGTTATATTAAAAATAATGTTAACATAATATAAATTGAAGTTAACATTTAAGAACGGAAGAGGTCATACAATGCTAGAAATCATAAAGCGACTTGAACATTACGCTAAGGTTCAGCCTCAATCCATAGCACTGCAAATCGATGATGAAATTGTAAATTATGAGAATTTATACCAAAAAATTTGTGATTGCACTTTGAATTTACCAAAATTTAAGCTTGGAAGTAGAGTGGCACTATTAAGTGACTCTCCAATAGTAAATATCACAAATTATTTTGTTGTTTTAATGATGGATGGAGTTCCATGCTTTTTAGATAACAAATAGTCACGTGACACTATAGATAAACTTATAGAGAATTATCATATTGAATATGTAACGACTGCTATCGGAAAGTTTAAACGTACAACATCATTTGGTACATACGAAAAATATATAATTGAGCAATTAAAAGTGGATGACTTGTTACATATTGGATTTACATCTGGCACTACTGGCTTACCTAAAGCTTATTACCGTAATGAACCTTCATGGATTGCATCTTATGTTGAAAATGAAAAACTTATATATAACTATGAAAAAGCTCTCGCTGCACCAGGTCCACTCGCACATTCGTTATCGTTATATACATGTATTTACGCATTATATTCAGGTAGAACTTTCATTGGACAACGACAATTTGATGCAAAATAATTCATTTCCATATTAAATGAACAACATTCTAATATCGCACTTTTTCTTGTACCAACCATGTTGCATCAATTACTGAATGTAGATACGACTATCACACACATTAAATCTATATTTTCTAGTGGTGCGAAACTGTCAGAATCATTGTTTAAAACTGTGTCCGAACAATTTAATAACGCAAATATAATTGAATTTTTTGGAACATCTGAAGCAAGTTTTATTACGTATAACTTCAATCAGACATCACCAACTAACTCTGTTGGTCAAGTATTTCCTAATGTTTCAATTAAACTTGAAGCGCAAGATAATCGGAAAATAGGTTTATTGAAGGTTCAAAGTAATATGATTTATTCAGGGTATGTCGATGTTGAAGTGGTGCAACCTCATAGCTGGATTGAAACCGGAGATTATGCATACATACAAAATAATCAACTTTATTTAGTAAGTCGTAAAAGTGATCGACTTATTATTGGGGGTAAAAATATATATCCAAATGTAATAGAACAGCAAGTGAAATCATTAGAGGGAATTGAAGAAGCGGTTGTCGTTGGTGAGCCACATAGACGTTTTGGAGAAATTGCAGTATTAATTTATGTAGGAAATCAAGAACTTGATTATACGACATTGAGACGATATTTACGACAAACGTTATCAAGATATGAAATTCCTTCAAAGCTCATAAGGGTAAAAGAATTGCCATTTACCAATAGTGGCAAAGTAGCACGTAACGCTGTTCAAACATTATATTTAGAGGGAGCGTTTAAAGTATGAAAGAAGCAGTTGTAATATGGGCTAAAAGAACACCGTTTGGTAAATATGGTGGTGCGTTAAGACATTTAGAACCTGAAGCGCTGTTGTTACCACTTTTTCAAAATTTGAAGCAAACATTTCCTGAAGTAATGGATCAAGTGGATGATGTTGTATTAGGTAATGTTGTAGGGAATGGTGGTAATGTTGCGAGAAAGTCGTTACTAGAAGCCGGTTTAAATCATCGAATTCCTGGCATAACATTAGACCGTCAATGTGGCTCGGGTTTAGAAAGTATCATTTATGCGTGTCGAATGGTGCAATGTGAGGCTGGGAAGGTGTTCATTGCTGGTGGCGTAGAGAGTACAAGTCGTGCACCATGGAAGATTAAGCGTCCTCAATCTGTCTATGAAATGCAATTACCACAATTTTTTGAGCGTGCATCATTTGCACCTGAAGGTCAAGATCCAAGCATGATAGAAGCAGCTGAGAATGTCGCGCAACATTATAATATATCTCGTAATGATCAAGACTTATTTGCAGCACGTAGTCATCGGTTAGTGGCAACGCATTTTAATAATGGTGATATTAACCGTGAGATTGTTCCTCTTACAATTAAAGGAGCGTTATTTGATAGGGATGAAAGTTTAAAACCAAATCTGACTGAGGCGCGTTTACATAGATTACGTCCAATATTACCAAATGGTACAGTTACAGTTGGTAATAGTTGCATGAAGAATGATGGCGCCGGAATAGCTTTAATTATGGAAAAGGAAATGGCTGTGGCAATGGGGATTAAATGGGGAATGTTATATAGAGATGCTGTTACAACAGGTGTGGATCCAACCTTATTAGGGATAGGTCCAGTACCCGCAGTTTCTCAATTATTGAAAAGGCAGAAATTAAATATTGAAGATATATCAGCCCTTGAACTGAACGAAGCATTTAGTTCTCAAGTGCTGGCATCTATAAATGAGTTGCATTTAGGTTTGGACAAGGTAAATCAATGGGGAGGTGCGATTGCTACTGGACATCCATATAGTGCTAGTGGCGCGGCATTAGTTGCTAGATTATTAAACTTACCTAATTGGCAATATGGAATTGCTACGATGGGTATAGGAGGAGGTATGGGAAATGCGGTACTCTTTGAAAAGTGGCGCCAATGAAACAAGAGAGTTTAAATTCCATTCCGAGGACGTCCGAATTTATTGTAGTGTAATAGGGAAGGAATATGACGGCACAGTACCACCGCTAATGTGTGCAAAGTTGTGGCCTAAATTTAAAATGTTTCAAATCTTTAAAGGTGAAGCAATACGATTAGTACGTACTAATGTTGAATTGTTTGAAAATTTAGAAAGCGACATACAATATTGTGCATATTTAACGCATAAAAAATCTGAAAAAGTAAAGCAATTTGACCGTATTATTTTTAAATTGGAAATTAATAAAAATAATAAAACATGTATGATTATCGAACAAACGTTTATTTCAGAGGATGGAATATATGGTTTTTAATAGGGAAATAGTAGAACAGTATTTAGCAATTGTAGATGACGAAAATCCGATTCATGAGTATATCGTTCCAGGACAATTAATCGTTGAAAAGGTATTTTCTATGATGGATGATCAATGGGCTAGCTATAAAATTAAGTATGTTCAAACCACTAATATCAATGAAACAATAGATTTTGAGGTGGTTGAAAACGAACGGATTATTGTTTCGAATGAAGCTAATGGGGTAAAACTAGTTATAATTAGAAATTGATAAAATTATTAATTTTTAATTATAGCCTTTTTTGTTTTTATTAAAATTATGTAAGCGCGTACAAAAGAAGGTTGTTAAATTCTGTAAAATGAATAATATTGTATTTTTGAAATTTATATAATTTTTAGTGATTTGACAACATTCATTAGGTCTGTATAATTATGTAACATAAATAGAAGGAGTGTTACAGGTCATGGATTTTAAAAAAGATAGAATTAACATGGTCGATGGGCAAACAGCGAAGAAAACTGTATTTGCCACGGGTATTGGTAACGCCATGGAATGGTTCGACTTTGGTGTCTATGCGTACACTACGGCATATATCGGAGCGAATTTCTTTTCGCCAGTACAAAACCCACAGATTCAACAAATATTTACATTTGCAGCATTAGCAATTGCCTTCCTATTACGACCAATAGGTGGGATAGTGTTTGGAATCATTGGTGATAAGTACGGTCGTAAGGTTGTATTGACGACGACTATTATTTTAATGGCTCTATCAACATTAACGATAGGTGTTTTACCAAACTACGATATGATAGGATTATGGGCACCAGCGCTCTTACTGCTCGCTAGAATATTACAAGGATTTTCTACTGGTGGTGAATATGCTGGAGCAATGACATATATTGCTGAAATTTCACCAGATAAGAAGCGTAATAGTTTAGGTAGTGGTCTTGAAATTGGAACTTTATCGGGTTATATCGCAGCTTCAATTATGATCGCATTATTAAGTTTCTTCTTAAGTGATGCACAAATGGAAGCGTGGGGTTGGAGAATTCCATTTATCTTAGGTTTATTCCTTGGTTTATTTGGACTTTATTTACGTCGTAAACTTGAAGAATCTCCAATCTATGAAAATGATGTAGAAACACCAGCACGTGATAACATAGGATTCTTCACAATTATCCGTTATTACTTTAAAGATATCTTAGTATGTTTCGTAGCAGTTGTATTTTTCAATGTAACAAACTATACAGTTACTGCTTATTTACCAACATACTTAGGACAAATTGTTAAAATTGATGAAACAACTACAAGTGTGTTAATTACATGTGTTATGGCAGTAATGATTCCGTTAGCATTATTCTTCGGTAAATTAGCTGATAAAATTGGTGAGAAGAAAGTATTCTTGATTGGTACTGGTGGTCTTACACTATTAAGTATTGTGGCATTTAGTTTACTCAATACAAAATCATTACCATTCATTATACTTGGTGTGTTTATTTTAGGTTTCTTCTTATCAACATACGAAGCAACAATGCCTGGTTCATTACCAACAATGTTCTTTACACATATTAGATATCGTACATTAGCAGTTACATTTAATATTTCAGTTTCACTATTTGGTGGTACCACACCGTTAGTTAACTCATGGTTAGTTGAATCAACTGGTAACATTTACGCACCAGCGTATTATTTAACTGCAATTAGTATTATCGGCTTTATTGTGATTGCGGTACTGCATGTAAGTACAGCAGGTAAATCACTTAAAGGTTCTTATCCTAATGTTGACAATAAAAAGGATTTAGAATTTTATGAATCAAATCCTAAAAAAGCATTATGGTGGATTAAAGTTAAGAAAAATAAAAACGCATAATAATTATCAATTAAACGCATTGATGCACGTTCGCTTCAATGCGTTTTTTTAATTCATTTAACTTTAAATAGAAGTACTATAAATAATTAGCGACGTAAAAATATAGCGTCAATGTTAGCAAAGCTTAAAGTTACTCTCTAAGCATACGAGGGGGGGACAATCCTCGTCTAACATCGACGCTATTTAAATAAGGTGAGTTTAGGAATGATTAATGACTTATAAAGTTACTTATAGTATTAGGGGGCATAAGAACTTTAAAATCAATTTTGGGAATAATTCATCTGTTTGAATTCTCAATTTGGAAAACACTTTTACTGTGCTTCTTGATGTCTAAATGACTTAATAACCTAGTTTCATGTTATCAAGGTCATTTTCTAGTAGAGAGAGCAATTTATAGATTTCATTCTTGTTAAACGTTTCATCAAATTTTACCGTAATTGTCTTGAAGGTTTTCGTAATGATTTCGTACATTGGGATACCATTCTCTATATTTTGCTTGTAGATAATCATGATGTGTAATTCCTCCTTTGTCTCTCTACACTTAATATAGTAAAGCAATTTTAAAATAAAAACATGAGCCCAAGGTACCAACTTTGGATACAACGTATAGCCTATCACTTTCTACGACTTAATACCTAGAATTTATAATAAGCCTAAATTAATGTGAATGAGTTAAATAAAATACCTCCTCAATGAATGGTCTTAATAAAGACTTTATTGAGGAGGTTAGTTTGAGTTTATAAAAATTAAGTGTTTACTATTAAACTTCTGTTACGTCTACATCGATGTGTTCAACACGATTATAGGCACCATGATCTACTGGACCTACGAAGTCGTTCATTTTCCAGCCATTTTTAATTGCTGAAGCAACAAATGCTTTGGCACTAATAACAGCTTCTTTAGGTGATTTACCATTAGCTAAGTATGCTGTTGTAGCGGCTGCGAATGTACAACCGGCACCGTGGTTGTAGCTTTGTTGGAACATATCTGTTGTTAATTGGTAGAACGTATTACCGTCATAGTATAAGTCGTAAGATTTATCTTGATCTAACGCTTTACCACCTTTAATAATGACGTGTTGAGCGCCTTGATTAAAGATGATGTCTGCTGCTTTCTTCATGTCTTCGATTGAAGTTAATTTACCTAAACCAGAAAGTTGGCCTGCTTCAAATAAGTTAGGTGTCACAACAGTTGCTTTTGGTAATAAATATTCAATCATTGCATCAGTATTTCCTGGGTTAAGTACTTCATCTTCGCCTTTACATACCATAACAGGATCTACTACGAAATATTGTGCGCCTGATTCTTCAAATGCTTCTCCAGCACGTTTAATGATTTCTTGAGTACCTAGCATGCCAGTTTTAACAGCATCTGGACCAATTGAAATAGCTGTTTCAAGTTGCTTTTCAAATAAATCCATAGGAAGTGGTGTCACATCATGAGACCAAGTTTCCTTATCCATTGTTACAACAGCTGTTAAAGCGACCATGCCGTATGTGTCTAATTCTTGGAATGTTTTAAGGTCAGCTTGCATACCAGCTCCCGCACTTGTATCTGAACCTGCAATTGTTAATACTTTTTTTAAAGCCATGTAAATTCACTCCCGACAATTTCTAATCTATGTCTTATAATATCACGTTTATCAGACTACGTGCTAGCTTGAAGTAATGGATAAAATCAATAACTGATTAGGTTAGCATTATGTTAAAATATGGCTTGAGGTGAAAACGATGGAATGGTCAGAAATATTTCATGATATTACGGAACGACACGATTTCAAAGAGATGCACGATTTTTTAGAAAAAGAATATACAACACAAACCATCTATCCAGATAGAGACAATATTTATCAAGCTTTTGATTTAACACCTTTTGAAGATGTGAAAGTGGTTATATTAGGTCAAGATCCTTATCATGGACCGAATCAAGCCCATGGTTTAGCGTTTTCTGTGCAACCTAATGCTAAATTTCCGCCTTCTTTGAGAAATATGTATCAGGAATTGGAAGATGATATTGGGTGTCATCGGACATCACCACATTTACAAGATTGGGCTCGTGAAGGTGTCTTGTTATTAAATACTGTTCTGACGGTTCGACAAGGACAAGCACACTCGCATAAGGATATTGGATGGGAAACATTTACAGATGAAGTGATCCAAGCTATTTCGAAACATCGTGATGATGTTGTATTCATATTATGGGGTAAGCCTGCACAACAGAAAATTAAATTAATTGATACGTCAAAACACTATATTATTAAATCGCCACATCCAAGCCCGTTATCGGCTTATCGTGGGTTCTTTGGTTCTAAACCATATTCTAAAACTAATGATTATTTAGTATCTAAAGGTAAATCACCTATCAATTGGTGCGAGAATGGGGAGGCTTAAATGAATAGAGCGCAAGTGATTCAACTAATTGAACATGAGTTAGTGCAAGCTGATGAGGCTACTAACGAGCAACAATTCGAGAAACATATGTATGCGATTCATACATTAACGTCAATATATGCTAACAACGAAAGTAAGCCAGCGTCATCAAAATCACAAGGTCAGGATTTTACAAAAACTGTGACTACGTCATTTTCAAAAGTAAATCAAAGTTCAAACACATCATCGTCACAAGGTAAATCCAAAGTGACTGCTGCAGAAATTGAGGCGATGGGTGGAAAAGTTCCAGATTCAATGAAATCGTCACAGAATAATAGCTTGCCATCTAATACAATGGTAACGGATGATGAAATTGGTAATGGAGAATCAATATTTGATTTTTAAACTGAATGAGGAGAATGAATGTATATGATGAAATTATTTATAATACTAGGTGCGCTATGTACAATGATGTCAGTTGGTACTGGGGCATTTGGTGCACATGGTCTTGAAGGTAAATTATCGGACAAATATATGTCAGTGTGGGAAAAAGCAGTGAATTATCAAATGTACCATGGATTAGGATTAATCATTATTGGTGTTATTAGTGGTACAACATCTATTAATGTGAATTGGGCAGGTTGGCTTCTCTTCCTTGGTGTGGTGTTCTTTAGTGGTTCGTTATATATATTAGCTTTAACACAAATCCGTATCTTAGGAGCGATTACACCAATTGGTGGTTTATTGTTTATCGCCGGTTGGTTAATGCTTATTATCTCTACATTTAAATTTGTAGGATAAAATTTAACATAATTTATCAAATTTATTAGTTTTATATAAAACTGCAAAGCACTTATATTGTGTCAATAGTATAGATTAAACAACTCACCTTTTGGGTATATAGCATACTTGAGGTGAGTTTATTTTATGAGTAAAAATAATCAAAATCAGGATATAGATAGAGGCGATTTGAAACAGAACCTCTCTGAAAAGTTTGTCTGGGCTATTGCTTATGGCTCATGTATAGGTTGGGGTGCTTTTATTTTACCTGGAGATTGGATTAAGCAATCTGGTCCAATTGCTGCATCTATAGGTATCGTAATTGGTGCATTATTAATGATACTCATTGCAGTAAGTTATGGGGCCTTGGTAGAAAAATTTCCAGTTTCAGGTGGCGCCTTTGCATTTAGTTACTTAAGTTTTGGTAGATACGTTAGTTTCTTCTCATCATGGTTTTTAACATTTGGGTATGTATGTGTTGTTGCACTTAATGCAACGGCATTTAGTTTATTAGTAAAATTCCTACTTCCTGATTTGTTGAATAATGGGAAGTTATACACGATTGCAGGATGGGACGTTTACATAACTGAAATCATTATTGCCACTGTGTTATTACTTGTCTTTATGCTAGTAGCAATCCGTGGTGCAAGTGTATCAGGTTCATTGCAATATTACTTTTGCGTAGCTATGGTTATTGTTGTGTTGCTTATGTTTTTCGGTTCATTCTTTGGAAATAATTTTGCATTTGAGAATTTACAACCATTAGCTAATCCTAAATCAGGTTGGTTCACATCTATAATTATGATTGTGGCAGTAGCGCCTTGGGCGTATGTTGGCTTTGACAACATTCCTCAAACTGCAGAAGAATTTAACTTTTCACCTAATAAGACATTTAAATTGATAGTTTATAGTTTGTTGGCAGCGTCACTGACATATGTCGTAATGATTTTATACACAGGTTGGTTAAGTACTAATAATGCAAGTTTAAATGGTAACTTATGGGTAACAGGTGCTGAAACACAGTCAGCATTTGGTTATATTGGTTTAGGTGTATTAGCCATAGCAATTATTATGGGTATATTTACAGGTTTAAATGGATTTTTAATGAGTGCAAGTCGATTGTTATTCTCGATGGGGCGTTCAGGCATCATGCCAACTGCTTTTAGTAAATTGCACTCTAAATATAAGACACCATATGTAGCGATTATCTTTTTAGTAGCTGTTACATTAATTGCACCTTGGTTAGGTCGTACTGCATTAACATGGATTGTTGATATGTCGTCAACTGGCGTATCAATTGCTTATTTTATTACATGTTTATCTGCAGCTAAGTTGTTCAGTTTTAATAAAGAAAGTAATACGTACGGACCTGTTTATAAGACATTTGCCATTTTTGGTTCGATTGTATCATTTATTTTCCTTCTCTTATTGTTAGTGCCTGGATCACCAGCATCGCTCTCAATGCCGTCATATATTGCTTTAGGTGGATGGTTAGTAATTGGACTGATTTTCTTCGTTATCCGTTATCCTAAATTGAAGCGAATGGATAATGATGAATTAAGTCGATTAATTTTAAATCGTTCTGAAAAAGAAGTTGAAGATATGGTAGATGATACTTATAAATAGTTCAACTTTAAAAAGCGCGGGCTCTAGGGAGCCACGCGCTTTTCTAATATCAACAATAGTATAAATGATGTTATATTCTTTTTCTTGTTCTTGCAAAACCAGATAATATAATTTTAGAAATTTGGTCTGCAAATAATAAGCCGAGCGCAATGGCGCCAGCAATGAGTGTTACTTCAAGCATTGTATTAATCGCTTTACTGAAGTCTAATAGTACTAAATTCTTAGTAGCATCAAACGCTAGACCACCAGGTACAAGAGGAATAATTCCAGGTACCATGAAGATAATTGCCGGTTCTCTCTTTGTACGAGCCATATAGTGACTAATTAAACCTAACGCTAAACTTCCGAAGAAACTTGAGTAGATCGTATGTGTGTTCAAACCTTGATAAAAAAGAATGTAAACCATCCAACCACATGCTCCTACAAATCCACAAGAGAGATAAAGTTTCCTAGGCGCATCGAAGATCACACAGAAAAAAAGTGAAGCGGTATAACTAAAAATTAAGTTTAATATCCAAAACATTCATTCCCACTCCTAAACTAAGATTAAAACTGAACCAACGCCAGCGCCAATACCAAAAGCAGTGACGAGTGCTTCTAAGGACTTCGTTGTAAACATAAGCATGTGTCCACCAAATAGATCTTGAATGGCATTTGTTATAAGTACTCCGGGAACAATAGGCATTACAGAGGCAATAATAATTGTTGCAAGATCACCTGTGGGTAATAAATAATGACCAAGTACTGAAATAATTCCTATAACGAGTGACCCTAAAAATTCTGGAATAAATTGCGCATGTAAACGTCTATCTAGTATTTCAACTACAAGATAACCTAAGCCGCCCGCTAACAATGCGGTGATAACATCGACAAGTTTACCATCCTGTAAATATAGGAAACTAATAGCAATAATGGCAGCAGCAATTCCCTTGAAAAGTAAACTACTATCACGTTTAGCAACATATATATTCTCAAGTTTTAATTTAGCTTCTTCTAGTGTAATTGCACCTTTTGTGATTAAGCGTGAGATTTCATTTGTTTGAGAAATTTTAATGAGATTCGTATCACGTGAATTAATTCTAAAAATTCGAGGATAAGATTCATTATGTAATGTAAATTGAATAACAGTATTGGTAACAAAGCTATTACTCTCAGAATAGCCTAATTTACGTGCAATACGTGTCATTGTATCTTCAACACGTGTACCTTCAGCACCGGACTCCAATAATATGCGTCCAGCCATCATGACAACGTCTTTAATTAATTTTTCATCTGCATTTTCGTGTATTTGTGTATTATCCATTTCATCACCATTCGTTAAGATGTACTCATAATTATAGTCAATGAGTCTAAGATATAAAAGTCTTTTAGGTTTATGATACAAAATTAAAGTAGCTAATTGAAGTAAGCACGCTTATATTAAAAGTTTCTAAGCTCTGATTCGCTCTTATAAAAAAGAGTCTCACATTGTGTATAACAAATGCCTAGAAAATCCGCGCTCCAAAATGAAGAAAATAAGACAATTAAATGTTAAAAAATTAAAAAGAGTGTACATTAATCATTATAGTATAATGTTGCAATACATTTAAAATAAAAAATATATACAAACTCATTCTATAATGTTTCAAAATATTACAATTTGGTTAAATAATAATTAGTTAGCAATTTATGAATAATATTGGGTAGCGACAATATTTTCATAGTTGTTAATGTTCAGAGTAGTAATTAAGTTCTCCCAAATCACATACTACACTATAATAGCCTGAGGCATAGTAAGTGCCTCAGGTTATCGTTGTTTTAAAACCTATTTAAATGTGGCGATTAATAGCTATTCCCTAAATATTCGTTTATTAAACTATTATCAAAATAAGATATTGTGGGCATTTATAAAGTTTGGCACGTCATCTTTGTTAGAGATACATTAGAGTTCCATTATCGATTTATTTTCTATAAATAAAAAGTTCCCTTCAAAGCCATGTTCAAGCAAGCTTAGAAGGGAACAAGTTATGAATTTTTCAAAATAGATTTATCTAATAACAAGTTTAGATAGCAAAAAAGTGTTCGAAATCATCTGTTTTTAAGATGTGACCAATATAGAAACCACCAAATTCTCCATATCTAGCAGTTGTCTCATCAAAACGCATTTCGTATACAATTTTTTTGAATTGTAATACATCATCAGAGAATAAAGTTACGCCCCATTCAAAGTCATCAAAACCAACTGACCCTGTGATGAATTGTTTGATCTTACCTGCATATTGTCGACCAATCATACCATGGTTATACATTAATTTCTTACGTTCTTCCATTGGTAACATATACCAGTTATAAGTCTCATTACGACGTTTATCCATTGGATAGAAACAAATATACTCTGTTCTAGGTAATTCAGGATATAATCTCGCTCTAACATGTGGATTTTGATATGGATCTTCATCAGACTTACCTGCTAAGTAATTACCTAATTCAATCACTGACACGTATGAGTATGTTTGAATAAAGAAATCAGCAATACGAAGTTTATTGAGTTCATTTTCAATTTCATTAAGTTCTTTCATTTCTGGACGTAAGTACCATAATAGAATGTCAGCTTTTTGACCTGTAATATTATATAGCGCATAGTCGCCAGCTTGTTGTTCTCTAGCACTAGCTTTATCGTTAATGAATGTCTTGAATTCATTGATCATAGCTTCACGTTCATCCTCAGGCACTAGTCTAAATGTTGCCCAATCTACAGCATAAAATAAATGAAGACTGTACCAACCATCTAAAGTTTCAGCTGCTTCACTCATGTGTATCGCTCCTTCAAAATTGATTATTATTATTTAATACAGACTAAATTTTATCATAAAGAGAATTAGTAAACATACTTAAATGATTACAAATTAGTGAAATGGAAATATCACTATAAATACAGTATAATTAGAGTGCAAAATATTATTATGAAATTATTTAGGAGGGCATTATGTCTAGTTTATTAGATGTATTACAAGAAAAACTTTCAGGAAAAAATGTCAAAATCGTATTACCTGAGGGTGAAGATGAGCGTGTGTTAACAGCTGCTACACAATTACAAGCAACTGACTATGTAACACCTGTAGTTTTAGGTGACTATGACAAAATCAACTTATTAGCTAAAGATAAAGGATTAGATGTTTCAGACATCGAAGTCATTAACCCATCTACAAGCGAATTAAAACCAGAATTAGTTAAATCATTCGTTGAACGCCGTAAAGGTAAAGCAACTGAAGAACAAGCTGATGAATTATTAAATAACGTTAACTATTTCGGTACAATGTTAGTTTACGCTGGTCATGCTGACGGGTTAGTAAGTGGTGCAGCACATTCAACTGGAGATACTGTTCGCCCTGCATTACAAATCATTAAAACGAAACCAGGCGTATCTAAAACTTCTGGTATCTTCTTTATGATTAAAGATGATCAACAATATGTATTCGGTGATTGTGCAATTAACCCAACATTAGAATCATCTGATTTAGCAGAAATCGCAGTTGAAAGTGCGAAATCAGCTAAAAGCTTCGGCATGGACCCACGTGTTGCTATGTTAAGCTTCTCAACTAAAGGTTCAGCTAAATCTGACGATGTTGATAAAGTAGCAAATGCAGTTAAATTAGCTCAAGAAAAAGTAGAATCTGAAGGCTTAACAGACGTTGTAATTGATGGTGAATTCCAATTTGATGCTGCTATTGTACCTTCAGTAGCTGAGAAAAAAGCGCCAGGCGCTAAAATTCAAGGTAATGCAAATGTCTTTGTATTCCCAAGTTTAGAAGCAGGTAATATTGGATACAAAATTGCTCAACGTTTAGGCGGTTTTGACGCAGTTGGTCCTGTATTACAAGGTTTAAACTCACCTGTTAACGACTTATCACGCGGTTGCTCAACTGAAGACGTTTATAAATTATCAATCATTACAGCTGCTCAAACATTACAATAATGGACTTAGCGAGTAAATACTTTAATGATATCGATTGGCGCTATGTAGACCATTCGTCTGGTTTAGCACCAATGCAATCATTTGCTTTTGACGATACGTTTTCAGAAAGCGTAGGAAAAGATTTATCATGCAATGTGGTCAGAACATGGATTCACCAACATACCGTTATTCTCGGTATTCATGATTCGCGTTTACCATTTCTTAAAGATGGTATTCGATATTTAACTGATGAAATAGGTTATAACGCAATTGTGAGGAATTCGGGTGGTCTTGGTGTCGTGTTAGATCAAGGAGTATTAAATATCTCACTTATTTTCAAAGGTCAAACGGAAACGACAATTGATGAAGCATTTACAGTAATGTATTTATTGATTTGCAAAATGTTTGAAAATGAAGATGTAGAGATTGATACACGAGAGATTGAGCACTCATATTGCCCAGGAAAATTTGATTTAAGCATTGATGGTAAAAAGTTTGCCGGCATTTCACAACGTCGTGTACGTGGTGGTATTGCAGTGCAAATATATCTTTGTGTTGAAGGATCAGGTTCAGAACGCGCGGAAATGATGCGTGTCTTCTATGAACATGCACTTAAAGGCGAAGTGACTAAATTTAAATATCCGGATATACAACCTGAATGTATGGCATCACTGGAAACGTTGTTTGGGCGAGAGATTAAAGTCCAAGATGTGATGTTCCAATTATTACACGCTATTAAAGATTTAGGTGGTAATCTGAATATGGATCCAATCACTGAAGATGAATGGACACGTTATGAAGGTTACTTCGACAAGATGATAGATCGTAATGAGAAGATGAATCGTTCAATAGAAGCTGATTAAGCGTGAAACAACTTTTAAAATTGAAAATTTGATACAGTTAAATAGGCTGGGACAAAATAAAATGTCTCAGCCTACTTTATCATGTTGTCAGTAGCTGACTGATTTGAAAATGCGCTTGCGTCAAGCGTTTTTTCAAACCTAGTCATCCTTGCCTCGTAATCGGTGCCCCCAACAAAGAGAATTTCCTAAAGAAATTCTACAAGCAAAGCAAGCTGGGGTTCGGGGCCCCAACAAAGAGAATTTCTCAAAGAAATTCTACAAGCAAAGCAAGTTGGGGTTCGGGGCCCCAACAAAGAGAATTTCCTAAAGAAATTCTACAAGCTAAGCAAGCTGGGGTTACAACGAAATAAATCCTGAGAAAATATTATTTCTGTTCTACTCCCTTTTCATTTGGAATAATGTAATTTTAGGTGGAATTATATATCAAATTTATTATAAATTGCTATATTCCTATTACTTTTTATAGTAATATAGTTTAGGTAGATTAATATAAAAACGATGTAGATTGTGTATCATTTTAATATATTGATGGTGGAGATTAATCAAGAACGAAGGCCATCTTAATTAAAAGACTAACATGACAGTATGTTAGAGATTTTAAATTTAGGGTATAAATATTTTTAAGTTTTAAAGTTAAATTAACTGAGTCTATCTTTTATTCAAGTCGAAAAAGGATACAAAAATGTGGATAGACTATGACATGCAATTATAAAGTTAATTTGCGTACACACTACGATAAAAGGTCAGTAATTTAAATACAAATTGACATAGGCATTTATAGAGTTGAAAGATTTAGGATATATGCATGATAAGTATGTCCACTGACCTCGAAAATAATTTTTCAGAAAGAATATTAAAGGTGAGATATCATGGTACAACGTGGCTATGGGGAGTCTAACGGCAAAATAATATTAATCGGGGAGCATGCGGTAACATTTGGTGAACCTGCAATTGCGATTCCGTTTACTTCAGGAAAAGTAAAAGTCTTAATCGAAAGTTTGGAAAAAGGTAATTACTCAGCGATACAAAGTGATGTCTATGATGGACCACTTTATGATGCGCCAGAACATTTGAAATCTTTAATTGGCCATTTCGTAGAGAATAAAAAGGTAGAAGAGCCATTATTAATAAAAATTCAAGCAAATTTACCACCATCTAGAGGTTTAGGATCAAGTGCAGCCGTTGCTGTCGCTTTCATAAGAGCAAGCTATGATTATTTAGGTTTACCACTAACTGATAAAGAATTATTAGAGAATGCAGACTGGGCAGAACGTATAGCTCACGGTAAACCAAGTGGTATAGATACTAAGACTATCGTTACGAATCAACCTGTTTGGTATCAAAAGGGCGAAGTTGAAATATTAAAGACCTTAGATTTAGATGGTTATATGGTAGTTATCGATACAGGTGTTAAAGGTTCTACTAAACAAGCAGTCGAAGATGTGCATCAATTATGTGATAATGATAAGAATTATATGCAAGTTGTTGAACATATTGGTTCTTTAGTTTATTCAGCAAGTGAAGCGATTGAGCATCATAGTTTTGATCAATTAGCTACAATCTTTAATCAATGTCAAGATGACTTGAGAACATTGACGGTGAGTCATGACAAAATAGAAATGTTTCTTCGCTTAGGAGAAGAGAATGGTTCAGTTGCTGGCAAACTAACAGGTGGCGGCCGTGGTGGTAGTATGCTTATCTTAGCTAAAGAATTGCAAACAGCTAAGAATATTGTCGCTGCAGTTGAAAAAGCTGGGGCACAACATACATGGATTGAGAAGTTAGGAGGATAAACCATTGAAAAAGAGTGGTAAAGCACGCGCACATACGAATATTGCACTGATTAAATATTGGGGTAAAGCCGATGAGGCATTAATCATACCAATGAATAATAGTTTGTCAGTTACACTTGACCGTTTTTACACTGAAACGCGTGTAACATTTGATGAAACATTAACAGAAGATCTGTTAATTCTTAACGGGGAAGCTGTAAACGCTAAGGAAAGCGCTAAGATTCAACGTTATATGGAAATGATTCGTAAAGAAGCTGGGATTTCAGAACATGCACTTATTGAAAGTGAGAATTTTGTTCCAACAGCTGCAGGATTAGCTTCGTCAGCAAGTGCATATGCTGCATTAGCCGGTGCGTGTAATGAAGCTCTACAATTAGGTTTATCTGATAAAGATCTTTCACGTTTAGCGCGTCGTGGGTCTGGTTCAGCATCTCGTAGTATTTATGGTGGGTTTGCTGAATGGGAAAAGGGACATGACGATGAATCTTCGTTTGCACACCGTGTTGAAGCGGATGGCTGGGAAAATGAACTGGCTATGGTTTTTGTTGTTATTAATAACAAATCTAAAAAGGTATCCAGTCGTTCAGGTATGTCACTTACACGTGATACGTCACGTTTTTATCAATATTGGTTAGATAACGTTGAACCAGATTTGAAAGATACTAAAGAAGCCATTGCTCAAAAAGATTTTAAGCGTATGGGTGAAGTTATTGAAGCTAATGGTTTACGCATGCATGCAACTAATTTGGGAGCACAACCTCCATTTACATATTTAGTACCAGAAAGTTATGATGCTATGCGCATCGTTCATGAATGTAGAGAAGCGGGTTTACCTTGCTACTTTACAATGGACGCGGGTCCTAACGTTAAAGTATTGATTGAAAAGAAAAATCAACAAGCTATCGTAGATAAATTCTTACAAGAATTTGATCAATCACAAATCATCACAAGTGACATTACCCAATCAGGAGTCGAAATAATTAAGTAAGGAAGAGATATAATGATTCAGGTGAAAGCACCAGGAAAGCTTTATGTAGCAGGTGAATATGCAGTGACTGAGCCAGGATATAAGTCTGTCTTAATTGCGGTCGATCGATTTGTTACAGCTTCAATTGAAGCTTCTAATGCAGTAACAGGTACGATTCATTCCAAGACATTACATTATGAACCTGTAACGTTTAATCGCAATGAAGATAAAATTGATATCTCCGATGCTAATGCTGCTAGTCAATTAAAGTATGTTGTAACTGCAATTGAAGTTTTCGAACAATATGCGAGAAGTTGCAACGTCAAATTGAAGCATTTTCATTTAGAAATCGATAGTAATTTAGATGATGCTTCAGGTAATAAATATGGGCTTGGTTCTAGTGCGGCAGTTTTAGTGTCAGTCGTCAAAGCATTAAATGAGTTTTACGATATGCAATTATCTAACCTATATATTTATAAACTTGCAGTCATTTCTAATATGCGATTACAAAGTTTAAGCTCATGTGGTGATATAGCTGTAAGTGTATACAGTGGCTGGCTAGCTTATAGTACTTTCGATCACGATTGGGTCAAACAACAGATGGAAGAAACATCAGTTAATGAAGTATTAGAAAAAAATTGGCCGGGTCTTCATATTGAACCTTTACAGGCCCCAGAGAATATGGAAGTCTTAATCGGTTGGACAGGTTCGCCTGCTTCATCACCTCATTTAGTCAGTGAAGTGAAACGCTTAAAATCAGATCCTTCTTTTTATGGAAGATTCCTTGATCAATCTCATACATGTGTTGAAAATCTTATCTATGCGTTTAAAACAAATAATATTAAAGGTGTTCAGAAAATGATTCGACAAAATCGTATGATTATTCAACAAATGGATAATGAAGCGACAGTCGACATTGAAACTGAAAATTTAAAAATGTTATGTGATATTGGAGAACGTTATGGTGCTGCTGCCAAGACATCAGGTGCTGGCGGTGGCGATTGCGGTATCGCCATTATTGATAATCGCATTGATAAAAATCGTATTTATAATGAATGGGCATCACACGGTATTAAACCGTTGAAATTTAAAATTTATCATGGACAATAATAATATAAACTAATAAGTGAGTAGGACTGAATTCAAATGTTGAATCAGCGTCTTGCTCTTTTTTATTATGGCTGAGAATGACTTTTAATGATAGGCTTGAATTTTCTTGTAAAAGGAGTAAAATAATTAGAGTTAAATTCATTGATTCGTATTAATATGCTTCAAAATTTAGGATAGAAACGACAATATAGAAAGGTAGGTGGCAAGGTGAAAAATAAATTTTTAATATGTGATGAATGTCAGGCGGTAAATATCAAAACTTTGAAAAGAAAATTAGAAAAATTAGATCCAGAAGCAGAAATTGAAATCGGCTGTCAATCTTATTGTGGCCCTGGACGTCGAAAAACGTTTGCCTTCGTCAATAATCGACCACTTACTGCGCTTACTGAAGACGAATTGTTAGAAAAAGTCACAGCTCAGCTAAAAAAACCAAGAGATCCGGAAGAAGAAGAACGATTAAGAAAGCGTAATGAGGAACGTAAACGCCGTAAAGAAGAACAAGACCGAAAGCTAAAAGAGAAATTAGCTAAACGTAAGGCGATAAAATAGAGGAATGAAGTTATATTATAAACTTAAGCTATGAGTGTATTCTAACCTGAATATTGTCGTAGCTTTTTTATTACAATAAAAAAAGCACTTAGAAGATATTTATCTTCTAAGCGCTTAATTAGGTCTAATCCTATGACATTACAACAACGTTAGTTGCTTGTTCGCCACGTTGACCTTCAGTAATATCGAAGTCAACTTTTTGACCTTCTTCTAAAGTTTTGTAACCTTCACCAGCGATACCGCTGAAGTGTACGAATACGTCACTTCCGTCTTCTCTTTCGATGAAACCAAAGCCTTTTTCTGCGTTAAACCATTTTACTGTACCGTTATTCATATAGAATACCTCCATGTGCTTTTGCACGAATATTTGTAACAAATTCATTTATAAAAAAGAGAGTATTCTAAACAAACACACTACATTTAAATTCACGAGCTTTTATTACGTTAGATTAACTATAACTGTTATTTATTAATAAGTAAAGCTTTTTATTTTTAAAAATATTGATAAGTTGAATTTATATCTCTTGAAGTACTAGTATGACAGTATTTTAATAAATTAAAAATTTTTAAATATTAAACAAATCATTAAAGGATTCTACTATAGTTGGGTGAGTATAAATAGTATCTCTTAGAACTTGGTAAGGTATATGTTGATCAATTGCTAACTTAATTAAATTAATAATTTCTTCTGATTCTTTGCCATAAAGTGTAGCACCTAAAATCAAATCAGTATCTTTATCGATAACAACTTTGAAAATGCCGCGAGCGTCATTATTAATCTTATGTCTCGGAATTTGAGCGACAAGTAATGTATTTTCAATATAATTATAGCCTTGAGATTGAGCTTCTTTAGCTGTTAAACCTACTCGAGAAAATGGTGGATCAATAAAGACAGTGTAAGGAATTGTACCGCGGTTAAGTGTAGTACGCGATTGGTCACCATATAGTGTAGATTTTAGAATTCTAAAGTCGTCCAGAGAGATATACGTGAATTGTAGTCCGCCTTTGACATCTCCAACAGCATAAATATGTTCGACTGAAGTTTGAAGATGCTCATTCACTTTGATTTCACCACGTTCACCAAGTTCAACATCAGTTTCTTCAAGCGCTAAATCAGTATTAGGTATACGACCTGTAGCTATCAATACAGCGTCAGCTGAGAAATTGCCTTTAGAAGTTACAATTGTCGTTTGGTTGTTGTTATTTTTAAATTCTAGCGTTTCTGCATTTGTGACAAAGGTAATCCCTTTGTCCTCTAAATCTTTAATTGCATGTGCAACCACGTCTTGATCTTCACGTGGCATGATATGTTCGCCGTGTTCTATAACTGTGACTTTTGAGCCAAAATTAGCAAACATTGAAGCAAATTCTAGGGCGATATAGCCACCACCGATGATGACTAAATGCTTAGGTTGATATGCAATATTCAATAAACCTTGTGAATCAAATAAATGTTTAGCACTTTCGATACCCGGGATAGATGGAATATTCGATTTTGCGCCTGTATTAATAACAATTCTATCCGCAGTTAAAGTATGTACAATAGCACCATCCTCGTCTAGTAGATTAACTTCAGTATTAGATTTGAATTGCGCTTTGTAATTGAATACTTCAATGTTTGTATCATTTGCTAAGTTATCATAGTTTTTCTTATTTAGTGCGCTGACTACGTCTTTTTTTCTTGAAAAGGCAGTACCAAAGTCTGTACCATCAATCCCATCATGTACGAGTACTTTAGACGGGATACAACCGTGGTTAATGCACGTGCCGCCATAGTTATCTGATGATTGTTCTACTAAAGCTACGTGTTGACCTTGTGATGCCGCGTACTTGGCAAGTGTTTTTCCTGCTTTACCGAAACCAATAACTAATAAATTAAAATGTGTCATTTGATGTGTCCTCCTGAAGTGTATCTTTAATTACGTCGTTAATTGTCAAGTTACGATAAAAATTGAGCGCTAGTGCAGTTTCTTGCTCTTTGTATTTATTCATAGTGGTTGCGATATTTCTAGAGATTATACAATGGCTTTCTTCGCTACCAGTAAAAATACGTTGTGTTGGTAATTTATCTAACACGAAAAGTTGATATAGTGTATCTAAGGTGATGGTTGGAGTGTGCGCATTAGCTCGATAGCCACCACCTTTTCCAAGAATTGAATCTATATATTGTTGATTATTAAGTGTAGTGGTAACGCGCCTTAGTTGCACAGGATTAAGACAGGTAAGTTCTGCTAAATCCTGGCTATTGAATTGTTCTTCGGAATGCTTAGTAAGAAAGCTTAGCACGTGTACTGCAATGTTGAATTCTAAATTCATAGTATACCGCCTTTAATGTAATTTGATTAGTTACATTAAAATACATTGCTCATCAAAAGTCAATATGAATGTCATAATAAGAAATGGGTAAACTATAAGTAGTTATATAGAATAAAGGAGCGATTATAGATGGCAGATTTAGTACAATTAGGTAAATCAGATGTTCACGTATTTCCAATTGCATTAGGTACAAACGCAGTAGGTGGTCACAATTTATACCCAAATTTAGATGAAGAACAGGGTAAAGATGTTGTACGTAAAGCAATTGACAACGGTATTACGTTACTAGATACAGCTTATATTTATGGACCTGAACGTTCTGAAGAATTAGTTGGCCAAGTAGTTCAAGAGTATCCTCGTGAACAAGTTCAAATTGCAACGAAAGGTTCACATGTTATTAAAGAAAATGATGAAATCGTACAAAATAATGATCCAGATTATTTAAAACAGCAAGTTGAGAATAGCTTGAAACGCCTTCAAGTAGATTATATTGATTTATACTACATTCATTTTCCAGATGAAAATACACCGAAAGATAAAGCAGTTGCTGCATTAAAAGAACTTAAAGATGAAGGCAAGATTAAAGCGATAGGCGTGTCTAACTTCTCATTAGAACAACTTAAGGAAGCGAATAAAGATGGTTATGTCGATGTAGTGCAATTAGAATACAACTTATTACATCGTGAAAATGAAGAAGTCATGAAATATGCAGCTGAAAATAATATTACATTTATACCATACTTCCCATTAGCATCAGGCATCTTAGCTGGTAAGTATGAGGAAAATCAAACGTTTGATGATCATCGTGCACCTCGCCGTGATTTCCAACCGGAAGTATTTAATGATAATGTTCGACGAGTGAAACAATTACAAGGCATTGCGGAAGCTCATAACACATCTATTGCTAATGTGGTTCTAGCATTCTACTTAACGCGTCCAGCGTTAGATGTGGTGATTCCTGGTGCGAAACGTGCTGAACAAGTTGTGCAAAATATTGAAGCGGCAAATATTCAATTAACAGATGATGAACTGAACAAAATTGATGAATTATTTCCGATTGAATAAAATAAATTAAGGTAAAATTAAATAAAGTAATTGATACTCTTACACCGTTTATATGTGTGTAAGAGTTTTTTATAACTGAAATAAATAGTAATGATTCTTTTTTATTTTTAAAAATACACATATATTACGTGAAATAAGGGTACTAGGCAAATATGTAAAATATTAAGTAAGTATGAAGTGTTTATGTTGTTAACAATGAATAAGGGAATAGTTTTTTAATATAAATAAAGAGAGAGTGATAAAAATGATAACAGTTTTATTTGGAGGAAGTCGTCCAGAGGGGAATACAGCACAACTTACTAAGTCAGCAGTTGAGGGATTAGATTATAAATGGATTGACTTAACCGATTATCAATTCAATCCCGTAAGAGACTTTCGTCACGAGAATAGAGATATTACAAGCTATAACGATGATTATAAACAGGTCATTGATCAAGTTTTAGAAAGTGATACGGTCATATTTGCATCACCGGTGTATTGGTATAGTGTTTCTGCATCTTTAAAGGCATTTATCGATCATTGGTCTGAAACTTTGATAGACGATAACTACAAGGACTTTAAAGAAAAAATGGCAAAGAAAGATTTTCGACTTATTTTAGTTGGTGGAGACTGCCCTAAAGTGAAAGCTAAGCCATGTATTACTCAAATGAAATATACATTAGATTTTATTGGTGCTGAACTTAATGGATATATAATTGGTACCGCTGAACGTCCAGGTGATATTTCGAAAGATACGTTTGCACTAGAAAGAGCTAAAGAATGGAATGGAACACTAGCGTAAGCCTAATTTAAAAGTATATTAAACTACGCTGATAAATATTCTATATTAAGCGATTGGATAAGTACTGTGATATAATTTCATTATTAATTCCATAGTAAAGTCAGGAGAATCAAGTATGTTTAAAGTCAGAGAAGCTACACCAAATGACGTTGTAGCGATTAGAGATGTTGCTACTAAGGCATGGTATAACACATATTTAAATATTTATGCAGCATCAACAATAAATGAGTTATTAGCTGCTTCTTATAATGAGCAACATTTAAAGAAACGTTTAGAAGAACAACTATTTTTAGTAGCCGAAGATAATGATGAAATTATTGGCTTTGCTAATTTCATTTATGGTAAAGAATTGTATTTGTCTGCGCATTATGTACATCCAGAATCTCAACATAAAGGTTATGGTTCTAGTCTACTTAAGAAAGGATTAGAACAATTTGACGGTAAATATGATGCAGTATTTTTAGAAGTTGATAATAAAAATAAAGATGCAATTCAATATTATCAAAATAATGATTTTGAAATCGTACGTTCTTATCAACCAGAAATGTATGGAGAACAAATGGATTTAGCTTTAATGAAGAGAAGTCTATAAACGCTATGACTATACTGTAATGAGAGGAAGGATTTATTTGACGCAAACACCCTATGTTGAACAGAAATTAGCTGAAGAGAAGGTATTCAAAGACCCTATTCATAAATATATTCACGTCAAAGATCAACTTATTTGGGATCTTATTAAGACAAAAGAGTTTCAACGTTTACGTCGTATTAAGCAACTAGGCACATTATATCTTTCTTTTCATACTGCAGAGCATAGTCGTTTTGGCCATTCTTTAGGTGTATATGAAATCGTGCGACGCATGATTGACGAATCATTTGTGGGACGAGACGCTTGGAACAATGAAGATAGACCATTGGCATTATGTGCAGCATTATTACATGATTTAGGTCATGGTCCATTTTCACATAGTTTTGAAAAGATATTCAATACAGACCATGAAGCCTTTACGCAAGCAATTATTACTGGACCTACTGAAGTTAATGAAGTTTTAAGTCGCGTATCGAGTACTTTTCCTAAAGAAGTTGCAGAAGTAATTAACAAAACGCATCAAAATAAACTTGTAATTTCTATGATTTCATCGCAAATTGATGCTGATCGAATGGACTATTTACAAAGAGATGCTTATTTTACGGGCGTCTCTTATGGCACATTTGATATGGAACGTATTTTACGTTTAATGAGACCATCTAAAGATGAAGTTCTTATTAAAGAGAGTGGAATGCATGCCGTTGAGAACTTTATAATGAGTCGCTATCAAATGTATTGGCAGATATACTTTCATCCGGTTAGTAGAGGCGGAGAAGTATTGTTAAATAATTGTTTGAAACGTGTTAAACAATTGTACAATGAGGGGTACCATTTTAAGATGTACCCAGAAGATTTTGTTCCTTTTTTTGAAGAGAAGGTTACAATTGAGCAATACGTTGATTTAGATGAAGTCGTAGTACTTTATTATTTGAAGAAATGGATACAAGAAGATGATGCAATTCTCAGTGATTTAGCACGTCGTTTTATAAATAGAGACTTATTTAAATATATCCCATTTGATGGTTCAATTATTACTATTACTGAACTACAAGAGTTGTACATAGAAGGTAATATTGATCCGAACTATTATTTTGTTAGTGAGGCTTTCTCTGATTTACCATATGATTATGATCGACCTGGTTCTAATAGACAACCAATACATTTATTAAGACGTAATGGTAGTATTAGAGAAATTAGTAGTCAATCACTCGTTATTTCAAGTATTACAGGTATTAATCGTGAAGATTATAAATTATACTATCCTAAAGAAATGATTCTTAATATTGAGAATCCACAAACTAAGGGTTCTATTATTAATCTGCTTAATGAATTGAATTAAGTCATTGAAACTTTATTATATAACGCATAATATAGAGATTATGAATTCAAGTTTTTCGGAGGTGTCATGTGTGTCTGAGAACAAAGGTTTTAAATTTAATATTATCAAGAATGACCCGCTTGACGGGCATAAAGGGACGAATATAGGCTCAATTAGTTTAGATAATATTGCACCAGTATTTATAGATGTTGCGAATAAAGAGGCGTTTATAGATATAGGTGGTATGCATGCACGTGCTCAAGTTGAAAAAGGTGTTAAATGGATAAATGACAAATCGGAAGTTGAAGGCGAAGAAGCTAAAGAATATTGGCTTTGCTGGGTGACTACTGAACGTAGTGAGAGTGGTCCATATTATGCTGGTGTTACTGCATGTTATTTATTAGTTAACAAAAGTATACGACGTGGTTATAAAAGTATGCCTGAACATGTTAATATGATGGATAAATCTATGAAACATAAAATTATCATTGACCACATTGGTGAGGAAAATAAAAAAGTTTTAGCAGACTTTTTAAAATCTCATAATGAAGAGATGTGGAATAATTCTAGTGAGGAATTATTCAAAGCTTTTGAATAATATAAACAGTATTAGGAGTAGGACACTACGCTTAAAATAGCCAGTAAGTGCATTTGTATAAATGTACTTACTGGCTGTTTAAATTAAGATCTTTTGTTTCAATTAAATCTGGTTATGAATACTCAGTAATTATTTTAAAGGTTCACCAATGTGATATTCACTATCTATCGTGCTCATTACGGTGTTATACACTTGTTGTAATGGTATGTTTTTGTGTTCACTGATTGATTTAATATCTTCAAACTCGGGTTTCATTTTTAAGATTTGCCCATTTTTTAATGCGAATTTGACTTTAATTTGACCATATGGTGTATCTACATCACGAAAGGCTCTTGTTAAAATATGTCTATTCACCGTGTAACTTCGAATGCCTAGGGATGATGTATGTGTTAATACTAAGTTCTCCATGGTTTCTTTATCGTTAACTTTACATAGAACTGTCAATTGAATCGCAGGGCGGTTCTTTTTCATTGTAATGGGTGTATAGTAAACATCCAATGCACCATGATTGAGAGACTTATCCATAAAGTGACCTAACATTTCAGGAGTCATATCATCAATTTGGCACTCCATTACCTGTACTTTGTCGTGAGAAGATTGTTGATTATCTTGAAATTGGATGAAACGTAAAACATTTGGGAAATCAAAGTCTTTATTACCAGCTCCATATCCAATTTCCTGCATAGTTGCAGATGGAAAAGGACCAAATTGTGTGACTAAACTTTTAGCAAATGCAGCTCCTGTAGGTGTAGTTAATTCGCTTTGTACATCAAATTCTGCTAACGGAATATTTTTTAAAATTTCAGCAGTAGCAGGTGCTGGTATTGGATAAATACCATGTGCAATATTAATTTTCCCATTACCTGTAGGGATTGGTGAACAATAAAGTGTATCGATACCAAGTTGTTCAAGTGCGATACAACCACCTATAATATCTATAATTGAATCCATTGCACCGACCTCGTGAAAATGAACATCTTCTATTGTCATACCATGGATTTTAGCTTCTGCATGAGCGATAGTATTAAAAATAGCTTTACTACGTTGTTTAACACGTTCGGATAATCGACTATCATCTATTAACTTAAAGATATCAGAAGCTTTACGATGATGGTGATGTTCATGAAAATCAATGTTCAATGTCATAGCGTTAATACCCTGTTTAACTTTCTTTTGAAAGTGAAGGGCAAAGTCATCAATAGGTAGTTGTTTTAATTCACTCTCGATTATTTTAGGATCGGCACCTAAGTCAACCAGTGCAGAAAGTAGCATGTCACCAGCAATGCCGGCATGACAATCTAAATATAAAGCATTACTCATAATTGTAGCTCCGTTCTATTGATTTTCTAGCATCTTAATAATCATTGCAGCGTTATAACCTGCGCCAAAACCATTATCTATATTAAGTACACTTGTTCCTGGTGCACATGAATTAATCATTGATAGTAGCGTTGTTATACCATTAAGATTGGCACCGTATCCAACACTAGTAGGTACAGCATAAACAGGGTGATCAACTAAACCACCGACCACACTAGCAAGTGCGCCTTCCATACCAGCAATTACAATCGATACTTTACCATTGCGAATATCCTGGATTTGTTCAAATAGACGATGGATACCAGAAACACCTACATCATAATGACGTTTAACTTGAATACCCATTACTTCAGCTGTGATTGCAGCTTCTTCAGCGATAGGTAAGTCGGATGTGCCGGCACAAAGTATTGAAATATAGTGATGTGATTTTTCAATTGATTCAAGAGAAGTGCAGACTATATTTGCTTCGGTATAGTAGTCTAGGTTTGGATGATGTTGTAATACATAAGATGCTTTTTCTGGATTAATACGTGTGACCAAAATCCTATTGTGATGATTAGACAAACTTGTAATAATTTGATTGATTTGTTCTTTTGTTTTACCTTGCCCAAATATTACTTCAGGAAATCCTTGGCGCTTTGCTCTATGTAAATCAATTTTAGCAAAGCCCAATTCGTCATAATGACTGAGTTGGGCTTTAGCTTCATCAATTGATATTTGATTTGATTTTACACCTTCGAGCAAGTCTTCAATAAAGTTAGAATCTTTACTCATGGGTATACGTCCTTACACTAATTTTGTCGCTTTTGTATCAATGACTTCGTTCATACTACCAGTTCTGTATCCTTCTAAATCAACAGTTACATAGTCGAAACCAAGTTCTTTTAAGCGTAATGTAATATTGTCTTTATTTTTAATTACAGTTGTTAAGTCATCTTCTGATACTTCAATACGTGCAATATTTTGATGGTAACGTACACGCACATTATTAACGCCTAAACTTAAAATATGTTTTTCAGCTTCATTTACTTTATTCACTTTTGTGAAACTTAATTCTTCACCGTAAGGAATACGTGAAGCCAGGCTACATAAAGCAGGTTTATTCCACACTGGTAAATCGTGTTGTTTACTCAATTCTCTAATTTCTGATTTATATAGTTGTGCTTCTTGTAGCACACTACGTACATCATATTCATCTCTTGCTTTTAAACCTGGGCGGAAATCTTCTAAATCATCCATAATCATTCCGTCTAAGACATAATTGAAACCTAAATCTTCTTTGATTTGAGTTAATTTGCTATACATTAAACGTTTGCTATAGTACCAACTTTCAGGTGTGTTTTTAACGATATTGGCATCTTCTAATTCCGCCATTTCAGTTTCCATTACTTCTATACCTAATTCATGACCTAAAGAAATAGCTTGATCAAATTCTTCGTTTCTGAAAAGTTCAGACTTAACAACCACAGGTTTAACATGATCTATGCCTAAAACGTCAATAGCTTTTTTAAGTACTAAACTACTATCTACACCACCTGAAAAAGCGATTACTACACTACCCATATCTTCTAATAATTGATTTAATTTGAGTTCTTTATTTTGTAATTCAGTCATATTTATCAATCCTTTCATTATGCTTCATCTTCTACGTAAGGAATAGTTAATGGACCTTGAGGCATAACACCAATACTTAATTTTCTGCCATATTGTTTTTCTAAATCAGCAATTGTTTGTTCGATGTCTGATGTTGGATTCAGCATAGAATCTTTAAGTTGTTGGTCTGTTAGCTCTGAATACACATATACATTTGCGAATGTTTGAATGCTTGCTTGTTTTTGAACTTGCCATTGATCTACTTCTGAAAAGTTAGGATCATGAATCAAGTCTAAAATGCCTTGTGGTGTGTCAGCCATTTTGAATATCTCGGCGAATTTACCGTGATCAGGGAAACCATCCGCGCACTCAGATACCATAATGATATTGCCGCCTTCTTTCACAACTTTACTAGCAGCACTCATACCTTTAACGGTTTGATATAAGTTTTGATCAAGAGGGTAGCCGGAATTTGAAGCTATAACGACATCGAAGCGGTCATCACATTTGAACATTGCGTGTTCTTTAACGTAAGCACAGCCTTCTTTATGCGCTTCAAATACATCACCACCAAATGCAGCTGTAATGTGTTTATCTTTATTTAATGCCACATTTAACATGAAGTCTGGTTTGCACATCGTATTGACTTCACGGGCCATATCTTGAACAGGATTATCTTCTAAATTGCCCCATGTTGATCGTGGATCGCCAATCATTTTGACATTGTGGAAGGTCTTAATGGTTTCAAGACCTGCTATACCAGGCATGATTCCTTTAGGTCCTCCAGAGAATCCGGCAAAGAAATGAGGTTCGATAAAGCCAGTCACAATTTTGAAATCAGATTCGACATAATCTTTATTTAAATAGGCATCACAACCATACTTACTATGTCCAACTTTGACTAAACTTTCTTTTTCATCGCAGTGGTTATGAACAATTTTTACGCTATCAACAATATCTTCACCTAACATTTGAATAAGCTCGTCACGTGTTTGATCACGATGCGTACCCGTACCGTTAATAATTACAAAATTCTCACGTGGAACATGGCTTAATTCTTCAATTAGTAATGGTACTAGAATATGATTAGGTGTTGGTCGAGTGATATCACTAATGACAATTGAAACAATATCATCTCTTTTAACCATTTCTTTGAGTGGTTTAGAGCCAGTTGGTTGTCGCAAAACATTTTGAATTGCTGAAGTATAATCATCTAATGCTTCGATTTTTTGAGGTTCTATTACTGTACTATCATCAGGAACATTGACTTCTACTTCAGACTTCCCGTATAGGACATGTGTTTTCACTGAAAATCCCTCCATAAGTCTTGATGCAATCGTTAATATAAAGTAATTATATAATTGTTATATGTAAAATTATAGCATATCTATATAGAGATTCTAAATGCAATACGTGGAGTTATAATGTGTTGAAAGTAAGTGATATCAGCAATTTGATAAATTTAAGGAATTGAAACTTAAAGATTTAAAAAATTAAAAAAATTATAGGATAAAGTATTTCCATTTTTGAAAGCGATTGCATATAATAAGTGTAGATTTACAGATTCATCATTAAATGTTAATTGAACAAGGAGTGATTTACCATGAAGGCAGCAGTAGTAACACATGATCACAAAGTGAGTGTAGAAGATAAAGAAGTACGTGACTTGAAACCCGGTGAAGCTTTAGTTCAAACGGAATATTGTGGTGTATGTCATACAGATTTACACGTTAAAAATGCAGACTTTGGTGATGTTACAGGTGTAACATTAGGCCATGAAGGTATTGGACGTGTCATTAAAGTTGGTGAGGGCGTTGAATCTCTTAAAGAAGGGGATCGCGTTTCGATTGCTTGGATGTTCGAAAGTTGTGGACATTGTGAATACTGTACGACAGGTCGTGAAACATTATGCCGTGATGTTAAGAACGCAGGGTATACAGTAGATGGTGCTATGGCTGAACAAGTTATTGTTACAGCTGATTATGCAGTAAAAGTGCCTGAGAACTTAGATCCTGCAGCAGCATCTTCAATTACATGTGCTGGTGTAACGACTTATAAAGCTGTAAAAGTAAGTAATATTAAACCAGGTCAATGGATTGGTGTATTTGGTATTGGCGGCTTAGGTAACTTAGCTTTGCAATACGCTAAAAATGTATTTAACGCTAAAGTTGTGGCATTCGACATTAGTGATGAAAAATTAGATTTCGCTAAAGAATTAGGTGCTGATGCCGTTGTTAATACTAAGAACCAAGATGCCATTGAAGAAGTAAATAAATTAACTGATGATAAAGGATTAGACGCAACAGTTATTACAGCTGTAGCAAAAACACCATTTAACCAAGCGGTTGATGTTGTGAAAGCAGGCGCACGAGTAGTAGCAGTAGGTTTACCTGTTGAAAAAATGGACTTAGAAATCCCTCGTTTAGTGTTAGATGGTATTGAGGTTGTAGGTTCATTAGTAGGTACGCGTCAAGACTTAAAAGAAGCGTTCCAATTTGCGGCTGAAGGAAAAGTAATTCCTAAAGTGCAAACACGTGAATTAGAAGAAATTAATGATATCTTTGAAGAAATGGAACAAGGTACAATTACTGGACGTATGGTAATTAAATTTTAATAAATACTATAAATAGTCGAGAGAGTGAGTTCAATTTGAATTCACTCTCATTTTATTTCCATTAATTTAGGGTAAATAAATATTGAAAAGAAAGGAAGATGTTTATGAGTCATATTAAAGGAATCAATCATATCGGTTTAACAGTACTAGATATTGAAGAAGCAACAACATTTTTAAAAGAAGCATTCGGCGCAAAAATTGCATACGATGCATTAACTTACGAAGATGAACCGAGAGAGGGCGCAGAAGTTGAACGTATGTTAGGTTTATCGAAAGGTGCTAGAATTGTACGTCAAAGAATGATTGTCATTGGAAATGGTCCAAATATTGAAATGTTCGAAGTAGAAAGTAATAATCAAAAAGATCCACTTAAGTTAGAGGATTTAGGATTTAATCATATCTCATTAATGGTGGATGGCATTGAAGATGTACTAGAAGATGCTAGACGTGCAGGTGCTGAACCTTTATCTGAAACACATGATAATTCAACTTATGAAGATTCAGAAGGTAGTAAAAGTGTTTACGTTAAAGCACCATTTAATGCCTTAATTGAACTACAAGCTATACCAAATGGTTATTATTATCCTGAAGATAGTGAAGCTAAAGTGTTTATACCAGGGGAGTAATATTGCCATTAGCAACTACTTAACTATTTGAAATTTTAAAAGCTACTCTATAAATACTATGGAATAGCTTTATTTTGTGTATGAAGATATTTAGTTTATTAGCGTTTACCCTAGATTGCAATAATAGTTATTAACAAACTGAAAAAATTTATAATTAATGTAAAATTGCATTTTAAGTAATATTGTTGTAATATTGTAATCGAATCGTAACATGTTAAATGTAAGGCGATTCGATTAAAGATGAGAGGAAGATTCATATGAATAGAACTGCCAAAGCAATTGTTAGTGCAACTTTAGCCATGGGAACAGTATTCGGAGTCGGAGCCTCAGTAGAACAACCACATCATAATCAAGCACATGCAGCTACTACACCATATTATACTTATAGTGGCTACGTTAATAACGATGGGTCATTTTTATTAAACAAGACATTTAAAAATGCTGTTAAGTATGGAAATGTTACTTTTAATGGAACGAAAATTGTGCCGCAATCAGGTACTAGCAGTAAATTGAATAATTTCAATAAGTACGATCAATCATTCTTCTCAGTGAAGTCCGGGAAAAAGACTGCAACATCTGTCCAAATTAAAGTGAATAACGTAACTATTAAACAAATAAAATCTGTATATGGTAAAGATTTAGTAGAGCAAGCAGATGTTCACGGTCATAAAAATCCTAATACTGATGTATACAAATTAGTTGGCGGTCAAAATGGTAATTATCATACGCCAGTAACATTTGTACAAAAGAACGGTAAAGTTCAATCAGTTAATATTGGATTTGAAGGCTCAGGGGCTTAGAATGTGTGTAAAATATAATGTCCATAAATAGTTGAAGTAACTACATTTTTCTATAATTTAGTTAACATGGAAACTAGCATAGATGCAGAAATTCCCTCACTATTGGTGTAGTGAGGGGATTTGTTAGTGTAGCTAAAGTCGCATATTTTTAATTATTAATATTTTATTTTTTGAAGTGATTGTGTGAAAAATACTTAAAATTAGTCTATCTACCAGTTATATGATCAAGTAATTTAAACATAACTTCTTTATTCTCTTTAGGAACTTCGCGTTCAATAATTTCTTGTGGAGTTTGGTTTAATACAGAATCAACCGCATAAGAAAAATCATTAGTTACAATTTCTTTAACTTCAAAAGGCCCTGGTTCGAAATGAAATTGCAAACCAATAACATTGTTATTTAACAAAAACCCTTGATTAGTTAAATATTCACTAGAGAAAAGTAATTCTGCATTTTTAGGTATTTGGAACATTTCTTCATGCCAATGCAATGCCATTAATTCTTTTGGTAAGTCTGGTATTGTATTTGTTTCAAGATATACTTTATCCCAACCTACTTCTTTTACTGGTGCCTTACTTACTGTATACCCAATTGCTTTCGTTATTTGTTGAGCACCAAAACAAGCGCCAAATATTGGCTTTTTCTCTTTTAACAATACTCTTATCAATTCTCTTTCTTTAAGAATCCAATCATCTAAATCATTCGGACTCATAGGACCGCCTAAAATGATAAGTAAATCTGTTTCTTCTGCTTTCGGTAGAACACCATTATAAAAATAAGGGTGATAAATATATAAATCATGCCCATTCTCTTTAGCCCAATCTCCAATAGCGCCTACACCTTCATTAGGTGTGTGTTGTAAAACGTTGATTCTCATTTCCTTAACTCCTTAAAATAATAACTAATTATACAGTAGGATATCTTTTATTACTATGGTTTAATTATTTATTGATGATGAGTATCGAAATAACAATTGAGCAAAATGGCAATGATACTTATTATAAGTATAGATATTTTGAAATTGATAAATGAAAGGTGAATATTATGGAGAAAAATCTACAAAAAAACCAATAGAATCAATTCAACATTCACATTTAATAGGATTGTCATTAGTGAATTTCATTATTTTCGCATTTTACTATTTTATATATACAGGTCCAGGTATAAAAGGGCACATGCCTCTATATATGAAAATATATTTAATAGGGCCATTATTATTATGGTTGCTTCTTTATTTACAAGAACGCGAGTATATTTTTAAAAATTATAATCGAAAAAATTATAAGTTTAGAGTTGCAATATATATGACTATCAATCTACTTTCAGGATACAATATTCCATTTTTAATTAGTTCTGCTTATGCTTTTTATTTTGCAGATTCTAGAGACGATACTTTTACATATTGGTTGTTAATTTGTGGGATCATAACGGTCTCTGCTATAGGACTCTTCTTCTTTTGTTTAGGCGAATTTCAGATGTTTGGTATCCAAAAGGGTAGTTTTATTAGAATGATTGGAATTTTAATTGTTTTATTATCATTTGGACTGTTGTTGTATGTATCATTAATTGTTCCTGTTGATTCTGAAGAAAATAGAACGATTTGGATGGGAATGATAATGTTATTTTGTAGCCATATGCTTATTGTACGAACATATTTTATTTAGGTCTTTTAGATTATGACATTAGAGAAGATGGGGTGAAATTACAATAGAATTAAGTATGCTCATATTATCCAATAGCGTCAAAATAACATTTGAAATTGATAAAGAAGAAAATGGGTTAGAAAGTTTAAATATGATAAGTGGATTTTTTAATTGTTAAATATAAATACCTAATTGGATCTATAGCATTTTCAAGAGTGCTAGTATGGAAAAATGAGTATCAGTATACAGTATTTATTTCTTTAAATGATTAATTGCAACATATCCCTGAATTAAACATAGAATATATTGATATGTTAGAAGTTGGATCTACTCTATTAAAAATATTTTAATATTTGAAATATTAATTTTGCTATAACACAATTAGAATTAGAAGAAAGAATGGATTTGGATGTTTTTGCATCAGTAAAATTAAGAAAAGAAATACACAATATTAAAATACGCAATCTTATCTAGTATCGAATATATCGCACATCTCAATTTCTACCGTTGTTTAATATGTTTCTTCTCATTAGTTGAGTCATTGTGTGAAATCATTTTGCATTTCTCCACTCACCAGTGTTATAATTTAGCTAACAAGAGCTTCGTGCATTATATGCACCAATCCCCTCACTATTGCGAGTAGTGAGGGGATTTTTTAGGTGGTGGCTAATATCGCCTATTTATTCTTATTGTTACGTGTACGTAGCCAATGCGTAAATAACGCAACAATACAACCACTGATGACTGTGGTCGTGATGTGAACAAGAGCTTCGACCATCTGATATGCACCTCCTCTCTGCGCCTAAATTGACGCCTGAGAGATAGGCGACCTATATATTATAGCATCTCCGAATATACGATGATCGCTAACTTCTGATAAGTCATTTTATGTGAATATTTATCAAAATAAAACCTATCTGTAATTTCTTTAATCCGTGTTTATTAAAATAGATGAAGATCGTTGAATATATCCTTGATTAATTACTACTAAGTCATAATTCATACTCAATTTATATTTTGCTTAAGGGGTATAATAATGTTTTCAAAAATGCTCTAAAACTGAGAAGTATCACCTACATGCACTATCTAATTTATGCTATAATGTGGTGTATTATTTAGAAGCTAAGGTGAGGCAAACGTTGAATAAGAATATAGACGTTCAAACGAAACAAGTTCTAAAACAAAATGGCGAAAAACAAAAATTTGAATTTACTGCTCAAGGTTCATGGCAAAAGAAAAACGCAGATTATATTCGATACCAAGAACAAATTGAAGATGCAGTCGTTAATGTAACAATTAAAATTGAGGAACGCGGTGTTAAATTAATACGCAAAGGCGACATTAATATGAATCTTCACTTTGTGGAAGGTCATGATACGACTACACTTTACGATATACCAGCTGGTCGTATTCCTTTAACTGTTAAAACACGTAGCATCCTGCATTTTGTGAATGAAAATGGTGGAAAATTAAAAATTCAATACGAGTTACATCAGAACGATGAAAAGATGGGCTCATATCAATATGAAATTAATTATAAGGAGATAAGCGAATGAATATTATTGAAAAAGTAAAATCAACTTTAATAGAAGAAATTAAAGCAAGTATTGAAAAAGCTAATCTGGCTGAAGATATTCCCGAAATTAAAGTAGAGATACCAAAAGATACTAAAAACGGGGATTATTCAACGAATATTGCAATGGTATTAACTAAAATTGCAAAACGTAACCCACGTGAAATTGCTCAAGCTATCGTTGATAACTTAGACACAAGTAAAGCGAACGTGAAGCAAGTAGATATCGCTGGCCCTGGTTTCATCAATTTCTACTTAGATAATCAGTATTTAACTGCAGTTATCCCTGAAGCTATCAATAAAGGTAACAAATTCGGTTATGCCGAAGAATCTAAAAATACGAATATTTTATTAGAATATGTATCAGCGAACCCAACTGGTGATTTGCACATTGGTCATGCTAGAAATGCTGCTGTAGGTGATTCATTAGCTAATATTTTAATTGCTGCAGGTTATAATGTAACACGTGAATATTATATTAATGACGCGGGTAATCAAATTACTAACTTAGCACGTTCTATTGAAACACGTTTCTTTGAAGCACTTGGTGATACAAGCCATGAAATGCCAGCAGATGGTTATAACGGTAAAGATATTATCGAAATTGGTAAAGATTTAGCTGATAAACACCCTGAAATGAAAGACTACTCTGATGAAGAACGTCTTAAAACATTCAGACAATTAGGTGTCGATTATGAAATGGATAAATTAAAAAAAGATTTAGCTGATTTCAACGTCCACTTTGATAACTGGTTCAGTGAAACATCATTATATGAAAATGGTGCCATTGATAACACATTAGCTAAAATGAATGAACTCGGCTATACGTATGAAGCGGATGGCGCGACATGGTTACGTACATCTGATTTTAAAGACGACAAGGACCGTGTATTAATTAAAAAAGATGGTAATTACACTTATTTCACACCAGACACTGCATACCACTACAATAAAATTAATCGTGGAAATGATATTTTAATCGATTTAATGGGTGCCGATCACCATGGTTACATTAACCGTTTGAAAGCTAGTCTTGAAACATTTGGTGTAGATAGCGATCGCCTTGAAATTCAAATTATGCAAATGGTGCGTTTAATGCAAGATGGCGTTGAAGTGAAAATGAGTAAACGTACAGGTAATGCGATTACTTTACGTGAAATTATGGATGAAGTAGGTATTGACGCTGCACGTTATTTCTTAACAATGCGTAGTCCTGACTCTCACTTTGACTTTGATTTAGAACTTGCGAAAGAAAAGTCACAAGACAATCCAATTTACTATGCTCAATACGCACATGCACGTATTTGCTCAATCTTAAAACAAGCGAAAGAACAAGGTGTTGAAGTTACTGCTGAAGCTGACTTTTCAACAATTACGAATGAAAAAGCAATCGACTTATTGAAGAAGGTTGCTGAATTTGAACCAACTATTGAAAGTGCAGCAGAAAGTCGCGCACCACATCGTTTAACAAACTATATTCAAGATTTAGCTTCTGCATTCCATAAATTCTATAATGCTGAAAAAGTATTAACAGATGATGCAGAAAAAACAAAAGCACATGTTGCTTTAGTAGATGCAGTTAGAATTACGTTACACAATGCTTTATCATTAGTAGGTGTATCAGCACCTGAAACAATGTAAATAATTATGAAATAACATAGATATCAATTATCATATTACCCTCATAAATTTCAATTTGTGAGGGTATTATTATGTAAAGATTGGAGTGAGAGTATGCCAACGCTTACGACAGAAGCACTTTACGAAACTTTATTAGAGCATATGGGACCGCAACATTGGTGGCCCGCTGAAAGTCCGGAAGAAATGATGCTCGGTGCTATATTAGTCCAAAATACGAATTGGAAAAATGCAGACATGGCTTTACTTCGGTTAAAAGAAGAAACAAACTTTGATCCTCAAAAAATTTTATCGTTACCATTAGCTGAACTACAGGAAATCATCCGTTCAAGTGGTTTTTATAAGAATAAGGGAAAGGCGATTCATGCATTATTTCAGTGGTTAAATCAATTTAATTTTGATTATGAAAATATTGCTCAACATTATGGAGATAATTTAAGAAGAGAATTACTAAAAATTCGAGGCATTGGTAGCGAAACAGCTGATGTTTTACTCGTCTATATCTTTGAAGGTATCGAGTTTATTCCTGATAGTTATACGAGACGTTTGTATAGTAAGTTAGGTTACGCCCATACAGAAAGTTACGATAAATTTAAAAAACAAATTTCATTGCCTCCTCATTTTACGAATCAAGATGCTAACGAGTTTCATGCCTTATTAGATAATTTTGGGAAAAACTATTTTAATGGAAAAGGGACTCAAAAATACACATTTTTAGAAGATTATTTTAATAGGAATGATTGACTTTAACGTTACGTCATAGCCCATACTCCTAAATAGATGAATGAGGTATTAATGATATTAAAAATAAAGTAAAGTGGAGAATAAAATAATGTTAAATCATGAATATTTTACACCTAATGAAGTGAGCAAAGTGACGTCGGTTAGTACAAGAACTCTACGTTATTATCATGAGATTGATTTACTTGTGCCTAGTTATATTGATGCTAACGGGTATCGCTATTACCATTCTCAAGATATAACAAAATTACAAACAATTTTATTTCTTAGACAACTCAATTTATCGCTTGAGAACATTCAAGACTATTTTCAGCAAAGTATTACTGATAAAAACGCAATATTAGAAGAAAATTATGCTCAAATTATTCATCAACGAAATCACCTGAATCAAATCATTGATTACCTCAATCATCATCTAATTAATCATAGAAATGAGGAGATTAATATGGACAAATTTAATCAATTTGATGTGAATGAACAATATGATAAAGAAGCGGCGCTAAAATATGGTGATACAGATTACTATCAGTCATATAAAGATAATAGAACTCAATTCAATGATTCAGAGAAGCAGGATAATGATGACCATACTAATCAACAATTTAATGAACCAATTCTTGGAAGAAGGCTATTCTGCCAATGAGGCACATGTGAATCAGCATATTGCAGACTTGAAAAATATACTTCGAACACAAGTGCCTAATGCGGATAATCAATTTTTAGAATATATGGCGCTTACTTATGAAAATGATGAACGTTTTGCTAAAAATATCAATAAAAATCGTAATGATCATTTAAATCAGTATATTGCAAGAGCGATTCGAGCTTATATTAAATAAAGTATTTTCTTCAATCTTTTATTGTGTAATGATTATAGTGAATCATATTTAAAGGACACGCTATAATGATTGAGTCGTATCAGCTATTCTGGAAAAATTATTTCAATGTACAAGGTCGAACTCGTAGACGACATTATTGGTATGCAACATTAGCTAATATCATCGTACTAGTATTATTAAGTTTACTTGCCGACTTACTTAAATGGGTGTTTGGCGGTGGAGATACGTTTTTTAACATTGTGTACGAAACGATTGATGTCATCATTGTAATAGGGACATTTACTATGTCAGTACGTCGATTTCATGATGTTGGGCGCACAATGTTAATTCCGTTAATTATGTTAATATCGATGCTGTTACGAGGATTAATTGTATTATTAGAAACAATATCTAACATGTATTTGAGTGATTTTTATTCTGACGTATCGTTAATGATTGCAACGGTAGTTGTGTTAGTTATTTCGATCGTATTATTAATTGTATCAATTTTCGCATTGATTTATTGTGTTACAGATAGTGAAAAAGGTACAAATGAATATGGACCTAATCCCAAAGCACAGTAAGTGTTAAGCAAAGCATTGAGTATTTCTAATTATAGAGATATTCAATGCTTTTTAATATTTAAAATTTTCCATGAAACAAATAATAATATAAAATTACACAATTAAATATAAAAAACTTAAATTAATATTTAATATTATTTGTTATGATATATGCATACATATACATAATATAGAAAGGAATGTGTGAACGTGTTAAATAAAAAGTTATGGATACTACTTAGTTTAGTCATGTTGATTCTTGTCGCTTGTGGACAAAACGACCAAGATAGACAAGAAGATAAACAAAGTAATCAATCTGATTCCAATTCGAAAGAGCATTCATACAAACGTATCGTGTCGCTTATGCCAAGTAATACGGAAATTCTTTATGAATTGGGTCTCGGAAAAGATGTTGTAGGTGTTTCTACAGTGGACGATTACCCTAAAGATGTTAAAAAAGGGAAAGAACAATTTGATACAATGAATTTAAATAAAGAAGCCTTATTAAAAGTCAAACCCGATTTAATTTTAGCGCATGAATCTCAAAAAGGAACGTCAAAGAAAGTGTTAGATAGTCTTGAAAAAAATGGCGTAAAAGTAGTTTATGTGAAAGATGCACAATCATTGGATCAAACGTATGAAACTTTTAAACAAATAGGTAAAGTAACAGGACGTGAACATGAAGCTAACGAACTTGTTGATGAGACGAAGCACAATGTTGAAAAAGTAATAAAGTCGGTGCCAAGACATCATAGGTCACAATCTGTTTTTATGGAAGTATCCTCTAAACCTGAAATATATACAGCGGGCAAACATACATTTTTTGATGACATGTTAGTACAATTAGATGCTAAAAATAGCTTTTCAAATATAGAAGGTTGGAAACCAGTGGATAAAGAAAGTATCATTAAAAAGAATCCAGATATCCTCATTTCTACAGAAGGTCTATCTAAATCAGATTACTATAAAGTGATTAAAAAACGTGATGGTTTCCGTCAAATTAAAGCTGTGAAAAATGGACGTATTGAAACAGTGGACGGTGACGAAATTTCACGTCCAGGCCCTCGTATTGATGAAGGTTTAAAACAATTAAGAGACGCTATTTATAAAAGATAATTCATATGAATTAAATAGTTATTGTAAAAGTGAGATTAGTACAATTTTATATTGAAAGGTTACATTACAAATCCCCTGTAGCTGACTGAACTGAGAAGGGCTTTAAATCAAGTTTTTCTCAGTTCTAATTATTTTTGTGACTATGCAACTACGGGACCTAGCAAAAAGAATCTTATATAGAAATGCTATAACTAATGCAAGCTGAGTCTACGAATTTAAAAGAATGCTGGCCCCAGTCCCATTCTTTTATATCATCAGTTATAATAGAAGAAATAATAGAAAGATTATTGATGAGTTGATAAAATGACAAGAAATATATATTTAACATTTCTAAGTTGGTGCATATGTTTAATCGGTGCTATAGGACTTTATTTACTATGGCACATGGGGAGTTTAACGGATTCATTTAATCAAATGATATTGCTCAAAGTTCGGTTGCCAAGAATTATTGAGGCCTTATTAACAGGAGCAATATTAACACTAGCAGGTCAGATGTTTCAGACTGTTTTAAATAATCCTCTGGCCGATAGTTTTACATTAGGACTGGCAAGTGGTGCTACATTCGGTTCTGGATTGGCGATATTTCTAGGATTATCTTTTGTTTGGGTGCCCATCTTTTCAATTAGCGCTAGTTTAATCGCATTATTGATCGTCTTAATGATTGCTGCAAAAATCTCACGTGGTTATCCACTTAAAATTCTTATTATTACTGGTTTGATGATAGGTGCACTCTTTAATGCATTATTGTATATTCTAGTTTTAATTAAACCTAATAAGATGAACCAAATAGCTAACTACTTTTTCGGAGGATTTGCAGCGGCGGAAACGCGAGAGGTCATATACATCGGTCTAATAGCTATACCTATTATATTGATTTTATTTAGCATGGTGCCAGCGATTAAGTTATTACAATTAGGTGAATTGAAGAGCCAGTCATTAGGTTTAAACGTCCAACAAGTCATGTTTTTGATACTAACACTAGCATCTATAATAACAGCAGTCGCGATAGCATATACAGGTATTATTGGTTTCATCGGCATGATAGTGCCTCAACTGATAAGACGCTATTATTGGAGATTTACGCTAGGCATTCAAATGATATTAAATATTTTAATCGGTGCTACAATGATGTTGATTGCAGATTGGATTGGTAGTGTGTTAATTCATCCTGTGCAAATACCAGCTAGTATTATTTTGGCTTTAATAGGTATTCCAACATTATTTTACATTTTGCTTAAGCAATCTAAAGATGTTTAAACATACATTTAACTGTATCACATGGATGTTACGCTATTATTTTATGGAAAACTTTTTGATAAAATGAGAATAATTATAGAGTTAAGAGGGAATTGACAATGGACTTAAGTCATATAAAAGCAATCGTGTTTGATTTAGAAGGTACATTATTAGATAGAACAAAATCTCGAGATAAATTCATTGAGGAACAATATGAACGATTTCATGATTACTTCGTACATGTTCAATTAGCAGATTTCAAACAAAAATTTATAGAATTAGATGACGATGAGGATAATGATAAACCTGATTTATATAAAGCAATTATTAAGCAGTTCCATATTGATCGTTTAACATGGAAAGATTTATTTAATGATTTTGAAATGCATTTCTATCGTTACGTATTCCCTTATTATGACACGCTATATACTTTGGAGAAATTATCGCAAAATGATTATGTTTTAGGTGTTATCGCAAATGGTAAATCTAAAATTAAACAATTTCGTTTACATTCATTAGGATTAGGGCATGTAATCAATTATTTATCAACTTCTGAAACTGTAGGATTCCGTAAGCCTCATCCTAAAATATTTGAAGATATGATTAATCAATTAAATGTTCAACCAGAAGAGATAATGTATGTGGGCGATGACGCTTTAAATGATGTAGCACCAGCTCGCGCAATGGGCATGGTAAGTGTGTGGTTTAAACATGATGACGCTGAATTAGAACCTTTAGAAGAAGAGGTTGACTTTATTATTACTACAAGTGAAGAGTTATTATCAATATTACCGATTCATATAAAACAAGGAGGAGATTCATAAGATGGATTTATTTACTAGAAAAGGTGGTTTTTCCTTACATTACAATACGATGGGTGAGGGATATCCTGTTGTCTTAGTACATACAGCATATGAAAATGCTTCTATATTTCAAAATTTAGCAAAAGAATTGGCAAAATCTTTTCAAGTAGTTTTACTAGATTTGAGAGGACATGGCTATTCAGATAAACCGAGACAAATTGATTTCAAAGAATTTGCCGATGATATCATACAATTACTAGATTATTTGTATATTGATGAATCAGCATTAATAGGTCATGAAATGGGCGCAGCCATAATTGCGGATTTGGCAGAACGTTATCCTAATTATGTGTCATCCCTTATAATGGTAACACCAACATCTATTGAGGGTGAATTACCTGAAGAACGTTTATTCAGAAAATATTCACATAAAATTAGAAACTGGGATGACGAAAAACAAAATAAGTTTTTAGAAAAGCATCGTTATCATAAGCCGAGAAAAGTTAATAAGTTTTTAAAACATGTTGAGGATACGAATGCAATTTCTACAAAAGAGGAGACACAAGCGATTGAAGATGTGTTCAAAGAAACTGCGATTTCAAGCGTATTTGAACATGTAACGAAACCGACGTTAATTATTGCGGGAGAACATGGTGAGCGTATTACAACACTTGAATCTAAAGAAGTAGCCGATTTAGTTAAAGAGTCACAATTTGATGTGTATGCTCAATCAAGTTTATATCCTTTTGAGGAAGAGAAAGATAAGTTTATTGAGGATGTAACACCATTTATTAAGAAATATATGCCTGAACACTAATTGTTGATAGGACAAATTCAGTCGCCACTCTAATTTGTTACATAAAACAACTTAATTTGTAATATTTTTGTAATAATAATGTTATTTTAGTAATAAACGGGGTATACTATGAATAAGCACAAGCCGAGAAACGAGATAAAGGAGAGAGTGCTTATGAAAAAATTAGTAGCGGCATTTTTAGTCTCTGGACTAGTAATGACAGGAGTAGGCGTTAATCATGCTGAAGCAGCTAGCGGTAACACAATTCAAACAGTTCAACAATTAACTCAAGGTGATAAATCACTAGAAAATATTACACTTGGCGAATCAATCAAAAATGTTTCAAACAAATATGGTACACCGATTTATTCTAAAAATCCAAGCAACAATGAAAGTTATTATGAGTATCGCACAAATAAAGGTCTATTAGTTGTAACCGCAGTAGGTAAAAAGAACCAAGGTTATGTTACTAGAGTTTCTATGACTTATAATGAAGCTAATGGCCCAACTTATAATCAAGTTAAGAAAAGTTTAGGCCAAAATACAGTGGCACGAGTTCAATATAATAAAGTAAGCGGCAATTTTGGATATATTCAAAAAGGTAAAACAAGCTATCAATTTGGCTCAAATTCACCTCAAGATAAAAACTTAAAATTATATCGTATTGATCTTGCTAAATAATAAAAATAACAAATTTTATGATTCCATCACTAGGAGCATGACGTTAAATTCTAACTTTTGAATAACGTCATGCTTTTATTTTTCGTCATTAAACAGAAAATAATGTCAATGTATGATAAAATTTTAAATTGAACAATTAACAAATCGTATAGATGTTATTAAACCATAGCAAAGGAGTAACTCATGAGAACCAACGATAAAGTGTTACTTGAAAATATTAACGATTACTTTAGCCACAAAGGGATGGCACCTAATTTAATCGATGATATAAAAGAAAATTTGCGCAATGATTTGAAAAAGTCTGAATCAAAAGATGAAGATTATTTAGATTATCGTGGCAAATCTCCAGCACAAATCATTTTGATTATTCAACGAAATTTATTCGGTTTACAAACGAATCCTGTTATTTTCTTTATTATGAATTTTATCTTAATATCATATCTTTATGATAAGCAATATGTGCCATTTCAAGCGGCTACAGCAATTTCTATATTCTATTGTATAATCATTTTTCCATTAACGATTTTTATTAATATTCGTATTGATAAGAAGAAATTTCTATATAGCAATCGTTTTGAAATGATACTAGGGTATATCGTTGCGATAATTGCACTAATTTTAATCATTATGCGTGCTTTTAATCTAAATTGGGGAATCATTCCCATCACTATTTATAGTCATCAAGTCGTCTTTTTTATAGGTATTATACTAAGCTTAATTGGTGTCTTTTTTAAAAAAATAGAGTACACAGCAATTGGTTTATTATTCTGTCAAAAGACGATAGATGCAGTAGTGACAAAACCTGAAATTGCACAAATCATTTCTCTTATTATATGGATCATGATAGTGGCATTGATCGTTTTTTATACAATTAAATTATCGTCAAGAACGAGGGTGTAACGTTTAATTAACATAAGCTTGAAATAAATATTATTTGAGTTTACATTTCCAGTTCAAAATAGATAAGTAAATTAACTTGAGAGTAGAGCCTGGGACATCAGCAATGTCTCAGGCGTTATTATATTGGCAGTCATTGACTGAGTTAAAAAGCACTTGTTACAAGTGCTTTTTTAATTTAAAAAATATTTATATAATAATAATTTTAATAAAGTTAAGAACATTCATAGCGTAACTTTTAATGAAGTGGGTATAGTAACAATTAAGGGAGGTGCCAATATGAAAAAAATCGAAACGTTAAACCAAACAAAATTAGCTTATCAAGATGAAGGACATGGCAGCCCCGTTATCTTAATTCATGGCTTAGATGGTAATTCGGCAGCGTTTGATTTATTAAACAAACAACTCCAACAAAACTATAGAGTGATTGCGTATGATGTTCGAGGACATGGTAAATCGTCACGTCCTGATTCATACAACTTAGAAGATCATGTGAAAGATTTATATGTACTTATCGATAAATTAAACTTAAAGAAAGTGCATCTATTAGGTCATGATATGGGAGGGATAATTGCTAGAGAATTTACCGAAAAACATGAAGACCATGTATTATCTTTAACAATTATCTCTTCAAAAGCTGAGGATATCGTTCACGGTTTTACGAAATTAATGATTGAGCACCAAGACGAAATTGCAGGGTTTAATAAATCGGAAGCATTACTTTTACTATTCCCGTATATCTATAAAGAACAAGAATCAGCAATGAAATGGATTCAACGGCAACGCTTATACAGTAAACAAAATTCCGAGGATAGTGCTATAGCAAGCAGAGCACTTTTAGATACGGCTTATGCGAATAAAGGGTACACGCATTATGTTAAAGTTCCTACATTAATTATAAACGGACGCTATGATCCAATTATAAATGATAAGAATCATTATAAAATAGAAGAGCGATATCAAAATGTTGAGAAGGTTTTATTTGAAGAATCTGGACATGCACCCTATGTTGAAGAAGAAGATAAGTTTCTAGTCTTATATTTAAGTTTTTTAGAAAATGTTGAACAGATAACAGAAGTGAATCATTAAATGATATCAGTAATTTTTATAAGTGGATGTCTGTTTGATGAATCATGAAATAAAGCTTCTACATTAATATATTAGATAAAAACATTTTAATTTAAAATACATTTGTAATACGTCATATGATATACAAAAAAGCCAGTAAGTGAAATTTACGAATTTCACTTACTGGCTTTTTTATTTAAAAATAATATCTCAGGGTTATAAATTCATATCGAAAACGAATAAAATTAGAAAAGCCACAAAGAAATTATAATTCAGTTTCTTTGTTAGCTTCTTCAATACGTGTATTTACTTTATTTAATAATGAATCGATTTTTTTACGTTGTGTACTATTTACGAGAATTAATACAGTTCTTTCATCGTGTTCATTACGTTTTTTATCAAAATAATCTTCTTGAGATAAATTTTTCACTGCTTTAACTACTTGTGGTTGTTTGTAGTTTAAGTGATTAATGATATCTTTTAAATAATATTCCTCTTCTTTACTTTGACTAATATATGTTAAAACTGCGAATTCTTCAAAGCTAATTGAAAATTCTTTTTTGATGATGTTTTTTAATTTATCTGCATATGTGATCATTGCTAATAATTCGAAACAATCATTGATTTTTGAAATTGCCATTTTGAAACCTCCCCAACTAATTGTGCGCTTTTTCTATTTTGCCCGTTAAATTATATATAACGTCTTATAATAGTTAAAAATACTTAAATAATTTAGATTAAAAGAATTTTATTAAATTAATTTAATGCTATATTATTTAGTTAATTATAACTAAATGAAATTAAGAAGTAAACAAAAAAGTACTTAATAAAACAATATTTTGATTATTATATTCTTTGTTTGAATTTCAAAGCAATTTATAAAAATCAATTAATTAAGAACAATTATTATTTCGCTCTATATAATAAATTTTATTATGAATATACAATTGCAAAAATTCACTGCTATTTTTGTAGTAGTGATGATGAAGGATGCACAATCACTTTATCTCCAATATTTAATCCATTGGATACCATAATATACCCATTTTTTTGACTTTTAGTATATTCTATTCTTCTTTTAATAATTTTGTTATTTTGTGTAATTAAAACATAATAATTTTCATAAATTGAACTTATAGGTAGTTCTATTTTAGAAGTTCCAACATCGATATCAAAGTGGCGTCCAAGAGGATATTGATCTTGAGTCGAAATATCTACTTGATAAATTGATTCACCTTTTTCTACTTTATAAGGGATTTGAATGATAGAAAGAATTTTACCAGTAAATAATTTGGAGTGATTTCTTGTAACGTTTACATCTTGATTCGCTTTAATATGTTCCAATTGAGATTCAGTTATATTAGCACGAATAATATGTTTTTCGCTATTAATTTGCATTATTTTTGTATTTAATTTAGAAGGATGTGCTTCTAGGATAGTTACTTTTCCAGAAATAGGGGAATTAATGCGTGTTTGAAGTCTACTTTGGAGTTCTAATATTTGGCTGTTTAGCGTTAACTGTTGACTAATTGATTGTTTCGGTGAATGGTTGATAAGTGAGGATAGGGCCTTCTTTTTAGCTACAATAAGCTTTTCAAGGGGCGGATTGTAATACTCTAATAAAGGTGTATCAGATTGGATGATTTCATCATTTTTGACAAGTAAGGACGAAACATTTCCTAAAGATGGATTGAAATATAAAGTGAAACTTTCTTGAGGTTGTTGTTCGCCAATGAATGAGAGAGAGTATTGAGGTTTTGCTGTAATGGTTTCTATTTTAGATGTGTCAGGTTCTGTTGGAATTTTTGCATAAATATAACATACAAAGGATATGACGAGGAGGGTAAGCGTGGTAATTAAAATTCTTAACGGGGTAAAAAATGTCTTCAATAAGATCACCTCTATAAAATTTTTATACAACTATTATACAATGGCGATATAACGAATATGTGTAATATCGTATAAATAAAAAAATGTCTTCTCAATTACTAAGAAAAGAAGACATTTTAAATAAAGATATTAATATAGTGTTGTAAAAACTAAAAGAGGCGTAACAGAATAATCCCTATAGCAATGGCAATTAGCCCACTAAACTTGCGAAGTGTTATTGGATTCTTGCGAACGCCTAAACCAAAATGATCAATGATAACGCCCATTAACATTTGACCTAACATTGCGACGATAGTTGTCAGTGCTGCACCTAAAAACGGCATCAGAATTATATTTGATGTGACAAATACAACGCCTAGAACACCACCAATAAAATGTATTGGCTTGATTTTACCGATATCAGGGTGTGTGATTTTAATTTTAAGACTTCTGTTAAATATTAACGTTAAAATAAATAATGCTAATGTACCAACAGTGAAAGATACGAGTGCGGCAAATAGCGAATTATGCATTTGCTGAGCTAGACCACTGTTAATTGTTGTTTGTAATGGTGGCGCAAACCCAAATATAAAGCCGATGATAAGCCAAACATAAAACATATGATTTGTTTTTTCTTGGAGTTTATTTTTAGGTATATAGTTCATTAATAAGATACCGAAGAATAGGATTATGATGCCTACTGCTTTTAGGAAAGTAAACGAATGATTGCTTGCGCCAAGTAGTCCGAAAGTATCTATGAAGACCCCCATGATGATTTGACCAGCTACTGTCATGACAACAGTTAACGCTGCGCCTAAACGAGGCAGTAATAATAAGTTTCCTGTTAAGAAACAAACACCTAGTAGACCACCAACCCACCAATGATAGTCAATTGTATGTCCACTATAAAATGAACCATCAAATAATTTAGGATTAAAAATCATATTTAAAATAAATAAAAATAGTGTACCTACGAAAAATGAAATGGTAGATGCATAAAAAGATGATTCAGTATATCGTCCAAGGCGAGAATTGATTGAGGTTTGGATTGGGACCATCATACCAGCCACAATACCGATTATAAATAAAAATGCCACGATAGACCCCCTATATTTTCTTTCATAACTAAAACATCATTATTATACGCATTTTAGTTTCCGATTTCAAAATACGAATATCAACGCGCTTTACTAATAGTGGGCTCAGAATATAAATTATTGAAGTATTAGTTATAAAAAAGAAGCTAGGACAGAATTCTTTTCGAATTCTTCATCCTAGCTTCGCAAGGTTGACTAGAAGTGAGAGAAGCTTGATTTAAACGTCTTATCAGTTTAGTCATCTATTACGAATATATGCAGTAGTCATGAAACATTTTTTTGTCTCACACTTAATGAAACATCAGAATGTGTTATTTAGTTTCAAATAGAGTAGTACTCGTAACGTCTATTAATTTAGCAGAAGTGGCTTTAATAGGTGTGCCAGCTGTAGGTTGTAGAATATTAAGTTTAATAATATTATCCATCGCAGCTTTAGCATCAGCCTCAGATACAGCAACGTTAACTTGTGGGAATTGCAATTTAGCAGTTTTATTTAAATTTGTTTTAAAAGCAAGTTCTAAAGTCTTTGACATGTGGAATACCTCCTTTCTTAATTTTTAAGTTAAATTAGGCTAAAACTTGTGTTTTAACCACCTCAACTTTATCGAATGTTTCATTAATCAGATGTGCAATGATATTGACGAATGATCTGATTTCTGAATCTGTAGCTTTAGTGTTTAAGTTAGTAAAACGACGTTTTGTTTCTTTCGCTTTACCACTTGCGTCGTGAGTGATATGCGTACAAACAACAGATAATTGTGAAATTTCATTCATATGTTTGTCACCTCCTTTCACTCTATATATCGAAATCCATTCAAAAAAGGGACACATTTATTTAAAGAAATTTGAGCAAAAACATTTAATGTTACTAAAATATGGTTTATCATTAAATAAGAAACTTTTATGAGGTGGATAGATGAATCAAGTTGAACCGATCAGAAATAAAGATGATATAAAAAAGATGTATGATGTATTAAAAAAGAAATCTGATAGAGATTATCTTTTATTTAAATTAGCTATACATACGGGTATACGTTTAACAGATTTATTAAATCTAAAAGTGAAAGACGTCAAAATGATTGATCAAGATGAAATAAAATCATCTTGGATTGAGTCATGTGCGCCTGCAATCAAAATCTTGTTACCAAACGATTTACGTGAAGAGGTTAGAAGATTTATTGAATATAATAAGCTTATGGAAGATCATTTATTATTCCAATCGATAAGAGCACATAAAGAGTTATCTAGACAACAAGCTTACCGAATCATTCATCATGCCGCTGAAGAGTTAGGTTTGTGTCATATTGGATTGACCACTTTGCGAAAAACATTTGCTTATCATGCTTATCAATCGGGTATTTCTATTGCAATCATACAAAAATATTTAGGTCATCAGACAACTCAAGAAACGGTGAAATTTATCGGGTTGTCTGCCGATGATGAACTTCATACAATTATCGCTTTAAATTTATAATTGATTTTTACTGAAAAGGAGGCTTTTGATGAGCTTAGTATATTTATTAGGTGGACTAATAGTTATTATGCTAATCGTCTTAATGACGCTGTTTATTAAGTCATTGAGACGGTTCGCTGGATATATTGCTTTGTTAGCACCTATTTTAGCTTCGGGATATTTCTTAGCCCAAATTCCTAATGTTCTACATGGAAAATTTGTAGAATTTAAAATTCCATGGATGCCCGCTATTGATGTTAATCTGGATTTTCGATTAGATGGTCTAGGATTAATGTTTGGATTAATTATCTCCATTATAGGGGTGGCAGTATTCTTCTATGCTACTCAGTATTTATCTGTTAATAGAGATAACTTACCGCGTTTCTTCTTATATTTATTGTTATTCATGTTTAGTATGTTGGGTATTGTAGTCTCAAATAACACTATCTTAATGTATGTTTTCTGGGAATTAACAAGTGTATCGTCATTCTTATTAATTTCATACTGGTATAGCAATGCCGAAAGTCAATTAGGCGCCATTCAGTCATTTATTATCACTGTTTTAGGTGGTTTAGCCTTATTAACAGGATTCATTATGTTGTATATCATTACTGGTACAAATACGATTTCAGAATTACTTACTCAAAGTCATAGCATTAGTGAACATGCTCTATTTATACCAATGATGATAATGTTGTTAATAGGTGCATTTACGAAATCAGCTCAATTTCCATTCCATATTTGGCTACCTAAAGCCATGGCTGCACCAACCCCTGTAAGTGCCTATTTACACTCAGCTACTATGGTTAAAGCTGGTATCTTTTTACTATTTAAATTCACGCCTATCTTAGGTTTAAGTGATAGTTATATTTATATTGTTACTTTTGTAGGTTTGATTACAATGATATTTGGCTCTGTAACGGCCTTAAGACAATATGATTTAAAAGGTATATTAGCGTATTCAACAATTAGCCAATTAGGAATGATAATGTCGATGGTTGGTCTAGGTGGAGGTATTGCGCAACATTCATCAGGTCCAATGGCAGAGACGTATACATTAATTTTATTCGCCGGTTTATTCCATTTAATGAATCACGCAATATTTAAATGTGCTTTATTTATGGGTGTCGGAATCATTGATCATGAAGCTGGTACGAGAGATATTCGCCGATTAAGTGGAATGCGTAAATTCTTCCCGAAAATGAATTTAGTTATGACACTTGCTGCGTTATCAATGGCAGGTGTGCCGTTGTTAAATGGTTTCTTAAGTAAAGAGATGTTCTTCGATTCTTTAGTTAGCGCAATCGAACTTCAACAATTTGGTTTAACGTTAACGATTATTGTTGTAGCTATTGGTGTTATAGCAAGTATCTTTACTTTTGTGTATGCAGTTTACATGCTTAAAGAAACTTATTGGGGAGAATTTGACGAAAAGAAAGTGCCAAAGAAACATATTCATGAACCTTGGTTGTTCAGTTTACCTGCAATAATCTTAATGGTTATGATACCAATCATTTTCTTTATTCCCAACATTTTCACTGAGCATTTAGTATTGCCGGCACTACGAAATGTTACCAATTTGGGTAGTAGCGTAGATGCAATAGCACCGCATGTTTCTCAATGGCATGGTGTTAATTTGCCACTCATTTTTAGTGTGATTGTTATTATAGTTGGTCTCATTTTAGCGTTAAAAGTAAACTGGAAAGCTATTACGCATCAAGTCATTAAATATGCTTCTATTACAAATTCTTATCGCAATGTGTATCGAGGATTTGAACGTTATTCAGGTCAAATGATTCGAGGTTTAATGAATAATAGATTAAACCATTATAATATTATAACGGTTCTTATTTTCTCTATATTAATTGCATATGGCATATTCCAAGTAGGTTTGCCAAAGTTACATCAAATAGAAGTTTCAGAATTTGGTCCATTGGAAGTTATTTTAGGCATTATGATTAGTGTTGTCGGTATAGCGTTAGTGTTTATTCGACAACGTTTAACAATGGTCATTTTAAATGGCATTATTGGTTACAGTGTTGCATTATTCTTCTTATTAATGAGAGCACCAGATTTAGCGTTAACTCAATTAGTAGTAGAAACAATTACGACCATTCTCTTTATTGTAAGTTTCTCTAGATTGCCAAATATCGCTCGTACAACAGCGAACATGAAAAAAGAAACAATCAAAATTATCGTATCATTTATTATGGCTGGAGCCGTAGTAACGCTCATATTTATTGCGCAACAAGGTGATGGTCTAGAGTCAATTTCTAAATATTATACGAATGCCTATGAATTGACTGGTGGTAAAAATATTGTAAATGCTATTTTAGGAGATTTCAGAGCCTTAGATACAATGTTTGAAGGTATCGTCTTAATTATTGCCGGTTTAGGTATTTATACATTATTACATTACAAAGATAGGAGGGGCCAAGATGAAAGAAAATGATGTTGTGTTAAGAACCGTTACTAAAATCGTCGTATTTATTTTATTAACATTCGGCTTTTATGTCTTCTTTGCGGGACATAATAATCCTGGTGGCGGTTTTATAGGTGGTCTTATCTTTAGTTCGGCCTTTATCCTAATGTTCCTAGCTTTTGATGTACATGAAGTATTAGAAAGTTTACCTATTGATTTTAAAAAGTTAATGATTGTTGGTGCCATAATCTCAGCACTTACTGCAATCGTTCCAGTTTTCTTTGGTAAATCGTTCCTATACCAAAGTGAAGCATACATTCATTTTCCATTATTAGGTGAATTACATGTAACGACAATTACATTGTTTGAATTAGGTATACTGTTAACAGTTGTCGGCGTCATCGTAACAATTATGTTGGCCTTGAGTGGTGGTAAATCATGAATTTAATATTATTACTTGTGATAGGATTTTTAGTATTTATAGGAACGTACATGATACTATCACTCAACTTAATTCGAATTGTTATAGGTATTTCGATTTATACGCATGCGGGAAATTTAATTATTATGAGTATGGGTCATTATAGTAATAAAATGACGGAACCTTTAATCCACGGCTCTAATACTAATTATGTGGATCCATTATTGCAGGCTATTGTTTTAACTGCGATCGTTATCGGTTTTGCAATGACTGCCTTCTTACTAGTATTAGTTTATCGAACATACCGTGTTACTAAAGAAGCAAATATTGATGTATTAAGAGGAGAGGAGGATGAAAATGAACAGTAATTTATTAGTCCTTCCAATCCTATTACCATTGTTATGTGCATTAGTCCTTGTTTTTACTAAAGAAAAGAACAGGCTATCTAAAATTTTGTACATAGGAACAATGTCTGTTAATACAATTATTTCATTATGTTTATTGATATACGTCTTACAACATAAACCTATCACGCTTGATTTTGGTGGTTGGGCAGCACCTTATGGTATCCAATTCTTAGGTGATTCACTGAGTTTAGTTATGGTTACAGTGGCGTCATTTGTTGTGACACTCATTATGTCATACGGATTTGGTCGTGGGGAAGATGGTGTTAATCGATACTACTTGCCTACTTTCATCTTATTCTTAACAACAGGCGTTATTGGCTCTTTCTTAACATCTGATTTATTTAACCTGTATGTTATGTTTGAAATCATGTTACTAGCTTCATTTGTATTAGTAACGTTAGGACAATCTGTCGAACAATTAAGAGCAGCCATTATTTATGTCGTACTGAATATCGTAGGATCATGGTTATTCTTGCTAGGTATTGGTTTATTATACAAGACGGTTGGAACATTAAACTTCTCACAAGTTGCTTTACGCTTAGATCAAATCCATGATAATAAAGCGATTATTATTATTTCAATTGTATTTATAGTGGCCTTTGGTTCGAAAGCTGCCTTAGTACTATTTATGTGGTTGCCTAAAGCTTATGCAGTGCTTAACACTGAACTTGCCGCTTTATTTGCAGCGTTAATGACGAAGGTAGGTGCATATGCACTCATTCGTTTCTTTACACTTCTATTTGATCAACATACGGGTGTGACACATCCATTGTTAGTATTTATGTCATGTATCACAATGCTTATAGGCGCTTTCGGTGTTATTGCATATCGTGATATTAAGAAAGTGGCTTCATATCAAGTTATATTATCGATAGGTTTTGTCATTTTAGGTCTAGGTTCCAATACCTTTGCAGGTGTACATGGTGCAATCTTCTATCTAGCGAATGACATTATTGTGAAGACAATGTTGTTCTTTATTATAGGTAGTTTAGTTTATATGTCTGGTTACCGCGAATATAAATATTTATGTGGATTAGCTAAGAAAGAACCATTCTTTGGTGTTGCATTTGTTGTTATGATATTTGCGATTGGAGGCGTACCGCCATTTAGTGGTTTCCCAGGAAAAGTACTCATCTTCCAAGGTGCGATTGAAAATGGTAACTACATTGGCTTAGCATTAATGATTATCACAAGTCTATTAGCAATGTATAGTCTGTTTAGAATTTTATTTATTATGTACTTTGGAGACAATGATGGTGAACAGGTTGATTTTAATCCGCTACCTAAGCACCGTAAAACGATTCTGGGTATTTTAGTTGCAGTCGTACTTGCAATGGGTATTGCAGCGCCAGTTGTGATGAATGCTACTGAAAATGCAACAAAATTGAATATGGATGATAATTATTTCCATAGCATTGTCAATTCACATTTGAAGGAGGGGAATAAATGAGACAAGTTGTATTGAACATATTAATCGCATTTTTATGGGTACTGTTTCAAGATGAAGACTCATTTCAATTCTCTACCTTCGTATCTGGCTTCATCATTGGTTTGATAGTAATTTATATATTACATCGTTTCTTTGGGCAAGCTTTTTATCCTAAGAAGATATGGATTGCTATTAAGTTCTTAGGCGTGTATTTATACCAATTAATTACTTCTAGTATTAGTATTATTAATTACATTCTATTTAAAACGAGACATATGAACCCAGGGTTATTAACATATGAAACGAATTTAAAAAATGATTGGGCAATTACGTTTTTAACTATTCTAATCATTATTACGCCTGGTTCAACAGTTATTCGTATTTCGAAGACTACCAATAAATTCTTTATACACAGTATAGATGTTTCAGAAAAAGAAAAAGAAAGTCTGCTTAAAAGCATAAAACAATATGAAAACTTGATTACGGAGGTGTCACAATGATTGAAACGCTCACGAATTTTTTTATTACAAGTGCATTAGTATTATTTGGCATAGCGTTCATAATTGGATTATTCCGTTTAATCAAAGGACCTACTACAGCTGATAGGGTTGTGGCATTCGATGCTTCCAGTGCTGTCATCATGTGCATTATAGGTATAGTTAGTGTTATTTATAATACTGTTTCATTCCTTGATTCCATAATGCTTGTTGCAATTATTTCATTTGTAAGTTCTGTATCTATTTCTAGATTTATAGGGGGAGGTCGAGTATTCAATGGCACAAATAAACGAAATCATTGATTTGATTGCCGCTTTCCTCATATTTCTAGGCAGTATTATTGCCGTCATTAGTGCAATTGGAATTGTAAAATTTCAAGATGTCTTTTTACGAAGTCATGCATCTACCAAGAGTTCTACGCTATCTGTCTTACTAACATTAGTGGGTGTATTAATTTACTTTACGAATGAACAAAGCTTCTTTAGTGTTAGATTATTATTATCAATTGTTTTTATTAATTTAACATCACCGGTAGGTATGCATTTAGTTGCCAGAGCAGCCTATCGTACAGGTGCATACATGTATCGTAAAGATGATGCACCAAGTCGATCTTCCATTTTATTAAGTTCTAAAGAATACAATTCTACAGAAGAACTTAAAAATCGAGCTCGAATTCGAGAAGAGCGTCGTGAAAAAATTTATTACGATGTTCAGAAGCAGCGACAGAAAGAAAAAGAAAAACAGCAAGAAGAAAATATCGAAAGTTTATCAGAAGCTAGAAGAGAAACTAAAGATTGATTAAATCAATGAGATTGAACATGAATGAGTAATAGTTAAGACTACTACTTTGAAATGCTCAATCTCATTTTTTTAAATTTATATAAGAAACTAGTGTCATTAACACGGTCAATATACTTAAATAAATGTAAAGAAGTAGGAAAGGTATGGGTGACGTCGCGATTATAAAATAAATAACCAATAAAAAGATTGGCGTTACTAAACTAAGTAATAAAAATAACAAGTCCATATAAGACCAGTGTTTAGTTGTAAAAAGATAAAAGATTTCTAAAAGCCATATAATCGGAAATAAAACTGGGTACGCAATTATAGATGGGACAAACACAACCATTTGTGCCAATGCATTCTCGCCTTCAAGTTCAGACAATGGTGGCAGAAATAATGTCCAAAAGAACAAGGTTGCAATCATTAGTAAAAAAGAGCATATAAGAAGAACTAATTTAAATTTATTCATAATAAATGACCTCTATATAATATGACATGGATTTGATTCTAATTCGTATCTATTTCTTTAGATAAACTTTTATGCATCGTGTTACTACTATCTGAAAGGTGTCTTGTAATATTCTCCCTGTCTTTTTGGGGGCGATTTTGACTCAATTTGTATGAAGCTTCAATTTTGTTAACCTTAACTTTAAAACCAACAATGCCGTGAATTTGTTGCTTAGTTTGGGCAGAAATATTATTCCATGTTGCGCCATTATCACGATGTTGTTCATATTTATACAGCAACTTGGATAAATCAGTGATAAGCGTTTCTTCATCTAATAACTCACCACAGCCATAAGCATGTACACTTTGATAATCCCATGTTGGTACATCCTCTGTTTCATACCAAGTAGATGAAATATAGGCGTGCGGACCGTGAAATATCATAAGTATATCTTCATTATTTTTAATCGATATCCATTGCTTATTTTTCTTAGAAAAGTGCCCAGACACATATAAATGATTATCGTGTTCCTCGACGATAACAGGTAAATGCGTGGCTATAGGTACAGAATTGTCAGTAGTGATAATGGTAATGAAATTATGTTCTATCATAAAGTGCTTAATTTGTTTGAAGTCCTTCATTTCATAATATTTAGGAACATACATTCTTTACACCCCTTATTTAAGATAATAAGTATATTAAAAGTAGACAGTTGTATTTTTATATTATTTGTTGAATCATACCCTATTTCTAATGATTTAAGTAAATTCATGAGAAAAAATTAGTGAAACAATTAAAGAGATAGAAGGGGAAATGTAAAAAGAAGAGGGTTCAGAACAAGGTTGATTAAATAAAAAGAGGAGGGAGTTGGACAGAATGTTTAGATTCATTGCCTTACTCCCTCACATCTACTTAATTTGCGTTAACTTAATAAATAAACTAAATTGTTGCTTGTTTACGTTTTGAATAAATGAGATTAACAATTAGCCATACGATTTGTATCAAGAATGGAATTAGATATGCTAATCCCAATACAGCAATATTAATCCATTTGACTTCGGTAGTTTGTATGACACCTGCTGCATCTACAGATCGTTGCCAAAGTAAAAATGCAAATCCAAAAAAACTTAAAACTTCAAACACACTTATTATCCACCAAAAAATCCATGAAATTTTCATGATATCCTCCTATGAATGTAAGACTCAACTAAAGGATAACATACACGTTTAAACATAAAGTTTTCTCAGTATAAATATTAGTTTAAAATGATCGCTAGTTACTTATATTCCTTTAAATAAGTTATAAGCAATTCCTTATAGTAATCGATAAAACGAAGATATTTCTCTTTTTCGACATATTCATTTATTTGATGAGGTACTGTTCCTGGTCCAAACATTAGGAAAGAAAAGTGTTCATCTTTATCGCGCAATAAATTGGAAGCATCTGTTACACCAACGGTTGGTGATGCGACAATATCCTCTCCAAATATTTGTTTAGCTACGCGTTGCCCAATCTTAATTAATGGATTATCTCCAGTTGTTAATACTGGATCTAAATCTAAGTATAAATCTTCTTCTAACTGTCCGCCTTGCTTATTAACTTCTTCCAAATACGTTTTGAATAGTGATTTAACTTTTTCGTTATCATATTCTGGAATCGTTCTAATATTAAATTCAGCAGTTGCAGTATCAGGAACTGAATTGACTTGGTTCCCACCATGTAAAATAGTATTGCTAATGACAAGTCCAGAAATCACACGTTCAACTTCTTCTTCATCTAGATTGTTTTCTTGTTGTAACTGTGATTGAATGCGTTTGATAAGATGTGAGAAATCTAGCTTTTCGCTTTTTAATTCTTTCGAAATACGTTCATATTCTGTATCGATATCTTGTATAAATTGAATTAATGGTTTAATTGCATTAAATCCTACGACAGGTACAGAGCTGTGTGCGGCTTTTCCTTTAGAAGTGATTTTATAATCCATTGATCCTTTATGAGCATAAACAATATTTGTTTCAGATGGTTCGGCAATTATCAAAGCATCAACATTATTCATATAACCTTTCTTATACAATTGTGCGGAACCAAGTTGTTCCTTTTCTTCGCCGGCAGTTGCCATAAATTTTATCGTACCATGAGGTAGTGCATCGTTCTCTTTCAACTCAATCATCGTAATAGCTAAAGCCATAAGTCCAGATTTCATGTCTGAGGTACCACGACCGAATAATCGATTATCTTTTTCAGTCATTTGAAATGGTGGATAGTCCCAATCGTTTTGATCACCTTCCGATACAACATCCATGTGACCTGAAATTGCTACAACTGGACTACCACTGCCGATTGTAGCAATTAAGTTAGCACGTTTACCTTCAATAACATCAATTTCTGCGTTAATATGATGCGCTTCAAATAAGTTCTTCAAATAAGTTGCAACTTCAATTTCATTATCATTCACCGAATTAATTTCTACGATATCTGACAATAATTTGAGTTTTTCCTTTTCTGAAAATGTATTCATAACTTTAACTCCTTAAAATAGAATTATTATACAGTTAAAATTTTAGTAAAGATTAAAAATACGTCAACTGTAGTTATTTCTAATTTAGAACGTAGCAATTAAATCGATGATGATACGTCCGTCATCATGCCACATTATTGCTGATTAGTATTTGAAGTCATCTTGTGTATAAGAAAGTCTGACATCACCATAAGACCAAACATAATGATTAAACTCATGGTTACATCGCTAGTAAAATGCGCACCGATTCGAATTCGGCTTAATGCCATTAATACACTATAAAATAGACCAATTGCGAACATAATTTTTCGTGAGCGAAGCTTATGGAAATAGAAAGCTAAAAACATGAGAAAGGCACCATTACCCGTATGTCCTGATGGGAATGAACTATGCCCTGTATTGCCATTAATGGTAAGCCAATTGGTAAAATGTGCCCCTTTGTCGCTAAGTTCATATGGTCTAACACGTCCCCATAATTCTTTCATATTGTCAACAAGTTCTAAGCCGATAAATAGTACGATAAAGCTGATAAGTGACACTTTAAATAATCTAGTTAATTCAGCAGTATTTGTGTTTTTTAACCAAAAATAATAACAAACAAATGCGATTATTAATAAAAAGATTAGTGATATAAACATACTCCAACCTAAGGGTAAAGCGGTACCTGCATTTCCTTCATTATTTGCCATACCCATAGGCTTATGGTGCTTTATATTATTTGATGTTGATAATATGTATTGAACAGTTTCTGATACTAGTGCGTTCGTTTTAATTAATGTGAATACAGCGGTCATAACTAAGATGATTATCTTAGCAAATCGATGATTAAACGTTGTGAATACATAATAATTTAATATAATAACAGAAATAATGAGTACTAACGTAGGCGGGAATAACCCATAATTTTGAAAGAGTGTGCCAAATAAATCATTTTGATTCATCAATGCATTTGATATCGCTTGATCTGAGACTGTTGCAATCAACATAATTAAGAGTAAAATGCCTAATACTGTCACAGTAAGTCTTTTTGAAATAATCATGTATAATCCTCCTAAAATGTTTTCAATTAAAGCACCCGATTGTTTAAAACGGAATGATTTCATTTTGAACATTTCTAACTAAAGCATAGTAATGAATGTTTAATTCAATGTTAGGGGATAGTAAAAATTTTATTAAAATCTAAATGGAAGTCTTATTTGCTATAAAGGTGATTGTTATAAGTGATCAAACAAATGAATGGTTAGAAGTAGATTGGAATGCTATCAATTTAATAAAAATGGATTAGAAATGAATGCAAGTTAGTTAATTCATTGTAACTTTAATGGTAAAATTATAATTAACCGATTGTGAGTTTAAGATGTATTTATCAGGATATAAATAGACATAAAACTTATTTTTATATTAGGCAAGTCTTATTTCTCCAATTAAATATGAAGTATAAAATGGGGTGGAAGTTTGGAAATATTTGAAACGATTCTCATATTTCTAGCCGTAGTTATTGTAAGCTCCTTTGTTCATACTTTTTTACCCAAAGTGCCTCTGGCATTCATTCAAATTGCTTTAGGAATGCTCCTCTTTTTAACGCCAGTACCTGTAGAATTTAACTTCGATTCAGAACTCTTTATGGTAGCAACGATTGCACCGTTACTTTTTGTGGAAGGTGTTAACGTTTCGAGAGCTCATTTACGTCGTTATATTAAACCAGTGATGTTAATGGCTTTAGGACTCGTTATTACAACTGTTATTGGTGTGGGTCTATTTATTCATTGGATTTGGCCGACACTTCCTATTGGTGCAGCTTTTGCCGTAGCCGCAATATTATGTCCAACTGATGCTGTGGCAGTGCAAGCTATTACAAAAGGTAAGGTTTTACCTAAAGGTGCTATGACTATCCTTGAAGGTGAATCGTTACTTAATGATGCAGCAGGTATCATCTCATTCAAAATAGCGGTAGGTGTTTTAATTACTGGTTCATTCTCATTATTTGAAGCGGTGCAACAATTTCTAATCGCGTCAATCGGTGGTGCGATTATTGGTTTACTTATTGGTATTGCGCTTGTTAGATTCCGTTTAACACTTACAAGACGTGGCATAGAAAACATTAATATGTTTACCTTTTTACAACTATTAACGCCATTTGTTACTTATCTTGTTGCTGAAATGTTTCATGCGTCAGGTATTATTGCTGCCGTTGTAGCAGGTTTAGTACATGGTTTTGAACGTGATCGTATCGCCCAAACTCGTACTCGACTTCAAATGAGTTACAATCACACTTGGAACATTCTAGGATATGCATTGAATGGTTTTGTTTTTTCAATATTAGGATTTTTAGTTCCAGAAGTAATTGGAAATATTGTAAAAACTGAACCACACAATTTATTGTTCTTAGTTGTGATAACAGCACTCGTTGCGTTAGCGGTATACTTATTTAGATTTATATGGGTGTATGTGCTCTATCCTCTATTCTATTTATCTGTCAGTCCTTTCCAAAAATTAATGAATGAAGAAGGAGAAGACAAGAAGAAAGAGAAACCACCTAAACGAAGCATGTATGCGCTTATCATGACACTATGTGGCGTGCACGGAACTATTTCGTTAGCAATCGCATTAACATTACCATACTTTTTAGCAGATCATCATGCGTTTACATATCGTAATGATTTACTATTTATTTCATCAGGTATGGTTATTATAAGTCTTGTGATTGCACAAATTGTATTGCCGTTTGTAACATCTAGTGCACCTAAGGCTAAGATTGGAAGTATGAATTTTAAAGAAGCTAGAATATATATTCTTGAACATGTCATAGATTACTTGAATCATCATTCATCATTTGAAACAAGTTATCGTTATGGTAATGTCATTAAAGAATATCACGATAAATTAACGTTCTTGAAATCTGTTGAAAAGGATGATGAGAACTCAAAAGAACTCGAAAGATTACAGAGTTTAGCTTTTAAGGTTGAAACGAAAACACTAGAACGACTTGCCGATGATGGTGAAATAACTGCGAGTGTATTAGAAAACTACATGCGTTATGCAGAACGTACACAAGTGTATCGTCAAGCGTCATTGATACGTCGTATGATTGTTGGTGCGAGAGCTGTACTATTAAAACGTCGTATACGTACACGTACCAATGCGGCATCATCATTAAGTGTTACTGATAACTTAATGGAACTTTCTAAAATCAATAAGATTGTTCATTATAATGTTGTGAGTCGTCTTGTAGATGAAGCGAATGAAGATAACAAATTAGAAGTTGGTATGATTTGTGACGGTTATCTTATGAGAATAGATAACTTATCGCCATCTAATTTCTTTAATACGCGTGCCGAAGATTCAATTACGAAGATAAAATTAAATGCTTTAAGAGAACAACGTCGTGTTTTATCTAGTTTAACTGACGATGGAGAGATTACTGAAAGTACGGCATTGAAATTAAGAGAAGCGATAAACTATGATGAAATGGTTATCGTTGATAGCTTAACTGACTAACTTAATAAATATGATTGAAGATATAATAGAGTGTGGTCGGGATAATGAATTCAAATAGAATTCTATCCTAGCCTCACTTTTTTTATTAAGGTACAGTTTGTTTAAATAAGGTGAATAACATTCGTTATCAATTCATGATACAATAAAGTGAATGTATGGGTGAGGTGAAATGATGTTAACTGAAGAAAAAGAGGATTATCTAAAAGCAATATTAGCCAATGATGGAGATACATCCTTTGTCTCAAATAAAAAGTTATCTCAGTACTTAAATATAAAACCTCCTTCAGTTAGTGAAATGGTTGGACGCTTGGAAAAAGCTGGTTATGTTGAAACGAAACACTATAAAGGTGTGAAACTCTCAGATGAGGGCTTGAAACATACGTTGGATATCATTAAGCGTCACCGCCTGTTGGAGTTATTTTTAATAGAAGTTTTACAATATAATTGGGAAGAAGTCCATCAAGAAGCAGAAATCTTAGAACATCGCATTTCAGATTTATTTGTAGAACGCTTGGATAAGATACTTGATTATCCTGAAACATGTCCACACGGAGGTATTATCCCCAGAAATCAGCATTTTGAAGAAAAATTCACGGTATCTTTATTAGAATTTGAACCTGGTGATAAAGTGACGATTAAGCGAGTACGTGATAAGACAGAATTACTTGTTTATCTCTCAAGCAAAGACATATCGATTGGGAATGCAGTTGAAATAATGACGAAGGATGATACTAATAAAGTCATTATCGTTAAACGTAACGATGTTATTACGATTTTAAGTTATGATAACGCGATGAATATCTTCGCGGAACGTGCATAAATAGAAATAAAAAATCTCCAATAAGGACAATGTGATGTTAAATCCTTATTGGAAATTATTTTATGGAAAGTCATCGATTAAAGTATGAATTGAAACATGAGATAAATCGCGAATAGATTAATCGCAATCCAAATTGTGCTATATATGATAGTTGGAATGTGTGTGATTTCTGATAAAGTACTTCCATCCCAACTAGGTCTTGGTCTTTGAAAAGTAAGCTTGAATATCGTCCAACTTGATTGGAGTACTTCGCCAAGTAATACGCCTAAGATAAGATGGTAAAGTAAAACAACTAAGTAATAGAACATCATTTGATTATCATGTTGTACTAAAAAATATAACAATGCAATAAGTATGATAAGCACCACAATAGGTGACAGTTTACGCGAAGTAAGTACTAAATAATAGATAAAAATAAAAATATAGGACACGAGAAAGAGACTTGGATGACCATAATGTGCAACACTGATACCAATTAGTAGCATGATAGGTGGCATAACATAACCACCTAAAGTAGTAATGAATTGCCCAATCAGACCTTTAGATTGAGTGATAGCATAACCTTGTTGCATCGTTTGAAGTCGTTCCGAAGGCCGTGTGACGATGACTAAATCTTTTGCGCGACCACCACTAAGTTTATTAAACAATACATGACCGAATTCATGTGTGAGAACTGGGATATAATTGAGATAGACATCTAAATATTGATTTATTTGACGATGTCTATTTTGGTGAATCATAATATAAATAATCGCAATAATAATGATTAAGTATATATTTAACGTAATGATTGTTGTAAAGAAATTTTCTAAATAGACCATAGTTGACCTCGCCTGGATAAGGATTATAGTATCTATTATAAGTCAAAAGAGGTGCGTTGGCGTTTGGACTTTAGCCTTATTTTCTAGAAACTTGAAATGTAACGTAAAGATGAGTTAGCTTTTTCTAAAATTTGTAAAAAGAAATTAGTATGTATTTTTGTTATATTTTCATATAATAGATGCATATGAAATTGTATGGACAGTAAGGAGAATGCTTAAATGCATAATCAAAAAGAAACAACAAACAAAGTAGATATTTTAGGTGTTCAATTTGACAATGTAACTATGATTGAGATGATTGAGTACGTTAAGTCATTTTTCGCTCAAGATGCTAAAGACAATTTATTTATCGTGACTGCTAATCCTGAAATTGTTGATTATGCAACGGAACACGTGAGTTATAAACAGCTGATTAATAGTGCGGATTATGTCGTTCCAGATGGTACAGGTGTCATTAAAGCTTCTAATCGTTTGAAAACACCATTAAAGAGACGTGTGCCTGGAATTGAATTGATGGATCATTGTTTGAAAATCGCACATACGAATTACCAAAAGGTTTATTTACTTGGAGCAAAAAGTGAAGTTATAGAACTGGCATGTGATAATTTACGTCATAAATATCCTCAAGCTGAATTTGATTATCACCATGGCTATATTAACTTAAATGATGAAACAGTTATCAAACGTATCCAGCGTTTTAATCCTGATTATATTTTTGTGGGAATGGGTTTTCCTAAACAAGAAGAATGGATTCAAAAGTATCGTCACATATTCAATCAAACAGTATTGATGGGCGTTGGAGGATCATTTGAAATATTTAGTGGTACTAAAAAGCGTGCACCAAAATTATTTATCAAACTCAATATCGAATGGGTTTATCGTTTGTTAATAGATTGGAAGCGTATTGGACGTTTAAGTAGTATACCTAAATTTATGTTTAAAGTATTTAAAGTAGAAAGAAAAATGAAAAAGAAAAAATAGGAGAAGATGGTCAGGGGTTACCATCTTCTCCTATTTTGTTTAAGGGGGAGAACAATTCATCATCACATTTGAACAGGGATAATATGTGATGATGACTATTTTTGTGATTGCAAATCATGTTATGATTTTTGATCTTTACCGAGCTTCGATTTGAACAGGGATAAATCGAAGTATATATTTTTTCATTTAAGATATGCGTGTTTTCAAACTTATTAAGTCTATTCTGACACCTAACAAGCTATAACACTTAGATAAATTTTATATTTAAATTTTTAGGGTTGTTTTCTACTATAAATGAGATTAAGCAAATATAGGCATACATGAATTCAGGGATAGTCTTGTAATACTATATAACTTGCTCTAATAAGAAATCTTTACGAATAATCAAGGTCTATTTTAAGCGTTGTGCTTATGATTAAACTTTTAACGTGTATAAATGCTATTATTTAGCAGTGTAACTTGAACTAGAGATTTTACCACTAGAAACAATAACATCTTTATCTTGGAAAGGTTCGTTATTAAAGAAGCGGTTTAAAATATCTTTTGTACCATCTTCAATACGTTTTTGAGATTCTAAAGTCATACCAGAATAATGAATGGTCATAGCGTTTCTTGGCATAGTTCTCCAAGGGTGATTTTCTGGGGCAGGTTGTGGGTACCATACATCACCAGCGTATCCCTGGATGTGACCACTGTTAACAGCTTGTACTAAAGCTTCAGTGTTAACAATTTTACCACGTGCTGTATTTACTAAATAGCTTCCTTCTTTCATTTTACTTAAAACGTCTTCATCAAATAAGTTATCTGTTGAAGGTGTAAGTGGTGCATGAATTGTAATGGCATCACTAGTTTTAATTAATGTGTCGAAGTCAACAAATTTAGAATTTTCATTGTCTTTTTGATTGATTGGATCATAATGTTGAATTGTAACGTTAAATGGTTTTAAGCGTTCGGCTACTAATTGACCGATACGACCAAAGCCGAAAATACCAATTGTTTTATTTTGTAATTCACGTGCTTGGTTACCTACTTTAGATAAGTCCCATTCGCCTTCGACAGATTGACGATGACCTTCCATGAAGTTACGTAACACAATTAATAGATCCATAACTGCATGTTCAGCAACACTTACTGTATTACTACCTGTTACTTCAACAACACCAACATCATGTTGACTTGCTGCTTCAAGATCTACGTGGTCAGAACCAACACCAGCAGTAATCGCTAATTTTAAGTTTGGTGCTTTTTCAATACGTTCTTTACTCATATAAGCAGGATAGAACGGTGCACTTATAATAATATCCATATCACTTAAGTGTTTGTCTAAATCTTCTTCACCATCTTTTAAAATAACTAATTCATGTTCAGTGTCTTTTAAGAATTCTCTTAAACCAATTGCTTTTTCAGTGTTAAGTAATTGATTATCTAAACCTTTATCTGTTTCTGGGAATAATGCTACTATTTTCATAAATATACACTCCTAAATTTAGAATTTTTCTAGTTTTTCTAGTAATTCTGTGTTGAGAGCACTTATAACGTTAAAAAAACTCGATACTTGATTTGCGTAACCACCTCCTTTAAGTGAATAAAAATTCAATAGAGAGGGTTAGCAAACAGCACCGAGTACCTTACACCAATCCCATAAAATAATGATGTGTAATGTTGCATCATCTTTTAATGTTCAATGTTATTAAATTATGTATCATATATAAAATTGAAGTATTAATCTTCAATTGATTGATCAAAAACAAAAATTGAAATTACTTCATCGTTTTCTAAGTCAAGGTCAGTAAATAATTTCACAAATTTAGCGCCAACAAGCTCTTCCATTTCTGTGGGAGGTTGACGTTTATATAAATCTTTTATTTCTTCTGTACGTCCTTGTTTAAGCATACTCTCGAAATTTTTGTTTTGCAAATAAAAATTCTCAACTTTGCTTAAACTACCGGTCATATGACATATAGCCCAATTATCCTTAAAGAAAACTTTAATATTTTCTGGACCTTTACCAATATATGATTTTCTATAAGCACGCACCAAATTCGCAAATTGTTGTGTCTTATTATTTGAGGCTATAATCGTCACCTTCTTTAACTATAGCAATAAAATTTACTGTCTATATTTATAGTATAACGGATAGTTTTATTTTTAAAGTATTTAACTCACAAGATTAATGATATTTTTTAAAAAATTGAGTATTTATTCATTCTTATGTGATTTGAAAATTGATTAGATTAAATTTAACGAGTTACATAAATCAAATTGATTATAAATTGGTAGAAAGCGATTGGAACAAAATTCTTCTGAATGCGTTGTCCCCAGTTTATTTAACTTGAAGAATTTCTTAGTGAAATACTGCTCCGCCCAAAAAGAAGACTAGAACTGAGAAAAGCTTGATTTAAAGCATATTCTCAGTTCTAGTCAGCGACTGTGCATTTGCAATGTAGCCTTTTAATATAAAGTTTTTCCAAATGCTTTGTGTATCATCTTATATTTTATTTCACAATAAAACGTTTTTCGTCTAATTGTTTTCTAAAAGCTTTTTGATCAGCTTTTGATTTTTTCTTGAAGTCCTTTAAGAATTGCTCATATTTAGGAAGAACCTCTTCTAAATCTCCGTATTCTTTGAGCTTTCCGCCTTCAATCCAAGCAATCTTAGTACAAAATTCACGGACTTGGCGAATATTATGACTTACGAAGAAAATCGTTTTATTCGCTTCTTTGAATTCATAAATTTTATCTAAACATTTTTGAGTGAACGTTTGGTCACCAACTGATAAAGCTTCATCGATAACTAGAATATCAGGATTAATTGTAACGTTAATCGAGAATCCTAATTTAGCACGCATACCACTTGAATAATTTTTAACAGGTTGATGGATAAATTCGCCGAGTTCACTAAATTCTATAACTTGAGGCATAAGTTGCTTGATTTCTTTTCTTTTGAATCCCATGCATAACATTTTAAATTCGATATTTTCTACACCAGTTAAACGACCATTCAGACCTGCATTGATTGCGATGACACTGACTTCACCATTACGTTCAATATTTCCAGAAGTAGGGGAAATAGAACCGCCAATCATATTACTTAATGTAGATTTACCTGAGCCGTTAATGCCGACTAAACCTATGACATCACCTTCGTGAGCTGTTATAGAGACATCATCTAAAGCGAAAAATGTATTATTTTTATTTTTAGGGATTAAGGCATCTTTAATGCGTTCTTTATTATTACGATAAATGCGATATTCTTTTGTCACATTATTTATATTTACAGATACGCTCATGATATTTCCTTCCTTATAAATACTTATATAGATTATAATACATCATACAATAGTTGTTAAATTTATTAACCTAGTGTAAAGTGTATAAGAGATTTTGAATAACTTTTTGTAAACAATAAGTAGATTTTACTTTTTTTGGAAAATTAAGTCCATAGTTATGGTTCTTATTTTCTAGTAATCTTCTCTACAATATAAAATAATACTATATGTACGTAATAATTATATTAAACTTTTCAGAAATTGTTATATATAATGTAGTTATCCTAATTTTAAATAAAAAATGTAAACACATTGTGGATATTTAATTGAAAGCGTGGTTAATTTCAATGTCGGCAGTAGGATCTGTTTTTAAAGAACATATCAAGAATTTTTACTTAGTACAAAGACTTGCACAATTCCAAATTAAAATAACGAATACGAATAACTATCTTGGTGTAGCTTGGGAGTTACTGAATCCAGCATTACAAATCATGGTTTACTGGTTTGTATTTGGTATGGGGATTAGAAGTAACCAACCTATTCATGGCATACCTTTTATTTATTGGCTACTTGTAGGGATTAGTATGTGGTTCTTCGTAAACCAAGGTATTCTTGAAGGTACTAAATCAGTATCTATGAAGTTTAATCAAGTGGCGAAGATGAATTTCCCACTTTCTATCATACCTACTTACACTGTAACCAGTCGTTTTTATGGTCATATAGGTTTATTGTTAATTATTATAGGAATTTGTATCGTTAATGGTATTTTCCCTTCAATTCATATTGTACAATTATTAATTTATGTACCAATGACATTTTTCTTTACAGCATCTGTTGCATTATTTACGTCGACACTCGGCATTATTGTGCGGGATACACAAATGATCATGCAGGCTTTGCTAAGAATTTTATTCTATATGTCTCCAATTCTATGGGTACCTAAAGATTCAGGTATTGGTGGAACAATTGGTGAAATTATTAAATTTAATCCAGTTTATTTCTTGGCTGAATCATATCGTGCAGCAATTTTATTCCACGAATGGTACTTTATAGAACATTGGAAATTATTAATTTATAACGTGATAGTTATTTTAATTTTCTTTGTGCTAGGTTCAATTTTACATCGAAGATATCGCGATCATTTCGCAGATTTCTTATAATTTAAAGTCCTTGATAAATGTTGATGCGTTTATCAAGGATTTTGTGTATACAGCATAATGACAATTTTTGATTTATAATTTTTATAATGAAAATATGAGGGGTAAATGTATGCGACTAATTATTAAAAAAGTATATATGTTGATGATTACATTATTGAATTTTATTTACAAAGGGAGACAAGTTGATAAAAAGCAAATTACGGTACTCATGACATTTCCTGAAGATGTCATTCCGATTATTAACGAATTAGACAATAAAGGTTACAAAATAACTGTAATTGCAAAATTTGAAGAACAATATAGGCTGAAACATCTTAACAACATTACTTTCATACCAGCAGGAAACAAATATATCGTCAAACATATAAAAGCATTAAGTAGTTCGAAAGTCATTTTAATCGATACGTATTATTTAATGCTAGGTGGTTATACTAAGAAGAAGGCACAAACGATTATTCAAACGTGGCATGCATCTGGCGCACTGAAAAATTTTGGGCTGACTGATCATCAAGTTGATTTGACTAATGTAACTATGGTTAGACAATATCAACGCGTGTATCAAGCGACTGATTATTATCTTATTGGTGGTAAAGAGATGGGAACATGTTTTAAAGAGTCATTTGAAGCTACTGAAGAACAATTATTGCCACTCGGTTTACCACGTATATCACAATATTTAAAATTCAATCTTAAGGCCGAGCAAGAACGTTTGAAAAAGCATTATAATATTCATAAAAAATTGGTGGTCTATGTTCCTACTTATCGTGAAGGTTCTGAAAACAATAGACAATTAGATGTTGCTCGCTTTGAAGAAGCGCTACCTGAGTACACATTGATTAATCAATTACATCCATCTATTTCAAAAAGTCAATCTATAGCCACTACACAAGAATTGATGATTATGGCGGATGTGATTATTAGTGACTATAGTTCACTACCTATTGAGGCGAGTTTATTAGACAAACCAACATTATTTTATGTGTACGACGAGCATAAATATGATAAAATTCGTGGCTTAAACCAATTTTATAAAGCAATTCCACAACAATATAAAGTAACAACAGAAGAAGAATTAATTTTAAAAATAAGAAATGATATTGCCTTGTTCAAACCTTTATTTAAAAATTGGCATAAGTATAATCGTGAAGATAGTGTTCGACGCGTTACAGAATTTATTGAAAAGATGGTGAAAAGATGAAAATAGCTATCATAATACCTGTATATAATGCAGAAAAGACAATACGTAGAGCAATCAAATCTATCGATACAACACATGAGGTTGAAATCATTTGTGTAAATGATGGTTCTACAGACCATTCGAGACATGAGCTCACTCAATTACAAAAAGAAGTTAAAAATATCATGATTTACAATCAAGATAATCAAGGTGCAGCTGCAAGTAGAAATTTTGGATTAGCTGCAATGTCTGATGATGTTGAAGCATTTATGTTTTTAGATGCAGATGATCAATTTTTACCGGGTAGACTAGATAAGATGATAGGTTACTATGAACGTAATCAAGAGGTTGATATCGTCATTGGTCAAATTGGTAGAGGTGTCCAAGGAGATTGGAAAATTGTACCTACACATGAGGAAATGAATCGTGAATCACTAGTATCTTTAGCTCAAGCGCCTGAAATTTTGCAATCTATTGGGCCTGGTGGAAAATTATTTAATTCTAAATTTAGTGCATTACGTTTTGATGAAGACGTTGTATTTTGTGAAGAGCATACCTTTGTCACACGAGCTTATTTAACCGCGCGTGATATCCAATTACTACCACTCATTATATATGGCTATAATGACCAAGAAGGTTCAATCACAGATAAACGAGCTGATACATTTATATCTTATATTGAAGATGCTCGACGAGTACGTCAGCGCGTCATGGAGATGCTACTTTTAACAAATGAGAAAGCATACTATAGTTATCGAATGGATGATTTAATTGTTAGTTATCTTATTCAAGCTTACTTATTAAAATGTAGTAAAGTTACACCCGAATTTATTGATAAGGTCACGCATTACATTAAAGATATGCAACATACGAATTACTCAGGCGATGCGCTGTTTAGAATCATTCAAGCAGTTGAGCAAGGTGCAACAAATTGGACACGTGATACTTACGAGAAGTGGCGTCAAACACTTATCGATGTTGGTATTGGAAGACCAGGATATTTTCGTTTTCAAGCACAAGTTATGCCCAAAAAATTTGCATTTAGCAGTAAACAGTTAGTTAAGCGTACTTTAAAGAGATAGTGTAGTATAACTTATAAAATTAATGGTATGTAAATTTTATTTATGCTAAATTAAGATTATGAAAAAATGTTAAAAACTATGTTAAGGAGATAGCGTTTATGAGAAGAGTTATTACTTATGGTACTTATGACTTATTACACTATGGTCATATTGAATTACTAAGAAGAGCGCGTGAAATGGGCGATTATTTAATTGTTGCTTTATCTTCAGATGAATTCAATCAAATTAAGAATAAAAAGTCATATTATGATTATGAACAACGTAAAATGATGTTAGAATCAATTCGTTATGTTGATTTAGTTATTCCTGAGAATGATTGGGGTCAAAAAGAAATCGACGTGGATCGCTTTGAAGTAGATGTCTTTGTAATGGGACATGACTGGGAAGGTGAATTCGACTTCTTAAAAGATAAATGTGAAGTCGTATACTTAAAACGTACTGAAGGTATTTCAACAACTAAGATTAAACAGGAATTATACGGCAAAGATGCTAAATAATTAAAATATAAGGTTTTAATCCTATTAAAAGAGCCAGCAAATGAATTTTTATGAGTTCATTTGCTGGCTTCTTTGTATAACTTAAGTTGCTTCGCGTTCCTGGGATGACATCTCTATAGCAGTTCTTTAAAGTAATTCTAAAAGTAAAAGATATTGTTACTATATAGTCAAAGAGTTATCTATCACTTTATTTACGTTTAAATAATAAATGAATAATTGAACGTACAATAAGTATAAATGCAATTGCTAATAATGCTAATGCGACAAAGGTAACCACTGGATGCTCTTTCCACGTCGTTTGAGCAATGGTATTTGCTTTGTGCAATAGAGGTTTCGTTACTTCAACTTTTGGAGGTCCATCATCTTTTGTAAGAAATTGGCGATTGTAGTCAAGATGAATTGAACCATCTTTAACGATAAATTTATAATCTTTTTTATTCATACCTTAAGGTACTACATCATATAAGTTATCTTTGATATAGTATTTTTTGCCATTGATTTTATGTGTGCCTTTTGAAAGTACCTTTTTATAACTGTATTGATCGAAAGAACGATTCATCATGGCATTTCCCATCATATTACGTTGCTTTTCTCCACCTAAATTCACGTAATCTCCTGCTCCCATAATAACTTGGTTAATGCGGAAGTTGTTACGTTTAGTTGTAATCGTGTGATTATAATCTGCAACATCACTTGAGCCAGTCTTTAAACCATCTGTACCTGGCAAACTCATTTTGGCTCCTTCTAATGAATGATTGAATGTATAATATGTGACACCGTGTTGTGTAGGAGCAAGTTGTTTAGTGAAATGTAATATCTTAGGAGTCTCTTTGATAACATGGTGATCTAGAATTGCAAAGTCTTTCGCAGTGGAAGTAGTATTGTCTTGGTTTTTATATTTTGATGGCGCAAATTCTTTTAATTGCTTGTTTTCAGCACCTGTTGGGTTTACGAAATGTGTGTTTGACATGCCTAATGCTTTAGCTTTCTTATTCATTAAATCAGTAAAATCATTCACATTTCCCGAAACCTCATCAGCTAAAATTAAAGCTGCAGCGTTACTTGAGTTAGAAACTGTAATTTGGAGTAGCTCGCTAATTGTATATGTTTCACCAGCATATAATTTCGTATTACTTAATTCTGGTAAAGTTGACATGCGATAATGCTTGTCCGTAATATGTACTTTGTCATTTAAAGAAAGCTCACCTTTATTCACGGCTTCAAGTGTAAGATACATTGTCATTAGCTTCGTCATTGAAGCGGGGTACCATTTTTGGTTAGATTGATAGTCGTACAAAATTTGCCCGGTTTGACTTACATTTATGCTACCTTCAGGTTGATAGGCATCTGTTACATTCGGGTAACCATATTGTCTAGCAATTTCAGTAGGTGTTGGTTCATATTCGGAAGCGTAGGAGTTAGGTGCTATAATAACAATGGTTAAAAGTAGAGCAAAGGTAATTATTAAGCTTCGTTTCATTCTTATCTTTCCTTTTTCAAAATTTCAACTAAAATATTTTATCATATAAATTTGATAATATGAATTTATTTGTTAAAGCTTTATACTTGGAAAATAAGATAATTAAATTTTTAAAATGAATATAAAAAGAGGGCTAATTTATGAAAGGACAAAATCCGTTATTTTTCTTATTTAAACGATTGTCGTGGCCATATGGACTGATTATTGCGGCAATCATTATTTCTTCGCTAGGGAGTATTAGTGGTCTGTTAATTCCGCTATTTACCGGACGATTAGTTGATAAATTCTCAACAAGTAGTATCAACTGGAATATCGTTCTTTTATTTGCAGGAATATTTATAGCTAATGCACTACTAAGTGGTATTGGTATTTATCTACTAAGTAAAATTGGTGAAAAAATGATTTACGATATTCGATCAATACTTTGGGAACATATCATTAAATTAAAAATGCCTTTTTTCGATAAGAATGAAAGTGGGCAGTTAATGAGTCGTTTGACAGACGATACTAAGGTTATAAATGAATTTATTTCACAGAAATTGCCACAATTACTTCCCGCAGTAATTACACTCATTGGATCCATAGTTATGTTGTTTATTATGGACTGGCAAATGACATTATTAACATTTTTTGCAATTCCGATATTTATGGCAATAATGATTCCATTAGGTCGCAAAATGCAAAAGATATCAATGAACACACAAACTGAAATTGCTAACTTTAGTGGTTTGCTAGGTCGTGTGTTAACTGAGATGCGTTTAGTAAAAGTATCGAATACAGAAAGACAAGAATTAAATAACGCGCATAGTAATTTACGTGAGATTTATAATTTAGGTCTGCGACAAGCAAAAATTACAGCTGTCATTCAACCTATTTCAAGTGTGATTATGTTATTAATGATTGCAGTTATATTAGGTTTCGGTGCGATAAGAATAGCTACAGGTGCGATAACAGCTGGTGCGTTAATTGCGATGATTTTTTATGTGATGCAGTTATCGATGCCATTAATGAATCTTTCAACCTTAGTTACAGATTATAAAAAGGCAGTTGGTGCAAGTAGTAGAATCTTTGAAATCATGCAAGAACCTATTGAACCAATGGAAGATTTACAACCTATAGAAGATATCTCAATTAACGATGGCGAATTGTCATTTGAAAATGTTGATTTTAAATATGATATTAAAACGATTCTTAGCAACGTATCTTTCCGTATACCTCAAGGAGAGGTGAGCGCATTTGTTGGTCCGTCGGGTTCAGGAAAAAGTACAATTTTTAATTTGATTGAACGTATGTATGACATTGAATCTGGAGATATTAAATATGGAACGCAAAGTATTTATGATGTTCCAATTACAAATTGGCGAAACAAGATTGGTTATGTAATGCAATCGAATTCTATGATGAGTGGTACGATACGTGACAATATTTTATATGGTATAAACCGTGAAGTGTCGGATGAAGAATTGGTTAAGTATGCTAAGTTAGCGAATTGTCACGACTTTATTATGCAGTTTGATGATGGCTATGACACGTTAGTAGGTGAACGTGGTCTGAAGTTATCTGGCGGTCAAAGACAACGTATCGATATTGCACGCAGTTTTGTGAAAAATCCTGATATTTTATTATTAGATGAAGCTACCGCAAATTTAGATAGTGAGAGCGAACAAAAAATTCAAGAGGCATTAGAAATTCTTATGGAAGGAAGAACAACTATTGTTATTGCACATCGTCTCTCAACTATAAAAAAAGCAGGCAAAATCATATTCCTAGATCAAGGTAAGGTAACAGGTGAAGGAACACATGCTGAATTAATGCAAAATCACGAAAAATACCATCAGTTTGTTACTACTCAAAATTTAACCGAGTAATGAATATTAGGTAGTTGGGACTTATGTTAGTTCCAACTACTTTTTTAATAAGAAAAATGAAGGATATGTTTTGTCTTATGTAGTTAACTGTGAAATAATCATCAATAATTAAATGACGTATGTGAGTATACAGTCTCACACTTTAAAACTTAAGATTGGAGCATAATTATGTTATATACAATAACTTCCACTTTACCTCCTACACATGGTGGAAGAACTAAATCATTGTTACATAGAGTAAAGTTTTTAGAAACTCAATTGGGAGAAACTTCTACAATTATAACGACGAACTATAACGCTAATTATAAAAATGTATATCGAATTTTTAGAAATAAAGAATTAATAACCGAGAATACAAAATTAGACAACATATACGATTGGCTTGCGAATTATAATTTATTAGAGGAACCAGTTGAACCCAGATTATTTAGAAAGTTACCAATTCAAACTAAAGTTAAAATACGTGGGTTAGAGGCCATTCAAGAAGACGATAACGTAAAATACTATAAAGATAATGTTTATGTGTTATTTCGCAAATACTATGCGAATAGACAGGTTATGAAGTTTGAAGATACAATCAATCCTAATTCACAAAAGGTATCTAAACGTAAGGCATTCACGCTAAATGGCAGATTACATAAAATTGATTACTTTGATGATGTAACGGCAATCAAAACAATGGAAGAATATTATGATAAAAAGGGTAACGTGTACTTAAAGAAACATTTTACGAACGATGAAGAGAACAAATTGATTGATATTCAACATCTATCAATGCACGGTGAGCCGCGCACCTTTAATAATGAAAAAGCTTTATTTACTTATTACTATAATCATGTTTTACCTAATGGAAGTGTTGTATTTAATGATGCACGCTTACTCGACAGACCATTGATTGATTGTGAAAATGACATTAAGCGCATATTAATGTTTCATAGCAATCATTTACAAGGGAATAGAGTTCGTCATTCATATAAATTAGCACTAGATAAACAAGAAATAATCGATAAATATATAGTTTTAACAGAATACCAAAAACATGATATTCAATCACAATTTGGTATAGATGATAATAAAATAGATGTCATACCTCATTTTGTTAGTATAGCGCAATCGTATAGTCGAGATGATGTAGAAGATCAATTTTGCTATATTGGTAGATTGGCTCAAGAAAAACAAATTGATCATATTATCAAAGCGTTTGATATTTATTTGAAAAAAGGTTATTCATCTAAGTTGCTTGTATATGGAAAAGATAAAGAGGGTAATTTAAACAAATTGAAGCAATTGGTTAAAACACTTCAACTTGAAGATAAAGTAATATTCAAAGGACACACTAATCATCCTAAAGAAGTCTTTTCAAAAGTGATAGCTTCACTATTGACAAGTCGGTATGAAGGCTTTGGGTTATCAATTATGGAAAGTATTAATTATGGTTGCCCTGTTATCTCATATAACGTACGTTATGGACCGAGTGAGTTAATTACTAATCATGAAAATGGTATACTTGTGAAAAAAGATGACATCGAAGGGTTTGCGGTTGCAATGGAAATGGCTAGAAATATTCATTTCAAAGATGTAAAATTAAGTGAAAAATTTAGTGTAGAACAAGCGTCAAACAATTATCAATCACTCATCGATGACGTAACACATGCGGAGAATAAATAGAAAATTGGAGAGAAATATATTGAATAAATTATCGATTATTATTACGTATTTTAATAATGAAGATTATATTAGTGAGTGTATTCACAGTTTGAAAAGCCAGAGAAATCAAGATTTTGACATTATTGTTGTCGATGATGGATCAACTGATCGCTCAACAGAAATCTTACAAGAAGCATTAAAATCATATGATAAAGACGTTCACTTCATTCAATTGCAAGAGAATACTGGACACGCACATGCACGAAATGTAGCTTTGGAACAAGCACATGGTCAATACGTACTATTCCTAGATGCCGATGATCAATTGGCCTCATATGCTGTTGATTACTATCTTCAACATGTGAATGGTTTAGATACACTGATTGCACCAATTCATAAATTTAGAAGTCAACGACCACAGTATGTAGATAAAGATAAAGTGCGTTTGCAATATGCTTCTCATCAAAAAAGTCCAAATGCAATCTTGAGAAAAGAATCAGCATGTAATATTTTATTTAAAAATGCCATTATTAAAGCACATCAGATTCAATTTAATGAATCATTAGATATTTATGCTGATACGTCATTTGTGCTTGAGTATTTAAAATATGCGGAGCGTTTTGTTAGAATTACCAACTTCCCATTCTATTATCGTGGTGAGGTATATGATCCATTTTATGGTAATACATTAAGTGATCAAGATTTTACAAATAAATTTGAAGATCATGTTAATAGTTTCTTTGATGCTATGCAAAGAACGAATGATAAGCGAATTAAAAATTTCCTAATTCAACGAATGAAAAATGAAATTAAAAGTGGATTCGATCCTGCACTTAGAGATATAAAATCTCGATATGTGTCACTTGAAGATGCGCTTATTAAAATTGTTAAAGCTTTAAAATGGAACATCCTAAAAGATGGGAAAGTATTATACAATTTAGAAATATTATTCTTATCAATGGATGATGTTGAAAATGCCAAATATGTTAATGACTTACGAAATAAAACGCGTTTAGTTAAAAATATTGTGTTAAATAGCAAGATGAAAGAACGCTCAAAATATCAACTGATTGATAATGAAGACTTAGTTGACCCGAACACAATTGTATTTGAAGCGTTTGGTGGTAAAAATTATAGCGATAGTCCTAAATATATTTATGAATACATGCAAAAACATTATCCTCATTTAAATTATATTTGGGTCTTTTCAAAACCAGAAAATAACAATATTCCAGGTAATGCTACTAAAGTGAAAAAAGGATCTCAAGCTTATTATGATGCCTATGCTAAAGCGAAATATTGGGTTACAAACGCTAGATTACCTTTATATTTAAATAAAAAAGAGAATCAAATGTATATCCAAACTTGGCACGGAACACCATTAAAACGTTTAGCTAATGATATGAAAGTGGTTAGAATGCCTGGCACGACAACTGCAAACTATAAGAAGAACTTCTATGCTGAAGCATCACGTTGGGATCGTTTAGTATCACCAAATAGATACTCTTCTGATATTTTTAAATCAGCATTTTGGATGGATGAAAACCGTATTTGGGAGATTGGTTATCCGAGAAATGATGTATTAGTTAACCGTCAAAATGACACTGAATATATTGAACAAATTAAGCGTGACTTGAATTTACCTGCAGATAAGAAAGTTATCATGTATGCTCCAACTTGGAGAGACGATGAGTTTGTGAAAAAGGGACAATACTTATTTGATTTGAAAATTAATTTAGCCAATCTTCAAAAAGAAATAGGAGATGAGTATGTCATCTTATTAAGAATGCATTATCTAATTGCGAATGCTTTAGATTTACATGGATATGATGACTTTGCAATTGATGTATCAAATTATAATGACATTTCGGAATTATACTTAATTTCTGATGCATTAATTACTGATTATTCTTCTGTTATGTTTGACTTTGGTATCTTGAAGCGTCCACAATTTTTCTTTGCATACGATATAGAAAAATATGATAAAGGACTTCGTGGTTTCTACATGGATTACATGAACGACCTACCAGGTGAAATTATTACAGACGAGTTTAAATTAGCTGAAGAGTTAAAACAAATTGATCAACATAAAGTGAAATATCAAGATAAGATAGAAGCATTTTATAATGATTTTTGTTCTATAGAAAATGGAAAAGCATCTCAATATATTGGTGATTATATTTATAAAGATATTGAGAAAAAATCATAATTAAAATGAAAGTAGAAAGCACTAGAGTAGTAAGTTTAACTCTAGTGCTTTCTATTGTACTATTAGAAAAATCTTTATTTTCTCGAACATTACCTCATGGTATAATTAAAAATATATTATTAACGGAACTTTTGGGGTTAATTAGTGAATAAAGTACGGTTCTGTTGTATAGACATGCTATGACATTAATGTCATAAAAAATTAATCAGGTAGGTGCCTTATGTTTTTATTGGTTAACATCATTGGATTACTTGCGTTTTTGGGAATTGCAGTTTTATTTTCAAGAGATCGCAAAAACATCCAATGGAAATCTATTTTAATTCTTGTTGTATTAAACTTGTTTTTAGCATGGTTCTTCGTCTATTTCCAAATTGGGAGAACGATTGTAGAAGGATTAGCTTCAGCAATCGCATGGGTAATTCAATCAGCACATACTGGAACAGGATTTGCATTCAGCAGTTTCACTAGCGGTAAACAGATGGATATGGCGATTAGCGCACTCTTCCCAATTCTACTTGTAGTACCATTATTTGACGTATTAATGTATTTCAATATTTTACCTAAAATTATAGGTGGTATTGGTTGGGTGCTAGCGAAAATTACGCGTCAGCCTAAATTTGAATCATTCTTTGGCATCGAAATGATGTTCTTAGGTAATACTGAAGCTTTAGCTGTATCAAACGAACAATTGAAACGTATGAATGAAATGCGTGTATTAACAGTGGCTATGATGTCAATGAGTTCAATCTCTGGAGCTATTGTTGGTGCATACGTTCAAATGATACCGGGTGATCTCGTATTAACAGCGATACCGCTAAATATTATTAATGCGATAATTGTATCTTCAATTTTGAATCCGGTAAGTGTTGAAGAACAAGAAGACATCATTTATAGCATCAAAAATAATGAAACGGTAGAACGTCAACCTTTCTTCTCATTTTTAGGTGATTCTGTACTTAATGCAGGTAAATTAGTATTAATCATTATTGCATTTGTAATTAGTTTTGTTGCTTTAGCAGACTTAATTGATCGCTTTATAAACTTAATTACAGGTCTAGTTGGTGGATGGATAGGCGTAAAAGGTAGTTTCGGTTTAAATCAAATTTTAGGTTTATTCATGTATCCATTTGCACTTTTACTTGGTTTGCCATGGGGAGAAGCATGGATTGTTGCTCAACAAATGGCTAAGAAGATTGTTACTAATGAATTTGTAGTTATGGGTGAAATTAGTAAAGTCGTTGATTCATATAGCCCTCACAGAAGAGCAGTTATTTCAACATTCCTAGTTTCATTTGCTAACTTCTCTACAATCGGAATGATTGTCGGAACATTAAAAGGGATTGTTGATCAAAAAACATCAGATTTTGTATCTAAATACGTACCAATGATGTTATTAGCAGGCATATTAGTATCATTACTTACTGCAGCATTTGTCGGATTATTCGCTTGGTAAGAAGATACATAACATGTTTAACAATTAAAAAGGATCGTGGAACATCATTCAATTTGAATTTTGTTCCACGATTTTTTTGAATTATTTCAGTAGATTTTAGTTAACATGATAAAAACCAAGTATGTAGGGTGAGGAGACACTCTATATACTTGGTTTTTATGGGAAATGAATATTAATGTACTTGTAACGGTAAGGACTAGGTACTGTCACAGTACTTCGAGCAAAATTTGTTTTGTTACTATAAACAACACAAAGGAGATAACTTCTCTTATTAAGAAGTTATACACATTATAGCAAATGTAATTGACAAAGTAAACAAAAAATTCAGAAAATTTATATTTGTTTTTAAATTAGTTCACTTAAACATGGTGAAATAGAAATATACCTTGAAAATAATATAGATATAGACTATTTCTAAAATGCATATTGTAGCTTCACTAGTGATTGTGATAACCTTTTTAATGATATTACATTAAAAGGGGTTGGTGTATTTGAATAAAAATATTAAAGATTTACTTTTAGTTATACTAGGCTCTTTCATATTTTCAGCTGGAGTTAATGCATTCATTATCTCAGGTAATTTAGGAGAAGGTGGCGTAACAGGTATAGCCATTGTATTATATTATGCGTTTCACATTTCTCCAGCCATCACGAACTTTGTAGCAAATGCACTACTGATCATTGTAGGGTATAAATTTTTAAGTAAAAAAAGTATGTTATTAACTATTGTGGCGACTGTACTTATCTCAGTGTTTTTAAGTTTAACTGAGTCTTGGCACGTCGAAACTGGAAATGTCATCATTAACGCTATATTTGGTGGCTCTTGTGTTGGGTTGGGCATTGGTATTATTGTTTTAGCTGGTGGTACAACTGCAGGGACAACGATACTAGCACAAATTGCTAATAAATATTTAGATGTAAGTACTGCATATGCGTTATTGTTTTTTGATTTGATTGTTGTACTCATATCATTAACTGTATTACCATTGCAGATGGCCTTAGTAACAGTTATCTCATTATATATAGGTACCAAAGTTATGGAATATGTTATAGAAGGTTTAAATACTAAAAAAGCAATGACAATTATTTCAAGTAAGCCTGACCAAGTAGCGAAAGCGATAGATGAACAAGTTGGACGAGGTCTCACAATATTAGATGGTCGAGGCTATTATAGTCGTGAAGAAAAAGACGTATTATATGTTGTTGTTGCAAAAACACAAGTGTCTCGAGCTAAGAAAATTATACGTAAGATTGATAATCAAGCCTTTTTAGTTGTGCATGATGTGAGAGATGTGTATGGTAATGGCTTTTTAGCAGATGAATAATGAGAATGAATAAGGTTAGGTGTTTCAATATATTGGTGAAGGTGATATGACGACATCAATTAATGAAATACCTAACCTTTGCTTTGTCGATTACAAATAGTCAGTTATTTACAAAGATGTTATAATACATCTATTGACTATGATAATTATTATCAATTGACAAAATCAATCGTACATAAAGTTATTTATTATGAAAGTAGGGAAAGCATGAATCGTTTAAAAGCGCAACAAGTGGAAATTGGATATGGGGATCATACGATTATTAACAATTTAGATGTAGAAATACCAGATGGCAAGGTTACGTCTATCATTGGGCCTAATGGTTGTGGGAAATCTACATTATTAAAAGCATTGTCACGCTTATTAACAATCAAAAATGGCGAAATTCAATTAGATGGTGAAAATATTCATACGCAATCAACTAAAGAAATTGCTAAAAAAATTGCTATATTACCACAAACACCAGAAGTAGCAGATGGTCTTACAGTTGGAGAATTAGTATCTTATGGTCGTTTTCCACATCAAAAAGGGTTCGGCCGTCTATCTGCTGAAGATAAAAAAGAGATTGATTGGGCTTTAAATGTTACTGGCACATCTGAATTTAGACATCGTTCTATTAATGATTTAAGTGGTGGTCAGCGTCAACGAGTTTGGATTGCGATGGCATTGGCTCAAAAAACAGACATTATTTTCCTAGATGAACCCACAACATATTTAGATATCTCACATCAATTAGAAATTTTAGAATTAGTTCAACAATTAAATAAAGAACAAGGTTGTACAATCATTATGGTCTTACACGACATTAACCAGGCGATTCGTTTTTCTGATCATCTTATCGCAATGAAGAAAGGTGAAATCATTGCTTGTGGCGCTACTGAAGACGTGTTGACTAAAGATATTCTAGAAAAAGTGTTTAATATTGATGTCGTACTTAGTACGGACCCTCGTACAGGTAAACCATTATTAGTGACATATGACTTATTCGAACGTAATTATTCATAATATATAGATAAACTAAGAAAAGGGAATTTTTATCATGATGGAGAAAGATAAAAAAGTAAACATAGGTTTTATTGGCTATATTATTTTAGTCTTTGTGTTGTTAATAGGCGCATTGCTTGTATCTATCTTGATAGGTGAAGCGAAAATTAGTTTTTCAACTATTATGGATGCTATTTTTCATTATAATCCTAAAAATCAACAACATAATATTATTAGTGAGATACGTATACCGCGTGATTTAGGTGCGGTATTAGTTGGAATGGCATTATCAGTTGCTGGTGCTGTTATTCAAGGCGTAACTAAAAACGGACTTGCGGATCCAAGTTTAATAGGTTTAAACTCTGGGGCTTCATTTGCATTGGCGTTAACATTTGCTTTTTATCCGGCAGCACCATTCTTAATGCTCATGTGTGCAGGGTTTTTAGGTGCGATGTTGGGTGGCTTTATTGTCTTAACAATAGGTCGATCTAGACGCGATGGCTTCAATCCTATGAGAATCATTTTAGCAGGTGCTGCTGTAAGTGCACTTTTAACGGCTTTGAGTCAAGGTATTGCTTTAACATTTAAGCTGAATCAAACACTTACTTTCTGGACTGCTGGTGGTGTTTCAGGTACGACTTGGAAACAACTTATGTGGAGCGGACCTGTTATTATCATTGCTATTGTTATCATCATAGCAATGAGTAAACAATTAACGATTTTAAATTTAGGAGAGACACTTGCTAAAGGCTTGGGACAAAATATCACGTTGATTCGTGGAGTAAGTTTGTTCTTAACAATGATATTAGCGGGGGTAGCCGTTTCAATGGTAGGACAAATTGCCTTTGTTGGCTTGATGGTACCTCACATTGTCAGATTCTTAGTAGGTACAGACTACGCAAAGGTATTACCATTAACAGCTTTAACAGGCGGTTTACTTATGATTTTAGCTGATACTGTAGCACGAATGTTAGGTGAAGCGCCAGTGGGAGCGATTATTTCATTTATCGGTGTGCCTTACTTCTTATACTTAGTTAAAAGAGGGGGGCGCACAATATGATTCATCCTAAACTAAGACGGAAACAAATCGTTACTTTAGTAATTTTTTCAATATTATTATTAGCCGCATGTACATGGAGTGTGTCTTCAGGAGAATTTAAAATTCCAGTTGATCATTTTTTAAAGACGCTCATAGGTCAAGGTGAATATTATGATCAATTAATCTTAATGGAATTTCGTTTTCCACGAATGTTAATTACTATTTTAGCAGGTGCTGCGTTAAGTTTAAGTGGCGCTATTATTCAAAGTGTCACTAAGAATCCAATTGCGGAGCCAGGTATTTTAGGTATTAATGCTGGTGGTGGATTCGCAATAGCATTATTTATTTCAATAGGACAAATTAACCCTGATAATTTTGTGTATGTGTTACCAGCGATTAGTGTCATTGGCGGTGTAGCTACTGCAATTGTTATCTTTTTATTTAGTGTGAACAAGCGAGATGGCATTACACCTTCAAGTATGGTGCTAATTGGTGTAGGCATGCAGACAGCCTTATATGGTGGTTCTATTACGCTTATGTCTAAATTTAATGAAGATCAGTCAGAATTTATAGCTACTTGGTTTGCTGGTAATATCTGGGGCGATGACTGGACATTTGTAATCGCAACTATTCCATGGCTTATCATTATTATTCCATTTCTTTTATATAAATCTAATGTGCTGAACTTAATTAATACACATGAGCATATTGCAAAAGGACTTGGTGTTAAGATTGAACGAGAACGTGTAGTTTTATTCTTTATTGCTGTTGTTTTATCATCAATTGCCGTGGCTGTTGCAGGTGCTATTGCATTTATTGGTTTAATGGGGCCACACATTGCAAAATCAATTATTGGACCGCGTCATCAACTATTTTTACCAATTTCAATTATTGTAGGTGCCTTCTTACTTGTTTTATCAGATACCATTGGTAAGGTTATTCTTGAACCGACAGGGGTACCTGCTGGTATTGTAGTTGCTATTATAGGCGCACCTTATTTCATTTATTTAATGTATAAATCTAAAAGTATTTAAAAATTGGTGAAATAAATAGTAATACTTAAAGATAAAATATATGTAAGACATCGTTTCTAATTAGTTAAATATTAAACTTTTTACGATTGTAGTAATCTTCGTGGGAGTGGACAGACCTTAGTAGTGAATTTTACGATGAAATTCTCTGTGTTTGAGTAAGGATAAATTCTGTTCCATTTCCACTTTTTTATTAAAGTCGATTTAAATGTAAATGATAGCGCATACATTGTGCTTGATTTATAATTAAATTGATAGGCCAAAGGAGGAAGTTGCATATGAAAAAGCTAATAAAACAAAAAGAAGACTTTTTAAAAGATATGTTAGACGGTTTAAAAATAGCAAATAATGATATCGAAATCATTGCAGAAACTGTTGTCGTGCGACGTAAAAAGAAATCTAAAGGCGTAGCGATTGTTTCAGGTGGCGGTAGTGGACATGAACCGGCTCATGCAGGTTATGTTGCGCAAGGGATGCTTGATGCGGCGGTTTGCGGAGAAGTATTTACTTCACCAACACCCGATAAAGTGTTAGAAGCAATTAAGGCTGTCGATACTGGTGATGGTGTTTTATTAATTGTTAAAAATTATGCTGGCGATGTAATGAACTTTGAAATGGCGCAAGAAATGGCGGAAATGGAAGATATTCAAGTAGAGATGGTTGTCGTTAAAGATGACATATCAGTGTCTGAAGAAACGCAAAGACGTGGTGTTGTAGGCACAGTATGCGTTCATAAATATGTAGGTTATTTAGCTGAACAAGGTTTAGCTCTACAGGATATTAAAGAAAAAGCGGAAACAATAGCTTCACAAATTAAAAGTATTGGTATGGCACTGACACCACCAATGGTTCCGACAACAGGCCAATATGGATTTGATATTAATGATGGGGATATAGAAATTGGGATAGGTATTCATGGCGAAAAAGGAATTGAACGAATACACTATGAAGAAATCGATAGTATCGTTGAACGGTTATTAAGTCGATTACTTAAAGAAAATCAAGAGCAATCATTAATCGTTATGGTTAATGGAATGGGTGGTACACCACTATCAGAGTTAAATATTGTGACTAAGTATTGTTCACTTTATTTAGAAAAGCAAAATAGAGATGTAGCGCAATGGTTTGTTGGTGACTATATGACTTCATTAGATATGCAAGGTTTTTCAATCACACTACTTCCTAATAATGAAGAACTACTCAAAGCTTTACAAGCACCTACTACGTCTCGCTACTTTTAAAAAGAAAACTACATTCAAATGAGGTGATTAAAAATGGATGTTAAAGATATGAAACAACGATTATTAAATTTAGAGGCAGTGTTTTCAGAGAAAGAAACATTATTAACGGATTTAGATAGAGCAATTGGTGATGGCGATCATGGTGTCAATATGTTGCGTGGATTTAAAAGTTTGAAAGACAAGATAGATGATAGTAGTATGTCATCGCTATTTAAATCTACTGGTATGGCATTAATGTCAAATATTGGTGGTGCATCTGGTCCATTATATGGATTTAGCTTTGTTAAAATGGCTAATGTTGTTAATGAAGAAATGGACAAAGAAAATTTAAAAGCTGTTGTTACTGAATTTGCTAATGCGATTGCGCAGAGAGGTAAAGTACAACGAGATGAGAAGACGATGTTTGATGTCGTAGATCGAGCGCGTGAAGCTTTAGAAAATGATGAAACAATCACGTTAGAGATACTACAACAATTTGCTACTGATACGAAAGAGATAGAAGCTACAAAAGGACGTGCAGCATACTTTAAAAAGGATTCAATAGGTTATATCGATCCTGGTTCCCAAAGTATGGTTTACGTATTAAGTGCACTGATTGGAGATGACATTGAATGACAACAATTATAATTATTAGCCATAGTGAAGACATTGCGAATGGTACTAAAGCTTTGCTTAATCAGATGGCGCAAGATGTTAACGTTGTAGCTCACGGCGGTGTCGATGGAGGCATAGGTACATCATTTGATGATATCCAAAATATTATCAATAACTTAGATGATGACGCATTGTGCTTTTATGATCTAGGTTCTTCCGAAATGAATTTAGATTTAGCAATTGAGATGTATGAAGGACCACATCATATTAAGAAGATAGATGCACCAATAGTAGAAGGTAGTTTTACTGCCGCAGTGAAACTCTCAGTTGGCGGAACAACTGATGAAGCGATACAAGAAGTCGCTCAAACTTCATTTAAAGAAAATACATTTGACTAATGTTTAAATAATGTGCGTAAATATAATAATCAAATAAATGCGCAAAATAAATTTTATAATTAAGTAATTTATAAAATGAAAATGACAAATGATTGTGATAAAATAGGTTATTATAGTAAAGCGAAAGAGTAGGTGGGCAAGGTCATGCAAAGCAGCATCAAGGAATACGTTTTAAGTGGAGAATTTGAACAAGTAAGACAACTAATGGCCAAAGCAGACTTTTTAGATTTTGAAGAAGCCTACATTTCATGTGCACATGAAAATGAAAGCATGATGTTTTATACTTGTATTTTGGATATGATTAAATTTGAAGAAACGTCTGAATTGCATGATTTAGCATTTCTATTGCTTGTCTATCCCCTAAGTGAGATAGAAGGCGCATTAGATTCTGCTTATTACCATGCGCAAGCGTCCATTCAGTTGACGAATGGTAAAGAAATTAAGAGTCTATTACAAATGTTATTATTACATGCCATTCCAGAACCTGTTATTACTGATTCTGAAGCTTTCAAAGTTGCTAAACAAATTTTGAAATTAGATCCAAGTAATCATGTTGCAAGAAATGCACTTAAAGAAACAGCTAAACGTATGGATAATGTTGTTGTTGATATTAATGAATTACAACAATATGGAAATTCTAATTAATAAGCGTGTGAATATTGTATCATTAAGCAAATAATTACTTTCTAGATTTTAGATATGGAAGTAGGACAGAAATAGTATTTTTCCAAATATCCCCAGGCAAGGATGACTAGGTACGAAAAAAGCTTGATTCAAGATCAATTTCAAATCAGTCAGCTATTGCCAAATTGGTAAAGTAGGCTGAGACATTTTATTTTGTCTCAGCTTTTTTATTTCACGTCATTTTTAAATTTAATTATTTATTTTTAATTTAAAAACTAATGACTAGTGCGATAATAGCCAATATTAAACCTGTAGTTACCCCTTAATTCATTTTTTACCTCTGCTATAATGATTGCTATTAACTGTTTTAAAATGTAGATATGATGTTCATCATTAATATAAAATTAAATATGATTTACTAGTTACTTATTTATGAAAAATAAGATAATTATAATAAATTTTAAAGAATTTTAAATCCTTAACAAGTGTATATAGCATAGTGTTTATAGCCGATAAACGCCGGTTCGTAACCTTTATGCACTGTTGCATATTATTTGAAGTGCGTTATAATGCACAATGTGTCAAATTTAAGGAGGTTATATTTTCGCATGGGATTAAATAAAGAAGCTGTAAAAATTGGTTTCGCCTATGTCGGCATTGTAGTAGGTGCCGGATTCTCAACTGGACAAGAAGTTATGCAATTCTTTACACCATATGGTTTATGGTCTTATATTGGTGTGCTTATTTCAGGTTTGATTCTTGGTTTTATAGGTAGACAAGTTGCTAAAATAGGTACAGCATTTGAAGCTACGAATCATGAGTCAACATTAAAATATTTATTCGGAGAAAAGTTTAGTAAAATCTTCGATTATATATTAGTATTCTTCTTATTTGGTATAGCAGTCACTATGATTGCAGGGTCTGGTTCAACATTCCAAGAGAGTTTTGGCATACCTACGTGGTTAGGTGCCTTAATTATGACTATTGTCATTTATTTAACATTATTATTAGACTTTAACAAAATCGTGAGCGCACTTGGTGTCGTCACACCATTCTTAATAATTATGGTAATACTTATTGCCGTTTACTACTTATTTGCAGGTAGCGTTCCTTTGAATGAAGTTAACAGTACTGTTGATAAAACAAGTGTATTTTGGGGTATAGTTAGAGGATTAATGTACGGTGGTCTAGCTTTTGCAGTGGGCTTTAGTACAGTTGTTGCAATTGGAGGCGACGCTTCTAAACGTAAAATTTCAGGTGGAGGTGCAATGTTTGGCGGTGTGATTTACACTATCTTACTTGCTCTAATTAACTTTGCATTACAATCTGAATATCCTAAAATTAAAGATGTTGAAATTCCAACATTAACATTAGCTAATGCTATTCATCCATGGATTGGTCTTGTTCTAACTGTCATCATGTTAGCAGTTATGTACAATACAATCTTAGGACTATGCTATTCATTCGCAGCACGTTTTACAGAACCATATAGTAAAAAGTATCACATCTTTATCATTATTATGATGATTGCTGCATTTATTTTAAGCTTTGTAGGTTTTGCAGACTTAATTAACTTCTTATATAATATTATGGGTGTTGTTGGTCTGTTTATCGTAGTTGCAGTATTAATTAAATACTATGTACGTAAGAGTGATAATAAAGATCATATAGCATAGATTTAAAATAGCAATACTTTACAATTGAAAGTGAATGTTTTAATCTTAAAAGCAATTCGTATGATTATACGGGTTGCTTTTTCTATTAAATGAACAAGCAAACTTTCTATAATCAATTGAAAGGAACGTAGGGAATGAATACTCAGAAAAAATGGACGATTATCACAGGTGTCATTATCGTGATTGTGAGTGTTGTAGTTGCTTGGGGGCTATACCACCATCAACAAGAGAGTGAGAAGAAAAAACAACAACGTGAAAAAGTTCAAATTAATAATCCTAACGTCAAATTATTTCAAAATATTACCTATAATAATCATCTTCCTGAAAGCCAACTTGATATTATGATGCCTGACGATGTAGATAAGGATACTAAATTGCCAGTTATCTTCTGGATGCATGGAGGGGGTTATGTTGCAGGTGATAAACAATATAAAAATCCATTGCTATCGCAAATTGTGGAACAAGGCTATGTAGTAGTCAATGTTAACTATGCTTTAGCACCTAATTATAAATATCCCACACCACTCATTCAATTTGGTGATGCAATTCAATTTATTAAGCATAATAAAGACCGCTTCCCAATTGATTTAGATCAAGTTGTTATAGGCGGTGACTCTGCCGGTGCACAACTTACAAGTCAATATGTTGCTATGCAAACAAATAGTTCACTACGAAGTGAAATGGGATTTGAACAGCGTTTTACACCATCACAAATAAAAGGCGCTATCTTTTTCGGTGGTTTTTATGATATGAATACAGTTAGAGAAACGGAATTCCCAAGAATTCAAATGTTTATGCATAGTTATACTGGTGCAACAAAATGGGAATCAGAATTCAAAAATATTTCTCAAATGTCAACAATCAATCAAGTGACTAAAGATTATCCTTCAACGTATCTATCAGTAGGTGATGCTGATCCTTTCTACAGTCAAAATATTGAATTTTACCGTAAGTTGAAGGAAGAAGGCATTCCTGTTAGTACATTGTTCTATGATGGTTCACATCATTTACATCATCAATATCAATTTCATTTAGAGAAGCCAGAATCTAAAGAGAATATGAAACGTGTACTCGCATTCTTAAGCAGAAATACTTCATCATCTGGTGTAGAACGAAATCAGCAATCTCCATTTGATGGTTCTACGAGTTCGGATAAAAGTTTCTCATTATCACCTTACTAACCACGATAAAATGATATTATTATCAAACTTTATTGGTTACAACACTATAGCTAAGAATAAAAAGCTTATTTCCTAAATGTTAAATCATTAAGGAAGTAAGCCTTTTTAATTTTTATTATTCTATGATAGTGGTATTTAAATACTATAGGTGTATTGTTATTTAATCTAACATTTTAGTAATGTTGTTTAATATTATTGAGACTAGAGTATAATATAATGATAGTAAATTTAAATATTAAATAAGCAGTTTGGCCATGACATATTTATTGAAGTATTGACCATTAATATATAGCTTATCCTTTAATTCGCCCTCAATATTAAATCCAGCAGCTTTAAAGAGTTCAACTGCGCGCGCGTTTTCAGGGACAACGGAAGCTTCGATACGTCTAATATCATGGTTGATTGACCAAGCTTCAGTCGCATTTACTAATGCCATACCTATGCCATGTTTCTGATATAGTTGTCTAACACCAATTGTGATAACTGCTTCGTGACGTTTGCGCTCAAAATCTTCAGTTGTAATGAATGCGTAACCAACCAGTTGATCATCTTGCTCTGCAACATAAACAGTATTTCTTGGAGAAGTGATAATGCGTTCTAAACGATCGCTAACACTTGAGATGCTGGGCGTATATTCACCCGGGTTATATAATGTATATTCAGATTCATCATAAATTTTGCTTAATAATTTAATAAAGTCTTCAACGTCTTTTATACTAATTTCACGAATAATATGAGCCATAAGGCTTCCTCCCAAATTAATAAACTATTGTGTCTTACATGGTATTATAGCAATAAATCTTAGATATACATAAAATAAAAAACTTTTAAACTAAAGGGGTAATCTTAAATATGAAACCGAATGTACTATTAGCAGGTGGTAGTGGTTATATTGGTAAGTATATAAGAAGTGTTATTGAAAAAGATGCAAACATATATGCCCTATCAAAGTATCCAAATACTAAAAAAGAAGATAATGATCGAATTATTTGGTTGAAAAGAGATATTTATAATTATAATGATGTTGTAAAAGCTATGGAAGGTATGGATATTGCTGTTTTTTATTTAGATCCTAATAAGAATTCAGCAAAATTAACCCAAGCAACGGCACGAGATTTAAATTTGATCGCCGCAGATAACTTTGCCAGAGCAGCAGCTCAACAAGGTGTGTCTAAAATAGTATATATAAGTGGTAGTCGATTTGATAGTGAGACAGTACAAAGGCTAGAGAATTACGGCGTTCCTGTGGAAAAGACAAACACACAAATTAAACGACCACATATAAATGCTGAATTACAGATGTCTAAATATGATGATATAAGAACAGCGATGCGAATGATATTACCTAGGAAATGGACATTATCCTATCTAGTAGACTACTTTATGAAATGGCTTAATGATACACGTGATACATTCATGCACACATATCAAGATAATGATAGATACATTGTTTATGCACGAAAAAAGTCTAAACCATTATTAATTATGGAAAAAGTTGAAGACGACTCGGGACTTATAACACTACACTTGATTTCAGGTTCAATGATAAAATCTAATCAAAAGAAACAAGGTAAATTAGAATTTAGGCAAATTAAAGGTACAAGATTAGTCATTGTTCATTTATATGATTATATTCCGAAATTACTATGGCCAATTTACTACTTCGTTCAAGCACCATTACAAGGTTTGATTATGCGAGGGTTTGAAATTGATTGCCGAATTAAACATTTTAACGGACGGGTTCAATCAGGGGAAAAAATGAAATATACAAAATAATAGGTGATAAAGTGATGCAAGTATTATTAGTAGAAGATGATCAAACACTCTTCCAAGAATTGAAAAAAGAATTAGAACATTGGGATTTCTTTGTGACAGGTATAGATGATTTTAGTGCAGTAATGGATATTTATGAAGAAACAAATCCTGAAATTGTTATTATGGATGTTCAATTACCTAAATACGATGGATTTTATTGGTGTAGAAAGATTAGACAAGTATCTAATGTCCCCATCTTATTCTTATCATCACGTGATAATCCAATGGACCAAGTCATGAGCATGGAATTGGGAGCCGATGATTATATGCAAAAACCATTCCATACAAACGTCTTAATAGCTAAATTGCAAGCCATTTATCGACGTGTTTATGAATTTGGAGCAGAAGAAAAGAGAACATTGAATTGGCAAGATGCACTTGTGGATCTATCAAAAGATAGTATTCAAAAAGGTGATTCAGTTATCTATTTATCGAAGACTGAAATGATTATTTTAGAAATGTTAACTCAAAAGCAAAATCAAATTGTTACTAGAGATACCTTAATTACTGCGCTATGGGATGATGAAGCGTTTGTAAGTGATAATACGTTAACTGTTAATGTTAACCGTTTGCGTAAAAAGTTGTCTGATATCGGTATGGATACACAGATCGAAACTAAAGTAGGTAAAGGTTACATGGCACATGAGTAACTTGAAATGGTTTTGGTTATTCCTCAAAACGCGAAGTAACTGGATTTTTTGGATTGTGTTTCTACATCTGATTTTATTAGGTATGGCTTACATTGATTATGATATTTCCATCGAGAGTATAGGATTTATAGTAACGTTAAATCTCGGTCTTACAGCGATGTTTTTAATTTTTACTTTTTTAAAAGAAGTAAAGCTATATCAACATTTATATAATAATAAAGAAATTGAAGAAATTAAGCATAAAGATTTAGCAGAAGATCCGTTTCAAAAGGAAGTTGTTAATTATCTTTATCACAAATTAACGAGTCAAAAGGAACGTGTTGTTGAACAACAATTACACATACAATCGACAGAACAATCTCTAACAGAATTTGTTCATGATATTAAAACACCTGTGACAGCGATGAAGTTGTTAATCGATCAAGAAGAAGAGGGAAAACGTAAAAAGTCATTATTGTATGAATGGGCACGTATTAATGAGTTGTTAGATAAGCAACTTTATTTAACGCGTTTAGAGTCTAAAAATAGAGACATGTATTTTGAAGAGACATCACTGAAGCGTCTTGTGATTGATGAGATCCAATTAACACGTCACATTAGCCAAGCCAAAGGTATAGGCTATGATTTGGATTTAGAAACAAACTTAGATGTATACACGGATGTGAAATGGTGTCGCATGATGATTCGCCAAATTTTATCTAACTCATTAAAATATTCTCAAGGACAAGATATTATTATTCGTTCTTATACAAATGATGGTCATGTAACATTGGAAATTAAAGATTTTGGTAGAGGTATCAGTCACAAAGATTTACCACGTATATTTGAGCGTGGTTTCACTTCGACTGCGAATCGTAATGAAACAACTTCTTCAGGAATAGGGCTATATCTGGTTAACAGTGTAAAAGATCAATTAGGTATTAATGTTCGAGTAGAATCTACAGTAGGACAAGGGACTACTTTTGTATTAACTTTTCCAAAACAGAATGAATTGATGGCCCGTATGACCCAAGTGACAACAATGTAACCTTAAAACTTAGATTTGTTACTCCATCTTCATTTCATCAAAAGCGATAACTTTTATAATTAAACTGATTAAAGTAGTGCGGTATTTCTAAAGTAAACGCACATGTAGATAAAATGAATGGCGAGGTGAACAAAACCGTGGCAATATTACAGGCAAAGCAAATTGCCAAAACTTATGGAAATAAACAAACTGAACAAGAAGTTTTAAAAGATATAGATCTGTCAATTGAAGCGGGAGAGTTTGTAGCTATCATGGGGCCATCGGGATCAGGCAAGACAACGTTATTAAACGTGTTAAGTTCAATTGACTATTTAACACATGGTTCTATTATTTTAGATGGTCAACAATTAGAGAAATTATCTAATAAAGCGTTGTCTGAAATTAGAAAAAAGATATTGGTTTTATTTTTCAAGAATATAATTTATTACATACGTTAACAGTTAAAGAAAACATCATGTTACCTTTATCAGTTCAAAAGTTAGATAAAAAAGAAATGAATGAACGCTATCAACGTATTACGCAGGCTTTAAATATTTTCGAAATTAGTGATAAATATCCATCAGACATTTCTGGTGGACAGCGACAAAGAACATCCGCAGCGCGTGCATTTATTACGTATCCTAAGATTATTTTCGCGGATGAGCCAACAGGGGCACTTGATACTAAAAATACTCGCGATTTATTACAACGTTTTCAAAATATCAATGAACTTTATAACGCAACGATAGTAATGGTAACGCATGATCCTTTGGCAGCAAGCTTCTCAGAGCGTGTGATTATGTTAAAAGACGGGCAGGTATTTACTGAAATTTATCAAGGTGAAGATGATAAAAATGTCTTTCACAAAGAGATCTTACGTGCGCAAAGTATATTAGGTGGCATGATGTATGAGTTTTAGTCAAATTATATGGAAGAACTTTCAACAGAATATAATTCATTACGCGATTTATATCTTTTCACTTGTATTAAGTATCGTGTTGTTTTTTAGTTTTATAACAATTAAGTATGTACACCATTTAAATGTGCATCAATCGTTGTCAATGATACAACAAGGAACACAAGTGGGAAGTTATTTTTTATTTATCATTATTGTTGTATTTATTATGTATACGAATATGTTGTTTATCAAACGACGTAGTTATGAATTCGGATTATTGCAAACGATTGGTTTAGGTAAAAAGAGTATTATTTATATGCTAATGCTTGAACAATTATTTATTTTTATTATAACCGCGTTATTAGGTATGATTATCGGTATTTTAGGATCAAAAATACTATTAATGATTGTTTTAAAATTATTAGGTATACATACTTCTGTATCAATCATTTTTAGTTTTCAAGCGATTGCGCAAACATTATTTATACTTGTCATTGCTTATATACTTATCATTATTCAAGCATCTATTTATTTAAGCAAATCTTCAATTAAAAGTTTAATGGCCTCTCAAGACAGTAAAGAAGATAGTCATATTACACTAACATTAGGTGAAGTTATATTAGGTGTTTTAGGTATTGTATTGATATTAACAGGTTATTATTTATCGACGCGTTTTGTCGAGATTGTAGATGATGTGATACTACCGTTTGTTATTCTAATTCTTACTGTTTTAGGAACTTACTTTTTCTTTCGAAGTACGATTTCTCTCATTTTAAAGACGATTAGATACCTTAAAGGTGGTAATGTTTCTGTAAATGATGTTATTTTTACATCATCACTCATGTTTCGAATTAGAAAAAATGCATTTTCATTAACTGTAATGGCAATCATTTCAGCAATAACTGTATCTGTACTGTGTTTCGCTGCGATTAGTAGGGGCTCTTTGACAAATGAAGTTCTATTAGAATCTCCTCATGAGGTTACACTTAAAGAAGAGAAAGTAGCTAATGAATTAGGTTTTGAATTAAATCGACATCATATTCCTTACCATTACGATTTTAAACAAGTTGTTTATTCTCAACTATACAAAGATCATTTATTTGATAAAAATCAGGTGCAACCATACGCGATTACTGTAACGAGTGAAAAATATTTCCCTAATGTTTCTATAGAGAAGGGTGAGGCTAATTTAATTATGCCTGAAGGGTTAATTCATGATTTATCGAAACATACACCGCATGGTACGGCTTCTATAGGAACTAAAAAGCATCATGTAAAGATTAAATTGAATAAAGTGATGGATAAAATTTATTTTAAACAGAGTATTGACTTAGGAGGTCCTACTTTAGTTTTAAATGATACAGATTATAACTATTTGAAAGCACATGCGAAAAATAAATATATCGTTTCACAATATGGTTTTGATTTAAAACACAATAGAGATATACCAAAACTTGAGAGTATAACAAAGGATCTTGATGGTAATGTTCAAACGCGTAGTGAAGTGGTGAGCGAAGTATCAAGTTTGACTGGAATATTGTTATTTGTAACATCATTTTTAGGAATTGCATTTTTAATCGCTACAGGGTGTATTATTTACATTAAACAAATTGATGAAACAGAAGATGAGTTAGAAAGTTATTCTGTATTACGTAAATTAGGTTTTATTCAAAAAGACATGGCAAAAGGGTTAAAACTCAAAGTGGCATTTAATTTTGGTATACCACTTATTATTGCCTTATTACATTCATACTTTGCGGCAGTGGTCTTTATGAAGGTTATAGGCTTTGATAATAAAGTTCCTATTTTCGTTGTAATGGCTATTTATACAATCATTTATAGTATTTTTGCAGTTATCGCCTATAATCACTCTAAAAGAACGATAAACCACTCAATTTAAGTCAATATTTATCTAATATTTCGTATTTGTAAATAATTTGTAAATGTAATTGTGGTTATGTAAATTTTGTGATATTTTCAAATAGGGACAAATTCAGTAATGGAGTATTAAGTGAATAACAGTAAAACATTATATTTACATAAAATTTACAAATAGTCAGAAAATAGACTCTTTGAATGTTCTTATTGTAAATGTATTCTTTATCTAAAGTTGTCTTACAATAATAAAAATTTACAAATGTGATTGGAAACGATCGCTATAATGGAGGCTTTATAATGTTTACTAAGAAAAAGGATAAGTTCATGGTTCAATTAGAGGAAATGGTATTTAATTTGGACCGTGCTGCAGTTGAATTCGGGAAAATGGATTTCAATACGCACTTAGATTTAAAAGCTTATTCTGACAATATCAAGACATATGAGTCACATGGTGACGAATTAATGCATCAAGTTATTACGGATTTAAATCAAACATTTATTACACCAATTGAACGTGAAGACATTCTATCTTTATGTAATGCAATTGATGACGTTCTTGACGCAATGGAAGAAACTTCAGCAATGTTTGAAATGTATTCAATTGAATATACAGATGAATACATGGCAGAATTCGTAGAAAATATCCAAAAAGCAGTAGCGGAAATGAAATTAGCTGTTGGTTTATTAGTTGAGAAGAAATTATCTCACATGCGCATTCATTCTATTAATATTAAAGAATTTGAAACAAATTGTGATGGCATTTTACGTCAATCTATTAAACACATTTTCAACAGTGAAACAGATCCAATCACACTAATTAAAATAAAAGATATTTATGAAAGCATGGAAGAAATCGCAGATAAATGTCAAGTTGTAGCAAATAATTTCGAAACGATTATTATGAAAAATAGCTAAGGGAGTTTTAATTTATGGAATATGTATTAATTATCACTATAGCTATCGTTATATTTTCTTTAATCTTTGACTTTATCAATGGATTCCATGATACAGCCAACGCGATTGCTACAGCAGTATCGACACGTGCCTTGACTCCTAGAACTGCAATATTTTTAGCGGCAATTATGAACTTTATCGGTGCTTTAACATTTACTGGTGTTGCCGGTACAATCACTAAAGACATTGTTGATCCATTTAAGTTACATAATGGGTTAGTAGTTGTATTAGCCGCTATTTTAGCAGCAATCATTTGGAATTTATTAACATGGTTTTATGGTATTCCAAGTTCATCATCTCACGCATTAATAGGTTCAATCGCTGGTGCAGCGATTGCAGCACAAGGATTTGGTGTACTTCACTATCAAGGTTTTACTAAGATTATTATTGTTTTAATCATTTCACCAATTATTGCATTTTGTGTCGGATTCATTATGTACACAATTGTTAAAATTGTCTTTAAAAATGCTAACCTTACTCGAGCGAATCGTAATTTCCGATTCTTCCAAGTATTTACAGCAGCATTACAATCATTCTCACATGGTACGAACGATGCACAAAAATCAATGGGTATCATTACATTAGCTTTAATCGTTGCTAATATTCAAGATCCTACAAACGTTGAGCCGGCATTATGGGTAAAAGTTGCCTGTGCAACTGCAATGGGTCTAGGTACTGCAATTGGTGGATGGAAAATTATTAAAACAGTAGGCGGAAACATTATGAAAATTCGCCCAGCAAATGGTGCTGCTGCTGACTTATCATCAGCATTAACAATATTTGTAGCTTCATCATTACACTTCCCATTATCTACTACACACGTTGTATCATCATCAATTCTTGGTGTAGGTGCTTCTAACAGAGCTAAAGGTGTTAAATGGAACACTGCACAACGTATGATAATTACATGGGTTATTACATTACCAATCTCTGCGATTTTAGCCGCATTGATATTCTATGTTATGAACATTTTCTTATAATATATTAAAGAAGGGCTAGCGATACATTGTCGCTAGCCCTTCTTTAATATATATGAAGTAAGACATAATAGAATTTAAATCATCTTTTGAATTCAAGTTGAAACAGTGGGATGATTTATTAAATTTTATTATTTTATTGCAGAAAAAAAGAGCAATCCAATTGAACTTAATTAGCTGCTCTTATACTCTATATTTAATTTCTTAGTGAATGAAGTTGTAGCTTGAAACTACAGATGCAGGAATTGTTCTAGTATTAGTGTTATATGGTCCGTTAGCATAATTCATTTCTGAAATTAAGATACTACCATCAGCATTAACACGTTCAACATAAGCTACGTGTCCATAGTAGCCAGTAGTTGTTTGCATGATTGAACCTACAGTTGCGTTATGATCTACTGTATAACCATCTGCTGCTGCATTACCTGCCCAATATTTTGCATCTGACCAATAAGTACTAATTGGTTTACCAGCTTGAGCACGTCGGTCGAATACGTACCATGTACATTGACCAGCAGTATATAGGTTTTGGTGACTAAATGTTGGACTAGAATAACCGCCACTTCCGCCTACATTATTGTTTGTACTAGGATTTGTTTTACTAGGTGTTGTAGTTGAACCATTAGGTATTTTTAATTTTTGATTTGGTGTAATTAAGTAACCTGATAAATTATTGGCTTTCATTAATGCATTGACAGTTACACCATTTTTACTAGCAATTGCATATAAAGAATCGCCAGCTTTTACAGTATATGTTGATGAAGAAGTTGTTGCATTTGAACTGGCATTGTTAGAGTTATTACTGCTGCCCCCAATAGTAATAACTTGACCAGGGAAAATCATATTGTTTGAAAGATTGTTGCTCTTCTTAATACTATCTACAGATGTATTATATTTACTAGCGATGCTCCAAAGCGACTCGCCGGATTTTACAGTATGTTGTGTTGATGCTTCAGCATTATGGTTTGATAATACTGCAACTGCTCCGGTTGCGACAGAAGCTGCGACTGCTAACTTTTTCAACTAAATATCCTCCTTGAGAAAATTGATTTTATTTATAATTAATAAATTCCTAAACTATTAATTTATCTTATATATTCATTTACATATATCACGTATTCATACTATCAAAAAAAAGACACAATTTGGGCGTTGTTATTATCTTGTAATATTGTTAATATTTGTCTCTTATTATGTAAAAGCGTCTAATCTATTGATATGATAGCATTCATTAAATGTTTGACTGCACATTTTAGTAAAAAAATTAAGCGATTTGTAATATTTCTATTAGAAATAAATATGAGTTGAGTGGAAAAATTTAAGCTCAAAATGGCTTAACAATAGGCTTTAAGGTTGTGTTAAATTTAATTGCAGTGCATATTTTGCGGTCTAGTATTAATAACTAATGTAAATGTAATTGTAGAAAACATATCATTCGTTAATGATTTATTTTTTGAAAAGTAGTTAGAATGCGATACAATCATGTTGAAAAAGTGATATCTGATAAGGAGAGATTTATTGTATGTCTCAGTCGTATAACAATACACACCACATGAAGACAAAACATCGAGATAAAGATAGAACGCGTGATTACGCCAAGGTATGGCTATTTTTTATGTATTATTGGATTATATTTGGAATTGGATGTTACTTCGGACAATACTTACCTTTGGAATGGAGACGTCCTTTATCTATAGCATTATTAGTACTTATTTTGGCAACATTATTTATTCAACGTGCGCGTAAGTATGGTTTGGTTATTTCGCATATTTACGCCATTATTGTAGGTCTTTTATCATACGCTACTTTTACAACCTATATGCAAAATTTAGGACCAGAGGTCTTCTATAAGAATGTCTTATTAGCAATTGGCGCATTTATAGTTTTCGGTATTTTAGGTTTTTTCATTATTAATGATGCTTCTAGTATTGGTAAATATTTATTTGTAACATTAATTGCGTTAATTATTGCCGGGTTGATTGGAATGTTCATTCATAATCCTATATATCATACTGCCATTACGGTTGTAGGTTTAATACTTTTTCTATTATATACATTGTATGATTTCAATCGTATGAAGCGGGGGAATTTTTCACCACGTGAAATGGGTTTTAATCTATTTATTAATTTATTGAATATTATAAAAGATGTATTAAGACTTGCAAATCGCTTTAAAAATTAAATAAGAAAGAATATAATGAGAAACTATATCTTTGAGATGTCTACGTGTTGCATTCAATGATTTTATTTTGTTTAGTAATTGTATGATTGATCGTATTACTATATACATGATTGAATTTGAAGCAATAACGGGACATTTTTTTATCAAATTCATAACTTAAATTAATAATAACAAGAAATTAATTTATAAAAAATTGTATTTTTGATTTGTTTATCATGTTGTGGTAAATTTACATTTAATCACCATGATAGTGCTAGGAAACAAAAAGGGAATTAGTACAACATTTAGAAAGACTATCATGAATTAGAAAGAGGTTAATCAATGTCTAATACCAATATTCATATATTGACTAAGAATGAATACAAAATGACACGTTGCCAAGACGGTATTATTCTGTTGTTTCCGATAGAAGGTCAACTTAAACTTCAGCACTTTACTAAAACTGTTAACGTCGAAAATGACATTTACGTTATTAATAATACAGATATTTTTTCAATTCTAAAAAATAAAAAAACCATCATGCTTTATATCGCTAGTGATTGGTTTAGAGATCGCCATTTTGATTTCTTCAATTATAAATACTCAACTAATCTAGTTAAGTCCATTAACTCCATTAAACGCATATTATTGCAACTTGCCCTAAACCATTTAAACGCAGACTCAGTTTCTGAAGATACTACATATATTACTTCTGTTGTTGATATTATTGGGAAAGAAGGCGCCATTGAGAAATCAATCGCAAATCATCAATATAATTTCTCTTTTTACGGTGAATTAAGCGAAATATTAGAATATATCAATCAAAATATTACTAAGAAATTAACGCTAACGGGTATAGCATCAAAATTATTTACTTCTAAATCTAATCTTTCGGCACAGTTTAATCAATTGCTAAATATGGGTTTCAAGACATATGTAGATACTTTAAAAATTGCAAATTCATTTGAATGGCTATTAACAACGGAATACACGATAAGTTTAATAAGCGAAAAAGTAGGATTTAGCAATGCTTCAAGTTATTCTAAAACATTTAAAAATTATGTTGGCATGACTCCCAACGAGTACCGATACTGTGATAGATATGAAAAATCTATTGATATGGATTATGAAATTATAAGCGAAGGAAATATTGACTACATTAATCAATTAATCAAGATTAAACAACAATATTATAACCAACACGATGATCATATAATCTACGCAGATTCAACAATTGGTTCTACTGTGAATCCGTATTATTTAGTGCTTCAAATTAATACTATAGAAGAAATAAGATTATTATTTTTTCAAGATTTTGCACGACCTTTGTATTACGAACACTCAACATTGAAGTTTTATTTAAATGTAGATATGCGTGATATTAAAGATCAAATGACAAAGTATGAGAGACAACGATTGTTTGAATACATCATTATTAATGAATTAAATGTAGTATTTAGACTGGAAGATTTAACGTTAACGGATTTTTTAGAGTCTAATTTTGAGGATGTAGCAAACTACTTCAGAGAACATCAACTTCCTACGAGTGGTAATCATAAATTAGGTCTTATATTTGATTTAGATGAAGTGAATTTGAAATCCATTTATCGAATTATTTTAAAAATACAGCATAAAACGCAACAATTTTCATTTGGGTTAGAAATAAGTAAGCTACTAAACGACCCTGTATTGTTTAAAACATTAGAATCACAAATCAAACGCATTAATTTTGAATTTTTATATATTGATAATGCACAACTAAAAATGCCTTACCTAATTGAACAGAATGAACATTTACTGGTGAAAAATATATTACGATACCAAAATATTAGACAAATATTAAAGCAATTTGATCTAGAAGATCAGAAAATAATATTTTTAAATTTTGAAAACCACAAATTTTTAAATAGTAAATATAATGATTTGAATAATAGTGCACCTTTATTAATTGAGACATTTGTGAGAACAGCGTCATATTTTAACGGAATTGGCTTTAACTTCAAGCATAGTGGTAATTTGTTTAATGCACTTCACATATTCGATGAAAACGGTTTTAAGTCGATATTAGGAGCGATTTTAGAGCAACTCATTGAAATTAGTATGAAACCCAAATTATTTAATGAAAATTACATCTTAATTGACAATGAAGACCAATATACTGTTCTAATTTACGATTGGCGTGTTTTAGAAAGTGAATCATTGCAAGTCAATTATGATCAAACAGATATATTTATTGATTTTACAGATGATGTATTAAAAGATACCTATTTAGTTCAAATTCAACTCATCGATGACTATAACGGTAATATTAATCATCTTATTTCTCAGCGTATTAGAAAAAAACATAAATGGTCAAAACGATTTTTAAGAAAACTAGATTATTTAATTCATCCAACATTTCAAATGATAGAACATAACTTTAATAATGCACCTCTTCAAATTAAACTTAATTACAATGCGTTGTATATCGTTAAAATTTTAAAAAAATAAAATCTACTCAATTGTGTTTTGCGCAACTATATTTAACATTGTTAGTAAATTCGACAAAAATTTCTAAACAAAGTTATAGGACATACCTAAAAATATAAAGGATAATAGTAATTAAGTTGTCTGCTTATATTTGGAGGTGCAAAAATCATTGAATAATGACAAATTAAATAGATTACTAGAATTCTATAAACAATATAAAGCATTGTCAGAGTACATAGATAAACAATATAAGTTGACATTAAATGATTTGGCTTTGCTCAAACTTGCTCATGAACATATTGCTAAAGATCAAATGTTAATGCAAAAATTTCTAAAAATAGCAATTAGTGAGTTAGAGTTAAGTAGAACTAAATTATTAGTCTCAATTCGACGACTTATAGAAAAAGAAAGACTAAGTAAGGTTCGATCAACTGAAGATGAGAGAAAAATTTTTATCTATATGGATGAGAAGAATGTTAAAAAATTCGATGCTTTATTCAATGATGTTGAAGAATTCTTAGATATTTAATTTAATATGTTGAACGAGAATACTGACAAAGACATTCTGTCAGTATTTTTTTATGCTTATTTTTACTTCGTACAATGCGTTTATTTCCTTTTTAGACAATGCTTTATTAATGCTATATAATAAGGAGTATTGAGTATGAAAGTGAGATGACATTATGGGACGTAAATGGAATAATATTAAAGAGAAAAAGGCCCAAAAAGATAAAAATACAAGTAGAATATATGCGAAATTTGGTAAAGAAATATATGTAGCAGCCAAATCTGGTGAACCAGATCCTGAATCTAACCAAGCATTAAGATTAGTACTTGAAAGAGCGAAGACGTATTCAGTACCTAATCATATTATTGATAGAGCAATTGACAAAGCTAAAGGTGCTGGTGATGAAAATTATGACCACCTACGTTACGAAGGCTTTGGACCAAGTGGTTCAATGCTTATCGTAGATGCATTAACTAATAATGTAAACCGTACGGCTTCAGATGTGAGAGCTGCTTTCGGTAAAAATGGCGGAAATATGGGTGTATCAGGTTCTGTAGCTTACATGTTTGATCACACGGCTACTTTCGGCATTGAAGGTAAATCAGCTGATGACATTTTAGAGGCATTAATGGAACAAGATGTTGATGTTAGAGATGTAATTGAAGATGGAGATCTTACAATCGTTTATGCCGAACCAGACCAATTTGCTCATGTACAAGATGCATTACGCCAAACAGGTGTAGAAGAATTTAAAGTTGCTGAGTTTGAAATGTTACCTCAAACTGATATTGAATTATCAGAGGATGACCAAGCAACATTTGAGAAATTAATTGATGCACTCGAAGACCTTGAAGATGTTCAAAATGTTTTCCATAATGTGGATTTAAAATAATGAAGAAAAATGCAGATTATTGGATTAAACAACTTGATCTAACACCTCATCCAGAAGGTGGCTATTATAAAGAAACAATTCGAGAAACAACAAATGAGGCACAACGTGCACCATTCAGTAGTATATACTTCTTGTTAAATACTGGTGATATTTCTCATTTTCATCGTATCGATGCGGATGAAGTATGGTATTATCATGCAGGTGAATCTTTGACCATTCATATGATTACACCTCAGGGGAGCTATCAATCAGTACAATTAGGTGCTTCAATTGAAAATGGCGACGTATTGCAGTATTTAGTGCCTAAAGGTACTATTTTTGCATCGAGTTTAACAGACAGAGAAGGCTATAGCTTGGTTGGATGTATGTGCCAACCAGCATTTGATTTTAATCATTTTGAATTATTCACACAAGATGAGTTGTACAGTATGTATCCTCAACACGAGGCAATTATTAAACAGTATGCCTTATTAAACAGAGACCAATAGACTTAAAAACACAAAGTTAGATTCATCTAACTTTGTGTTTTTTAGAATTCGATAAGGTACTAATTAGCGCTGCCTAATAACTCATTAGATAGCTCTACGACATATTTTAATTTAGTCCATTGTTGTTCTTCTGTGAGCTGATTACCTTCTTCAGTTGAAGCGAATCCACATTGAGGACTCAAACATATTTGATCTAGGGAGATGTATTGTTGTGCCTCTTTAATACGTTGTTTAATTAATTCTTTATCTTCAAGTTCGGGTGTCTTAGAAGTAATTAAACCTAGTACGGCATAAGCATCCTTATCAAAATAGCGTAAAGGCTCAAAGTCGCCAGAACGCTCATCATCATATTCTAAGAAAAATCCATGCAGGTGCTCTTTAAATAAATACGGAGCAATCGCTTCGTAACCACCTGAAATTGCCCATGTTGATTGATAATTACCACGACAAATGTGTGTAGTTAAAATTAAATCTTTTGGAAGACCTTCGACAGCATCATTTATTACCTTATATGCTAATTCACGAGCTTGAACTTTTTCTTCATCTGTACGTTGACGTCCTCGAACTTTATGTGTACCGTCAGTCAGACCAGCCCAATATACATCGTCTATTTGTATGTATCTTGCACCTAAATCATAAAAATGTTGCAATGATTGGCGATAAGCTTCAGAAATATCATGAGCAAAGTCTTCAATATTTGGATAAATATCTTCATTCAATATGTTAGGGTGGAATAATTGGTTTGGACTCGGAATTGATACTTTTGCGGTAGCGCGTCCATTAACTCTGTCATATAAGAACTTGAAATGGTCAAAATGGGGGTGATTAGGATTATATCTAACTTTATCAACTACTCTTACATTATGGGCACGCGTTTCTAGCCCTTCAAATTCTAGCCCGTGTTCAGGAGTGTAACCTTCGACACCATCTAGATTTTCTAAGAAATCAAAGTGCCACCAACTTCTTCGAAATTCACCATCAGTAATACTATGTAAACCTATTTCTAATTGCTTCTCTATAATACGGTCGATTTCCTCATCTTCTATTTGTTTTAACTCTGCACCACTGATTTCATTTTGATTATATTTAGCGCGAGCGTCCTTTAATCTTTGAGGTCGTAACAAACTTCCAACATGGTCTGCTTTAAAAGGTCTGTAAGTCAATAGCAGTTCCTCCTTTATCAATTTATTTAGAATTTTCAGATAATATAAACATAAATTATCAAATACGAGTATTTTTGTCAATTTTCCCTAAAAATTAATTAGTTGTAGTAAAATAAAATTGAAAATTTTTATATGTTTATGTGCGTAATTCAATTAAAAACGACCAAAGATGACATCAATTAGTTAGTTTAATATAATAATGACAAGGAGTTGGTGGCTTTATGAAAATTAAATATATAGATAAACGTCACTGGCGTCGCCTATTAGAACGTGATTACATAGAAGTTAAGGTAAATAATAATAGATTTAAGGGTATTATTGGCTTGGTCACGATGAAGAAGGTTCGTGAACCTTTAGAGGTGACGGTAGTAGGCCAGAATATAATTGTTGCTGATGACAATTATCAATGGTTGCAAATTTTGCCGGAAAAGAAACGATATAGTATTACTGCAATGTTTGATGATAAAGGAAATCCATTGGAGTATTACTTCGATATCAATATTAAGAATATTACTCAAAAGGGCAATGCTAGAACACTCGATTTATTCTTGGATGTGCTTGTGTTACCATCAACTGGAGAATATGAGCTCGTTGATGAAAATGATTTGAAATTAGCATTAAAAAATGAACAAATCACTAAAAAGCAATATCATGAAGCTTATATGATTGCGCATCAATTGATGATTGAAATCAATGAAAATTTTGATGATGTTAATAATCGAATTATGTATTGCTATAACAAGATGGTTGGTAAGTTGAAAAAGCCAAATTATAATAAGACGTATAAAAAACATATTCAACATCATAAGCCACATGTAAATAAAGGGAAATGATGGAACTCTAAGCCTTTAATATTAGGAGCGAAGCGGAACGATAAGTAAATGTGAAGCATTGTTTATATAGTTTTCGTTTCGGTCTTAAATTTTTTTGTTGCTCATAGCCATGTTCATGAATAAACATTAGTAGGGGGAAGCTATGAAAATAGAAGACTATCGATTATTAATTACATTAGATGAAACCAAGACGTTACGTAAAGCAGCAGAAATATTATATATTTCTCAACCAGCTGTAACACAACGACTTAAAGCAATAGAGCATTCATTTGGTGTAGACATATTTATTCGTACAAAGAAACAATTAATCACTACCACTGAGGGTGCTATGATTATTGAGCATGCTCGTGACATGTTAAAACGAGAGCGTGTATTTTTTGATAAAATGCAAGCACATATTGGAGAAGTGAATGGTACCATTTCAATCGGCTGTTCATCATTGATTGGTCAAACGTTATTACCAGAAGTATTAAGTTTATATAATTCACAATTTCCAAATGTTGAGATACAAGTTCAAGTAGGTTCTACAGAACAAATTAAAGCAAATCATAGAGACTATCATGTGATGATAACTCGAGGAAATAAAGTAATGAACTTGACTAATACACACCTCTTTGACGATGATCATTATTTTATCTACCCAAAAGAAAGAAAGAGCGAGGTTTCTAAATTACCTTTCATAGAGTTTCAAGCTGATCCTATCTATATTAATCAAATTAAAGAATGGTATAATGAGAATCTTGGACAAGACTATCACGCAACGATAACAGTGGATCAAGTTGCTACATGCAAAGAAATGTTAGTAAGTGGTGTAGGGGTTACGATTCTTCCGGAAATCATGATGAGAAATATAGATAAAAATATGTTTGAATTTGAAAAGGTAAACATCGACAATCAACCACTTATTCGCTCAACGTTTATGAGTTATGACAGTAGCATGTTACAACTCCCTCAAGTTGAGTCATTTGTTACTTTGATGCTTAACTTTATTCGCTAATCATTGAAACACGTGTAATTAAAAAAAGAATAGAGGTAGAAAAATGTTTGCAGCATTGTTGCATATAAAAAACTACAAATTATTCGTTGTGAATATGATGCTTTTAGGTATGGGGATTGCCATCACAGTACCTTACTTCGTCTTATTCGCGACTAAAGAGCTAGGGATGACAACTAACCAATTCGGTATTCTACTTGCCCTAGCAGCAGTGAGTCAATTTACAGTCAATTCTATTGTCGCTCGCTTTTCAGATACGCATAGCATTAATAGAAAAGTACTCATCATTAGTGCACTTATGATGGGGGCTATTAGTTTCTCGATTTATTTTTATATTCATAATATTTGGTTGTTTATTATTGTATACGCTATTTTTCAAGGGTTATTCGCTCCAGCAATGCCACAATTATATGCATCTGCACGTGAATCCATTAACGTTTCATCTTCAAGAAATAATGCTAAATTTGCCAATACTGTTTTACGTTCTATGTTTTCTTTTGGTTTCTTATTTGGTCCGTTAATCGGAGCGTATTTAATTCAATTTATGGGATATGCTGGACTTTTTGGTGGCACCGTCTTTATTTTATTATTCACACTTGTTTTACAAATCTTCTTCTATAAAGATTTAAATTTATCAGCAAAAGAGCAAGTTGGTGGTACAGCCAATATTGAGAAGACTGCGCCTAATATGATTAAAGATAAAACACTATTTATTCCATTTATAGCATTTATTTTATTACATATAGGTCAATGGATGTACACAATGAATATGCCGCTATTTGTCACAGATTATCTTAAGGAGCAAGAGGGATATGTAGGAACGCTAGCAAGTTTATGTGCCGGCTTAGAAGTTCCCTTCATGGTTATATTAGGTATGTTATCTGCTAAGTTAGCTACTCGAACGTTGTTAATCATAGGTGCTATTAGTGGTGGTGCCTTCTATTTTAGTATTGGTGTTTTTGAAAATATCTATGCTATGATGATCGGACAAATCTTCTTAGCACTATTTTTAGCTATCTTACTCGGATTAGGTATTAGCTATTTCCAAGATATTTTACCTGATTTCCCAGGTTATGCTTCAACATTATTTGCGAATGCAATGGTGATTGGACAGTTGTTAGGAAATTTATTAGGTGGTGCAATGAGCCATTGGGTTGGATTGGAGAATGTTTTCTTCGTTTCAGCAACATCTATTTTCATAGGAATGATATTGATATTCTTTACGAAAGATCAAAAATATACGGAAGCGGATGTGAAAGTTAAGTAATGGAAGTTGTTTTATGGATATTAATACTATTATCATTTGTTTTAGCATTTGTAGGTTTAATTAAACCTATTATTCCATCTGTACTTGTGTTATGGGTAGGATTCTTAATTTATCAATTTGGATTCTCTCAAGATGGGTTATCATGGATATTTTATGTAGCTATGATTTTGTTCACTGTATTTATTTTAGTATCTGACTTTTTAATGAATAAATACTTTGTAAATCGCTTTGGCGGTTCTAAATTGGGTGAGTATGTAGCGTTAATAGGTGTGATTGTTGGATGCTTCGTCTTTCCACCGTTCGGTATTATCATCGTACCTTTTATAGCAGTGCTCATTGTAGAATTAGTGCAAGATTTTGATTTTGGAAAAGCACTTAAAGCAAGCATTGGATCTGTAGTAGCATTTTTAGCGAGTTCGGTTGCACAAGCGTTAATTATGTTCATTATGGTCATTTGGTTCTTTATAGATGTGTTTTTAGTAGGATAATTAAAAAAAGGTTAAGTCATTTATATCAAAGTGGTTTTGAGTTTTCAATTCGTTTTTTGAGAACATCATTGCACACGTATGATACAGATGCTTAACCTTTTTTATTTTTTATAAAATGCTACTTTACAAGTCTTAGTTCATTGTGACAACGTATTATAAGATAGTATTTGAATCCTTGTTAACAAAATGATGTTGTATATAAAAAGCGATTGGCGTAATGATGGCTGAAATTATAATAAATGACCAATTACTAATAAGAATGTAAGGACCAAAAGCTAAAAATGATTGCGGAATAAAAAAGACATAAAATAGAGCGACTAACAGTAAAGCGATAATAGTGTAATTAAATAACCACACCCAATGTGAATTATTGAAACTTTGAAGTTGAACCGTCTTAAATATGACTAATATAAACATAAAGATAATAAATAAACCTGCTATGACACTAATCGGAAATGTATACAAGTAAACTTCATTATTATCTCCACCAATAAAAAAGCCAATAAAGCCTTTAAAGAAACAAAAAATACCAATTAAAAAAATAAAATTCCTAAAAATATACTTAAATATATTTTGAAACGTTTCATTAGGCAATGATTTAATTTCTTTTTTAGCATGTGCTTTTGGATTATGTTCGAAAAACTCTAATGCTAACGTACCTTCATTCTCAGCTTCTAATAATCTTTTTAATATACGACTTAGCATTACCTCACTGTCATGCGGATTGACGCGTAAATCAGCGCGGATGTATGTCATATAATTTTCAAAGATTTCTCTATCTGTATTATTTAGGCGCAATGATTTTACATTATTTTCACGTGCTAATTTCGCAGTGGATTTCATTGACTAAGCTCCTTAACGTCTAAACTTATTTTATTTTTAAAAATAATAGATTATTATATGTTAAATATGGATAATCATACCATAGATAAATATAGAATATAATGTATAACATAAAGGAAGTCATTATGCGAAAACTAACTGTTAAAGATATGGAATGGATTGAATCCATCGCGAAGATACAAGAACATTATATTGAAAAGCGAGAAATACATTACAATGCGACACATCTATCAATTGGATTACGTCAAGATATGATTATTCAACGATTAAAGCACAGTAATGATATAATTTTAATTGAATTGAGCGAAGACACACGACGCTTAATTTCGTTTATTTGGGGTCATTTTGAGGCAGTTCAAGAAAAAGTAATCACTGAGATGATATACACAGACCCTCATTTTCGAGGACTGGGTCATGCTAAGCGTCTAAAGATTGCTTTAGAAAATTGGGCGATTGAAATGGGTGCTAAATCAATTGAAGGTATGGTTGATGCTACAAATGATGCAATGATTGAGTTCAATAAAGCGAATGGTTATGCGATAAGTCATGTAAAAATGCGTAAAGACCTAAGGTAAACAAATGAATAGGTTCTTAATTCATGTTAAAATAATATTACTCATTCGTAATAAAGGAGAAAAGCATGAAAAAATGGTTGATACTTCTACTTTCTGCGACACTTATGTTGTCTGCTTGCGGTAAAAGTGATGAAAGAGCATCATTAGAGAAAGATGTTAAAGAACTACAAAAAGAAAATGATGATTTGAAAAATCAAAAGAAAGATTTAGAAAAGCAAAAAGAAAAACTTAACGACCAACGTGAAAAGCTTCAAAAAGAAGTGGATGATTCAGTTGCGACAGAATCTGCTAAAGATGATTCAGAAAGCGATGAAAGTGATAGTAGTGACTCAAATCAATCATCAGATAGTGATACATACAAACAGTCTAAGAGCCAAAGTACCACTGAAAATAGCACGTCAAGTAACGAAACGAATACTTCTAAGACAAATGGTGGTAGTGATTCACAGAAATCTAACCAATCTAGTAATACTCAAGAGGCTCAATCAAATAGCGGTGAAAATGCTACAAGTGAACAAAGTAGCTCAGACGATACATCATCAAGTAGCCGTTAATAAAATTACTTAAATAATGAAGGCAATTTAGCCGGCCTCATACGTCAAGTTTGACATGTACGGATGTAGGGTAAACTAAATTTAAATCATTTACAATTCACATTTTAATCATTTTATAAATTAAGCTTAGCTACATAATAAAACGTTTAATCATAAATTATAACATTGGAGAGATGACATATGCATGAACAAGATTTTCACATTTTAGAAGGGCGCGAAATCACATTACCTGAATTAGGACGTGAAATTGAAAATATTACTGGACGTACAATTGTTGATTCTACTGGTGAAATCAAACGTGTGGTTGCACACTTACCAAACTTTGAATCTGATACCGACACATTTGTAGCTACATTTAAACTTAACCATCGTAATGACTTTGTAGATGCGACTTTTGTTGCACCTAAAAATCAACGTGATCGTTTAAAAGAAATTCCAGTACACATTGAACTCGTTAGTTATATATCTAGAGGTTAATTAGTTACTCAATCAAATTTAAAGACGGATAAAGTGTGCTATGGTCTATATCCATATCGCACTTTTTTACTCATGTATTTCTTTAAAATGGGGTGTTGAAAATGGCTACATATATAGAAACAGAAAGACTTAAATTACGAGACTGGAAGCAAGAAGATTTATTGCCATTTCAAAAGATGAATGCTAATCCTCAAGTGCGACGCTATTTTCCAAGTTTATTAAGTTATCGACGTTCTGAATTAGATATGAAAAAAATGGATGACATTATTAAAGAAAGCGGTATAGGCTTATTTGCAGTTGAACTTAAAGAAACTGGCGAATGGCTTGGTTTTATTGGGGTTAATTATATACCTCAAGATAGCCAATACCCATTTGAGGAATTACCACTATATGAAATTGGATGGCGTCTTATTCCAGAAGTATGGGGTAACGGACTTGCCACTGAAGGTGCAACAGCTGTGTTAGCATTTGCCAAAGAAAAGGGGATTGAAGCTATTTATAGCTTTACTGCAGAAAATAATTTGCCTTCTAGAAAAGTAATGGAAAACATTGGCATGACATTATATGACCATTTTGAATTACCAGAGTTAAGCAAATATCATATGTTAAAAAGACAAGTACGTTATTATAAACAATTATCAATATAAAATTAAAAGCGACATGAGATTGGATGGTTATATTATGTGATAAATAATCACTTTTATAAATATAATAGTCCAAAACATGTCGCTTTATAATTAATCGTATGTACGTATACCTAGGGGTTTAAAATTAAGTAACCCATTAATTAAATCTTCTTTAGAATTATATAAAGGTGCTAAATGTTTATATTTTTCATCAATAAATCCTTCTTCAATCATACTATTTATAAGTTGTTGAAGTGGATTGAAGAATCCATTTAAATTGTAAACGGCAATTGGTTTTTCATGAATGCCAATTTGCGCCCAACTATAAGTCTCGAAAAATTCCTCAAGAGATCCAGCGCCACCAGGGGCCATTACAAAAGCATCTGCAAGTTCCGCCATTTTTTGTTTGCGTTCATGCATTGAATCTACAAGAATAAGTTCGCTCACTTTTTGACTAGTGATTTCTTTTTCATCTAACATCTTAGGCATTACACCAATAGCATGTCCACCGTGATCTAATACACCATCTTGAATTGCACCCATAATACCTACAGAACCTGCACCAAAAACTAATTCATAGCCTTGCTCAGCCATATATTTACCAAGTTCGTATGCTTCTTTAACATAAATGGGGTCTTTACCTTTACTAGCACCGCAATATACTGCAATTCGCTTCATTATTCTTCCTCCTATAGTTGTTTGATAACAGATTTAAATGCACGCTCAAATTGTTTTTTATCTTCTTTTGAAAAAGGGGGAGGCCCTTTATGACGACCGCCTTGCTTTCTTACCTGTGCATTATTATAACGTTGTTGTAATAACATATCTATATTACTTGAACGATACAAATGCCCTTTATGATGCATTACAATCTTAACTTTAGATAGTAATAAACTGGCAAGTCCATAATCTTGAGTTATTACAATGTCTTCTGGTTTAGCTAGCTTTACAATTTTATAGTCAACAGCATCAGGTCCATCATCAATATAAATTGTTTCAACGTGATTTGGGAGCACTTTATTTGAGTAATGGCTAAAGCTGCGTAAAATGGTAACAAAAATGCCTGTCCCAGTAGTTAATTCAATTACTGAATCAACTACTGGACAAGCATCTCCATCAATGATTACACGTGTCATAAAGCGTTACGCCTTATTGTTATCTTCATTTTTATTTTGTGTAACAACACTTTCAGCTTCATGATCTTTGAACTTTTTCATTTCTTTGATGCGTGCTTTTTCTTCTTGTTTTTGTAATTTCTCTTCTTCTTTATGACGTTTATCAATATTTTTTTGGAGCTTTTTATCTAGCTTATTAACGTCTTTTTTATTATCTTTCTCGAGTTTTTCGCCTTTTTTCTCTGTCTCATCATCAAGTTTACCAGGAGTTAAACCAACTTTTTCTTGATATTTTTGAGTTTTCTTCATGTCTTTAATGCGTTGTTTTTCGTTCTTTTCACGCTCTTTTTCTTCTTCTTTATGACGTTGTACGATATTTTTTTGAAGTTTTTTATTCATTTTGTCAGCTTCTTTATAGTTTTTCTTAGCTAACTTTTCGCCTTTTTTCTGAATGTATTCAGGATCGTTTTCTTTTGCAATTTTCTTTAATTCACGTTTGTTGTCGAATTCTTGTTTTTTATCTCCTAAATACTCTTTTGCACCTGTTGCTTTATTTGCAATCGCTTGTCCTGCATTTGACGTTGCATGAGTTGCTTTTTGTACCTCAGGATGAGATTTAATACGCTTACGTTCTACTACTAGTGGCACAATAATGATTGGTAAAACATTAATCGCCGTTTTAATGATTTTCTTTTTGTCCATACTCGTTGCCTCCATTAGATTTACTATTTATCTTCATTACCCTATGATACATCATACTAAACGAAGGAACTAGCTAGAACCCTTATATTAACTTGAGTAAAACTAGGTAGGTTAAGAGAGTGTCTTAGTCAGCTCATTGACTAAAAAAATCGCCAAAGATTAAATCTTTGACGATGTTATGTGGCATAAAGCCATTATTAGATTGATTTATAATTAACCTGAAATGCCTTGTCCAATTCCAAAGCCGAAGTATAGAATGGCTATAATTATTACCAATACGATTCGATAAATTGCAAATGGTACTAACTTCACTTTATTAATTAAGTGTAAGAATGTTTTGATTGCAATCAAGCCAACAATAAAGGCAGCCAAGAATCCAATTAAGTAAAATGGAATATGTGCAAGTTCAATATATTGATAGTTTTTAACTAATGATAGTGCACTTGCAGCTAGCATAATAGGTACAGCCATAATGAAGGTAAAGTCAGAAGCAGACTTATGATCTAACTTCATCAAGACACCTGTTGAAATCGTAGAGCCAGATCTACTGAAACCAGGCCACATTGCTACCGCTTGAGAGATACCAATTACGAATGCTTGAACATAATTGATTTGGTCAACTGACTTAGGATTTTGAACTTTTTTACTATATTTGTCTGCAATAATCATATAAATTGCACCTAAGAATAAACCAATCATTACAGTAGGAACACTAAATAAATGCGCTTCAATAAAATCGTCGAATAACACACCTAATATACCAGCTGGAATCATACCAACTAATACGTGTAGTAAATTTAATCGACGTGGTTTAGAACGAAATTCTTCATTTATTGAAGTGTTTCTATACTTGCCAATATGTAACATTTCGAAATAACGCTCACGGAATACCCATGCCGCAGCAAAAACAGAACCTAATTGAATTACAACTTTAAATGTAAAAGCTGAATGAGGACCTAGAAATTCAGTCGATTTTAACCACATATCATCCACTAGAATCATATGACCTGTAGATGAAACTGGAGCAAATTCAGTTAAACCTTCGACAATACCTAAGATAAGGCCCTTGATAAACTCGATAATAATCATAAGTAACCTCTTTCTTTTATTAAAAATTTAAAATATTGTTGTCTTTAAATATATTGTTGTCAAAATTCACTTTTCTATAATATCATAACGCATCAAATCAACGCTAATAATAATGAGATAACTAATAATTAATTTTATATACAATATATCGCAGTACCTTTACTAATTTACTGATATAACTAACTTACCGTAACGGACTTAAGGTTGAGATGTTATGTTCATTATATTGTCACTGTTTTTTAAAAGATATTAAATGATAAACAATTGAGAACCTTTTATAATAATAAATTAGGTGAAGATAAAGTGAAAAAACTAATGAATTTAGTATTTAAATATAAAGTATTTCCATTATCTATGGGAATTGTAAGTATGTTATTAGCAATAACAGTAGTGGTTCAGAATATAAGTATTGCGAGTTTTTTAGATCAAGTGCTTTACAATCATTTGAGTTCCTTAAATTCATTATTGATTATCATCTTAATCGTTTTAATTCTTAGAGCAACATTGAATATGATTAACTTAAGATTAGGTGATATGTTAGCTGGCAAAGTTAAACATCAATTGCGTCGAGAAGTTGTTTTGAAAGAATCAACTATTGCTACAGGAACGCAAATTAATATTTTAACAGAGACAATAGACGGACTATCCCCGTTTTTTAAAAATTATTTGCCACAGGTCTTTAAATCTATGATGATCCCTTTAATGATTATCATAGCAATGTGTTTTATTCATTTAAATACTGCATTAATAATGATAGTTACAGCACCGTTTATTCCACTTTTTTATATCATTTTTGGACTTAAAACACGTGATGAATCAAAAGACAAATGACGTATTTAAATCAGTTTAGCCAACGTTTTCTTAATGTGTCTAAGGGACTGATTACACTTAAACTTTTTAGACAGACAGCCCACACGAAAAAACAAGTATACGAAGATAGTACACAATTTCGAGATTTAACGATGCGCATATTAAAGAGTGCATTTTTATCAAGTTTGATGCTCGAATTCATAAGTATGCTTGGTATTGGATTGGTTGCTTTAGAAGCAGCACTAAGTCTTGTTGTTTTTCATAATATTGATTTTAAAACAGCAGCTATTGCAATTATATTAGCTCCTGAATTTTATAATGCTATTAAAGATTTAGGACAAGCTTTCCACACAGGTAAACAAAGTGAGGGTGCTAGCGATGTAGTTTTTGAATTTTTAGATTCTGAAAACACACCGCTTACTAATCAAGAAATAGTAAAAGAGCAACAAGAATCACTTATTAAGATGCGCAACGTCAATTATCAGTATCCTAATAGTCCTTCTTATGCCATTCGTGATATATCGCTCAAGATAGATAAGGGTGAAAATGTAGCGATTGTTGGACCAAGTGGTGCAGGTAAAACGACTTTAGCCAAATTACTTACTCAAATAGTACGTCCGACGAGTGGGCATGTGTCCTTTAACAAATGTGTTAATCAAATTGGAATGCTAAGTCAAAATCCTTATATTTTTTCAGCATCAATTAAAGACAACATAGCAATGTTTAAAAAAGTTGATGACGACCAAATTCTTCATGTGTTAGAGATGGTTGGACTAAAAGAAAAGGTAATGTCTCTAAAAAATGGTATTCATAGCAGAATAGGTGAAGGTGGAGAAATGTTATCAGGCGGACAAATGCGTCGTATTGAGTTATCAAGGGTGTTATTAATGAATCCTGATATTGTTGTTTTTGATGAACCTACCACTGGCCTGGATTTAGAGACTGAAACTGTTATTCAACAAGTAGTCGCACACCATTTTGAAGGGGTAACGATGATTATGATTGCCCATCGCGATTCAACGATTCGTCAAGCAACGCGACGATTATTTATAAAAGATGGTTACTTAGTTGAAGATGATCAAACGATTTCTGTAAGACTTGAAAAAGGTGGTGACTTAGTGTGAAACCACAAATTCGATTTCGACCTGACAAAGATTTAATATTAGCAATATTGACGGGTGTTATTGGGAGTGTCGTTGCATTAGCAATGTTCTTCTTAAGTGGGTACATGGTAACTCAAAGTGCTTTAGGCGCACCTTTATATGCATTAATGGTGTTAGTTGTATCGGTTAAGTTGTTCGGGTTTATGCGTGCGATTGCAAGATACGGGGAGCGTTTACTATCACACAAAACGACATTTACAATGTTACGAGATGTTCGGGTTCAATTTTTAGAAAAATTAATCCCTAGAGTACCTAATTTATATCGTCAATATTCATCCGCTGATTTATTGACTAAAATGATAAGCAAAGTAGAAGCTTTACAAAACATCTATTTAAGAGTCTATTATCCACCGGTTGTCATTGGTTTCACAGCAATTATTGCAGCAGTAACGTTGGTATATTTTAGTGTTATGCATGCTATAGTTATCATTATAAGTATGTTGTGTTCACTTTGGCTTGTACCGTGGTTGAGTGCTAAACGTGTAGGCAAATTAAAGCAACAAGTTGCACAACAGCAACAAACTACGATTACCCAATTTTACGATTACAAAGAAGGCTATGCTGAGTTAAATCGTTTTAACAATGTAGAAGCCTATCGTGAAGAGTTAATGAATGCATTAGAATCGTATGACAAAATGCAATCGAAAGAAACGCGATTTTTAACTTTATATGATTATATGCTAAATATAATCGCAATGATCGCTATATTTGCTACCTTAGCATTAGGATTTATTCAAGTTAAAGAAGGACAATTAAATGTTGTGTATTTAACGAGTATTGTTTTGATGATGTTAACTTTATTCGAACAAACAGTGCCTATGAGTAACTTTGCATATTACAAAGCAGATACTGATGAAGCGTTAAATAGTTTAAATGATGTTCTATCATATCCAGTAGATCAATCTAAGCAATCATTGGTAACAAAACAGAGTAACGTATACAATATTAGGAATGTATCATTTAGTTACGAACATCAAGAAATACCAACGTTATCCAATATTAATTTAACTGTTGGAAAAGGGGAAAAAGTAGCGATTGTTGGACCATCTGGTTCAGGAAAAAGTACATTATTACAAATTATGAGTGGTTTGTACGATATCGATAAAGGACAAGTTTCTCTCGATGGTCAGAACATATCACAACTAGATGAAGACATTCGCTTTGAAAAGCTAAATGTTCTTTTACAATCACAACAATTATTTGATGGTACATTACGTTACAATATGTTCTCCAGTAAAAATGATGATGTCATTCAACGTGTCCTAACGAACCTTAATTTAGGCTATCTAGATTTAGAAAAAACAATCACATTAGATGGAAACACATTATCAGGTGGTGAGATGCAACGTATTGCATTAGGGCGACTTTTTCTAAAAGGTTCCTCAATATGGTTATTAGATGAACCAACGACTGCATTAGATGAGGATAATACTAAACAAGTGATGCAATTGATTGATGAACAAGTTGAAACATTGGTTATTGCAACGCATGATTTAAAATTACTGCCATATTTCGACAAGATAGTTGTTCTTATTGATGGACAGATTAAAGAACAAGGGAGTTATGATGAACTAAGTCATGGTAACCATTATTTAAGTCGTTTATTAAAAATGAATTAGACAATGTTTAAATACACGCTTACGTTGTCTTAAAACGAAAAACCTGAGGTATCTGTTATAGATAACTCAGGCTTTTCGTTATTGATAAATATATAGTAATTTGATTCGAAACGAATAACTTTAATTGGCTTAGTATTAGCATGTCATTTTACTTTGACTCGGTAAAAGCATCGATGACTTTCCCTAATAGACGATTGAGTTCATGTACTTCATCATTACTTAAAGAAGAAGCATTCGCGACTTTTTGAGATGCATCGCTTAATTCAGGTTTGATTTTTTCGCTTTTCTCAGTAAGATGAATAAATACTTCACGTTGATCAACTTCAGAACGTTCGCGTTTGATGAGGTCAACTTGTTCCATTCTTTTTAATAAAGGTGATACAGTACCAGTATCTAAAGCTAGTTCTGTAACTACCTTTTTAACATTTACAGGAGATTCATCCCATAAAATACTTAGCACTAAAAATTGTGGGTACGTAAGATTGTACTTTTTAAAGACTTTATTTGAATAGTAGCGATTAACTTGTCTTTGTGCATTGTACAAACTAAAGCAGAGTTGCTCTTTCAAATTATGTTGTTCAGACATTAAAGTTCTCCTCCAGACATTCTATCCGTCTCTCTATGTTTCGGATTAAATTTCGTCTATGTTGTATAAAATATAACTTGCAACACACTTCGTCTCAATGCCATGCTAAAATTAAAGTATGTTTAAATTCTAGAAGATATTTCTATTTTAATCAAGTGTAATCTAAAATAAATACATATATTATCATATTCAAATTAATTTTAAAAAGAAAAGAGATTTTAAAATGATAAATAATAAAAATGAAAAAATATCAATTACAATCGTAAATGGCTTTTTAGGAAGTGGTAAAACTACATTTCTAAAACATTATATAGAGCAATTATTAAAAAAAGATGAGAAAATAACAATTATAATGAATGAATTTGGATCATTTGACGTTGATAGTTTATTACTTGGAAATGATGTTTCCATTCATTCATTAATTAATGGCTGCGTATGCTGTGATTTAAATAACGATTTAGTTAACCAATTGAAACAGTTGATTGATCAAACAGATACGAGTCATATTCTTATAGAAGCAACTGGTTTAGCGCATCCCCTTGAGATTTATTCGGCTTGCCAAGACCCTACAATAATAAAAAATGTTCATGAACCAACAATTATTGGTATTGTAGATGCACAAAGATTCACTAAAAAAGAAGTCTATAGTCCTTCAACAACTCAGTTATTAGAAGAACAATTACGTTATAGTGATACGATAATACTAAATAAAACTGATTTAATAGGTGAAGAAGCACTTAACGACGTTAAAGAAAATTTAAATAAACTCAATCCACAAGCGCCTATAATTATTACCACTTATAGTCAATTTAATGATGACCAAATCAACGGTAAAGTGATTCAACATAATGAAATTAAGCATAAACATACACATCATCATGGGATTCAGTCGATGCAGTATACATTTACAGCAGCAATAGACCGTCAGTTATTTTATCAATTTATTATGCGTTTGCCAGATAGTGTACTTCGCTTAAAAGGATTTGTGAAGTTTAGAGATCTACCAGAAGTAACATATGAATTTCAATATGCAATAGGCTTACCTGATTATGGCATTATCGATAAAGACGTACCGATGACTATCGTTATCATTGGAGAGTCATTGGATACAGATAGATTACGTAATCAACTTGATATGATTCAATTCACATAATATCGTTTTGTCACAGTTATGACATAGGCGTTTACTTTTTTATGTTTTATAATAAAAATAGGAGGGTTTGACCATGAATAACGAAGATAAACGTACGAAGCAAATTCGTTTTGAATTTAGATGTATTACGATTCCTTATACAGTTTTTGCTATTATCGTACTACTGTTTAATATATTTTATACCAACATTAAAGTGACAATGGCTTTATTCGGACTCTTTTTTGCATACAATTTAGGTATTTTATTCATAGCTTTTATTAATCGCTTCAAACGAACACTTATTTTATCTTTAATTTTGACTGTTTTGAGTGCGGCTACATTCTTTACGCTATTATATGTGTTTGGCTTGAATCGTGAAATTTTTGGTTAAATAATTTTGTTAAGAATGACATAGACTTTGTGATAGTCAGTAAGACGCTATCACAAAGTTTTTTATGCTTAAAATAATATGAAAAGTGAATATTTTGTGTATTTTCTCACATTAAATCATTGATGAAGCGCTTTCTTGATATACTGAAATTGACGAATTAAGGGAGTGGTATCTATGGAAAAAGTGCAGGCTACACAGGAGAATAATAACCTATTAAAAAATAAAAAGGAAAAAAAGAGTAAAAGTGGTTATAAGCCAATTTGGATTATTATAAGCTTTGCCATTTTATTAATTATCTTGTTATTACCAACACCGGCAGAGTTACCAATAATGGCAAAAGGAGCACTTGCCATCTTAGCGTTTGCCGTTATTATGTGGGTAACCGAAGCTGTGACGTATCCAGTATCAGCAACAATGATTTTAGGTTTAATCATTTTAATTTGTGGATTTAGTCCAGTCCAACAACTGTCAGAGAAACTAGGTAATCCAAAAGAGGGAGATAAAATATTATCTGGCGCAGATTGGTTAGGCACGGGAAATGCATTAACGCATGCCTTTAGTGGATTCTCTACATCTGCAGTTGCATTAGTAGCTGCGGCATTATTTTTGGCAGCAGCTATGCAAGAGACGCAATTACATAAACGTTTGGCTTTACTAGTGCTATCAATTGTAGGTAATAAAACACGTAATATTGTTATCGGTGCAATCTTAGTTTCAATTTTACTGGCTTTCTTCGTTCCTTCAGCAACTGCAAGAGCGGGTGCAGTTGTACCAATCTTATTAGGTATGATTGCCGCATTCAAAGTATCAAAAGAAAGTAAACTTGCATCACTTTTAATTATTACAGCAGTCCAGGCCGTTTCGATTTGGAACATTGGTATAAAAACAGCGGCTGCTCAAAATATTGTAGCTACTAATTTTATTAATCAGAACTTAGGACACGATGTGTCATGGGGAGAATGGTTCTTATATGCTGCACTATGGTCTATCCTTATGTCAATCGCATTATTCTTTATCATGATGAAAGTGATGCCACCTGAACATAAAGAAATTGAAGGCGGTAAAGAATTGATCAAAGAAGAATTAGATAAATTAGGACCAGTCTCTTTTAGAGAATGGCGTCTGATAATTATATCTGTATTATTACTTTTCTTCTGGTCTACTGAAAAGATTCTACATCCTATAGACTCTGCGTCAATTACTTTAATTGCTTTGGCAATTATGTTAACACCTAAAGTTGGTGTTATTACATGGAAAGTTGTAGAAAAAACAATACCTTGGGGAACAATTATAGTATTTGGAGTAGGGATTTCACTAGGGAATGTACTATTAAAAACAGGCGCTGCACAGTGGCTGAGTGACCAAACCTTCGGGCTTATGGGGTTACAACATATGCCACTCATAGCTACTATTGCTCTTATAACACTATTTAATATCTTGATTCATCTTGGGTTTGCGAGTGCAACAAGTTTATCTTCGGCGCTTATACCAGTATTTATATCACTTACAGCTACATTACATTTAGGTGATCAATCGATTGGATTTGTGCTAATTCAACAATTTGTAATTAGCTTTGGTTTCTTATTACCCGTTAGCGCACCACAAAATATGCTTGCTTATGGTACGGGTACATTCACAGTTAAAGACTTCCTAAAGACAGGAGTACCACTAACTATTATTGCCTATATCTTAGTAATTATATTTAGTTTGACATATTGGAAATGGTTAGGATTGGTTTAAAGGCTTTGGTATTCCATTAAGTCGAAACATAAAGTTTCTGATTTTAATTATTGGAAAAAGGGTAAAGTTAATGAACCTTTAATAACAGGAGTGAAATGATGACTATAGGTGTAATACTAAATCGCGTTTTCCGAATTAATAATAATCCATTATTTGAATATATTCATCAGAATAAAGAGGATATTGAGAAATGCTATCTCATTATTCCACAGGAAATATTTGAAGAAGATGGCACAGACATGAAAGCAAATTATTATTATGGTGTAATGCAATCATTTCTAAATGACTTAAGACAGTATGATATTGAACCCTACTTGTTAGACTATAGTGATTTAGGAGATTTTTGTGAGGATAAATCTATCAGTGAAGTTATTGTTGCTGGCGATATTATGAGTTATCACCAAGAAAGTTATGATATTCGTCATTTAAAGAAGGCTTTCAACAAGCACAATATTACAGTTACCACAGTGCGTGCCAATCACTATTTCAAACCAAGCGCTACGATGAACAAACAAGGGGAACCATACAAAGTGTTTACCAGCTTTTATAAGGCACATCGTTCTAAACTAAGAAAGCATGACTCTTATGCCTATAAATTAAAGGACTTGTCCGATTTATTCGTGAAATCTCAGCAAAAGTTAATCCAAGATTATTCGAAGTTTGGCCTTTCAGAAACAAAAGCAATTAAAAAATGGAATGATTACATAGATCAAGACATACAAAATTATGAAACCAATCGTGAATATTTGCCTGAAGTCTTAACGAGTCAGTTAAGTATCATTTTAGCTTATGGCATAATAGACATTAAACAAATTGTTACTCAATTGTTAGAGCGTTATGAAGAGGACGAACATAATATTGAACAGTTTATACGAGAATTGATGTTCAGAGAGTTCTATTATGTGTTAATGACACAATATCCAAACACAGCTCATGAGGCATTTAATGAAAAATATCGTGACATTAAATGGGAGTATAATAAGGATGAATTTAAAAGTTGGTGTGAAGGGCGTACTGGTTTTCCAATAGTTGACGCAGCAATGACTGAACTAAATCAAACTGGATTTATGCATAATCGTATGAGAATGGTTGTTTCACAGTTTTTAACGAAAGATTTGTTCATTGATTGGACATGGGGTGAGGATTATTTTAGAAGAAAATTAATCGATTTTGATTCCGCATCTAATGTACATGGTTGGCAATGGTCTGCATCTACAGGAACAGATGCTGTTCCTTACTTTAGAATGTTTAATCCAAGTCGTCAGAGTGAACGATTTGATAAAGATGCTTTGTACATTAAAACGTTTATACCACAGTTAAATGATGTTACTCCTAAATTATTACATGAACCTTTTAAACATGAAGCGGAGTTAGAACAAGAAGGTATTAAACTAGGTCAGGATTATCCAAAACCACTAGTCGATCATAAAGAAGCAAGAGACCATGTTATGTCAGTATTTAAACAAATATAAAAAATAATTGGAGTGAGATAGCAATCAAATTAAATGCTGTCTCACTCCAAATTACTTTTGTTAGAAGGGGGTGGGGCAGAAATAATATTTTACAAAAATTATTTTACCCCAGCCTGCTTTGCTTGTAGATTTTCTTGTTGAAAATTTCTTTGCTGGGGCCCCGCACCCCAGCTTGCTTAGCGTGTAGAATTTCTTGTTAAAAATCTCTTTGCTGGGGCCCCGTACCCCAGCTTGCTTAGCATGTAGAATTTCTTGTTAAAAATCTCTTTGCTGGGGCCCCGTACCCCAGCTTGCATTGCTTGTAGATTTTCTTGTTGAAAATCTCTTTGCTGGGGCCCCGCACCCCAGCTTGCTTAGCATGTAGATTTTCTTGTTGAAAATCTCTTTGCTGGGGCCTCGCACTCAACTACGTTTCATTATCTATATTCGAACTACTTACGTAAGTGTGTGAACACTTATCTTCACCAAGGTTTTAAGTGTTATTTTAAGGCAAATAAGCATATATAAACGGCTACGTATTCTAAGAAAGTAACCAAATACATATATTTTAATCGTAGTTTGACATTTAATGGCACTTCCCATTTAGGATAACGGCGTTCATAATAAAAAATTTGAACGAGATACAAACCAATGCCAAGTGGTAATAACATAAGGATAATACTATGTGTCATACTAAAACCATTTTTATGAAAGAAATGTCCAATAATGAGTTGTAAAGCAATAATAATAATTAGAAGAATCATAATGTGCCAAATCATTTTGCCACTCTCACTCCTTTCACGAATATAACGATTACGGTTTGTAGTAATGCCATAAGTAAAATAAATGTTATGGATTGTGTATTTAAAGATGCAATCACCTGACGAATAATAGTGAAAGGTTCAGTAATCAAATGAACAGTATGGAATCTTAAAAAACGTCCCATATAAATACCTAAACCATTTAAGAACATAAGTACTACAATTAGAGTACGATTTAGCCATAATTTTGAAGTAAAATGCATCAAATTTATAAATATAAGAATCATACAATACATTGCTAAAAAGACACCTAATAATAGGTAAGTAAAATATAGCCATTCCATAATATTTAATTGAACATAAAAATCAAATGTAAATTGATTTAAATGAATTAAATCCGTTAGCATATAAAAAGTATTAGGCACTAGCAATACAAAAATTAAACCAAATATTATAAATAGTGGCCATTCATATTTTTTTCTTGGCTTAAATAATCTTAATAGTAAACATAACTCAAATGGTATATAAGCTAAAAAGAGGTTTAAACTCATAAAATTAAATACACGTGTTTCAAATAGTGAGAATGTGAAAAGTATTATGAAATATATTCTGGCAATATAACGCGAAGTCATGTTATACACTACTTTCTTTAAAAAAATAAGAGTTTATTTTAGTTAGTCAATGATTAATAATAAAGGTTACCTAAATGGTAATCAAATATTTAAGCATTATGTTTATCTAGTCAAAAGAAATTTAAAGATATAAAACGCTATTTTAATGTAATAAATGAGGAATACATATAATAACCCATAGATGCATATCTAAATATGTCATCTATGGGCTAATTTAATTTATACATTGCATTAAGGTCTTAATAAGTTCAATTTAGTTTCTTCATCATGTGTACGATTAACATCTAAGTTAGTCATTTGAATTACTATTTCAGCCGTAGCTGATACAACAGCTTTCGTTAAATGACCACTCAATGTTTGGAAATCACGTGTTCCGAATGTTCCATGTAAATGCGCAAATGGTTTATCATCAATATGTGAAATATTGCCAAGTAAACTTGTTAGTTCTAAAGCTTCATTAACTTCACGTGCTTCATATTTTTGAGTGTCTAAATTATAAAAATTCAACGTTACATTGTCACATGCGCCTATACCACTAACTGAACCGAATTTCATTTCTTGTTCCACAGCAAATTGTGTTAGGACTTCTACAATATCTTCGCCTTTGTCTAGCACTAAAAGAAACGTTTGAACATCTTTATTATATTTCATCATCGTCACCTCAATTTGATAAGTTACCTACATTATACTAGCCAGTAAGTTTTATTGCTTAGAATTTAAATCTTACTATTGTAATATAGAAGTTAAATAGTATACAATGTCCTAATATTATGTAATTTTCAACTATGTTATTAGATGTAGCTCATTTATATTTAATCAGAAGCGTGATTAAAATTGATCTTCAATGAAATGATGAAATTTACCAAATAAAAATGAAATGAGGTGTCATCATGAAAAAACAATTATTTACATTGTACTTCAATATTTTCTTAATCTTTGTAGGTATCGGATTGGTAATACCTGTACTCCCCGTTTACTTGAAAGATTTAGGTCTAAAAGGTAGCGACTTAGGCATATTGGTAGCAGTGTTTGCCTTATCTCAAATGATTATTTCACCATTCGGTGGTACGATGGCTGATAAACTTGGAAAAAAATTAATTATCTGCATTGGTCTAGTTCTATTTGCCATATCGGAGTTTCTATTCGCTATCGGTCATCATTTTCCTGTATTAATCGCTTCGCGAATATTAGGTGGTTTTAGTGCAGGGATGGTAATGCCTGGTGTAACTGGTATGATTGCAGATATTTCACCAGCTAAAGATAAAGCCAAGAACTTTGGGTACATGTCAGCTATTATCAATTCAGGCTTTATTTTAGGTCCAGGGATTGGCGGATTTTTAGCGGAATTCTCTCATCGAGCTCCATTTTACTTTGCGGGAACTTTAGGTGTATTAGCATTTATCATGTCTTTATTATTAATTCATAACCCACGCAAAGAAACAACTGAAGGATTCCATTCAATTGAACCGGAAGTATTTACAAAAATTAACTGGAAAGTCTTTATTACGCCAATTATTTTGACATTAGTACTGGCATTTGGTCTATCAGCATTTGAAACATTATTCTCGCTTTATACAGCTGAGAAAGCCAATTATACACCACGTGATATTTCAATCGCAATTGTTGGTGGTGGCGTAGCAGGAGCGGTATTCCAAGTCTTCTTCTTCGACAAATTTATGAAATACATGACTGAATTAACCTTTATTATCTGGTCATTACTCTATTCAGCGATTGTACTTGGTTTATTAATCTTGTCACATAGCTATTGGACGATCATGTTTATTAGTTTTATCGTGTTCATTGGATTCGATTTGATTCGTCCAGCACTTACGAACTACTACTCTAACATTGCAGGTAATCGTCAAGGTTTTGCGGGTGGATTAAACTCCACATTTACTAGTATGGGGAACTTTGTAGGTCCATTAGTAGCAGGCGCTTTATTTGATGTTAACGTGGAATTTCCTTTATATATGGCAATCATAGTTATGTTGTTCGGTATCGTGATTATTTTTGTTGAAAAAGCACTGCAAGCAACGAGACGTCGAAAACACACAACGAAGTAAAGATCATAGAATGGATAAGTAAGAGACAATATGAATATTAAATGAAATAGGCAATGATATCATTCGTTTTTAATTGAAAAATTGACGATGTCATTGCTTGTTTTTACATTTATGTTGTTAAATTGTAACAATATAGCGTCGATTATTAATAGAAGTATTACAAAGATTACAGTTATTTTAAATTGCAGTCTACATAATTATTTTTACTCTCTATATATGTTAAGATAAATAAAAATTTAGAGAGAAATGTGGGTAAGGAGATGAATTTAAAAAACATACTTTTAGGTATGGTGGCTGTAATTTTATCGTTATGTCTAGCTTTCTTATTATTTATAGCTACAAACCAAAATGCCTTAGCTAAAGTGCATCAGACTATTTCTACATTTTCAAAGATGAGTAGTGTCTCTGCAACTGAGAAAATGTTAGATATTACTACAAGTCACACAGCTAAAGCATCAGAAAAAAATGCTGATGAACGCAAAATGGAAACACACTATAATAAAATAGATTCCACTTCCCATGACAACGCAAATAGTAATAAGCATGAATATTCTTCTGAAGAATATAGAATAATTGCTCAAAATTATACGAATCATCAATATGGTAAAGTGGTCAATTTAGAACGTAGTGGTGAAACGAATCAAGATATTACGTATCAATTGAATCCAAACCATCAATCACAAAGTAGTAATATTGCAGTAAATAAAACTGGTAAAATAGAAGCCTTATCTAATAACGCACAATGAGCGCGCCATTTCTTATAATAGAGAAGAGCGCTCTTTTTATTTTTCATAGAAAGCGTAGTAAGATTATAGATAAAGATGAAATTGAGGTGAACGTGTATGAAACATAAGAAAACAAATGCGATGCGTATGTTAGACAGAGCTAAAATAGATTATGAAGTCAAAACATTTGAGGTGGAAGATGGGCATATGGATGGTGAACGCGTTGCAGAATTAGTCGGTGAAAATGTCCATGATGTTTTTAAAACACTTGTATTAGAAAATGCTGAACATGATCATTTCGTATTTGTAGTTCCAGTCAGTGAGTCATTAGATATGAAAGCAGCGGCCAGTGTCGTTAATGAAAAGAAATTACAGCTAATGCCATTAGATAATTTGAAACAAGTAACAGGTTATATACGAGGTGGTTGTTCTCCAGTAGGCATGAAACATTTATTTCCAACTACGATTGATCAATCTGCTTCTTTACGTGAAAAAATTATCGTGAGCGGTGGACAACGAGGAATTCAAATTGTGTTACAACTTGAGGATCTTGTTTCAATGACAAATGCACAAGTAGAAGACATTACTCAAAAATAGCAATATAGTGACAGATATTACAAATGGGATGACAAATTGTGTAATATCTGTTAATTTTTAAACCGAAATGAATGTTTTTGATTGTTTTTGACAATTTGTGATTGAAAAATGTAAGCGTACACATTATAATGTGAGTTGAAGCGGGGTGGTTAAATGATTTCTGAAAAAAGACATGACTTAATACTTCAGGAATTAAGGAAAAAAGATTTTCTCACACTCCAAGAATTAATAGAGCAAACAGGTTGCAGCGCTTCAACTGTTAGAAGAGATTTATCGAAATTGCAACAACAAGGTCGACTTCAAAGAGTTCATGGAGGAGCAACATTAAATAGTAATAGAAATAATGAACCAATTCTGTCGGATAAATTGTCGCAAAATTTAAAAGAAAAAAGAGTGATTGGTCAATTTGCTGCAAAACTCATCGAAGATAATGACTGCATTTTTATGGATGCTGGTTCATCAACGATTGAAATGATTCCATTCATTAAAGCACAAAATATTGTAGTGGTTACAAATGGATTAACGCATGTTGAAAAGTTACTTAACCAAGGCATCAAAACTTTGATGATAGGTGGACAGGTTAAAGAAACAACATTTGCCACAGTAGGTGCTAGTGCACTTGATACATTGAGTCGTTATTGTTTTGATAAGGCTTTTTTAGGAATGAATGGTTTAGATTTAAAATATGGTCTTACGACGCCAGATGAAAAAGAGGCACTAATAAAAGAGAAGGCCATGGAACAAGCAAATCAATCATATGTTTTACTTGATCATTCAAAAATAGATGAAGTTTATTTTGCACATGTACCAATTAGTCAAAACCATGTTGAAATGGTGGTTTCAAAGCAAACAATAGCACTTTCACATTTTGAACAATATAAAGAAAAGTACGTGTTTATAGGAGGGTAACCATGATTTATACAGTAACATTCAATCCATCTATTGACTACATTATGTTTACTAATGGATTTGAAATAAAAGGGTTAAATAGAGCGACATCTACTTATAAATTTGCAGGTGGGAAAGGTATCAATGTATCTCGTGTTTTAAAAACACTAGGTGTACCATCTACAGCATTAGGGTTTGCTGGAGGTTTTCCTGGAGAATTTATAGCTCAAACATTAGAAGAAAGTCAAATTAAAACGGACTTTATTGAAGTTGATGAAGATACACGTATTAATGTAAAACTGAAATCTGGTGACGAAACTGAAATTAATGCACCAGGACCGTCTATTACTGATGACCAATTCCTAGCATTATTAAATCAAATTAAACAGACAACAAAGGAAGATACAGTTATTGTTGCTGGTAGTGTACCTAAGAGTATTCCAAGTGATGCGTATGCTCAAATTGCAGAAATAACTCAAAGCACAGGTGCAAAATTGGTGGTTGATGCTGAAAAAGATTTAGTTAACACAGTGCTAAAATATCAACCATTATTTATTAAACCTAATAAAGATGAATTAGAAGAAATGTTTGATATGACTGTTGAGAGCGACCAAGATGTTGTTAAGTATGGTCGTGAAATCTTAAAAGAAGGTGCACAATCAGTCATTATATCTCTAGGTGGAGATGGTGCAATTTATATAGATAAAACGCGTAGTATAAAAGCCCAAAATCCTAAAGGACAAGTCGTTAATACGGTTGGTTCAGGAGATAGCACTGTTGCTGGTATGGTGGCAGGTCTTGAATCTGTATTATCACTTGAAGATGCATTTCAACAAGCTGTTGCTTCTGGGACAGCAACGGCATTTACTGAAGATTTAGCAACAATAGAAGATATAGAAAAAATTAAATCACAGGTTACTATTACAGTACTTGATGGGGAGTGAAATTAATGAGAATCACAGAATTACTAACAAAAGATACAATTGCTATGGATTTATCAGCTTCTGACAAAAATGGTGTGATTGATGAATTAGTGAATCAATTAGACAAAGCGGGTAAATTAAGTGACATAGCACAATTTAAAGAAGCGATTCATAATCGTGAATCACAAAGTACAACAGGTATTGGAGAAGGAATTGCAATTCCACACGCAAAAGTAGCAGCAGTAAAATCTCCAGCCATTGCCTTCGGTAAATCTAAAGAAGGTGTTGATTACCAAAGTTTAGATGGTCAGCCTGCACATTTATTCTTCATGATTGCTGCTCCAGAAGGTGGCGCACAAACACACTTAGATGCGCTAGCTAAATTATCTGGTATCTTAATGGATGATAAAGTGAGAGAAAGCTTATTACATGCAAACTCTCCTGAAGAAGTACTTCAAATTATTGATAATGCAGATGATGAAGCAACTAAAGAAGAAGAAAAAGAAGCACAAGAACAAGAAGCAGCTGCCGCTGGTGCAACAAGTGGTTCTACAAGCACAACAGACGCTAATGAACCTTATGTATTAGCTGTTACAGCATGTCCTACAGGTATCGCACATACTTATATGGCTCGCGATGCATTGAAAAAACAAGCTGACAAAATGGGCGTTAAAATGAAAGTAGAAACAAATGGTTCAGGCGGTATTAAAAACCATTTAACTCAACAAGACATCGAACGTGCGACAGGTGTTATCGTAGCTGCAGATGTTCATGTTGAAACAGATCGTTTCGACGGTAAAAACGTAGTTGAAGTACCAGTTGCTGATGGTATCAAACGACCAGAAGAACTTATTAATACAGCACTTGATACAAGTCGTAAACCATTTGTAGCACGTGGTGGTAACTCTAAATCTACAGATAGTGAAAGTAATGAGAAACAAAGCTTTGGTAAAGCGTTCTATAAACACTTAATGAACGGTGTATCAAATATGCTACCTTTAGTAATCGCTGGTGGTATCTTGATGGCTATCGTATTCTTATTCGGTGCTAACTCATTTGACCCTAAAAGCTCTGAGCACAACGCTTTTGCAGAACAATTATGGAATATAGGTAATAAGAGTGCTTTTGCCTTAATCATTCCAATCTTATCAGGTTTCATCGCTCGTAGTATTGCAGATAAACCAGGTTTCGCAGCTGGTTTAGTTGGCGGTATGTTAGCAATTTCTGGTGGTTCTGGATTTATCGGTGGTATTATTGCAGGTTTCTTAGCAGGTTACTTAACACAAGGTATTAAATATATTACACGTGGCTTACCACAAGCAGTTGAAGGTTTAAAACCAACGTTAATTTATCCATTATTAAGTGTAACTATCACTGGTTTATTAATGATTTATGCATTTAACCCGCCAGCAGCATGGTTAAATAACTTATTATTAAATGGATTAAATAGCTTATCAGGTTCAAATATTGTATTACTTGGTTTAGTTATCGGTGCAATGATGGCTATCGATATGGGTGGACCATTTAACAAAGCAGCTTATGTATTCGCTACTGCAGCCTTAACAGAAGGTAACGCGGCACCAATAACTGCAGCAATGGTCGGTGGTATGATTCCACCATTAGCAATTGCGACAGCAATGATATTCTTTAAACGTAAATTTACTAAAGAACAACGTGGTTCTATCGTGCCAAACTATGTGATGGGCTTATCATTCATCACTGAGGGTGCAATTCCATTTGCTGCAGCTGACCCACTTCGTGTGATTCCATCAATGATGGTAGGTTCAGGTGTCGGTGGTGCAATTGCATTAGCATTAGGTTCAAGAATCAATGCACCACACGGTGGTATCATTGTTATTGCAGCGACTGACTTTAGTCATATCTTACAAACATTAATTGCTTTAATTGTAGGTACACTTGTTTCAGCGATTATGTATGGTTTATTGAAACCAAAAGTAACTAAAAACGAAATTGAAGCTTCAAAAGCTATGGATGAATAGAAATAAAAATCTCTTGCCCTAATAATTGGGCGAGAGATTTTTTAATACTTTAATTTATTCTTCATAACTAGACGAGGAGTCTATATTATCAAGATTGGGACAAGATAATGAATTCATTATGAATTATGTCTTGCTCCATTTTTGTCTTAGTCATAAATTACAGTGATAATAAAACATTATCATTTCAAATTGGTATAGAGTTATTAAAATATGTAAAAATGGGTAGACATATGAGAGTATGTCATAGGAAGTAAAGCGTTTTAGTGATAAAGAATATATGCTTTGTGACTCCCAAACGCTTTAGTTTAGTCCTCTCTTGACTATTACGCAATATTAGTTTTAAATGATAAGTTGTAACTTTTTAATCAAAAGCGTTACAATCAACTATTTGTAATTAATATATGATAAAATAAAAGTAATACATTTTTTCGGGGGTGTCGCAATGGGAAGGTCTTAACATGTGTTTATATCGTCAAAGCACATTACGAATTAAATTCGTGTTACCCATATGGGACACATTTATTTGGAGGTGAATCCCTAGGAATAGGGAATTAATTGGATACAGTGACCATAATAAATTTAGTAATATTTTTTCTATTAATAGCATTAACAACAGTATTCGTAGGTTCAGAATTTGCATTAGTTAAAGTACGCTCAACGCGTATTGAACAGTTAGCTGAAGAAGGTAATCGTAGCGCTAAAATTGTCAAAAAGATGATTGCAAATCTTGACTATTATTTATCAGCCTGTCAATTAGGTATTACAGTTACTTCATTAGGATTAGGTTGGTTAGGGGAACCAACATTTGAAAAATTGTTGCATCCACTATTTAACTTATTACAGTTACCTGATGCATTAACTACAACAATCTCATTTGTAATTTCATTCATCGTAGTGACTTATTTACACGTAGTATTAGGTGAATTAGCACCGAAATCTATAGCAATTCAACATACAGAAAAATTAGCCCTAACTTACGCTAGACCATTGTACTATTTCGGTAATATAATGAAACCTTTGATTTGGTTAATGAATGGTTCAGCACGTGTGATAATTAGAATGTTGGGTGTTGATCCAGACGCTCAAACTGATGCTATGTCAGAAGAGGAAATTAAGATCATTATTAACAACAGTTATAATGGTGGAGAAATCAACCAAACAGAATTAAACTATATGCAAAATATCTTTTCATTTGATGAGAGACATGCAAAAGATATCATGGTACCACGTACTCAGATGGTGACTTTAAATGAACCATTCAATGTTGACGAATTATTAGAGACGATTAAAGAACATCAGTTTACACGTTACCCAATTACTGAGGATGGAGACAAAGACCATATTAAAGGTTTCATCAACGTTAAAGAATTCTTAACAGAGTATGCTTCTGGGAAACCTATCAAAATCAATAATTATATCCATGAATTACCAATGATTTCAGAGACAACTCGCATTAGTGATGCGTTAGTTAGAATGCAACGTGAACACGTACATATCAGTTTAATTATTGATGAGTACGGTGGCACAGCTGGTATTTTAACAATGGAAGATATTCTTGAAGAAATTGTCGGTGAAATACGTGATGAGTTTGATGATGATGAAGTAAATGACATCGTTAAACTTGGTGAAGATACGTATCAGATTAATGGACGTGTCCTTCTTGATGACCTCAATGAAAAATTCAACATTGAATTTAAAGATTCAGAAGACATTGATACAATAGGTGGTTGGCTCCAAGCCCACAACACTAACTTACAAGTTGAAGATCATATCGATACACAATATGATCGTTGGATTGTGTCTGAAATGGATAATCATCAACTAGTTTGGGTTGTACTTAAATATGAGTTCATCGATAATAGACCAACATTCGGTGAAGACGAAGATGAAAGTGAAGATAAAAAAGATAATAGCGATGAAAGTCGTGAATAATTTAAAGAGTATTGGATGAATTAATACTATACAAAGCTATATCGCAAATTTGCATAAACTGACTGAGCTGAGAAGGCGCTCTAAATGAAGCGTTTCTCAGTTCTTTTTAACTTTGAGGGCTGGGACAACGAATTCAAAAGAATTCTGTCCCAGTCCTTTTAATTGTTCAATACACTCTATTAGAGTTATCCTAATTATTAATAGATTGAAAATTATCAAGAACGTTAGGAGAAGATATTATGGTAAATGACACACAAATTTTAAACAATGGTTATCCGATGCCGAGACTTGGCTTAGGTGTCTATAAGGTTACAGATGAAGAAATGGAAACAGCGATTCAAGCTGCATTAGATGATGGTTATCGTGCATTTGATACAGCATATTTTTATAATAATGAAGAAGCACTCGGTAAAGCACTAAAAAATAGTGGAGTGCCTCGAGAAGACTTGTTTATTACAACTAAACTATGGAACGACCATCAAGGTTATGATAGTACACTTGAGTATTTTAATCGCTCATTAAATAATTTAGGTTTAGAATATATCGATTTATATTTAATTCACTGGCCTTGCGAAAAAAATGAACTTTATATTGAAACATATAAGGCATTAGAAAAATTATATGAAGAAGGTAAAATAAAAGCAATTGGAGTATGTAACTTCAAAGTGCATCACTTAGAAAAATTAATGCGTGAAACTAATATTGTACCTCAAGTTAATCAAATTGAAGTACACCCTTACTTTAATCAACAAGAAGTCCAAGATTTCTGTGATAAGCATGATATAGTAGTTACTGCATGGATGCCATTAATGAGAAACAGAGGATTGTTAGACGATCCTACTATAACAAAACTAGCAAAAGCGTATGATAAAACACCAGCGCAAATCGTATTACGTTGGCACGTGGCACATAATCGTGTTGTCATTCCAAAATCTAAAACACCATCACGTATAAGAGAAAATCATGATATATTTGATTTCAACCTTGAACTAACAGAAATAGCTGAAATAGATAGTTTAAATCGCAATGCGCGTCAAGGTAAAGATCCTGATGAAGTGAGTATAGGTGATTTGAAATAAATTGGTTTCTATTAAATGGAATCAGACATTGAAAATTATAGAATGATTGTATATTTTTTATTTAATTTTTATTAATTGTTTGTTAATTGCATAGTTTTTAGTAGAATAGTTATTTATTTTATTGATAAAATAGTACTAAGAATGATGAAAAGGATGTAATTTAATGAAAATCAGAGTCATTGTGCCTTGTTTTAACGAAGGTGAAGTCGTAACAAAAACTTACGACAAATTGACTGAAATTTTGATGAAAGATAGCTTGGATAAAGGGTATGATTATGACCTTTTATTTGTCGACGATGGTAGTAAAGATAACACAATCGACCATGTTCAACATTTAGCAAGCTTAGATCAACATGTTAAATATATTTCTTTCAGCCGAAATTTTGGTAAAGAATCAGCAATGATAGCTGGTTTTCAACATAGTGTGAAATGTGATGCTGTGGTGATGGTAGATGGAGATTTACAACATCCACCAGAATTCATTCCACAAATGATAGAAGGATTCCAAGAGGGGTATGACCAAGTTATTGCTAAGCGAGATCGAACAGGAGAGAACATAGCCCGTAAGTCAATGACTAAGTTATATTATAAATTGATAAATAGCTTTGTCGAAGACATTGAATTCATAGATGGTGTCGGTGACTTTAGATTATTGAGTCAACGCGCAGTTAAAGCAATGGCTTCTCTTAAAGAATATAATCGCTTTTCAAAAGGTTTATTTGAATGGATTGGTTATAATACTAAAATCTTTACATATCAAAATGTAGAACGAGAAGCGGGTCATTCTAAATGGACATTCACTAAATTATTAAATTATGGTATTGATGGGCTAATTTCATTTAATAATAAACCTTTACGTGCGATGATTTATCTTGGAATGACGATATTCAGTTTAAGTATCGTTTATATCTTGTATCTGCTGATAGGTATAATGGTCAATGGCATTAATAATCCTGGTTATTTTACAACGATAGCTGCGGTATTACTTATTGGCGGAATTCAATTGATTTCTATTGGTGTAGTAGGTGAATATATTGGACGAATTTACTATGAAGTTAAGCAACGACCTAAATATATTGTGCAAGCATCAAATTTAAAAGAACCAACGCACGATCTCAAAGTAGTAGAGCAAGAGAAAGAAAAAGTACATTTATAAAAATCAAAATAAACGCTTGAAGTTTTAAATGATGAAACTTCAAGCGTTTAATTATTTTCTATATGATGTTTTAAATTAGTATTTTTAAGTTGCCATGCTAGATAGATACCTAAAAGAATATAAATGATTAAGAAGATATACCAGAATGGCGTCAAAAAAGTTAATAATACAATCGAAATTATAATAAGCATATAGCCTATAGTAATTGGAAATTTAAGCTTTTTTATAAATTTAAAAATTCCAAGTTCTCCTCTAGAGAAAGTACCTAAAAATATCGCACTAGCACCTATTAAGAATATTGTTGGCGCTAAGTATGGAACAGACATGTAAATTGATTGATCACTTGATCCATAGGTAATAAATAATGAGCAACTTATTATGATAGAAAATATCAAGGCAATCGATTTATACTCGTAAATAACAAGTGTATAGTGTTGATAATTCAAGTAATATTGAAGTCCCAACCAACATATAAAAAAAGCGATTGAGCATAATGTTATAAAATTAAATTTGTCGATGACGATAGCATTAATTAAAGCGTTAATCGTTATTGCTATTAATACGGAGCTAAATTTAAGCTGTTTGAATTGGTGCTTATATAAGTCAAAGCCGAGTACACCAAGCACTACGGCGATATTAATTAATACATATATAATCATGCTGTACTCCTATCTAACATAGTTCATTAGAACATTATACCAATTAAAACAAACTTAATCATTTCAAAACACTTAAAAAATATTTTTCATTTATAAAGTAATTATTAAACACCCTTTTTGTTACTCCACAGTAACGTATGCAACTGTGGTAAAACATAAACTTGGTTCATATCATTACTAACCATCACTCTATCAACTAATGCTTCATATCGACTTAAAAGTTTTTCTGTATGGTTGTCAACTTCATCATCTAGGTAGGGATTACCGACTTGTAAGTAAAAAGGAATGTTTGGATAGCGATGATGTATCATTTTAGCGAATTCGTAATCATCATCATCAAAAATAACAACCTTTAAATTAAGTGTTGATTCAATGCATTGTTCGATTACACTATCTAATATGTCAATGTTAGGTTTCATGTTAGAGCTTGGTGGTTTAGGACTTATAGTTAAATCGTTAATTTGTCTCATCCATGGTTGGAATTTACTTCCTTGAGTCTCTAAAGCAGAGTATATCTGTTTTTCTTCAAATAAATCCACTAAATCTTGTATACCTTTAATTAGTGCTGGGTTACCTCCAGATATCGTAACGTGATCAAAATGGTCACCGCCGATTTTTTTCAGTTGATTATATATTTCTTCAGCTGTCATTAACTGAATGTCTTCTTTAGCGCTTCCATCCCAAGTGAAAGCAGAGTCACACCAACTACAACGATAATCACAACCTGCAGTTCTAACAAACATCGTTTTGCGACCTATAACACGTCCTTCACCTTGAATCGTAGGTCCAAAAATTTCGAGTACTGGAATTTTAGCAGCCATTATTTATACTCCTTTGGGCGATATACGACATAACTAGTCGGCGTTTCACGTAGATAAACTTGGACACATTGAGGTTGATTATCACAGTTTTGTAGATGAGTTTGGACCATTTTATATATTGTTTGAGCTACAACTTCAGTTGAAGGACTCTTATCTTTAAATTGAGGTAAATCATTTAATAAGTAGTGATCGAATTGGTCGTGGATTAGTTTTTTTAAATCACTAAAATTGATTAAGAAACCATTATGATCGAGTTTATCCCCTGCAATTGTTAAATTAACAAAGTAAGTATGCCCGTGTGTTCTCATACATTTACCGGCATCTTCACTTGGAATGTAATGCGCGGCTGAAAAATTAAAATCTTTATTAAGTTCAAAACTATAGGGGTGGGCAACTGACGGATAGAGTTGTTGAATCATTTTAATTCGCTCCTTTTGCTTCTAAATAATATTGTAGACCACGTTGTCTTAATTGACATGCTGGACATTCTCCACAACCATCACCAATAACACCGTTATAGCATGTAAGTGTATTGTGTCGAATATAATCTAGAACACCTAATTCGTCACTAAGTTCCCATGTCTGTGCTTTGTCTAACCACATTAAAGGAGTATGAATAACAAAGTCTTTATCCATAGATAAACTAAGCGTTACATTCATTGATTTAATAAAGCTATCACGACAGTCTGGATAACCTGAAAAGTCCGTTTCACAAACCCCGGTAATAATATGTTTAGCATTGCGTTGATAAGCTAATGCACCAGCAAATGATAAGAATAATAAATTACGTGCTGGTACAAACGTGTTTGGAATACCGTCTTCACCAGTTTCAATGTCCATATCATGTTGTGTTAAGGCGTTTGGAGTTAATTGTGATAATAGTGACATATCTAAAATATGATGTTTTAAATTTTGCTCTTTTGCGATGCGTGTAGCAACTTCAATTTCTGCATCATGTCGTTGACCGTAATTAAATGTTACCAATTCAACATCTTTAAAATGTTTTTTAGCGTAAAATAAACACGTTGTGCTATCTTGCCCCCCGCTAAATACTACAATGGCTTTGTCCTTGTTTAAATTTTGATTTGTCATGAATATTCTCCTTTTTTGAAAAGATTAGATCATACTTTATGCCGTCTCTAACCTAGCCATGAGAACATAAAAAAAGTCTATCTCTATAAAAAAGATAGACTTAGAAACATTTCAACTAGTTATACAAAAGTAATGTTACTTTCAAACTAAATATTTCGATTATTGTCTAGTTTTTTATAGAGGGTTTCAGCTAGGAACCTCTTTTGAGTTTTTAGTACGCTAGTTAGCGTAATATATTCACTTCTTAAAATCAAGCTATATTTTAAAGCAATATAAATAGTAAACCCTTACATTTTCAAAAAATTATTAATTATAATAAAGTTATAGATGAAGTTATTTAACATAGAGTTGGAGCGACATAAATGATTATAGTTATAGATAATAAAGATTCATTTACATATAATTTAATAGAATATTTTAAGACAGAAACTGATAAAGAGATAGTTGTATACGAGGTAGATGACGTTTCCGTTGATCTATTAAGGTCATCTAACGTAGAGGCAATTGTCATCTCGCCAGGTCCAGGTAAACCTAGTGACTATCCAATTTTAACTGAAATTATGAATCAATTTGAGGGTGAAATTCCTATATTAGGTGTCTGTTTAGGTTTCCAATTTATTTATGAATATTATGGAGGTACGATTATTCATGGATTAAAGCCGGTTCACGGTCATACCACAACGTTAACTCATAGAGGAACTGGACTATTTAAAGGACTACCTCAAGCGTTTGAAGTAATGAGATATCATTCACTCATTGCAGATAAAAATCATATTCCTACCATTTTAGATATGACAGCTTATAACGAAGAAGGGATTATAATGGCTTTTGAACATAATAAATATCCTATTTATGGCGTTCAGTATCATCCTGAATCTATTTTAAGTGAATATGGGCATGAACAGATACGACTATTTTTAGAAAAGTGGGGATAGACTATGAACATCGCGTTTAATTATAGATACTATACGACACCTGACCATTTTGAAACAGTAGCATTAAATTTTGACACGTATGCCTCTAAAAAGGTGGCTTACACTTTGAATGACATCGGTGCAGTAGTTCGCTTTGCTCAAGATGAACAATCAAACGGGCGTTACGTAGCGCTATATCTTACATATGAAGCGGCAAAATTTTTTAATCAAGAAATGGCTACGCACGAATTGAATAATAATCAAGTCATAGCTCTTGCATATAGTTTCAATCCTAATATGGCTAAACATCCGTCTAACAATCTTTCGCAAAGCTACAAACCTAAACATCAGTTTCGCTTTTTGGAAAGTGATGCAGAAATGCAAGATAAGATCAAACAAGTTCAAGACGCAATCACTGATGGAGAAACGTATCAAGTGAACTATACAACACGTTTAGTTAGTGATATCCATTACCCTATCTCTGATTTATATTATTATTTAACTCAGACAAATAATGGTGATTATACTGCATTATTAGATGTAGAAGAGATTAAAGTTGCCTCAATTTCTCCTGAATTATTCTTTCAAAAAGGAGCATTCAATAACCAAGAAAATGTAGTTGTAAGTAAACCGATGAAAGGGACAATGCCACGTAGTATTAATAAAGATGAAGATTTGATGAATTATGACATATTGAAGAACTCTCTTAAAGATCGTGCTGAAAATGTAATGATTGTTGATTTATTGCGTAATGATATTTCTAGAATTTCTAAGCCAGGAACTATACACGTTAATAAGCCATTCTTTATAGAAAGTTATAAGACTGTTTATCAAATGACGAGTATGGTCTCGGGTCGATTAGAAGCCGAAACGAGTTTGACCGATATTTTAAAAGCGCTGTTTCCATGTGGTTCCATTACGGGCGCACCGAAACTTAATACGATGTCATACATTAAAGCGCTTGAGCCTAATCCTAGATATATTTATTGTGGAACAATTGGATTATTATCTCCGGATAATAAAATGATATTTAATATTCCAATTCGAACGCTTGAGTATCGAAATGAGAAAGTTCATTACGGTGTGGGTGCAGGTATTACAATTGATTCTATACCTGAAAAAGAAGTACAAGAGTTTCGAGATAAAACAAAGATATTGGAGATGTTATAAATGAACTTGTTTGAAACGATGCGTCTGGAAAATGGTGAAATTCCAAGACTTCAATATCATATTAATCGAATACAACAATCATGTGGACGTTTGGGTTATGCCTTTTCAAAGGAAAACTGGTTACATCTTGTAAAAGAGATTATAAAAAATCATCAACAGGGCACGTTCCGACTTAAAATAGAAATAGATAAAACTGGCGATATGAATTATGTAATTAAACCTTTATCTCAAAAGTCGCTGTTTACGGCTAAATTTCAGCAAGTTCAAACGCATTATAACGAACGATATATCATTAACAAAACCACAGAACGCCAGCATTTAGCACACAATCATGAAACAGATTTAATATTATTATATGATGAAAAAGGTAAAATTCTGGAATTTGATATTGGTAATATCATGATAGAGGAAGAAGGTACATACTATACGCCGAGTTATGACAACGACTTTTTATTGGGATGCATGCGTCAATCTCTTATAGATGAAGGAAAACTTTCAATCAAAAATTATACTAAAACAGAACTCAGCGAGAAATTAAATAATCAGCAGGTACGTATCTTTTTACTAAATAGTTTACGAGAGGTTGCCGATGTGTCTATTTATCTATAAAATAATATTGGAAGTATATGCGTATTTATTGATAAAAACGAACTAACGGAGTGAAATATGGCAATATTATGGGTTGTAATTATTGTGATTTTAAATGTGATAAGTAAATATTTAGCAGATCGATATTTAAATAATAATGCACTCATTAATGCACGTATTGTGGCAACCGTTACCGTTTTAATTCAATGTGTATTCATTTATTTTTTAATTAAATCAATCATTCCTTATGCGGTTGATTTTCTAAATATATTTTATCATCATTAAATATAATTATTTTGAGGTGGAGTTATGAAGATTTATAGTCAGGGAGATCAAGCAATTGTAATTGCGGTTGAAAAAGATGTATCTAAAAATGTAACAACTGAGTTAATCGCAGTGCGTAATCATTTATTAAAGAAAGATTTACCATTTATAACTGAAATTGTTCCTACTGAATCAGATATGATGATTTGCTATGATGCTCGAGATATGATTAAACATCATAATATTACTTCACCTTTTCAATATATGAAGGCATTAGTAACATCTATACAAGAAGAAATAAAACAATTAGAAATGAACAAAGATGAGAGCACGACCTATGAAATTCCTATTATTTATGGTGATGAATTTGGCCCCGATTTACAGGACTTGCTAGAGTATTACAAATTAACAAAAGATGAATTTATTCAATTACATTCTGATAAGGCTTACTTTGTCTCTATGATGGGCTATGCTCCTGGCTTTCCATATTTAACTGGAATGAATGAAGCATTGTATGTTAATCATACAAGTAATAAGAAGAAACTTGTTACTGCAGGTTCAGTTATTATTGAAGGAAAAAAATGCGGGATTGTAACAACTGATACATATAATGATTGGTTAGTGATAGGGTACACGCCTATGACGTTGTTTACTCCTGAAAAAGAAGATTTTACACTGCTAAAATTAGGAGATAATGTCACTTTCAAACCAGAAAAACGCAAAGATATTGAATTAGGAGAATTTAAACCATGTCAATCATAATAGAAAAAGCCGGATTGTTTAGTAGCTTTCAAGATTTCGGGCGTCATGGATATGAATATGCAGGTGTTATTCCGTGTGGAGCTTTAGACACACTAGGTCATGAAATTGCAAATCGTCTTGTCGCTAATGACAAGAATGAAGCAACACTTGAAATGACACATATTATGGCTAAAATTCGATTCACTGAACCTACTTTAATTGCATTAACAGGTCAAAATTTTGAAGCTTATACACAAAACATGCGAGTAAAACCTTATAAACTATACCTTTTAGGTAAAGATGATGTGTTATCTTTTAAAGAAACAAATAAAACGTCACGTGTATATCTTGCTATAGGTGGAGGATTTAAATTAGACAATTGGCTGGGTTCGAATTCTACAGATTTAAATGTTCACATTGGTGGCTATCACGGGCGTAAACTTGAAAATGGCGATGAAGTTGAAATGAAAAGAGAATATACTGAACGTCATCATAAGTTGTTTGAAAATCTAAAAGAAAAGCGTACTACTGATTGGGGTATTGATGGTTATGCATTGTCGTTCAACTATATCTCTGACGTGTTTCATGTTATCGCTAATAAAGGTACTGAAGACTTTGATAAGGAAACGCAATCCCATTTTATTAAAGGCGAATATAAAGTAACTAATAAATCGAATCGTGTTGGTATGTTATTAGATGGTGAGAAGATAAAAGCATATTACGATGATATGCCTGCACATCAATCTGTTAAAAGAGGAACGATTCAAGTTAAACGAGATGGTACACCGATTATCTTATTAAACGATCATTATACAATAGGAAGTTACCCTCAAATTGGAACGATTGCGAGTTATCATTTGACTAAACTTGCACAGAAACCACAAGGTTCACGTTTGAAATTCCAATTTATTGATATTGAAACTGCTGAAAAAAATGTTGTGAACTTTAGCAATTGGATGAATCAACTGTTTCACGGCATTGAATTCAGAATGCAATTAGAAATGATGAAATAACTGTTAATAATTAATTGAATGGACGATTTATTTATACGGATTTTTAATAGATTGAGTAGGTCTATAGTCTGATTAAAAATATCATATAAGAAGCTATAATAAATAAATCAGTGCGTCATCATTATACTTGTATATATTTGTGACAAACTATTGAGATGTCGATATATAAAGATGTTTTTTCTTGATAAATGAGTAAAAATACTATATATTTATATATTAAACTACGGGCAATATTACAATAATATTACAAAGCTCATAATTTGTTAATACTTTATTAATAATTAAATAGAATAGCATCCAACATTGTATACATAAGGCATTACTAACGTATAGTTCGTCATTGGGATAAAAATGTAAGAGTGAATTATCGTTTGTATTTAATGTATGTGTATGACATATTCTTAATAAATTAAAATAGCGAAATTTAAAAATTAGTAAGTAATTGCATAACGGTCATATTTGAGTAAGTGTTTAAGTCTTCGGTTAAGTCTTTAACATTTCTTCAAAGTTGAATAACTATAAACGGAGGAAACATACATGAGTTTACACAAAAAGAAAATAAGTCTTTTTGCGTTTTTCTTACTGACTGTTTTTACAGTGACATTGAAGACGTATTTTTCATATTATGTTGATTTTTCTTTGGGTGTTAAAGGACTAGTTCAAAACTTAATACTATTGATGAATCCATATAGTTTAATCGCGCTTATTTTAAGTGTGTTCTTATTCTTTAAAGGAAAAAAAGCACATTGGTTCATCTTTATTGGAGGATTTTTACTATCATTCTTGCTATATGCAAATGTAGTTTATTTTAGATTCTTCTCGGACTTTTTAACATTTAGTACACTTAATCAAGCGGGGAATGTTGAGTCTATGGGTGGTGCTGTTGGGGCATCATTTAAATGGTATGACTTTGTTTACTTTATAGATACTATTATTTATCTATTCATCCTTATTTTCAGAGGAAGTTGGTTAGATAAGCGTGTCTTCAGTAAAAAGTTTGTACCGGTTGTAATGGCTGCTTCAGTAGCATTATTCTTCTTGAACTTAGCTTTTGCTGAAACAGATCGTCCTGAGTTATTAACACGTACGTTTGACCATAAATATTTAGTGAAGTATTTAGGTCCCTATAACTTTACAGTTTATGATGGCGTTAAAACGATCCAGAATAACCAACAAAAAGCATTGGCTTCTGAAGATGACCTAACTAAAGTATTGAATTACACGAAACAAAAAAATACAACGCCAAATTCAGAGTATTTTGGTGTTGCTAAGAAGAAAAATATTATTAAAATACATCTAGAAAGTTTCCAAACATTTTTAATCAATAAAAAGGTTAATGGTAAAGAAGTAACACCGTTCTTAAATAAATTATCTACAGGTAATGAAGATTTTAGATACTATCCAAACTTCTTCCATCAAACTGGTCAAGGTAAAACATCAGACGCTGAGTTCACAATGGATAACAGCCTTTATGGTTTACCACAAGGTTCTGCATATTCATTAAAAGGTGATAATACTTACCAATCATTACCTGCCATTTTAGATCAAAAGCAAGGTTATACTTCTGATGTTATGCACGGTGACTACAAAACATTCTGGAACCGTGACCAAGTTTATAAACATTTTGGTATTGATAAGTTCTACGATGCAACATATTATGATATGTCTGACGATAATATCGTTAACTTAGGTTTAAAAGATAAACCGTTCTTTAAAGAGTCAGCAGAATATCAATCTAAAATGAAAGGACCATTCTATTCACACTTAATTACATTAACAAACCACTATCCATTCACATTGAGTGAGGAAGATGCAGATATTGATAAACCTAATACAGGTGATTCAACTGTTGATGGTTACATTCAAACAGCGCATTATTTAGACCAAGCACTTGAAGAGTACGTAACAGATCTTAAGAAGAAAGGTTTATACGACGATTCAGTTATTATGATTTATGGTGACCACTATGGTATTTCAGAGAACCATAATAATGCGATGGAAAAATTATTAGGTGAAAAGATTACGCCAGCGAAATTTATGGACTTAAACCGTACAGGTTTCTGGCTAAAAATTCCTGGTAAAGAAGGTACAGTAGATAAGACATATGCTGGTCAAATGGATGTTATGCCTACTATATTACATTTAGTAGGAATTGACTCTAAAAACTTCTTAATGTTTGGTACTGACATGTTATCTAAAGATCATAATGATGTAATTCCATTCCGTAATGGTGATTTCATTACGAAAGATTACAAATATGTAAACGGTAAAGCTTATTCTAATAAAACTAATGAACTATTAGAAACGGAACCTAAAGATTTAGATAAGAATAAGAAACAGGTTGAGAAAGATTTAGAAATGAGTGACAATGTCTTAAATGGTGACTTGTTCAGATTCTATAAAAATCCTGATTTCAAAAAAATTGACCCGTCTAAATATGAATACAAAACTGGTCCTAAAGGGAATCAAAAATAATCAAGTAAAGTCTATAATATAAAATTTCTAGACTAATGAAAAAAGACAATTTCTATTGAAATAAATAGAAATTGTCTTTTTTATTATGATTTTGATTATGTGTAACATGTTGAGTTGCAATATATAGTTGATGCTATAGATACATGTCTTAAATGATGTTGTCATTTAAATAATTGCTGATTAATAGTTAATTTAAATATCTGTGATAATTGCAAGTTTTATCCAAGCGCTACATCTAAAATCATCATAATTGTAAAGCCTAACATTAGACTTAGTGTTGCTAGATCCGTGTTGTTACCAGATTGCGAGTCAGGTATTAGTTCTTCAACAACAACAAATATCATAGCGCCAGCTGCAAAAGCTAATGCATAAGGTAAAACAGGTGTAATAACTAAAATCAATGCAGCGCCAATAGTAGCAAAGATAGGTTCTACAATCGCAGAAGCTTGCCCGTAATTAAACGCTTTCCAACGAGATGCGCCTGCCGCTATAATAGGCATAGATAATGCTGCACCTTCCGGAATGTTTTGTATTCCTATACCAATTGCTAACCCTAAAGCACCTAGAAATGTAGCTTGACTATTTCCAGTTGCTATACCACCAAAAGCAACACCAATCGATAGTCCTTCTGGAATATTATGTAACGTAATAGCTAGTACTAATAGTGTATTCTTACTTAAAGAAGTCTTAACACCTTCGCGGTACTGACTCTTATCGCCAATTCTTTGATGTAAATGAGGAATAACTGAATCGAGGACACGTATGAAGATACCACCAAATAAAAAGCCAATTGCAGCAGGTAACCAAGCAGGTAAACTACCATCTTTACCATATTCAATAGAGGGTTGTAATAAAGACCAAAAGCTGGCAGCTATCATAATGCCCGCAGCAAATCCTTGCATAGATATTAGAATTCGTTCATTTACGGATTTAAATATAAATACAGAAGCAGCACCTAATGCTGTGAGTAGCCAAGTAATAATACCTGCTACAAGCGCCTGTAAATAAGGCGGTAAATTTTCGAAAAAGTCAATCATAACTCTTGTCTCCTTGTATCATTTAAGCCTAAAAAGGTGTATAATATATAGAACTGATTTAAGCTTATCAAAAATATTTAAAAAATTCGATATTTCGATTTTGAAAAGGAAGTAGATGCATGGAAGCGTATAAAATAGAGCACTTAAATAAATCATATGCGGATAAAATCATTTTCGATGATTTAAACCTATCTATTTCTGAACATGAGAGAATAGGATTGGTTGGAATAAATGGTACTGGTAAAAGTACTCTACTTAAAGTTATCGGAAATATAGATGATGATTATACAGCTGATATTACGCATCCTAATCAATATCGTATACGGTATTCTTCTCAAAAGCAGGATCTAGATGGAGATATGACTGTTTTTCAAGCTGTACTTAGCTCAGACACAACGACTCTTCAAATTATAAAAGCTTACGAAGAAGCAGTTAATGCTTATACACAACAACAAGATGACGCGCATTTTCAAAAGATGATGGAAGCACAAGAGGCTATGGACCAAAATAGTGCATGGGATTATAATGCAGAAATTAAAACCATATTATCTAAACTAGGTATTAATGACACGACCAAAAAGGTGAACGAACTGTCAGGTGGTCAGCAAAAACGCGTAGTGCTTGCTAAAACGCTTATTGAACAACCTGATCTATTATTATTAGACGAACCTACAAACCACCTAGACTTTGAATCTATAACATGGCTAATCAATTATGTGAAGCAGTATCCTCATACCGTATTGTTTGTAACCCATGATCGTTACTTTTTAAATGAAATTGCGAGTAGAATCATTGAATTAGATAGAGGTAAATTAAAATCTTATCCAGGTAATTATGAAGATTACATAGCAATGCGAGCAGAAAATGAAATTATTGAACAAAAACAACAAGAAAAGCAAAAGGCTTTATATAAACAAGAATTAGCTTGGATGAGAGCTGGCGCTAAGGCAAGAACGACAAAGCAACAAGCGCGTATCAATCGTTTTAATGATTTAGAATCGGAAGTACAAGCTCAACACGTTCAAGATAAAGGGCAACTGAATCTAGCGTATTCAAGATTAGGCAAACAAGTGTATGAGTTAGAACAACTTTCAAAACAAATTAACGGCAGAACATTATTTGAAGATATTACTGAAATTATTCAAAGTGGGCAACGTATTGGTATTGTTGGGCCAAATGGAGCTGGAAAGACCACGTTATTAAATATTTTAAGCGGAGAAGACAACAATTATACAGGCACACTTAAAATTGGCCAAACTGTAAAAGTAGCATACTTTAAACAAACAGAAGAAACGTTAGATAGAGATATACGTATGATTGATTACCTACGAGAAGAGAGTGAAGTGGCTAAAGAGAAGGATGGAACTTCAATTTCTGTAACTCAATTACTAGAACGTTTCTTGTTCCCAAGCTCAACACATGGTAAGAAGATATACAAATTATCAGGCGGAGAGCAAAAACGCTTATATTTATTAAGATTACTCGTGCATCAACCTAATGTACTGTTGCTAGATGAACCAACAAATGACTTAGATACAGAAACATTAACTATTTTAGAAGACTATATTAGTGGTTTTGGTGGTTCAGTTATAACTGTTAGTCACGATCGCTATTTTTTAAATAAAGTCGCTCAAGAGTACTGGTATATTCATGACGGAAAGATGGAACGTATTGTAGGGTCCTTTGAAGATTATGAGTCTTATAAGAAAGAGCAGGATAAATTAGCCGCCCTAGAGAAACAAGCACAACAACCAAAACAAAAAACAACGGTGCGAAAAAAATCAGGGTTGTCTTATAAGGAAAAACGAGAATATGAAACTTTGATGGAACGCATTGAACAAACTGAAACACGCTTAGAAGAAATAGATGAAGAGATGATTGAGGCCAGTGCTGATTATGCCAAAATCAAAGAATTAAATGAAGAGAAAGAACATTTAGAGCTAACATATGAAGCAGACATCACGAGATGGAGTGAATTAGAAGAACTAAAAGAGCAATAAGGGGAATGTAAAGTATGGAAGCAACATTATCGCATTATTTTGGGTATGACAATTTCAGACCTGGTCAAAAAGAAATCATAACTAAAATAATGGATCATCATAATGTTTTAGGTGTATTACCTACAGGTGGTGGTAAATCAATTTGCTACCAAGTGCCTGGATTAATGTTAGGTGGAACTACAATTGTAATTAGTCCACTAATATCTTTAATGAAAGACCAAGTTGATCAACTTAAAGCAATGGGGATTAAAGCAGCATTCTTAAATAGTAGTTTAACTAAGAAGCAACAAAAAGAAATCGAAGATGATTTAATGAAAGGTCATATTCAGTTTTTATATGTTGCGCCAGAACGTTTCGATAATCAATATTTTTTAAGTTTATTAAGTCGAATTGATATTCATCTTATCGCGTTTGATGAGGCACATTGTATTTCTAAGTGGGGGCATGACTTTAGACCTAGCTATCAAAGTGTAATTAAGAAAGTATTCACATTACCTCAAAACTTTACAATCGTTGCACTAACAGCAACAGCTACTGCAGAAGTACAGCAAGATATTATGGGAAAGTTAAACATCGATAGACGAGATGAAGTAAAAACAAGTACGAAACGTCGGAATCTTATTTTTAAAGTGAATCCTACCTATCAACGTCAGAAATTTGTTGTAGATTATGTGCAGAAACATAAAGAACAAGCAGGAATTATCTATTGCTCTACACGTAAACAAGTTGAGGAGTTACAAGAAGCATTAGATGTTATCAATGTTTCTTCGGCAATTTATCATGCTGGTTTAACAAATAAAGAACGTGAGACTGCTCAAAACGAATTTGTATATGATAAAGTGAAGGTTGTTATAGCGACAAATGCTTTTGGTATGGGGATAGATAAATCAAATGTTAGATACGTTATACACTATAATATGCCAGGTGATTTAGAATCATATTATCAAGAGGCAGGACGTGCAGGTCGTGATGGATTAGAAAGTGAATGCATTCTTTTATTTAGTGAACGTGATAAAGGATTGCATGAATATTTTATTACTGTTTCACAGGCTGATGAAGATTATAAAGATAAAATGGGTGAGAAACTCACTAAAATGATTCAATACACGAAAACGAAAAAATGCCTTGAAGCGACTGTAGTACATTATTTTGAACCTAACGAAAAATTAGAAGAGTGCGGGCAATGTAGTAGCTGCATTCAACAAAATAAAACATATGATATGACGCAAGAAGCTAAAATGATCATTAGTTGTATCGCACGCATGCGTCAAAAAGAAAGCTATAGCGTAATCATTCAAGTCTTGCGTGGAGAAACAAGTGATTATATTAAATATAATAATTATGATAAGTTGACGACACATGGTTTGATGAAAGATTATACCACTTCAGAATTAAGTCATTTAATTGATGAATTGCGCTTCAAAGGGTTTTTAAACGAAAATGATGAAATCTTAATATGTGATGAAAGTGTTAAAAAGTTACTTAACAATAAAGAGAAAGTATTTACGACACCATTTAAACAAAAATCCAAAGAAAAAGTCTATATCAATACAGTTGAAGGTGTAGATCGAGCATTATACAGTGAATTAGTTGAAGTTCGACGAAAATTAAGTGAGAAATTGGATATTGCACCGGTTAGTATTTTTTCGGATTACACATTAGAAGAGTTTGCTAAACGCAAGCCAGAATCCAAACAAGAAATGATATCAATAGATGGTGTTGGTAGCTATAAATTGAAACATTATTGTCCGAAATTCTTAGAAATTATACATTCATATAAAGCGAGTATATAAAGTGAAAGGTAAGGTTGTTACTATTTCTGTAGCGAACCTTACCTTTATTTTATTGTCACATTATTAATTTTAAATGTAATTTCTATATTTCGATTAATTTAATATGAATTCATAATTAAACATGTTTAAATAGGGAATAAGAATGCAAACTATTTGAATAAGTAGAGCAAATGAAGGTGACTAAATGATTGAATTTAAAAACGTAACAAAACGTTATGGGAATAATGTGGCAGTTGATGATGTAAGTTTCAAAATAAATGAGGGTGAGTTTTTTGTAATCATAGGTCCATCAGGGTGTGGTAAAACAACCACTTTGAAAATGATTAATAGACTTATTCCGTTAAGTGAAGGTTATATTTATTTTAAAGATAAACCAATAAGTGATTATCCTGTTTATGAAATGAGATGGGATATTGGATATGTGTTGCAACAAATCGCACTTTTCCCACATATGACCATTAAAGAGAATATTGCACAGGTTCCGCAGATGAAAAAATGGAAAGATAAAGATATAGATCAACGTGTTGACGAATTACTTGAAATGGTTGGTTTAGAACCTGAAAAATATCGAGATCGTAAACCAGATGAATTATCAGGTGGTCAAAGACAGAGGGTTGGTGTAGTAAGAGCATTAGCTGTAGATCCACCAGTTATATTGATGGATGAACCTTTTAGTGCACTGGATCCAATCAGTCGCGAAAAACTACAAGATGATTTAATAGAATTACAAACTAAAATCAAAAAGACAATTGTATTTGTAACGCATGATATTCAAGAAGCAATGAAGCTAGGTGATCGAATATGTTTACTAAACAATGGACATGTTGAACAAATAGATACACCACAAGCATTCCGTAATCAACCTAAAAATAAATTTGTAGAAGAGTTTATGGGCAGCCATTTAGAACAAGATAAAGAAAGCTTACAGTTGAAAGATCTTAATATTACTTCGCCACTCACAGAAAAAGAAACACAACATGATTATCCTGTAATCAATAGTGATGTGCAATTACGTTCAGTTTATTCTACATTAGCCCAACATGAAGCAGTTATTGTTAATGATGTATCAACCTCTACGCAATCACTCTTAAAACGTGAAGATATCTTTAAGTATTTATCTGAGATAGACCATGATAAGGAGGTTAAAGCATGAGCGAACTGTTTAGCACACTCAATGATCGTAAAGGCGAAGTACTTACGACCATCTTGGAACATATCCAAATTTCATTTATTGCACTGCTAATCGCAATTTTAATCGCCGTGCCATTAGGGATTGCTTTAACAAAGACGAAGCGGTTATCTGAAGTCGTTATGAATATAGCTGCTATATTACAAACCATTCCGTCATTGGCATTATTAGGGTTAATGATTCCAATATTTGGTATTGGTCGCGTGCCAGCAATTATTGCATTAGTTGTGTATGCACTGTTGCCAATTTTGAGAAATACATATACAGGCATTAAAGAAGTTGATCCGTCTCTTATTGAAGCAGCTAAAGGTATTGGTATGAAGCCGATGCGTCGTTTGACTAAAGTAGAATTGCCAATAGCGATGCCAGTGATGATGGCCGGTATTCGTACTGCTATGGTTCTAATTATCGGTACAGCAACTTTAGCCGCATTAATTGGTGGTGGTGGACTAGGGGATTTAATTTTACTAGGTATTGACCGTAACAATACGTCTCTAATCCTTATCGGAGCGATTCCTGCTGCACTACTCGCAATTATGTTTGATTTAATACTACGTTATATGGAGAAATTATCTTATAAGAAACTACTAATCACTGTAGGTGCAATGATTCTTATTATACTATTAGTCATTGTTGTACCACTTTTCGGTAAAAAAGGTGACACAATTACGCTTGCAGGTAAATTAGGTTCAGAACCTTCAATTATTACGAATATGTACAAAATTTTAATTGAGGATGAAACGGATGATACAGTTGATGTTAAAGATGGTATGGGTAAAACATCATTCCTATTTAATGCATTAAAATCAGACGACATCGATGGATATTTAGAATTTACAGGGACAGTTTTAGGTGAATTAACTAAAGAAGATTTAAAATCTAAAAAAGAAGATGCAGTATATCAACAAGCTAAACAAAGTCTAGAGAAAAAATATGACATGACGATGTTAAAACCAATGAAATATAATAATACGTATGCTTTAGCGGTGAAGAAAGACTTTGCTAAAGAAAATAATATTAAAACAATCGGTGATTTACAAAAGGTTGAAGATAAAATTAAACCAGGGTTCACTATGGAATTTAATGATCGACCTGATGGTTATAAAGCTGTGTCGAAAGCTTATGGTCTCAACTTATCTAATGTTAAAAAAATGGAGCCTAAATTACGCTATACTGCAGTGGAAAAAGGTGATATTAATTTAATTGACGCTTATTCAACAGATGCAGAATTAAAACAATATGATATGGTAGTCTTAAAAGATGATAAACACGTATTCCCACCATATCAAGGTGCACCAATGTTTAAAGAAAAATTCTTAAAACAACATCCAGAAATTAAAAAACCGCTCAACAAATTAGAGGGTAAAATTTCAGATGAAGAGATGCAAGAAATGAATTACAAAGTGACCGTGAAAAATGAAGATCCGTATAATGTTGCGAAACATTATCTTGAAAAAGAAGGTTTAGTAAAATAAATAGACACGTGAAAATGTTGGAACAAGACAACGAATTAATTATGAGTTCGTTGTTTTGTTCTTTTTTTAAAGCGCAAAATTTGTAAATACAATTGTAATCTGAATTATTTTTAATTACACTATTCTATAAATACACAAAAAGCGTGTATGGTTTTTTAGGGGGGAGAATATGAATACTAGAAATTATTCGAGACAAGAAATTGTTGAGAGTGTACCTCAAAAGGGATTCTTTGGACATCCCAAAGGTTTAAGTACACTATTCTTTACTGAATTTTGGGAGCGATTCAGTTACTATGGTATGAAAGCGATTCTAGCTTATTATCTGTACTATTCAGTTAGTAAAGGTGGCTTCGGCTTACCACAGGGAACAGCGTTACAAATCGTATCATTATATGGTGCACTCATCTATATGTCTGGAACCATCGGGGGTTGGATAGCAGACAGAATCATTGGTACAAGACATGCATTATTTTATGGTGGCATATTAATTATGTTTGGTCACATCATGTTAACGATACCAGGTAGTTTAACAGTAGTAATGATAGCACTATTACTTCTTATTATTGGTACAGGTTTATTGAAACCTAATATTTCAACTACAGTTGGTGAATTATATGACCATAATGATAGACGTTTAGATGCTGCTTTTACTATTTTCTATATGGGTATCAATTTAGGGAGTTTTCTATCACCATTTGCAACAGGTTACTTACAAACAAGATTAGGGTTCCACTTTGGTTTTGCGGTAGCAGCAATAGGGATGTTCATCGGATTAGTCACTTATTTTATTACAAATAAAAAGAATCTAGGATTGGCTGGTTTAAGCGTTCCTAACCCACTTAGAAAAGAAGAAATCAAAAGATTATCAATTATTACCGGCATTGTCGTAATAATATTCGCAATTATCCTACTTATCTTGCAATTTATTGGAAAATTGAGTTTATCTAGTTTCAGTGTCATTGTAACGATTGTAGGTATCGTATTACCAATTTGTATTTTTGTTTATATGTTATCAAGTAATAAGACGCACAAAGAAGAGCGTTCTAGAATTTATAGTTACATACCGTTGTTTATTACGTCTGTTGCATTTTGGATGATTCAAGAACAAGGTTCGACCGTTTTGGCTAACTTTGCAGACCAGAAGACAGAACTTAGCTTAGCTAAATTGACTAATGGTGCGTTAGATTTCCACATACCAGCAGCTTGGTTCCAGTCTGTCAATCCAGTATTTATTATTATGTTAGCACCTGTCTTTGCTAGTTTATGGACTAAATTAGGCAGACATAATCCAAGTACAGTATATAAATTTGCATTGGGTGCCATCTTTGCAGGTTTATCATATCTAGTCATGATTATACCTTTAAATAGTGATGCGCTTTTGATTCACCCTATATGGTTAGTGTTAAGTTTCTTCTTAATTACATTAGGTGAATTATGTATCTCACCAGTAGGGTTATCTGTAACATCTAAACTAGCACCTGCAAAGTTCTCTGCACAAATGATGGCATTGTGGATGCTCAGTAACGCCACTGCACAAAGCCTCAATAGCCAAATCGTTGTATTATTTAAGATTATTAGTGAGAAAGAGTTCTTCTTATACTCAGGATTGTTTACACTGCTTATTGGTGTTATCTTAGTAGCTATTTCTCCAATAGTTAAGAGAGCGATGAATGGTGTACATTAAGTTAATATAAATTTTTACTAGTCAATGACTTGTAATTTAACAATGTTAGAGGAACAGGTTTATAATTGAATAAACATTTTTAATTTTTTGAAAAAGGAGTGGTTGGCAATGAAACAACAATTAAATCAATTAGCAGCGTATCAACCAGGATTATCACCACAAGCACTTAAAGAAAAGCACGGTATAGAAGGCGAATTATATAAACTTGCTTCAAATGAAAATTTATATGGTCCTTCTCCAAAAGCAAAGCAAGCAGTTCAAGCACATTTGGATGAGTTATTTTATTATCCTGAGACTGGCTCACCTTCATTACGTAAGGCAATTAGTGAACATTTGAACGTGGATTCTTCTCGAATTCTATTTGGTGCGGGGTTAGACGAAGTTATCTTGATGATTTCAAGAGCAGTGTTAACGCCAGGAGATAAAATAGTTACAAGTGAAGGCACATTTGGACAATATTATCATAATGCGATTGTAGAGTCAGCTGAAGTTGTTCAAGTACCTTTACTAAATGGTGGGTTTGATTTAGAGAATATTATTAAAGAGGTCGATGAAGAGACTGCTTTAGTGTGGCTATGTAATCCGAATAATCCGACTGGAACCTATTTTAATCATGATGAATTGGAACACTTTTTAGAACGCGTACCTAGTCATGTGCCTGTATTGATTGATGAAGCTTACTTTGAATTTGTGACAGCAGAAGATTACCCAGATACATTGAAATTGCAAGAACGCTTTGATAATGCATTCTTGTTAAGAACATTTTCTAAGGCATATGGATTAGCTGGGTTGCGTGTAGGGTATGTCGTAGCTACAAATGAAGCTATTGAAAAGTGGAATATCATTCGACCACCATTCAATGTCACTCGTATTTCAGAATACGCAGCGATTGCAGCATTAGAAGATCAAGTTTATTTGAAAGATATTACAGCTAAAAATGCTAAAGAACGTGAAAAATTCTTTGAGATACCACAAAGTGAACATTTCTTACCTAGTCAGACGAACTTTGTATTTGTAGCAACTGAAAAAGCACAAGAATTATATGAAGCGTTACTAAAAGTGGGTTGTATCACACGTCCGTTTCCAACGGGCGTTCGTATTACAATCGGGTTCCCAGAACAAAATGACAGAATGATTGAAGTATTAAAACATTTTGATTATTAAGTTGGTCAAATACGTAAGCTCTTTAACTTACAATGATTAGTTGAGTTTTAGAAGTACATCATAAGTTGATTATGCAAGGGGGGCTACAATAGATTCTAAATGTCTTGTAGCACTCCCTTTTAAATTTTTGCTATACTTTAAAAGTATATAGGTGATGATTAAGGGAGAGATAGTATGTCTAGAAAATCTATAGCAATAGATATGGATGAAGTATTAGCAGACACGTTAGGTGCAATTATTGAAGCGGTTAACGTAAAAACGGAATTAGGAATTACAGTTGAGTCTTTAAATGGACAAAAGCTTAAAAATGTAATACCAGAACATGATGGTTTAGTTCGTGATATTTTAAGAGCGCCAGGCTTCTTTAGAAATTTAACTGTTATGCCTCATGCACAAGAAGTCGTTAAGAAATTGACTGAGCAATATGATGTTTACATTGCTACTGCAGCTATGGATGTTCCAACTTCATTTCATGATAAATATGAGTGGTTACTTGAATTCTTTCCATTTTTAGATCCGCAGCAATTTGTCTTCTGTGGTCGTAAAAATGTAGTGAAAACAGATTATTTAATAGATGATAATCCTCGTCAATTACAAATATTTGAAGGTGAACCAATCATTTTTACTGCGTCTCACAATATAAGTGAAGAACGTTTTAAACGTGTTAACGGTTGGAAAGATGTAGAAGCATTCTTTCTAGGGGAGTAGTTAAAATAAGCGATTAAGGTATGATAATCCAATCATTAACCTTAATCGCTTTTATATTAGTATAATAAATTCTTATTGTTCAGCATTCTCTGGAAAAGTTAGAATCTGAAGTGCTTTTGGTAGAACTTCAATTGTAATTGGCGTTTCAAGACTAATTTCACCGTCAATATCTACTTTCATAACTGGATCCGTCGATAATGTAATATGTTTGCCGGCTATGTGATCAATTCCGTTTGTAATTTCATTCCAATCCATACTATCGCGTTTTTTGAACACATCATTGAGAATAGTAAAACTTTGTTTATCAAAAATAAAACTATTCACTTTACCATCTTGAGGTGATAAATCCATAAGTGGTATTCTACTGCCACCGATATTAGGACCGTTAGCAACGACTAGCATAGAGGTATTACCATTAAGTTCTTTATCATCTACAGTTAATGTATAATCAAAATCTTCTGGATTCATTAATGTTTTAACAGTTGAACCAACATAGCTTAATTTACCGAAGATATCTTTACGACCTTCTTGCACGTTTTCCGCGTTTTGAACTATAAGTCCTAATCCCACAAAGTTAAGCACATAAGTGCCATTCACTTTCATAACATCATATGATTCCAAGTGAGACGTTTTAAGTTGTTCACTAGCTTTACTAAAGTTAGGGTTCAAGTTTAATGTTTTAGTGAAATCATTAAATGTACCTCCAGGAATAATTCCAATAGGTACATTTAGGTCATTTGCCAAAACACCATTAATTAATTCATTAACTGTACCATCGCCACCTAGTATAAAAACGATATCAACATCACTACTATATTCTTGATTTTTAATTCTTTCACAATACTTAATAATGTCGCCTTCATTTTCACTTAGTTGAATTGATAGGTGTTTGCACATAGTAGTAAGTGATTTAGTTACTTCTCCTAAACCTTCATATATATCTTTGAGACCACTATGTTCATGGTAAAAAAGAACACCATGATTAAATTTTTGACCCATACGTATGCCTACTTTCATTTATTTACTCTGATTTAACATTTATTTACCCGAAATGTTATTTGCTTAATTATAATTTGAGTAAAACAAGTGCTTAAGTATTTATCATTACATTTTTTTAGTTGATATACAAAGAAAATGACAAGATAGAGGGAGCAAGGCAGAAATAATATTTTCTCAAAATTTATTTCGTTGCCCCGCCCCGGCAAGGTTGACTAGAATTAAAAAAAGCAAGTTACAAGTGCATTTTTAATTCAGTCAACTACTGCCAATATATATTTGTAGCCTGAGACATTGAATTATGTCCCAGGCTCAGGCTCTTGTCAATGTCTCAATAAAGATAAGAATTATAAAAAACCCCTTCATAGTTTATAAAAATACTATGAAGGGGCTCAAGGTAACTACATGTCTTGATTAAATTATATCTTTTAACAACACAAAGGCGATTAATGAATACCTTTCATTGCTTTTGAAATTTTAGGAGTGAAAGCTAAGATGATTACTGTAATTACGATAGCAACGCTTCCTAAGAAGATGAAATAATTCGTTTGCCCTAAAGGCTTGATTAATTTAACTAATGTACCATTAAGTGCTTGTGCAGATGCGTTTGTTAATAACCAAACACTCATCATTTGAGCATTAAATGCTTTCGGTGCTAATTTAACAGCCGCACTATTACCAGTAGGTGATAAACATAATTCACCAACTACACATACAACGTATGATAGGATAACCCAGTTTACTGAGAAGTGTGTATCACCATAACTCATACCGATAAGTCCCATTAAAATGTATGAAGCACCAGCTAATAGCGTACCTATTCCAAATTTTACTGGGAGGCTTGGTTGTTTTTTACCCATTTTCAACCAAATCGCAGATACGATTGGTGCAAATAAAAGAATAAATAATGGGTTAATTGATTGGAACCATGCTTCACCGAAATCTGTTGTCCAACCGAATAAATTCATTTTCATATCAGAACGTTCTAAACCATAAATGTTTAATACGTTTGATCCTTGTTCTTGTATTGCCCAGAATAACATTCCTAAAATAAATAACGGAATGAATGCTTTAACACGAGAACGTTCTACATCCGTTACATCTTTACTGCGAATCATAGTAGTGAAGTAAATGATTGGTAAAGCTATACCAAGTACTAGAACCGTATTACTAATAAGATTGAATGATAAAGTGTTTGTGAAATATGTAACTAATAGTACAATCGCAATGACTGCTACAATGATACCTACGATTAATCCATATTTTTTCTTTTCTTCAGAAGATAGTGGGTTGGTTGGATTCATACCAACAGAACCTAAATTCTTTTTATTGAAAATCATATACCATACTAAACCTAATGCCATACCAATCGCTGCAATTAAGAAACCACCGTGATAGTTTTTCACGTCTAGGAAATGTTGCAGAATGATAGGTGAGATAAGCGCACCTAGGTTAACTGACATATAGAATATAACGAAACCGGCATCCATACGAGTATCATTCTCAGGATATAATCGTCCAACGATGTTTGAAATATTTGGTTTCATTAAGCCTGAACCAATAATGATAAAGAACATTGATGCAAATAAACCGAACATTGCGAATGGTAAACTTAGACAAATATGTCCGATGATAATGAGTACTGCACCAATCAAGGTTGCCCCTCTAGTACCGAATAGTCTATCTGCGACCCATGCACCAGGAATTGAAGACATGTAAATTAATGCGCCATAAACTGACATGATAGACATGGCAGTCGTTTGATCAATTCCTAAACCACCATTTTTAATTTGATCATACATGTAGAAAATAAGCATGGCACGCATGCCGTAATAACTAAATCTTTCCCAAAATTCTACAAAGAATAGTACTCCTAAACCACTTGGGTGTCCGAAGAACCCTCGCTGAGGTATTGTTTGAACAGCTTGTTCATGGGAATTGTTTGTTGCCATATGTATCCCAATCCTTTCTTTCTTTAAAGACTGAAATTTAAAATCAAAAATATGATAAGTAAAATTGATTAATTTCTTAAAAATAGAAATTTTTAGAAATTTCAGTCAATGAGTTGATGATTTAAAATCGAATGAGAATAAGTTGCTTTATTTAGATCATCTTACTCTTTTGGAATTTTAAATGATAATAATAAAATACGCTTTAATTCACTAATAGGCAATAGTAAATTTAAATAAAATCTCACAAATAATGAAAAAATCCACTAAATTGTTTGACAATTTAGTGTTTAAGTTAATCTTTTATCTGTTATCTATTTTTTCTGGATATAAATCATGATTCATTAATCGGTGTTCAGCCATCTTCTCATATTTAGAATTTGGGCGTCCATAATTAGTGTATGGATCTATTGAAATACCGCCTCGTGGAGTGAATTTGCCCCAAACTTCAATATAATGTGGGTCCATTAAGTCAATTAAGTCATTCATAATGATATTCATACAATCCTCATGGAAATCCCCATGATTTCTAAAGCTAAATAAGTACAATTTCAATGACTTAGATTCTACCATTTTAATATTTGGAATGTACGAAATATAAATCGTTGCGAAATCTGGTTGACCTGTAATTGGGCAAAGAGATGTAAATTCAGGACAATTGAATTTTACGAAGTAATCGCGTCCTTGGTGTTTATTATCAAATGTTTCCAAAACTTCTGGTGTATAGTCAAATTCATATTTATTATTTTGATTACCTAATAAGGTAATATCTTGTAGTTCTTCTTTTTGACGTCCTTGAGTCAATTGAATCACTCCTTAGTGTTAGATTGTTGTTTAGTTATAGCGGTTTGTCGTCGTGCCTTTTCGAACATATAATAGCTTGCACCAATAATAATGACATAACCGATTAAAGCATAGAAATCAGGTGTTTCACCGAATAAAATAAATCCGAATATAGCCGTGAAAATGATTGAAGCATACGTAAAGATAGAAATATCTTTTGCAGGTGCAAAACTATAGGCTAGTGTAATACCGATTTGGCCAACTGCAGCAGAAAGACCTGCCCCTAAAAGATAAACCATTTGTATTGTCGTCATTGGCTCATAAGTTGCGATTGAAAACGGTATTAAAACGACAACTGAAAATAATGAAAAATAAAAAACTATAGTATATGGAGCTTCTCTAATACTTAATGCACGAACACATGTGTATGCAGAGGCAGCAAAGATACCTGAAAATAATCCAGCTAAAGAAGTAATCATTGTTGAAGAAAACTCTGGTTTAACGATAAATAACATACCTAAGATTGCTACAATCATAGCAATGATTTGATATTTTCGAACTTTCTCATTAAGAAAAATTAAACTGAGTAAAATAGTCCAAAAAGGGTTGAGTTTCATCAGTGTATCCGCATCGCTTAATACCATATGATCTATAGCATATATATTTAATAAGACACCTATAAGGCCTAGTGTAGATCGAGAAATTAAAAGAGGTTGGCTACTTAATTTCCCAAACATAGGTTGTTTATATTTAAATATGAAGAATAATGGTATGAACATTGCAACAAAATTTCGAGCTAGGGATTTTTGAAATACAGGTAAATCTCCGGCGAGTCTAAAAAAGACTGACATAAAACTAAAACCGACAGCTGAAATTAAAATTGCAATAATACCTTTAACTTTTGGATTCAAGGTTAATCGCCTCATTTGTAAAAAATTACCGTATATATAGTAGCATAATTCAAATGCTAATGCATGAATACTTGAAAATAATACCAAGATGTATTATTATTTATATACGAACAAACGTTCTGTTAATATTAAAAACACGTTAAATACTATTTTTTTACAAATGTTATATTCGTGTTTTTGAAGCAAATTATAATTAACATTTGAATAATTGCGCAAAATATATTGATAATTTAAATGATTGGACTTCAAGAATGCCGACAATTCAATAGTTTATTTAGCTGCTAAAAATGCAACTAAAACACATCAAATATTCAAAAATAAATATTTGCGTCAATTTAAGTTTGGTCTGATGCACATTCAGACGTTTTCCCGAACTTTTGTCACGAAATAGTTACTTTTAATTAAGAGAGCAATTCTGTATAATGAAACACAGAATATAGTATTGAATTTTAAAATGAACCACAACATGTTGTGGTTGTATAAAAAGTTTGTGTTATACAAATTATTCATTTTAAAGGCAATTTCACACTGATTTTAAGTTGGAATTCCCAATTTAATACTATTAATACGAACGAGCATATAGATGAAATAGTCTCGAAATTTTAGTCTGAACACTACATGTAGTGGCTAGAAATGAAAGTCACTTCTTTTAGTATATTAATCATCAGCTAGTTGACATCCAATTAAATGTCTAAAATATGTCGTATTTATTGTCTAGCAAGTTTTCTTATCTATTAAGAGAACTTCTTTTTAATTAATATTATGGACTGACGAAAGAAGGCGTTCCAATGAAAGTAGTTTATTTTTCTTTTTCAGGTAATGTAAGAAGATTTATTAAACGAAGTGAAATTTCAGATGTAATGGAAATTACTAAGGATAATTGTACAGATCCATTTGAAGAACCTTATATTTTAGTTACGGGAACAATTGGATTTGGTGAAGTGCCTAAAGAAGTACAATCGTTTTTAGAAGTTAATCATCATAATTTACACGCTGTTGCGGCAAGTGGTAACCGTAACTGGGGACAAAACTTTGCGAAAGCGGGTAGAACAATTTCCGAAAAATACCATGTACCTTTATTAATGAAATTTGAAGTACAAGGTTCTAATAAAGATGTTATTGAATTTAAAAATAAGGTGGGGCATTTCAATGAAAATTATGAACGAGAAAAAGTACAATCATATTGAACTAAATAATGAAGTTACGAAACGTAAAGACAATGGTTTCTTTAACTTGGAGAAAGATCAAGAAGCATTAGCGGTTTATCTAGAAGAAATCCATGACAAAACAATTTATTTTGACAGTGAGATTGAACGTTTACACTATCTAGTAGATAATAATTTTTATTTTAATGTCTTTGACAAATATAGCGAAGAAGATTTAGTTGAAATCACTGAATTCGCCAAATCTATCAACTTTGAATTTGCAAGCTATATGTCTGCTAGTAAGTTTTATAAAGATTATGCGCTAAAAACTAATGATAAATCACAATATCTAGAGGATTATAATCAACATGTCGCAATCGTTGCACTATATTTAGCGGATGGTAATAAGCAGCAAGCGAAACAATTTATCTTAGCAATGGTTGAACAACGTTATCAACCTGCAACTCCAACTTTCTTGAATGCTGGTCGCGCACGTCGCGGTGAATTAGTATCATGTTTCCTACTAGAGGTAGATGATAGCTTGAACTCTATCAATTTCATTGATTCTACTGCCAAGCAATTAAGTAAAATTGGTGGTGGTGTAGCAATAAATCTTTCTAAATTACGTGCTCGTGGTGAAGCCATCAAAGGTATTAAAGGTGTAGCCAAAGGCGTGCTACCAGTTGCCAAAGCATTAGAAGGCGGATTTAGCTATGCTGATCAACTAGGCCAACGTCCAGGTGCGGGTGCAGTATATTTGAATATCTTCCATTATGATGTAGAAGAGTTCTTAGACACTAAAAAGGTAAATGCTGATGAAGACTTACGTTTATCAACAATTTCAACTGGTCTTATAGTGCCATCTAAATTCTTTGATTTAGCAAAAGAAGGCAAAGATTTCTATATGTTTGCACCACATACGGTTAAACAAGAATATGGTGTAACATTAGATGATATTGATTTAGAAAAATACTATGACGACATGGTTGCAAACCCTAATATCGTTAAGAAGAAAAAAGACGCAAGAGAAATGTTGAATATGATTGCGCAAACACAATTACAATCAGGTTACCCATACTTAATGTTTAAAGATAATGCTAACAAAGTACATGCCAATTCAAATATTGGTCAAATTAAAATGAGTAATTTATGTACAGAAATCTTCCAATTACAAGAGACATCAGTGATTAATGATTATGGTATCGAAGACGAAATTAAACGCGACATATCATGTAACTTAGGTTCATTAAACATTGTAAATGTGATGGAAACAGGTAAAATTAAAGATTCTGTTCATACAGGTATGGATGCATTAACAGTAGTTAGTGATGAAGCAAATATTCAAAATGCACCAGGCGTGAGAAAAGCTAACAGTGAGTTACACTCTGTCGGTCTAGGCGTAATGAACTTACACGGCTATTTAGCTAAAAATAAAATAGGATATGAATCAGAGGAAGCTAAAGACTTTGCAAATACTTTCTTCATGATGATGAACTATTATTCAATAGAACGTTCAATGGAAATTGCGAAAGAACGTGGAGAAGTATACCAAGACTTTGAACAATCAGATTATGCTAGTGGTAAATACTTTGAGTTTTATACTTCTCAAGAATTTGAACCTAAATTTGAGAAAGTGAAACGACTATTTGATCATATTGATATTCCAACTGCTAAAGATTGGAAAGCATTACAAGAACAAGTTCAACAACATGGTTTATATCACGCATATAGACTTGCAATTGCACCTACACAAAGTATTTCTTATGTACAAAATGCAACAAGTTCAGTTATGCCAATTGTTGATCAAATTGAACGTCGTACTTATGGTAATGCTGAAACATTTTATCCAATGCCATTCTTGTCTCCTGAAACAATGTGGTATTATAAATCAGCATTCAATACTGACCAAATGAAATTAATAGATTTAATCGCTACGATTCAAACACACGTGGACCAAGGTATTTCAACAATTTTATATGTGAATTCTGAAATTTCAACACGTGAATTATCAAGATTATATGTTTATGCTCACCATAAAGGGCTTAAATCGCTATATTATACTCGTAACAAATTATTGAGTGTAGAAGAATGTACAAGCTGTGCTATCTAATTTAAGAAACTTAAGATAACAAATTTTGAAAAGGAGGAAGGTTGTAGAGTCAAAACTTAAAAATGACTCTCGACTTATCCTCTAAACGAATGAGATTTGCTTTTTAGTAATTAAGGAGGATTTATAAATGAAGGCCGTCAATTGGAATACCCAAGAAGATATGACGAATATGTTTTGGCGTCAAAATATTTCTCAAATGTGGGTAGAAACAGAATTTAAAGTATCAAAAGATATTGCAAGTTGGAAGACACTAACTGAAGACGAGAAGAATACATTCAAACGTGCGTTAGCAGGATTAACAGGATTGGATACACATCAAGCAGATGATGGTATGCCGTTAATTATGTTACACACAACAGACTTACGTAAAAAAGCAGTGTATTCATTTATGGCAATGATGGAACAAATTCATGCGAAAAGTTATTCACATATATTTACAACTTTACTTCCATCTAGTGAAACAAACTATTTACTAGATACTTGGGTAATAGAAGAGCCTCATTTAAAATATAAATCTGATAAAATTATTGAAAACTATCACAAATTGTGGGGCAAAGAAGCCTCTATATATGATCAATATATTGCAAGGGTATCAAGTGTATTTTTAGAAACCTTCTTATTCTACTCTGGTTTCTATTATCCTTTATATTTAGCTGGACAAGGTAAAATGACTACTTCTGGTGAAATCATTAGAAAGATTTTACTAGATGAATCAATCCATGGTGTGTTTACAGGATTAGATGCTCAAAGTTTACGTAACGAACTATCTGAAAATGAAAAACAAAAAGCAGATAAAGAGATGTATAAATTATTAGAAGATTTATACGCTAATGAAGTATCTTATACACATATGTTGTACGATGATATCGGCTTAAGTGAAGATGTATTGAACTATGTCCAATACAATGGAAACAAAGCATTGTCTAACTTAGGTTTTGAACCATACTTTGAAGAAAAAGAATTTAATCCTATCATTGAAAATGCATTAGATACTACAACTAAAAACCATGATTTCTTCTCAGTTAAAGGTGACGGATACACATTGGCATTAAATGTAGAAGCCTTACAAGACGAAGATTTCATTTTTGATAATTAATTATCAAAGACTAACATTAATAAGCCACTAGATTCAATGTTGTTGATAACAACTACGAATTTAGTGGCTTATTTTTGTATGAAAAAGAGTACATCGTATTTGAACAAAAATAAATATTTACTTATGTATAAAAATACTATTGAAATTCACGTCTGTAATCTTTAATATTAATATTGACGACAATGATAATCATTATCGATGATAACGATTATCATATCGATACATATAGCAAGATGAGGAGAATTATTAGTGAAGTTTTTATTTAAGGGTTATGTTTTACTTATTTTATTAGTTTGTTTAACTATAGTCTCCTTATTTGTTGGAGTGAGTCAGCTCTCTCTTTCAGATATTTTCCACTTAAGTGAAGAGCAACAAAATATTTTGTTCTCAAGTCGTATTCCACGGACGGTTAGTATCCTACTTTCAGGTAGTTCACTCGCGTTAGCAGGATTAATTATGCAACAGATGATGCAAAATAAATTTGTAAGTCCGACTACGGCAGGAACAATGGAGTGGGCCAAGTTAGGTATTTTGATTTCGCTTATCTTTTTTCCGAAAGGTCACATCCTAATCAAGTTGCTATTTTCAGTAGGTTTGAGTTTAGCAGGGACATATTTATTTGTGAAGTTAATTAATTTGATTCGTGTTAAAGAAGTTATCTTCGTACCATTATTAGGAATTATGATCGGTGGTATTGTATCTAGCTTTACTACTTTTATTGCGTTAAGAACCAATGCATTACAAAGTATTGGCAACTGGATGAATGGTAACTTTGCAATTATCACAAGCGGACGTTATGAAGTGCTTTATCTTGTAGTTCCATTACTCATTATCGCATTTATTTTTGCGAATCATTTTACGATTGCTGGTATGGGGAAAGACTTTAGTCATAATTTGGGTGTAAGTTATGAAAAAATTATAAACATTGCATTATTTATTACAGCAGCATTGACGGCTTTAGTTGTTGTTACTGTAGGTACTTTGCCATTTTTAGGTCTCATTGTACCTAATATTATTTCAATGTATAGAGGGGACCATCTGAAAAATGCACTTCCACATACGTTGATGTTAGGGTCAATATTTGTATTATTCGCTGATATCATCGGTAGATTAATCGTTTATCCTTATGAAATTAATATAGGATTAACGATAGGTGTATTTGGGACAGTGATATTCCTAATCTTACTAATGAAAGGTAGAAAGCATTATGCAAATTAATTCTAACAAGAAAATCATCATATTAATTATTGCGACAATTTGCATGGCAGCATTTTACTTATTAGTAGGTTTAGACTTTGAAATTTTTCAATATCAATTTCAGAGTCGATTAAGAAAATTAATACTTATACTCATTGTTGGTGGTGCTATAGGGGCATCAGTTGTTATATTTCAAGCAATTACAACGAATCGATTATTAACACCATCAATCATGGGTCTCGACTCCGTTTATCTATTTGTAAAAGTGTTGCCAGTTTTTTTAGTCGGTACACAAGCTGCAGTGGTTACAAATGTGTATTTAAACTTTTTTGTGACGTTAATTGCGATGGTCTTATTTTCATTATTGCTTTTTGAAGGCATGTTTAAATTAGGACATTTCTCAGTGTATTTCATTTTACTTGTAGGAGTCATCTTAGGAACATTCTTCCGAAGCATTACTAGCTTTATTCAATTAATCATGGATCCTGAGTCATTCTTAGCGGTTCAAAGTGCCATGTTTGCGAGTTTCGAAGCATCAAACTCACGATTGGTATTAGTATCTACATGTTTATTGCTTGTCTTAATTATTATTACCGTGATAATGCGTCCATATTTAGATGTACTACTACTTGGAAGAGCACAAGCAATAAATTTAGGTGTTTCTTACGAGACAATGACGCGCTTGCTACTCATATTAGTGGCACTATTAGTTTCTATTTCCACTGCTTTAGTTGGTCCTGTTACATTTTTAGGATTACTAACTGTAAATTTAGCCCATGAATTAATGAAGACATATGAACATAAATATATATTGCCAGCGACGATATTAATTAGTTGGATTAGTTTATTTATGGCGCAATGGGTCGTTGAGAATTTATTTGAAGCGACAACAGAGTTTAGCTTAATCATTGATTTAATCGGTGGAAGTTACTTCATTTACTTACTTTTCAAAAGGAGAAGTGCAAATTGATTGAAATAAAAAATTTAGACAAAGCTATACAGAATAAGCCAATTTTAAAAAATATTAACGTCGACATTCAAAAAGGTAGACTAACATCGCTTATAGGACCTAATGGCGCCGGTAAAAGTACTTTACTGTCTGCTGTTAGTCGTCTGTTTGAGTATGAAAAGGGAACAATTAAGATTGAAGGTAAAGCTGTCGTAGATTATAAAAATGATGATTTAGCTAAAAAATTAAGTATTTTAAAACAAACAAATCATACAGAAATGAATATAACAGTTGAGCAATTAGTTAATTTTGGTCGATTTCCATATTCAAAAGGTCGTATGAAGAAAGAAGATTATGAACAAGTTGAATATGCTCTAGACTTATTGCAACTCCAGAGTATTCGTCATCGAAATATAAAAACGTTATCTGGTGGTCAAAGACAACGTGCTTATATTGCAATGACAATTGCTCAAGATACAGATTATATATTATTAGATGAACCGTTAAACAACCTAGATATGAAACATTCTGTACAGATTATGCAGACGTTACGCCGCCTCTGCAAAGACTTAAATAAAACGATTGTCATTGTTCTACACGATATAAATTTTGCTTCATGTTATTCAGATGACATCATTGCACTAAAAAATGGTGAAATTGTCAAAGCAGATACAAAAGATAACGTTATACAAGCTGAGATTTTAAAACAATTATACGAGATGGATGTTCATATCGAAGAAATTAGAGGACAACGAATTTGTTTGTATTACGATGAAGACACTTTTGACTCACTTTTATAATTAAATAATTTAACCTCATATTTCAAAGGGGTGATGCTATTCGAAGACGTAGACAAGAGAGAAGTCCAATTGATGCGCAGCATAAAGGTTAAATATTTTTAGAGGAGTCGTACATATGAAAAAAACAGTCTTATTTTTAGTATTATCTTTAGTATTAGTTTTATCAGCTTGTAGTAATGGATCAAGTAGTAACGATTCGGGTTCTAAGAGTGACAGCAAAGATTCAAAAGAAACTGTGAAAATTAAAAATAATTTCGAAGCTTCAGGTAAAGAACGAGATGGTAGTGACGCTAAGAAAGTAAGCAACACTGTTGAAGTTCCTAAAAATCCTAAAAATGCAGTAGTCTTAGATTATGGTGCTTTAGATGTACTTAAAGAATTAGGTGTGGCTGATAAAGTAAAAGGCTTACCAAAAGGTGAAAACAACGAATCATTACCTGATTTCTTAAAAGAATTTAAAGATGATAAATATGTTAACACTGGAAATCTTAAAGAAGTTAATTTTGACAAAGTAGCTGCTGCTAAACCAGAAGTTATATTTATATCAGGTAGAACGGCAAATCAGAAGAATTTAGATGAATTCAAAAAAGCTGCACCAGACGCTAAAATCGTTTACGTAGGTGCGGATGAGAAAAACTTAGTTAAAGACATGAAGAAAAACACTGAAAACTTAGGTAAAATTTACGATAAAGAAGATAAAGCCAAAGACATTAACGAAGACTTAGATGAAAAAATATCTGAAATGAAAGATGAAACTAAGAAGTTCAATAAAACTGTAATGTATTTATTGGTAAATGAAGGTGAATTATCAACATTTGGTCCTAAAGGTCGATTTGGTGGTTTAGTATTTGATACTTTAGGCTTTAAACCAGCAGATGAGAATGTTAGCAATAGTCCACATGGTCAAAATGTAAATAATGAATATATTAGCAAGCATAATCCAGATGTTATTTTAGCAATGGACCGTGGTGAAGTTGTAGGCGGAGAATCAACTGCTAAAAAAGTGTTAAGTAATAATGTTATTAAAGACGTTAAAGCAGTTAAAAATGATAAAGTATATCAATTAGATCCTAAATTATGGTACTTTGCTTCTGGTTCAACTACAACAACTATGAAACAAATTGATGAATTAGAAGAAGTAGTCGATAAATAAATTGATGGTATAAGTTTTCAATATCGCCCAGAATAGGGCGATATTTTTTTGAATAAAATTAGTGTTGAAAATTATTTTATAATAAAGTAATATAATTTTAAGTGATATTGATAATCGTTATCACTTAATAATACAACTAGAGGATGTTGCAACGATGAAGAAAATAATTTTGTTTTTAATATTAAGTCTTGCTTTAGTCTTAACAGCGTGTGGTAAAAGCTCTGACGGTAACAATGATACTTCGAAGAAGAATGACAATAAAGACATTGTTCAAATTGAAAATAATTATAAGACAAGAGGCGAGAAAAAAGATAAAAGTGATGCCAAAGAAATTAAAGAAACTGTTGATGTGCCGAAGAATCCAAAACGTGCAATTGTCTTTGATTATGGTGCTGTTGATGTATTAAAAGCGTTTGGCGTTCAAGACCGCATTATTGGATTACCTAAAGGTGAGAAAAATGCTGCGTTACCTGAATTTCTTTCAGAATTCAAAGATGATAAATACATCAATACTGGTAATTTAATACAAATTAATTTTGATAAAATAGCTAAAGCTAAACCAGAGGTCATTTATATTTCTGGAAGAACAGCAACAGTGAAGAATATAGATGAACTTAAAAAAGCTGCACCAGACGCTAAAATCGTTTATGTTGGTGCCAGTGAGAAAAATTATATAAATGATATGAAATCTGTAACAACTAAATTAGGAAAAATTTATGGTAAAGAAGATAAAGCTAAATCATTAATTGAAGAGTTGAATAAAAAAATAGCGGATACAAAAGCGAAAGTTGAAAAATTAGATAAGAAAACAATATATCTTTTAGTTAATGAAGGTGAATTATCTACATTTGGACCAGGTGGTAGATTTGGAGATTTAATCTACGATACATTAGGATTTAAACCTACAGATGAGCATGTTAAAGCAAGTCCACATGGCCAAAATATTAATAATGAGTATATTACAAGTAAAAATCCAGATATTATTTTAGCAATGGATAGAGGACAAGTTGTAAGTGGCAAATCAAGTGCAAAACAAACGTTATCTAATGATGTAATTAAAGATGTAAATGCAGTTAAAAATGGTAATGTTTATGAATTAGATCCTAAACTATGGTACTTTAGCGCTGGTTCAACTTCAACAACAATCAAACAAATTGATGAATTAAATCAAATCTTGAAAAAATTAAAATAATAAAAACCTAAAGCATAAAGGCTTAGTAACAATCTTTCAATCGTTACTAAGCCTTTATTATAATTCAAAATATAAATGATAGTGGAATTTACAACGACTATTAAAATGTGCTTGGCATTTAGGACATAGCTCTGTCATCATATAATCTTGAATAGACATTTCATGTTTACATACACCACACATAATTGCCTTTTCATCAAATTCTTGTTCTGACCATCTTTTGATAGGATGTGTTTCGTGTTCTTCGTGACATTGATAACACGGATAATATTTATTGCAGCATTTGAATTTTATTGCTATAACATCTAAAAAAGTATGGTAATGTGTGCATCGTGTTTCATTGTCTACAAGTGAGCCATAAACCTTTGGCATCATTCATCGTCTCCCATCAACATATATAGTTGCTATTCTTCAGGATGCTCTCCAATAATACGAACTTCACGATGAAGTTCGACATCGAATTTTTCTTTCACTACTTTTTGTACGTGATGAATTAGATCTTCATAATCAGTAGCTGTTCCATTATCTACATTAACCATGAATCCTGCATGTTTTTTAGAAACTTCTACGCCACCAACACGATAACCTTGTAAATCTGAATCTTGTATTAATTTTCCTGCAAAATGACCGGGTGGTCTTTGGAACACACTACCACATGATGGGTATTCTAGTGGTTGTTTAGACTCACGGCGTTCAGTTAAGTCATCCATCTTCGCTTGAATTTCGTCTAATTTTCCTGGTTCAAGTGTAAAAGCAGCTTCAAGTACAACTAAATGTTGCTTTTGTACAATACTATTTCTGTAATCTAATTCTAATTCTTTATTAGTAAACTGAATTAAATCACCTTCTTCATTAACACAAAGCGCGTAGTCGATACAATCTTTGATTTCACCGCCATATGCGCCAGCATTCATGTAAACAGCTCCTCCAACAGAACCTGGAATGCCACAAGCAAATTCTAAACCTGTTAACACATGGTCTCTAGCAGCACGTGAAACATCTATAATTGCAGCACCGCTTCCAGCAATAATAGCATCATCAGAAACATTAATATGCTTTAATGATAATAAGCTAATAACAATACCACGAATGCCGCCTTCACGAATAATAATGTTTGACCCATTTCCGAGGTATGTGACCGGGATATCTTTTTCTTTAGCGTATCTTACAATAGCTTGTACATCCTCATTATTAGTGGGAGATAAATAAAAGTCTGCATTTCCACCTGTCTCGGTGTATGTATATCGTTTTAAAGGTTCATTTACTTTGATAATATCTTCAGGTATTAAGGATTTTAAATCTTGTAAGATGTCTTCTTGCTTTAACATAAGTACATCCTTTCTTCTCTTCTATAATCTAATTTTTATTATAGCAATTTTATAGATGATTTGCGAAAACGACAACAGAATTCAAAGTTTTACAACTTTTGAAATATATCTTCAAAGTATTTCTGTTTTTGATTTTCGTATGGTCTTATATAATTAATATGTTGGACAATAGAAGTCTTTTTTTCTGAAAAGTGACGTGCTATATCTGATTGTGTTGCAAGTGCTTTGTCTACTTCAACATACTGTTTAAATAAGGGTGTGTCCATTTGAATGATGTGTAAGCGAATGGTTTGTCTCAAATCAATCATATTATTAAACTTAGCCATCATAACTTTCTTCTTATAGGGATGATGGAGACGGTAAAAGCCTAAATAATTTAATCGTTTCTCATCTAGAGCTGTGATATCATGTAAATTATTTACACCAACTAAAACATCTAAAATGGGCTCTGTTGCATAATTAAAATGACTTGTACCTCCAATATGTTGCGTGAACTTTACAGGAGAATCTAGCAAGTTGAATAATGATGTTTTAGTTGTTTGATATAATGTGTCATATTCAGATTGAGTGTCGTCATGAATAAAAGGTTGAACGGTTGAGTACATTCGTATCTCCTTTAAATTATAAGTTTTGACAAATTCTGAAATACTATAACACAAATCATTTTCAATATAAATAGCTTTAGGTATAATACGTGTTGATAGGAGTGCATTTATGAAGAAATTAGCAATACTTTCTATAATGTTGATATGTGGCATATTGCTCTCATCGTGTGGCAATCAAAGTAGCGCGGACTTAAAGGATTTTCAAACACAACTTAATAAGGTTGAAGATGAGAAGAAAGATCTTAAAACTGTAATGGACAAGATTCACTTGAAACAATTGGATCAATTGAGCAAGACGGACACCACTGATAAGAATAAAAGAGAGTTTGAAGCACTACAGAGAGATATTAACAAACACTTAATTCCTCAATTTAAAAAATATGAAAAGTCAGCTAAACAATTACCAGCTGAACATCAAGATGTTAAAGACTTAAAGAACAAGTACTTAGAAAATGTAAAACAGGAAAAACAATCTATATATGATATTAAAACCTTTGTAGATTTATGTAATAAGTCAATTAAGGCGAATGAAGATATCTTGGATTATACAAAGTTATTTGAAAGTAATCGCTCACAAGTAGAAACGCAAATTAAAAAGGCAAATAATCAAGAAGATGCCAATCAGTTAACATCTAAAATTGAAAGTAACAATCAAAATCTTAAAGAAGCTGCACAAAAATACTTAGAAAGTGATGATACTAATTCTAAGAAAGCAATTGACGAACATATTAAACCGTTAATTGAGAAGCAAATTACAGAATTAAACCAAACCAATATTACTGACCCAAAAGTCAACAGTGCTCGCAAAAATGCGATTGAAATGTATTATAATTTATTGAATTACTATGATACGCGAGAAACTACGATTGAAATAGAGAAAAAACTTTCTAAAATTGATGTAGAAAAGTTACCGAAAACGGGTAAAGAATTAAGTAAGGATAATAATGGTTTTTACGAAGATTTGAAAAAGTTAAAAAAGCAATAGATAGACATAGTTGATAAAATTAAAATTTTTGGTTAACAATGGACTTTGAAATGTGTATAATTGAACCCATTGAGTAGTTTATAAAGATTATAAAGAGCAACATGGGCATAAATAATTTTAGAGGTGAATAGAATGGCTATAAAGCTGAGTTCGATTGACCAGTTTGAGCAAGTACTTAAAGATAATAAATATGTATTTGTATTAAAACATAGTGATACTTGTCCAATCTCAGCAGATGCATACGATCAATTTAATAAATTTTTATATGAAAGAGATATGGATGGCTATTACTTAGTCGTCCAAGAAGAAAGAAAACTTTCTGACTATATCGCTGAAAAGACAAATGTGAAACATGAATCGCCACAAGCGTTCTATTTTATTGATGGTGAAGCAACTTGGAATGCTAGTCACAGTGATATTAATGTATCTTCATTAGCTCAAGCTGAAGAATAACAACTATCAACAATTAAAAATAGTAAACGCGTTTAGGTTAAAAATAATAGTTTAGACTGCATTATAAAGCGCAGTAACTGACAAATCTGAGAGACTGGCCACACGATGGCTTCTCAGCTTTAGTCATCCATGCAGGAGTGAGCAATGAATTCTAGATGAATTCCGTGTCACTCCTGTTTTTATTTATCTATTTGCAGCAGCTATTATTATGAAAAGTAGAGACAACCCATGTATAATGTGAAAGTGAAGTCGAATGTATAACATCTAAATCAATATATAAATAAAGAAAATGGCATGAGGTGAATAACAGATGAAAATATTAGTAGCAATGGATGAATTTAACGGTATAATCTCAAGTTATCAAGCGAATCGCTTCGTTGAAGAAGCGGTAGCCAGTCAAATTGAAGATGCTGATATTGTACAAGTGCCATTATTTAATGGGCGTCATGAACTAATGGATTCAGTGTTCTTATGGCAATCAGGTACGAAATATAGAGTAAATGTGCATGATGCGGATATGAAGGAAGTCGAAACAGTTTATGGTCAAACTGAACAAGGATTAACTATAATTGAGGGGAATTTATTTATAAAAGGACAAAAACCGGTTGAACAACGTTCAAGTTACGGTTTAGGAGAAGTAATTATAGATGCACTGAATAATGGAGCCGATAACATTGTTATTTCACTTGGTGGCATCGATAGTTTCGATGGTGGTATTGGGATGATGCAAGCTTTAGGTGCTCAATTCTATAATGATGAAGGAGAACTTCTAGATGCACGTGAAGGTGCTCAAGTGATTAAATTTATTCGTCGAATAGATTTTTCTGCAATACCTCAAAATTTCAAGGATGCACATATTAAATTGATGTCTGATTTTTCTAGTAAATTATATGGTAAGCATAGTGAAATTATGAAGACGTATGAAACACATCAAATGACACGAGAAAAAGCTGCAGAAATAGATAATTTAATTTGGTACTTCAGTGAGCTTGTTAAAAATGAAATGAAAATTGCTATGGGCCCTATCGATAGAGGTGGCGCTGGTGGTGGTATTGCAGCATTATTAAATGGATTGTACGATGCTGAAATATTAACAAGTCATGAATTGGTTAACCAAATAACACATTTAGATGATTTAGTTTCTCAGGCAGATTTAATCATCTTTGGTGAAGGTGTTAAAGAAGAGGATCATTTACTTGAAACAACGACTTTAACGATTGCAGAATTAGCGCAAAAACATAATAAACCTGCGATTGCTATTTGTGCGACTGATGACAAATTTGATGTCTTTGATCAGTACCATGTTACAGCAATGTTTAATACTTTCGTTGAGATGCCAGAAAGATACACAGACTTTAAAATGGGTATACAAATCCGACACTTTACTGTTCAAGCACTTAGATTATTAAAAACGACATTAAATAATGCATAAATGAATAACTAACAAAAGGCAAACCGCAATTACCTATATAATCATGGTAATTGTGGTTTGCCTTATTCGTTATGTTTATTTATGGTGATGTGTGACTTCTTGAGCAATACCAATGATGACTTGCACTGCTTTCTCCATTACATCGATTGACGCATATTCAAAAGGTCCATGGAAATTACCGCAACCTGTAAATATATTAGGAGTTGGTAAGCCTTTAAATGATAATTGTGAACCATCAGTTCCACCACGAATAGGTGCAGTGTTTGGTTCTATATTTAAATCTTTAAACACTTTTTTAGGAATATCAATAATATATGGATGTGGTTCAATCTTTTCAGCCATATTATAATATTGATCTTCTATATCTACTTTCACTGGGAAATCTTCATAATGGACATTAATATCGTCACGAATTTCTAATAATTTTTTCTTACGTAATTCGAATGATTCTTTATCATGATCACGAATGATATACTGTAATGTTGCTTTTTCAACATTACCTTCGAATTTCATCAAATGATAAAATCCCTCATAGTCTTCCGTACGTTCAGGAACTTCGCCAGCGGGTAGTAGACTATGAAATTGATGGCCTAATGAGATAGCATTGACCATGATGTTTTTAGCAGATCCTGGATGGACATTCACACCATGTGTAGTTATCTTAGCCTCAGCGGCATTAAAACTTTCAAATTGTAATTCTCCAAATTCACTGCCGTCCATTGTATAAGCGAAATCTGCATTGAAACGTTCCACATCGAATTTATGAGGACCTCGTCCAATTTCTTCGTCTGGCGTGAATGCGATACGGATTCGACCATGCTTGATTTCTGGGTGTTCTATTAAATATTTTACTGCTTCCATGATTTCGACAACTCCAGCTTTATCATCTGCACCTAACAGTGATGTGCCGTCAGTAATCATTAGCGTATGACCTATAAGTTTTTTTAATTCTGGAAAAGTTTCCTGACTCAATACTCGACCAGTATCACCTAATTTAATTGTTTTACCATCATATTGTTCTACAATTTGCGGATTCACATTGCTGGCATTAAAATCTGGTGATGTATCAACATGTGCCAGAAACCCAACGGTAGGGACGTCGAAAGATACATTGCTTTCTAACGTCGCAAATAAATATCCATTGTCGTCGAGATCCGTTTCTAAGCCAAAACCTTCAAGTTCTTGTTGTAATAAACGCAATAAATCCCATTGCTTCTCAGTAGAAGGTGTAGTTGAAGATTCCGGATTAGATTGTGTATCGATTTTTACGTAACGTGATAATCTATCTATAAGCTGTGCTTTCATAGCAAGACATCCCCTTAGACTCTATTATTCATATTATATGATTTTCTATATGTTTTACCTTTAATTTTATCATAATACTGCTTTATACGTGTGTAAATATAGTAGAGGATTTCTGCTACTAAAATGCCGAATGCGATTGAACCAGAAATAAGTGTAACTTCTAAGAAAGTATTCACTGCTTGCGTATAATCATTTGAGACTAGATAACGTGTTGCTTCATATGCAGTTCCACCTGGAACAAGTGGAATAATTCCGGGCACTATAAAAATGATAACAGGGCGCTTATAACGACGACTCATAACATGGCTAAGTAACCCGAGTATTAAACTTCCTAGAAATGAGGCACCTACTTTTCCTAAATCCATATCTACAGTGAATTGATAAATTGTCCATGCTACAGCACCTACAAAACCACATGCTGCGAGTAGTCGCTTCGGTGCATTGAAAATAATTGAGAAGAGTACTGTAGAAATGAAACTAATTGTAAAATGGAATAAATAAAATAACATTTATAAACAGCCTTTCTTAAATAATTAGTAAAACGATGGCTACACCAGCACCGATGGCGAATGAAGTTAATGCAGCTTCCACGCCTCTAGACATTCCAGCTAATAATTCACCAGCCATTAAATCTCGAATTGCATTACAGATTAATATACCAGGTACAAGTGGCATTACACTTGAAATGGTAATGATATTTTGATTCGTGGCAATACCAAGTTTGGTAAATGTGGCTGCAATCGTGATGACGACAGCGGAAGCAACGAATTCTGAGAAGAATTTAATTTGAATAAAACGCTGTACTAAACTAAAAGTAAGAAAAGCAGCTCCACCAGCTATAACAGCAATCCAGCAGTCAGATGCTACACCGCCAAACATGAATAAAAAGAATCCGCAGGCAATTGCAGCAGCAAAAAAGTTTAGTAAAAATGAATATTGCAATGATGCTCGGCGCAAATGAATTAATTCAGACTTTGCTTCATCAATGGTTAATTCATTTCTGGAAATTTTTCTAGATAAACTATTAGTGAGTGCGATTTTTTCTAAATCTGTAGTACGTTCACGGATTCTAATAAGTCGTGTATTTGTTCGATCATTGAGTGAAAAGATAATGGCTGTTGATGTTACAAAGCTATATGTATCATGTAAACCATAACTATGAGCTATACGATTCATCGTATCTTCAACACGATAAGTTTCCGCACCAGCTTCTAAAAGAATTCTACCAGCTATTAAAACTACATCAATCACTTTATTTTCATCGATAATAGTGATTGAATCTGACATAAACGGCACCTCCGTAACATTAGATAATTGAATTTATTTCAATAGACAATTTGAAGTGTACAACTTGCACACGCAACTTGCAATAGTACGCTTAGTATTCATACCACATCTAGGCCGTTGCTAACATGAAATTAAGTATAATTACATATAAAAAAGTCAACATATTTAGATAACCAGATATATTAATAATTTGGTTAATCAATATGTTGACTTCTTTTATGTTTCTATAATTTAATGATTGGATTAAACATCACTTGATTACGACCTTCATTCTTAGCAACGTGAACCATATCATCGGCATCTTTGAAGACTTTTCGTTGTGATTTATGGTCATCTTGCGAAAGGTAACCTACACCAATAGAGACAGATAATTTTATGACTTCCTTATTTGGTAAGTGGAATGAAGACTTTTCAACACCTGTTCGAATATTTTCAGCTAATTTAACGCTTTGATCCAATGAGTAATTACGAATCACGACTGAAAATTCTTCGCCGCCATTACGAAAAATTTGAAACTGCTTTGGTACATAATTCTTCAATAACTGTGACATTTGTTTGAGCACAGCATCACCAGATTTATGTGAATACGTATCATTTACATCTTTAAAACCATCTATATCAATTAATAATAAGGCAAGACTTTCATTTTTATCCTCAGCAATCTGAGATACATGATTTAAATGTCTATCAAATTCTTTTACATTACCTAGTCCAGTAAGATAGTCATACTTATCTTCATTTTCATAGCGTGTGACTAATGAAAAGAAGTGCCACATATCTACAAATGTAATTGCAGAAGCGATGGTTAAAACGAATGAAATTGGGACTAAAAATGCGATTTCAGTAAGATCATATAGCGGACTAAAGATAGATAAAATAAGTAAAATAATAACACTAATCAAATTTAAAACGACTAAAGCTACAATGTCATTTTGTTTTAAAAAAGGTCCAACCATACTTACAATGATACCTATTACAATAAGTACTACACCATAAAGAAGTGAGTTTCCAAATGCGAACACTTCTACTAAAGCAACGATAACTGCCGATACAAGCGTATAGCCCATATTAGTAAAGCGTCCTAAAAATAACAATGGGACAAATGTTAAATGAACTAAGTACTCTTGATGGAATGGAATTGGATAAGCTGCAAGTAGCAATGCAACAATCGTCATTAATACAGTGACATAGCCTTTTGAAAAGACCATTATTTTATTTTCGGAATATTGTAATCGATGAAATAAATAAATGCCAGCTACCATAACTGCAACATTATAAATGATAGATTCAATCATATTGGAATCGACTCCTTTAATTTAACCATTAGTTATTGTAAGTGAAAACTTACCATTTGTCATTAAGTTGTATCAGATTACATAAATAAAATAGATAGAATATTTGAACTTTTATATTCAAATGAATACTGAAGTGATATGATATAAATTGATTATCTTTACAAAAAATTTACAATTAATTAAAAAATAAGGATTAATTTGAAGAAATAGGGTAAAATAGTTGAAGTTTAATGAACTATTTAAAGAATAGTTAGTAATTTACAACTATAGTCCAATACAAAAATGATTTGAAAATTGTTTAAATAGAATGAATAGATAACTCGCAAATATGTAAAATTAAAAGAGATTTATTGAAGGTGAACTGATGTATACTTTACTACTTATTGCTGTAACATTGGTAATCAGTTTAATATTAACACCTATGATTATAAAGGTCTCTATTAAATTTGATTTAGTAGATAGGCCAAATTTTAGAAAAGTACATACAAAACCAGTTTCAGTATTGGGTGGTACTGTTATACTACTTTCTTTCTTAATAGGAATCTGGCTTGGACATCCGATTGAAAGAGAAGTTAAGCCCTTAGTTATGGGGGCTATAGTTATGTATTTAGTAGGATTAATTGATGATATTTATGATTTAAAGCCTATTTTAAAGTTAATTGGTCAAATTGTCGCAGCTTCAATCGTAGCATTTTATGGAATTACCATAGATTTTATTTCGTTTCCTATGGGCCCGACAATTCATTTTGGAATATTAAGTATACCGATTACCATTATTTGGATTGTGGCGATAACTAATGCTATCAATTTAATTGATGGTTTAGACGGACTGGCTTCTGGAGTATCTGCAATTGGTCTTATTACAATTGCTTTTATTGCGATTTTACAAGCTAATGTATTTATTATCATGATTTGTAGTGTACTAATAGGATCATTATTAGGATTTCTATGTTTCAACTTTCACCCGGCTAAGATCTTTTTAGGGGATAGTGGTGCACTACTGATAGGATTTATCATTGGTTTTCTATCCTTACTTGGCTTTAAGAACATCACATTTATTTCATTGTTTTTCCCAATTGTGATTTTAGCTGTACCATTTATTGATACGTTATTTGCAATGATTCGAAGAATGCGAAATGGTCAGCATATTATGCAAGCAGATAAGTCGCATTTGCATCATAAACTTTTAGCTTTAGGATATAGCCATAGACAAACGGTATTATTAATTTATTCAATAGCGATTTTATTTAGTTTATCAAGTATCATTTTATACTTATCTCAACCTTTAGGTGTACTCCTAATGTTCATTTTAATTGTTATCACAATTGAATTGATTGTTGAATTTACAGGTTTGATTGATGATAGTTACCGTCCGATACTTAATTTAATAACAAAAAAGAATGAACAACATCACGGTAATAATGGTGTTGATCAACATGATAAAAAATAAAGCCTTGTTTGTAATAACTACTTAAATGATTAAGTAGTGTTATACAAACAAGGTTTTTTATTAATTAGTGGGTATATCAAAAGGTAATTTCTTTACGTCCGCTTCATGCAATTCGAAATTTCCAGCTGTGTTCTTATTTAAAAATGCAATAAAGTCATCATATTCAGTTTGTACGACATCAATTTGATAACTAACCTTATCGGTATAAGTGGTATCTCTTAGAAAGTACGTTGTAGAGGCCAATTCATATTCTAACTTTCCAGTTAAATCATAATTGATAGTCACGGTAGTAGGAATAGCATCACGCAGTTCTACACGTCCTATATCATAAATGACGTCTCTAACAGCACCACTATATGCCCGTATAAGTCCGCCACCACCAAGTTTAATACCCCCAAAGTATCGAGTAACAACGACACAAACATTATGTACATCTAGTTTTTTTAAAATATCAAGCATAGGGACACCCGCAGTGCCACTTGGTTCACCATCATCATTGGCTTTCTGAATATTCATTTGATCACCGACTGTATAAGCTGAACAGTTATGCGTAGCCTCTTTGTGTTGTTGCTTAATTTCGTTTATGAATGCTTTAGCTTCATCCTCTGATGAAACAGGTTTGATATGTGCGATGAATCTAGATTTATTAATGACATTTTCAATCGAATGTTCTTGTTTAATCGTAATAATATGATTGCTCAAAGATGTTCACCTCCAATAAATAAAAAGAATATTTGACCTTTATTATACACGCTTCATTTTAAATGAATAAATATCTGATTATGAATTTCTTTTTTAATAAAAATAATTTATAATAGCTTTGAGTATAATTGAGGAGGACTACTATGAAAATCGCATTAATGGCAGATTCAACTGGGTATCTACCACAAGACTTTATGGACCAATATGAGATACCTATTGCACCATTAAGTGTTGCATTTGATGATGGAGAAACGTTTACTGAGAATGATAACGTACCAATTGAACGTTTTTATAATAAAATGGCCTCATCTAAAACATTCCCAACAACAAGTCAACCGGCTATTGGAGAATGGATTGAGAATTATGAGAAGTTAAGAGATAAAGGCTACACTGATATTATTGTGATTGCTTTATCAAGTGGTATAAGTGGCAGCTATCAATCAGCTACACAAGCTGGAGAAATGGTAGAGGGCGTCAATGTTCATACGTTTGATAGTAAATTGGCAGCGATGATTGATGGAAGTTATACAATCTATGCTAAGGAACTCATTGACAAAGGATTTACACCAGAAGTAATTATTGAAGAATTACAAGAAATCCGAGAACAAGCTGGTGCTTACTTAATTGTTGATGATCTTAAGAATTTACAAAAAAGCGGACGTATAACTGGTGCTCAAGCATGGGTTGGAACATTATTAAAAATGAAACCTGTACTTCGTTTCGAAAAAGATGGCAAAATTCATCCTTTTGAAAAGGTACGTACTAAAAAACGTGCATTTAATACATTAGAAGAGAATATCTTTGAAATTATTAAAGATATTGATGAAGTGACCGTTTTTGTAATTAATGGTGATAAAATTGATGAAGGTAAAGACTTTTATAACCATTTAAAAGAAACATATCCAAACATCAATATCCAGTATTCAGAATTTGGACCAGTTATTGCATCTCACCTTGGTTCAGGCGGATTAGGTTTAGGATATTTCCCAAGAAAAATCGAAATTAATTAATTGTTGATAATTTAAGTCTAAAAGCGTTTAAGAAAGTATTGTTTAGCACATAGTGTTTCAATACTTTTTTAACATCTTTTAGGCTTTTTTATTTTAAAAGGAGTGATTCGTAATAAAATTTTACGGAAAGTTAGTTAGTCCAGATGTGGCGTTAAGTGATGAGACAGTTATTCAAATTACACCTGGTATTATCGCTACAGATGATAATTATCAATGTCTTCAATGTGGCAATTCAGATAAACGTTATATGTATGAATATGAAACACCCTTTTCAGAAGAACGTATTATTTATTGTAGGTATTGTATACAATTAGGGCGCATGGACAATATTACAGAATTTAGAATTACGCAAAGTGAGAATGCTATTTCTGATGGATATTACGACTTACCCTTTCAATTATCAGAACAACAACAATATGCTTTAGAGGCCATTGTACAAGCAATTAAAACGCTTCACCCATTATTATTATATGCGGTTACTGGTGCGGGTAAGACTGAAATGATGTATGAAGGTATACGGGTAGCGCGCCAACTTGGGTTTAATGTAGCCATAGTATCCCCAAGAGTAGATGTTGTAGTAGAAATTAGTTTGCGCATTAAAGAAGCATTCATTTCAGAAGACATAGATGTATTACACCAAAGTAGCCAACAACAATATAATGGTCACTTCATTGTTGCAACCGTTCACCAATTGTTTAGATTTAAATCTCACTTTGATGTTATATTTATCGACGAAGTTGATGCCTTTCCTTTATCAATGGATCCTCGGCTTATGGAGGCAATTCGATTATCATCAAAACAAAAACATAGCCACATATTTATGACGGCAACACCTCCGAAAAAGCTGTTGAACCTTTTATCTTCTGAGCAAATCATTACATTACCTGCGCGTTTCCATAAACATCCACTACCTGTCCCCAATTTCACATATTTCAAATTAAACGTTAAGCATATACAACTTAAATTGAAAAGAATTTTAATGAATCAAATTACCGAAAAACGATACACACTAGTATTCTTTAACAATATTGAATTGATGGTAAAGACGTACGAACATTATCGTTACCAATTTTCAGATTTAATCTATGTTTCAAGCAAAGATGCACTACGATTTAGCAAAGTTCAAGCACTACGAAACGGTGAACATGCAATCGTTTTTACGACAACAATTTTAGAAAGAGGTTTTACAATGGCACAATTAGATGTCATTGTCATCAATGCACATACTTTTGAAAAGGCTGCACTTATTCAAATTGCGGGTCGGGTTGGTCGTAAACAAGAAGCACCTACAGGAAAAGTGATATTTATGCATGAAGGTGTGAGTATAGCTATGATACAAGCTAAAAGAGAAATTAAAAAAATGAATCGATTAGGTATAGAACGTGGGTGGGTAATTGGTTAAATGTATACAATGCGGATTGCCAATATATGAATCGCTTAATGTTTTTAACTTTTATCGAGTACCTCAACGTATGTGTTCATCATGTCTAGAAATGTGGGATAGTGTGAAATTAATTAAGAATGACCAACGTTGTCCTAAGTGCTTAAATTATCGGGATAATAAAGAAAATGACTGCTTGGATTGTCAATTTTTAGCTAAAAATTTTAAACTAATGGAACAGCTTTATTGTGACTACCAATATTCCGTTATTATGAAAGAAATGATACAGCAATACAAACTAATGAAAGATTATTATTTAGCTGAGGTTATAGCCTCACAACTCAAATTACCAAAAACATCTTATGATCTGATTGTACCAATTCCATCTCCAATTGAACGAGACACTCAAAGAACATTTAACCCAGTCGCAACAATATTAGAAAAAATGGGGGTTCAATATTCGAACCTATTGGCAACTGAATTGCGTCCCAAACAGTCAAAACTTGGGAAAGTAGAGAGAGCAAGAGCTATAAATCCTTTTTATATTAAAGAAGATGTGGACTTAACTGATAAAGATATATTACTCGTTGATGATATTTATACAACAGGATTAACAATTCATCATGCAGGGTGTAAATTATACGATAAAAATGTCAGAAAATTCAAAGTGTTTACGTTTTCAAGATAGGTTAAACGTGGTATTATAATAGTAAGAATTACCAACATAAGAGGTTAAAGGAGAGATAGCTATGATTAGATTTGAAATTCATGGAGATAACCTCACTATTACAGATGCCATCCGCAACTATATTGAGGACAAAATTGGTAAACTTGAACGTTATTTTAACGATGTGCCTAATGCAGTCGCACACGTTAAAGTAAAAACGTATCAAAATTCTACAACTAAAATCGAAGTAACAATTCCATTGAAGAATGTTACATTAAGAGCAGAAGAAAGACATGATGATTTATATGCAGGTATTGATTTAGTTACTAGCAAATTAGAACGTCAAGTACGTAAATATAAAACACGTGTTAATCGTAAGCATAAAACGCATGGAGAACCAGAAGCGTTTGTAGCTGAAGTACAAGAAGCACCGCCAGAAACTGTTGATGACGTTAATGTTGAACCAACAAATGATAGTGAAATTGAGATTATCCGTTCTAAACAATTTAGCTTAAAACCAATGGATTCTGAAGAAGCAGTATTACAAATGGAATTATTAGGACATGATTTCTATATCTTCACTGATCGTGAAACAGATGGTACAAGTATTGTTTATAAACGTAAAGACGGTAAATATGGATTAATTGAAACGACTGAATAATTGATTAATAGTAAGTTATTAATTTAAATCAATTTTGAAATATATTTATGGTGTTAAGTTCACAATGACAATTTGCAGATATAACTAAGCTGAGAAGGTAATAATAATTAAATACACTCAGTTATAGTTATCCTTATAAGGGTGGGACAATGAATTCAAAATGAATTTTGTTCCACTCTTTTTTGTAACTTATATTATAGTAATTCGTGGACGCTAATATCATGCTGTGCTAATGTAATGAGGTAATTGGATATTAAAATAATAAATTAGGCTTAGCGATTCAAATTAGGGGAAAAAGGAAGTAAGTTATTTAAGTTGCGCACAATTAAGCGTCGCACTTATATGAGTATTTAAGTATAAATTCTAAAGTATAAATGATATGATAAATTGTTGTAAGCCAAACAGTTTTTAAGCTAAAGGAGCGGACGTAATGGGATTTTTATCAAAAATTGTTGACGGCAATAAAAAAGAAACTAAACGTCTAAGTAAAATAGCCGATGAAGTACTTTCGTTAGAGGAAGATATGGCTATCTTAACTGATGAAGAAATTAAAAAAAAGACGAAGCAATTTCAACAAGAGGTACAAGAAATTGAAGATGTAAAAAAACAAAATGACTATCTAGATAAAATCTTACCTCAAGCATATGCTTTAGTAAGAGAAGGGTCAAAACGTGTCTTTAATATGACACCTTATAAAGTGCAAGTAATGGGTGGTATCGCCATTCATAAAGGTGATATCGCTGAAATGAGAACCGGTGAAGGTAAAACTTTAACAGCGACGATGCCTACGTATTTAAATGCGCTTGCAGGTCGTGGTGTGCACGTAATCACAGTTAACGAATACTTATCTAGTGTTCAAAGTGAAGAAATGGCAGAGTTATATGAATTCTTAGGCCTAACTGTAGGATTAAATTTAAATAGTAAATCAACAAGTGAAAAACGTGAAGCTTATGCTCAAGATATTACTTATAGTACGAATAATGAATTAGGATTTGATTATTTAAGAGATAATATGGTGAACTATGCCGAAGAGCGTGTAATGAGACCATTACATTTTGCAATCATCGATGAGGTAGACTCTATTTTAATTGATGAAGCTAGAACGCCTTTAATTATCTCTGGGGAAGCAGAAAAATCTACGTCGCTTTATACACAAGCGAATGTATTCGCCAAAATGTTAAAAGCTGAAGATGATTATAAATATGATGAAAAGACAAAAGCAGTTCATTTAACTGAACAAGGTGCAGACAAAGCTGAACGCATGTTTAAAATTGAAAATTTATATGATGTACAGAATGTGGAAGTTATTAGTCACATTAATACAGCATTAAAAGCACACGTAACATTACAACGTGACGTGGACTACATGGTTGTTGATGGAGAAGTACTCATTGTTGACCAATTTACTGGACGTACAATGCCTGGTCGTCGTTTCTCTGAAGGGCTTCACCAAGCGATAGAAGCTAAAGAGGGCGTTAAAATTCAAAATGAATCGAAAACAATGGCATCCATTACTTTCCAAAACTATTTCCGTATGTATAATAAATTAGCTGGTATGACTGGTACTGCAAAAACAGAGGAAGAAGAATTCCGTAATATTTATAATATGACGGTTACACAAATTCCTACGAATAAACCTGTTCAACGTGATGATAAATCTGATTTAATTTACATTAGTCAAAAAGGTAAATTTGATGCAGTCGTTGAAGACGTAGTCGAAAAACATAAACAAGGTCAACCCGTTCTTTTAGGTACTGTTGCGGTTGAAACAAGTGAATATATCTCAAATTTACTTAAAAAGCGTGGTATTAGACATGATGTTTTAAACGCTAAAAACCATGAACGTGAAGCGGAAATTGTTGCAAATGCAGGACAAAAAGGTGCTGTGACAATAGCTACAAACATGGCTGGTCGTGGTACTGATATTAAACTAGGTGAAGGTGTAGAAGAAATTGGCGGTTTAGCAGTTATTGGTACTGAACGACATGAATCTAGACGTATAGATGACCAATTACGTGGTCGTTCTGGTCGTCAAGGTGATAGAGGGGATAGTCGTTTCTATTTATCACTTCAAGATGAATTAATGGTTCGTTTCGGTTCTGAAAGACTTCAAAAAATGATGAACCGTTTAGGCATGGATGATTCAACTCCTATTGAATCAAAAATGGTATCCCGCGCTGTTGAATCTGCTCAAAAACGTGTTGAAGGTAACAACTTTGATGCACGTAAACGTATACTTGAATACGATGAAGTGTTACGTAAGCAACGTGAAATTATCTACAATGAAAGAAACAATATTATCGATTCAGAGGATAGTTCACAATTAGTTAATGCAATGTTACGTTCTACATTACAACGTGGTGTGACCTATCATATAAGTGAAGAAGATGACAATCCTGACTACGCTCCGTTTATTAATTACGTTAATGATGTCTTTTTACAAGAAGGCGATCTTAAAGAAGAAGAAATTAACGGTAAAGATTCTGAAGACATCTTCGAAGTAGTTTGGTCTAAAATTGAAAAAGTATATGAAAGTCAAAAAGCCAAAATTGGTGACCAAATGGCTGAATTTGAGCGTATGATATTACTACGCTCTATAGATACTCATTGGACAGATCATATTGATACTATGGACCAATTACGTCAAGGTATCCATTTACGTTCATATGCACAACAAAATCCACTTCGTGATTATCAAAATGAAGGTCATGAGTTATTTGATATGATGATGCAAAATATTGAGGAAGATACATCTAAATTCATCCTTAAATCTGTAATTCAAGTTGATGAAGATATAGAAAGAGAGAAAACAACTGACTTTGGAACAGCTCAACATGTCTCTGCTGAAGATGGCAAAGAAAAAGCTAAAAAGCAACCTATTGTTAAAGGCGACAAAGTTGGTCGTAATGACCCATGTCCTTGTGGTAGTGGCAAGAAATATAAAAATTGTCATGGAAAAGAAGAATAGGTATTATGTTCAATAATAAGTGGGAGTTGTGAAATAGAATTCACGCTCCTACTTTTTACATATCCAATCAATATGAATTAGGTAAGAATAGGAGAGATAAATATGGAATTATCTGAAATTAAGCGAAATATAGATGAATATCGTAACAACTTAACACAAATTAGGGGGTCTCTTTGACTTAGAAAATAAAGAGGCAAATATTCAAGAATATGAAGAAATGATGACTGAACCTGACTTTTGGGATGATCAGAATAAAGCACAAGATGTTATTGATAAAAATAATGCATTAAAATCAGTTGTAAATGGTTATCATGAATTAGAAGAAGAAGTTGAGGATATGACGGCAACTTGGGAATTATTGCAAGAAGAGTTAGATGATGATGTAAAGAGTGATTTAGAACAAAGTGTTCTCGACTTCAAAGAGAAAGTTGATCAGTTTGAATTGCAATTATTATTAGATGGTCCACATGATGCGAATAATGCAATTTTAGAATTACATCCGGGTGCTGGTGGTACTGAATCACAAGATTGGGCTAGTATGTTACTACGTATGTACCAACGTTATGGTGAACAACAAGGGTTCAAAGTTGAAACTGTTGATTATTTACCAGGTGATGAAGCGGGCGTCAAAAGTGTCACATTGTTAATTAAAGGGCATAATGCGTATGGTTATTTAAAAGCCGAAAAAGGTGTTCATAGACTAGTTAGAATTTCTCCATTTGATTCATCTGGGCGCCGTCACACGTCATTTGCTTCATGTGATGTCATTCCGGAATTTAATAATGATGAAATTGAAATAGAAATTAATCCTGACGATATTACAGTAGATACATTTAGAGCATCAGGTGCTGGAGGTCAGCATATAAATAAAACAGAATCTGCAATTCGAATTACGCACCATCCAACAGGCATCGTAGTTAATAACCAAAATGAACGTTCACAAATTAAAAACCGTGAAGCAGCGATGAAAATGTTAAAAGCTAAATTATACCAATTAAAATTAGAAGAGCAAGAACGTGAAATGGCTGAAATACGTGGTGAACAAAAAGAAATTGGTTGGGGAAGCCAAATTCGTTCATATGTTTTCCATCCTTATTCTATGGTAAAAGATCATCGAACAAATGAAGAGACTGGTAAAGTTGATGCAGTCATGGATGGGGAGATTGGACCATTCATTGAATCGTATCTAAGATATACAATGAATCAAAGTGATAATTAATGTAAAAGAATTGAAAATAGGAGTGAGATAGAGTTCGTTTTGAATTGATTATCTTACTCCTAATTTTTTTGAGAATCTAAATAATAGCTAAGTAAATGTAAATTGAAATGTTATTTATTACTAGAGTATATAATTTCATATGTTATTTAAGCCCTTTTTAACCTTTATATTACAAGCCGATAACATTGAACTTCTATAAAATATGTTGTGCTACAGTATAAAAGAACAATAATATAAAACAACAAAGGAATGACAACATGATTAATAAGACTCTTACAGTAACATTGACTTCTATTGCAGCTTTAGCAGGTTTAAGTGGTTTAGCTAATGCACAAGAACATACAAATTCAACACATACAACTTCACAACAATCAAATACATACAATAGTCAAGTGGAGCAAGAAACAAATCTAGGATTAACAAATAAAGATATCGTTAAAGTTAAAGCTGGCGATACATTATACCAAATTGCGTTATCACATCACTTATCACTTGAACAATTATATAACTTTAATCCAGGTGTAACTGCATTAATTCATCCAGGTGACTTAATTGCAGTAAGTGAAAAAGGTGCAGCAAAATTAGAAAATAAAGAGATCAATTATGCACAAACTTATGCAGAAACAACAGCATTTAATCAATCAGATGTGGTAGCTCAATCGGTAAGTGCTAGCACAACAAATGTGACTGGTTACAATATTGTACCTACAAGTGCACCTACAACTACTACGCACGATTCATACTACTCATCAGTGAATACACCAGTATCGTATCAACATATTACAACTGCCAATCAAGGAAACCGTTATAGTTTCGGAAATTGTACATACTATGCATTTGATCGTCGACAACAATTAGGGCGCTCAATTGGTAGTTATTGGGGTAACGCCAATAACTGGGCATACTCAGCAAAAAATGCTGGATTAACAGTAGATAATCGTCCAGAAGTAGGTGCTATTTTCCAAACAACTGCTGGTTATTATGGTCATGTTGGTGTCGTGGAACATGTTAATCAAGATGGATCAGTATATGTTTCAGAAATGAACTGGAATGGTCATTATAACCATGTTACAAATAGAACAATTACAAACACTTCAAGCTATAATTTTATTCACTAACAAATTTAAAGACATTATTTTTAATATATTCAAATGTCAGAGTTCAATGGCTATGCAATTTAGCATAGTTATTGAACTCTTTTTTTATGAGGTATGCCGTTTTATAAAAATTTATAGGAAGACTAAACGAAATAGCGCGGCATAGTTAGAGCAAGGGGTGTTTATTTTATATAAATAGTTAGGAACCGGTTTGTGTACATTTTAGGAAAACAATCTAATCTTTAATTAAAGTACTTATCACAATACATTTCTATGTAACTAGTATATATTGGGTAATAAATGAAAATGAAATAATTGTTATGTATTGAAGAAAGCTCAATGTAAGCGAATATTTATTAATAGTTTTGCTCTTTTTACGCATAATTATGTTTTAAAATAGAATATAAAGGTGGACTCATTTATGGGAAAAGTCATTTTAATTACAGGAGCAACGAGTGGTATTGGTTATAAAACAGCAGAATATTTAGCAGCACAGGGAAATATTGTTTATGGCGCTGGTCGTAGGATAGAAAGCCTTGAAAAAGTAAACCAAGTTAACCCTTTAAAATTAGATTTAACAAATGAAGCATCAATTAAAACGGCAATCGATACAATTATCGCAAACGAAGGAAGAATTGATGTGCTCGTTAATAATGCCGGTTATGGTTCATATGGTGCAATCGAAGATGTCACAATTGAAGAAGCGAAACAGCAATTTGAAGTAAATATATTTGGTTTAGCACGTATTACACAGCTAGTTTTACCACATATGAGAACGCAAAAATCAGGACATATCATTAATATTTCATCAATGGGTGGACGACTTACAACTTATTTTGGCGCTTGGTATCATGCTACGAAATATGCATTAGAAGCCTTTAGCGATGCTTTACGAATGGAAGTAGAGGAATTCGGGATAGAAGTATCTATTATTGAACCAGGTGGGATTAAAACAGATTGGGGGATTATCGCTGCTGATAAATTAGCTGATTCTGCAAAAGGCGGTGCCTATGAAGCTACTGCGATGAAAGTGGCTCAAAGTATGAAAAAGCAATATCATTCTAATATGCTTTCAAATCCAATGGTAGTCACAAAAGCGATTTCAAAAGCAATAGATAGTAATAAACCTAAACCACGTTATCTATTAGGATTTGCAGCTAAACCCCTTGTGTTTTTACATGCTATATTGCCAACCAAAGTATTTGATAAGATGATGAAAGCTTCAAATTCAATTTAACGAATCGTAATATAATCATTCGACAAATTGTATACATAAGACTCCTCGATAGTTCATTTAAGCGTGAAACTATGTTGAGGGTCTTATTTTTTATACTTCTTCAACATTTTACAATATATAAAGAATTGACACTTCTCATAGAAATGTTGATTGATATAATAAATGTAAGTATAATCTTTATTTAATAGAGTATGGAGGTAAGGTAAAATGGGTGTTCATCAATACTTTAAGAGACTTTCTGATTTAGAGAAATTAATTCGCTTACCAGGTAAATTTAAATATTTTGAACATAATGTTGCTGCTCACTCTTTTAAAGTTACTAAGATTGCACAATATTTAGCGACTGTAGAAGAACATCATGGTAATACTATTGATTGGAAAAGTTTATATGAAAAAGCACTGAATCATGATTTTGCAGAAGTGTTTACTGGTGACATTAAAACACCAGTGAAGTACGCTAAAACGGAATTGAAAATGTTGTTTTCTCAAGTTGAACAAGATATGGTGGACACGTTTATTAATGAAGAAATACCTGAACCTTATAAAGATATTTATCGAGAACGACTACAAGAGGGGAAAGATGATTCGTTAGAGGGTCAAATTTTATCTGTAGCCGACAAAATTGATTTATTGTATGAAACGTTCGGCGAAATACAGAAACGTAATCCCGAGGACCTGTTCTTTGAAATTTATGAACACAGCTTGGAAACAATCATGCAATTTGATCACTTAAGTTCTGTTCAAGATTTCATAGAAAATGTCATACCTGAAATGCTAACTGAAAACTTCATTCCTCGAGCAGAATTGCGAGAAACTACAATGGCGATTTTAAATCGAAGAAATGGGTGAGATAAATGATTTGGTACGCTTTAGCTGCATTTTTTCCATGTGTATTAGTCGTGTTGTTTAGTGTGATAACTCGAAGTAAATGGGTTGGTGTTATTGCGACATTAATTTTGATAGCTGCTTCAATTTACAAAGGATTCTTTCACAATGAATGGATAATCTTTATCGATGTAGTGTCCTTATTAGCTGGATATGTCATCATAGATAACCTTGAGTTTCATAAGCATCAAGACTAAACATTATTAAACAGAACTTTTGAATGTTGCTGTAAGTTGGTTTATAGTGTAAATGCACAATTTGTCCAAATGGAAGTAAATATTTAAAGTATATTTAAGAGCGGGCGTCATTAAATTATATATGAATAAATCACACGCATTAGTGGAATATAAAATAAGAATAAATGTTTTTGAAAATACAAACGTAAGCGAACAAACGTTTGTATTTTTATTTATATGTTTGATAAAATAGCCTTAAGTGAGAGTAGTTTACAAATAATAGGAAATTTTTAAGTGAATGAATTTATGAATTTCACTTAATAAGGTGGTTTAAGCTATTTCAGTAGAATTTTTATTAATAATAAAGATACAATTTAAAACAAATCATTGTTAAATTTTCATACATCATTTATTTACATCAAAGTTTAAATAAATAGTTAAGAATGCTTAATTCAAGGAGGCGCTTATCAGAATGGTGGAACATTACCCGTTTAAATTGAATTCTGAGTTTGATCCACAAGGGGACCAACCGCAAGCAATAGAGAAAATAGTTAAAGGTGTTAAAGAAGGAAAGCGTCACCAAACGCTTTTAGGTGCCACTGGTACAGGTAAGACATTTACAATGAGTAATGTTATTAAAGAAGTGGGAAAACCAACGCTCATCATTGCACACAATAAAACATTAGCGGGACAACTTTATAGTGAGTTTAAGGAATTCTTTCCAGAAAATAGAGTAGAATACTTTGTTAGTTATTATGATTACTATCAACCAGAAGCCTATGTACCTTCTACAGACACGTTTATTGAGAAAGATGCCTCAATTAATGACGAAATTGACCAACTACGACATTCTGCCACAAGTGCATTATTTGAACGTGATGATGTCATTATCATAGCCAGTGTCAGCTGTATCTATGGTTTAGGTAATCCGGAAGAATATAAAGATTTAGTAGTAAGTGTTCGAGTTGGTATGGAAATGGATCGAAGTGAACTGCTTCGTAAACTCGTAGACGTACAATATTCTAGAAATGATATTGATTTCCAACGTGGTACATTTAGAGTACGTGGCGACGTGGTGGAAATTTTCCCAGCTTCACGTGAAGAAATGTGTATTCGCGTTGAATTTTTTGGCGATGAAATTGATCGGATTCGAGAAGTTAATTATTTAACGGGAGAAGTCATTCGCGAACGTGAACATTTCGCGATTTTCCCGGCGTCTCACTTCGTAACACGTGAAGAAAAAATGAAAGTTGCCATAGAACGTATTGAGAAGGAATTAGAAGAACGATTAAAAGAATTAAAAGATGAGAATAAGTTATTAGAAGCTCAACGTCTAGAGCAACGTACAAATTATGATTTAGAAATGATGAGGGAAATGGGATTCTGTTCGGGTATCGAGAACTATTCTGTACATCTAACGTTAAGACCTTTAGGTTCAACACCTTATACGTTACTAGATTATTTCGGTGATGACTGGTTAGTAATGATCGATGAGTCTCACGTTACATTGCCACAAATAAGAGGAATGTTTAACGGTGACCGTGCGCGTAAGCAAGTTTTAGTAGATCATGGTTTCCGATTACCTAGTGCGATGGATAACCGACCATTAAAATTTGAGGAGTTTGAACAAAAAACGAATCAATTGGTATATGTATCAGCTACACCAGGACCTTATGAGATTGAACATACCGATGAAATGATTGAACAAATTATTCGTCCTACTGGTCTTTTAGATCCTAAAATTGATGTTCGACCAACTAAAAATCAAATTGATGATTTACTTAGTGAAATTCAAGAACGTATTGATAGAGATGAACGTGTCTTAGTCACAACGTTAACTAAAAAAATGAGTGAAGACTTAACGACATACATGAAAGAAGCGGGTATTAAAGTAAATTACTTACACTCAGAGATTAAAACGTTAGAACGTATTGAAATTATTCGTGACTTAAGAATGGGAACGTATGATGTTGTTGTCGGTATCAATCTATTGAGAGAGGGAATTGATATACCGGAAGTTTCATTAGTTGTTATTTTAGATGCAGACAAAGAAGGTTTCTTACGCTCAAACCGCTCATTAATCCAAACGATAGGTCGTGCTGCACGAAATGAAAAAGGTGAAGTGATTATGTATGCTGATAAAATCACCGATTCAATGCAATATGCGCTTGATGAAACGCAAAGACGTCGTGATATACAAATGGCACATAATGAAAAATATGGAATCACACCTAAAACAATTAATAAGAAAATTCATGATGTTATTAGTGCCACGGTTGATAATGATGAAACAAATGAAAAACAACAAACCGAATTACCTAAGAAAATGACTAAAAAAGAAAGACAAAAAACAATTGAAAATATAGAAAAAGAAATGAAAAAAGCAGCTAAAGATTTAGACTTTGAAAAAGCAACAGAATTAAGAGATATGTTATTTGAATTAAAAGCAGAAGGGTGACAGTTAAATGAAGGGACCAAGTATTATAGTAAAGGGTGCACGTGCACATAACTTAAAAGACGTAGACATTGAACTTCCAAAAAATAAATTAATTGTTATGACAGGGTTATCTGGGTCAGGTAAATCGTCTTTAGCATTCGATACGATTTATGCTGAAGGGCAAAGACGTTATGTAGAATCATTAAGTGCATATGCGCGTCAATTTTTGGGGCAAATGGATAAACCAGATGTCGATACGATAGAGGGATTATCACCAGCTATTTCAATTGACCAAAAGACGACAAGTAAAAATCCCCGCTCAACAGTAGCAACGGTAACGGAGATTTATGATTATATTCGTTTGTTATACGCACGAATAGGCAAGCCATATTGTCCTAATCATAATATTGAAATTGAATCTCAAACTGTGCAACAAATGGTTGATCGCATTTTAGAACTTGAAGAACGCACTAAAATTCAAATTTTAGCGCCAGTTGTTTCTCATAGAAAAGGTAGTCATGAGAAACTTATCGCAGATATTGGTAAAAAAGGCTATGTACGTCTTAGAGTTGACGGCGATATTGTCGATGTCAATGAGGTTCCTGAATTAGATAAAAATAAAAACCATACTATCGAGGTAGTCGTAGACCGTTTGGTAGTTAAAGATGGTATTGAAACACGTTTAGCAGATTCAATTGAGACAGGTTTAGAATTAGCTGATGGCAATATTACTGTCGATGTAATTGATGGAGAGGACCTTAAATTTTCTGAGAATCACGCTTGTCCAATTTGCGGGTTCTCTATTGGTGAATTAGAACCTAGAATGTTTAGTTTCAATAGCCCATTTGGTGCTTGTCCAACTTGTGATGGTTTAGGCCAAAGATTAACAGTCGATCTTGATTTGGTAGTTCCAGACCCTAATAAGACTCTAAATGAAGGTGCGATTGAACCATGGGAACCTACGAGCTCAGATTTTTACCCAACTTTATTAAAACGCGTATGCGAAGTATATAAAATTAATATGGATAAGCCATATAAAAAGTTGACTGATAGACAGAAAAACATATTAATGAATGGTTCAGGTGATAAAGAAATTGATTTCTCTTTCCACAGTCGTAACGGTGGGACACGTCATAGAAGAATGAAATTCGAGGGTGTTGTTGCCAACATTGACCGTCGTTATCATGAATCACCATCGGAATATACACGTGAAGTAATGAGTAAATACATGACTGAACTGCCTTGCGAAACTTGTCACGGTAAACGTTTAAGTAAAGAAGCGCTATCTGTTTACGTTGGTGGATATAATATTGGAGAAGTTGTCGAATATTCTATCAAGAATGCATTAAATTACTATGAAAATATTGAGCTTTCAGAACAAGATAGAGCTATTGCAAATCAAATTTTAAAAGAAATCATTTCAAGATTGTCATTTCTAAATAATGTTGGATTAGAATATTTAACACTTAATCGTGCGTCAGGCACTCTTTCGGGTGGTGAAGCACAACGTATTCGATTAGCGACACAAATCGGTTCACGCTTAACAGGGGTACTTTATGTGCTTGACGAACCCTCTATTGGTTTACACCAACGTGATAATGATCGTCTGATAAGTACATTGAAAGAAATGCGAGATTTGGGCAATACACTTATTGTTGTTGAACATGATGATGACACTATGCGAGCAGCTGATTATCTCGTAGATGTCGGTCCTGGTGCAGGTAATCATGGTGGTGAAATCGTCTCTAGTGGCACTCCAAGTAAAGTCATGAAAGATAAGAAATCTTTAACAGGACAATATTTAAGTGGTAAGAAACGTATCGACGTTCCTGAACATCGTCGAGAAGTAACTGATCGCAAAATTAGTATCAAAGGTGCACGAAGTAATAACTTAAAAGGTGTAGATGTAGATATTCCATTGTCTGTAATGACAGTTGTAACAGGTGTGTCTGGTTCAGGTAAAAGTTCACTAGTTAATGAAGTATTATATAAATCATTAGCTCAAAAAATAAATAAATCTAAAGTTAAACCGGGTGCCTTTGATAGCATTGAAGGTATTGATCAACTAGATAAAATTATTGATATTGACCAATCTCCTATCGGTAGAACACCACGTTCTAATCCAGCCACTTATACTGGCGTATTTGATGATATACGTGATGTATTTGCTCAAACAAATGAAGCGAAAATTCGTGGTTATCAAAAAGGACGCTTTAGCTTTAATGTTAAAGGTGGACGTTGTGAAGCTTGTAAAGGTGATGGCATTATTAAAATTGAAATGCACTTTTTACCTGATGTGTATGTTCCATGCGAAGTTTGTGATGGAAAACGCTATAACCGTGAAACATTAGAAGTTACTTATAAAGGTAAGAATATTGCTGAAGTGCTTGAAATGACAGTGGAAGAAGCAACGTATTTCTTTGAAAATATTCCTAAAATACATCGTAAATTACAAACACTTGTAGATGTTGGTTTAGGTTACATCACGCTTGGACAACAAGCCACAACACTATCAGGTGGAGAAGCACAACGTGTTAAATTAGCTTCTGAATTGCATAAACGTTCAACTGGTCGTTCCATCTATATTCTTGATGAACCTACAACCGGTTTGCACGTCGATGATATTAGTCGTTTGCTAAAAGTGCTTAATCGTCTAGTCGAAAACGGTGACACAGTTGTGATTATTGAACATAATTTAGATGTCATTAAAACAGCAGATCATATTATTGATCTAGGACCTGAAGGTGGCGATGGTGGTGGTACACTAGTTGCTACTGGTACACCAGAAGAGATTGCAAATGTAGAATCATCATACACAGGTAAATATTTAAAAACGGTACTTGAACGAGATAAAGTAGAATAAATTAAATTATAGATTATGGAAATTAATAGTAATTTAAGGGATCATAGTCATCTCGCATTAATTGACTTAACTGAGAAGACGCTCATATCGAGCTTTTCTCAGTTTTTTTAATAACAAAACATCAAACCCAACAAAGGGAATTGTAATAAGAAATTCAATAAGTGAGGTTAAGTAATCCAATACAAACTATATGTTGCTCCCTTAATGATTTAAAAGCAATCTAAGGTGTATATGAAACAAATATATTAGGATTTCTTCTTTTTTATATTAATCTTGTCTTTATTTTTGATATGATAATAGGTGAATGAATTCAAGTGAAAATTTTGAGGTGAACTCATGTTAACGACAGAGAAATTAGTCAAATTACTTAAATTAGAATTGTTTACAGGTGAAAAAGGATTACATAAACCTATTAAAAATACGGATATTTCTAGACCAGGTCTAGAAATGGCTGGATATTTTTCACACTATGCTGCAGACCGAATTCAATTACTAGGTACTACAGAATTATCGTTTTATAATTTGTTACCAGACGAGGAACGTCATGGACGTATGAGAAAATTATGTCGTCCTGAAACACCTGCAATTATTGTGACAAGAGGATTAGAACCTCCGCAAGAGCTGATTGATGCCGCTCAAGAAATGGATACACCACTCATCGTATCAAAGGATGCAACTACAAGTTTAATGAGTCGATTAACGACATTCCTTGAACATGAATTAGCTAAGACAACATCATTACATGGTGTGTTAGTCGATGTTTATGGTGTGGGTGTGTTAATCACTGGAGATTCTGGTATAGGTAAGAGTGAGACTGCACTTGAATTAGTGAAACGAGGTCATCGACTTGTAGCTGATGATAACGTAGAAATTCGTGAAATAACTAAAGATGAATTAATAGGGACACCACCTAAATTAATTGAGCACTTACTAGAAATTAGGGGTCTCGGTATCATCAATGTCATGACATTATTTGGAGCGGGGTCAATCCTCACACAAAAACAAATTCGTCTTAACATTAACCTTGAAAATTGGGATAAAGATAAACTGTATGACCGAGTTGGATTGAATGAAGAAACATTACAAATTCTTGATACAGAAATCACTAAAAAAACAATTCCTGTAAGACCAGGACGAAATGTTGCAGTCATTATAGAAGTCGCAGCAATGAATTATCGTTTAAATATAATGGGGATTAATACAGCTGAAGAATTTAATCAACGTTTAAATGAAGAAATCTTAAAAAAAGGTCATCAAAGCAAGGAGAACTAGAACATGCTTTTTAATCTGAATTATATTGATCCTACTGCATTTAGCATAGGTCCACTCTCAATAAAATGGTACGGTATCATTATTGCGGTAGGAATCCTTATTGGTTATTTCATAGCTCAAGAAAGCTTGAAATATGTTGGTTTACATAAAGATACGCTTGTTGACGTCATCTTTTACAGTGCCATCTTTGGGTTTATCACTGCACGTATTTACTTCGTGATTTTTCAATGGCCATATTACGCCCAAAACCCTATTGAAATTCCAATGATATGGCATGGCGGTATTGCAATACATGGTGGTCTTTTAGGTGGATTTATCACTGGTATTATTGTATGTAAAATTAAAAATTTAAATCCATTTCAAATTGGTGACATTGTGGCACCAAGCATTATTTTAGCTCAAGGTATTGGACGTTGGGGTAACTTTATGAATCATGAAGCTCATGGGGGTCCAGTCTCAAGAACCTTTTTAGAAAATTTACATATTCCAGAGTTTATTATTCGTAATATGTATATTGAAGGGATATACTACCATCCAACATTCTTATATGAATCTATATGGGATATATTGGGATTCATCATTTTAATTACAATTAGAAAGCATCTTCGCGTAGGTGAAACATTCACACTTTATTTAATATGGTATTCAATTGGACGTTTCTTTGTAGAGGGGTTAAGAACGGATAGTTTGATGCTAACAAGTCATATTAGAGTAGCGCAATTGGTATCAATTATTTTAATCATAATTGGTTTGGTTATTTTAATTTATCGTCGCATTAAATACCAGCCACCATTGTACAAAGAAGCAGGTCCGTTAACTTGGAATAGCTCTAAGGCGAAAGTGAAATCATGAGACGGTTAACTAAAGAAGACCATCATAAGATTAATCCACTATGGCGGATTTATAGTTTAGTACGTTTTCCCAAAGTATTTACCAATACATTGCTTATTGAATTATGTCGTTTTATACCAAATTTAAAATGGAAACGTTGGATATATATTAATCTATTGAACATGACCATTGGACAACATACTGCTATTGCCTATAAAGTAATGCCTGACATCTTTTATCCGCAACTCATTACAATTGGCAATAATTCTGTAATTGGTTATAATACAACAATATTAACGCACGAAGTATTAGTGGATGAATATCGCTATGGCCCAGTGTACATTGGTGACCATACATTAATTGGTGCAAATTCGACCATTCTACCAGGTGTACATATTGGTAATCATGTAGTCGTTAAAGCTGGAACAGTTGTATCAAAAGATATACCAGATTATGCCATTGCATATGGCAATCCTATGCAAATACATCATAAATAAAGAGAGGTGACAAAGAATGGCGCAAAACAATGATAAAATTATCTCGATGAAATTTGATGAACCATTTTATCGTAAAATGGCTGATCAAAAATATAGAATGCAAGATTTTAATAAGGCAGTAGAATACTATAAAAAAGTGCTTGATTTGTCACCACAAGATTTTGATATTAAATTAAAGTATGCTTATTGCTTAAATAAACTTAATTTAGGTAGACGAGCTGAGCATTTATTTTATGACAGCATTATTGAAGGTAATCATGTTGCCGACAGTTTCTATCAACTTAGTCAATTAAACATTGACCTTAATGAGCCAAACAAGGCCTTCTTGTTTGGTATTAATTATGTGATTTTAACTGATGATACTGACTTTCGAGAAGAATTAGAGAAAACATTCGAAGTGTCTTATATGAGTGAAGATAAAATTCAGCTCGAAGCACAACTTTTCTCAACGCAATTACTATTCCAATATTTATTTTCTCAAGGAAGATTACAAGATGCACGTAAATATATTTTGAATCAAGAGGAGAAAATTCAAGAACATAGAGTCATTCGCAACTTATTAGCAATGTGCTATTTGTATTTAAGTGAATATGAAATTGCTAAAGATATGTTTGAAGCGTTATTGGCAGAAGATAATTCAGATGTACATGCACTATGTCACTATACATTGCTACTTTACAATACGAATGAAAAAGATAAGTATCACAAATATCTTAAAATATTAAGTAAAGTAGTACCAATGAATGATGATGAAAGTTTTAAATTAGGCATAGTACTAAGCTATTTAAAACAGTACGATGCATCTCAACAAATATTATTACCACTTTATAAAAAAGGTAAGTTTGCCTCAATTCAAATGTTTAATGCATTGAGCTTTAATTATTATTACCTCGGAAATAAAGAACAGAGTAAAGTATTTTGGGAGAAGTTACTGCAAATTTCTAAAGTTGATGTGGGCTACGCACCTTGGGTACTTGAAGAGAGTAAACAAACATTTGATCAAAAAATATTACCACTGTTATTAGATGATGATAGCCATTATAGACTTTATGGTGTGTTTTTATTAAATCAATTAAATGGTAAAGAAATATTAATGACTCAAGAGATTTGGTCTATTTTAGAAACAATGAATGACTATGAAAAACTTTACCTTACTTATTTAGTACAGGGACTGCATTTAAATAAATTAGATTTCATTCACAAAGGTTTAGTGAGTTTATATGAAATGGACGACATACAGAAAGATACGGAATTATTTATAAGTTGGATTGATAAAGGTGAAGGGTTAATTGCGAACGATGTTGATTTTAGTGAAGTTGACAGATATGTAGCTGCACATGCTTATCTATATCATCGTTATTATCATAGCCATATGACTAAAAAGAAAATTATGGAATTGTTTAATATATCAAGTTATAAGTTAGATAACGCAATTGATCAATTGTTGAGCATATAAATTTAAAGATTTCAAATATTAATATATAATGCGCATGATATTAAAAACGTAGGAGGCATAAAAATGACTGAAGTAAATTATGATGTTGCAATTATCGGTGCTGGACCAGCCGGTATGACTGCAGCAGTTTATGCATCACGTGCAAATTTAAGCACAGTAATGATTGAACGAGGCATGCCTGGTGGACAAATGGCAAATACAGAGGAAGTAGAGAACTTCCCAGGATTCGAAATGATTACTGGTCCAGATTTATCAACTAAAATGTTCGAACACGCTAAAAAATTCGGTGCTGAATATCAATATGGAGATATTAAATCAATTGAAGATAAAGGTGACTATAAAGAAATTAATTTAGGCAATAAAGAGATAACAGCTCGTGCGGTAATTATTTCAACTGGTGCTGAATATAAAAAAATTGGTGTCCCTGGTGAACAAGAACTAGGTGGACGCGGTGTAAGTTATTGTGCAGTATGTGATGGTGCATTTTTCAAAAATAAAAACTTATTTGTAATAGGTGGCGGGGATTCTGCTGTTGAAGAAGGTGCATTCCTAACTAAATTCGCAGATAAAGTTACAATTGTACACAGAAGAGATGAATTAAGAGCACAAAAAATCTTGCAAGATCGTGCGTTTAAAAATGACAAAATCGATTTTATATGGAGTCATACTTTAAAATCTATTAATGAAAAAGATGGAAAAGTAGGTTCTGTAACACTTGTTTCTACCAAAGATGCCTCTGAACAAACTTTAGATGCAGATGGGGTGTTCATCTACATTGGTATGAAACCATTAACAGCACCATTTGTGAATCTAGGAATTACGAATGATATGGGCTATATTGTAACTGAAGATAATATGAGTACGAAAGTGCCAGGTATATTTGCGGCTGGTGATGTTAGAGATAAAGGTTTACGTCAAATTGTAACAGCTACGGGTGATGGTAGTATAGCAGCACAAAGTGCTATTGATTACATTGAAGAATTAAAAGATAAGCAAGAAGCATAAATAAGATTAGGCTAGAGCATGCAATCACATCATATAGTGATTAAAGCATGAATTCTAGCCTTTTTTATTTAATTCAATATTAGATTCAGATATCGCAATAATAGTTACGATAAGTAGCTCATATGATATTATGAAAGTAAATTAACGATATTCTAAAACGTATGTATATATTAAAAAGATTAACTAGGCGGTGTCAAAATGACGAACCATAAAGAAAATGAAATGAGTAAAAGTGAACTATTAGTAGTAACAGGTCTATCCGGTGCGGGTAAATCAGTGGTCATACAATGTTTAGAAGATATTGGTTACTTCTGTGTTGATAATCTACCACCTATTTTACTCCCTAAATTTGTAGAATTAATGGAACAAGGTAATCCTTCTTTGCAAAAAGTAGCTATTGCTATAGATTTAAGAGGTAAAGAATTATTTAAATCATTAGTAGAAGAAATTGATGCAATCAAAAGTAGAAACGATGTAATTGTAGATGTCATGTTTTTAGAAGCGGAAACAGAAAAACTAATTTCTAGATACAAAGAATCTAGACGAGCTCACCCTTTAAATGAAAATGGACAAATGTCTTTGATGGATTCAATCTTAGAAGAAAAGCAATTGCTTAGCAATATTCGTACAATCGCTAATTATATTGTAGATACAACTCAATTGACGACGAAAGAACTTAAAGCTAGAGTGAAAGAAAAATTTGAAGATGAGAATTTTAAATCCTTTAGTATCAATGTATCAAGTTTCGGCTTTAAACATGGTATACAAAAAGACGCAGATTTAGTATTTGATGTCCGTTTCCTCCCAAATCCTTATTATGTTGAAGACTTAAGACCGATGACAGGAGAAGATGAACCAGTTTACCATTATGTTATGAAATGGAAAGAAACTGAAATATTTTTCGAAAAATTAATGGATTTACTGAAATTTATGATACCAGGTTATAAAAAAGAGGGTAAATCACAATTAGTAATTGCAATAGGTTGTACAGGAGGTCAACATCGCTCTGTTGCGTTAGCTAAACGCATTGGTGAAGAATTAACAGAAATATTTGATTATAATGTCTATGTTCATCACAGAGATGCACATATCGAAAGTGGCGTGAGAAAATGAAACAATTAAAGATTGTACTCATAGGCGGTGGAACAGGCCTATCAGTATTGGCGAGGGGGCTGAGAGAGTACCCCATTGATATAACGGCCATCGTTACTGTAGCTGATGATGGTGGTAGTACTGGTAAAATACGTAGTGAGATGGATATACCTGCTCCAGGTGATATTAGAAATGTTATAGCGGCACTAAGCGATGCTGAACCAGTCATAGAAGAATTATTTCAATATCGATTTAAAGAAAATCAAATCGAAGGACACTCACTAGGTAATTTATTACTAGCAGCCTTAACAAACATAAAGAATGACTTCGGTCATGCAGTTAAAGAATTAAGTAAGATTTTAAATATTAAAGGTAAAGTGATTCCTTCAACGAATACTAATGTTATGCTAAACGCAGTGTTAGAAGACGGAGAAATTGTACGAGGAGAATCTCAAATACCAAAGAAAAACAAACGTATTGATCGTGTTTTTTTAGAACCTGAAAATGTTGAACCTATGGAAGAAGCAATTGACGCATTAGAAGATGCAGATTTAATCGTGCTCGGACCTGGCTCACTATACACAAGTGTTATTTCGAATTTATGTGTTAAAGGTATGTCAGAAGCTATTTTACGTTCTAAAGCACCTAAATTATACATATCTAATGTTATGACTCAACCGGGAGAAACATCAGATTACGACGTTATGGACCATATTCAAGCAATACATAAACATGCTGGAAGTGATTTTATTGATTATGTCATCTGTAGTAATGATAAATACGATGATAAAGTGTTAGAACGTTATAGAGAGCGTAATGCTAAACCGGTTGTTATGGATGAACATAAAATTACAGATCATAATATTAGAATGATCACGTCATCTAATTTAGTCGAAATATTAGATGATCATTTAGTACGTCACAATACTAAAGTTTTAGCAAGATTGATCTATGATTTAGCACTTGAAATGACAAGTACGATTCAATTTAGACCTAAAAAATAACACTTCTAATCATCTGTATAACTATGGTATGATATAGGGCGTATGTTTATTAATGTATTCGCGTAATATAGTGCAACTATATAGGATGTTAGTTACTTGTATATATAAAATTGATTAGAGGGGGAAATGTGATGAGTTTTGCATCAGATATGAAGAATGAATTAACACGCATTGATGTTGATGAAAGCAATGCCAAAGCAGAGCTTAGCGCATTAATTCGTATGAACGGTGCACTTAGCCTATCTAATCAACAATTCGTAATTAATGTTCAAACAGAGAATGCTACGACCGCTAGAAGAATTTATTCATTAATTAAACGCATATTTAATGTAGAAGTGGAAATTCTAGTTCGTAAAAAAATGAAATTAAAGAAAAATAATATTTATATTTGTCGTACAAAAGTGCGAGCTAAAGAAATTCTAGATGAACTTGGTATATTAAAGAATGGTATTTTTGTTCACGATATTGATGCTAGCATGATTAAAGATGATGAAATGCGTAGAAGTTATTTAAGAGGCGCATTTTTAGCTGGAGGATCTGTAAATAATCCAGAGACATCATCCTACCATTTAGAAATATTTTCTCAATATGAGAATCATTCTGAAGGTTTAACTAAATTAATGAATAGTTATGGATTAAATGCTAAACATTTAGAACGAAAAAAGGGTAGTATTGCTTATTTAAAAGAAGCTGAAAAAATTTCTGATTTTCTAAGTTTAATAGGTGGATACCAAGCATTATTGAAGTTTGAAGATGTGCGAATTGTTAGAGATATGAGAAATTCAGTGAATCGTTTAGTAAATTGTGAAACTGCAAACCTTAATAAGACTGTAAGTGCCGCTATGAAACAAGTAGAAAGTATCCAGTTAATTGATCAGGAAATCGGATTAGATAATTTGCCTGATCGCTTAAGAGAGATTGCTAAACTTCGAGTTGAGCATCAAGAAATCTCTTTAAAAGAACTGGGAGAAATGATATCGACGGGTCCGATATCTAAATCTGGAGTCAACCATCGTTTAAGAAAGTTAAATGAACTTGCAGACAAAATTCGAAGTGGTGAAAAAATAGAATTATAAGTATAAACTCGTCATGGATTGGCGAGTTCTTTTTTTAGAACTAGGGACTTGGATCCCTGAAAAGTCCCTGAAATTTAATTTTCTTTGTTTTTTTATTAAAAGACAAATAAAAAAGAACGAGCCTGGAACATAAATAATATGATGATGCTATTTTGCAAATTCGCAGTAGATGACTGAACTGAGAAGGCGCTTAAATCAAGCTTTTCTCAGTTCTAGTCATCCTTGTGGGGCCCCAACAAAGAGAATTTCACTAAGAAATTCTACAAGCAAAGCAAGTTGGGAGTGGGACGACGAATTTAAAAAGAATTCTGTCGCACTCCCATTCTTGAAATTAAAATGTGCATAATTAAAGCTATTAGCCCCCTCGAGAGGAGTCGAACCTCTATCTTAAGAACCGGAATCTTACGTGCTATCCGTTACACTACGAGGAGATATTAAATGATAAAGACAAATTTCTGTACTAATTGTTATTTTAAAAGTACAATCTGAATGTATGTTTATAGTGTACAAAATCTATTAAAATATGGTCAACTTTTCTTAGTGCTAGATGAGTTTAAATTTTGACCATTTTTGACTTTTGATGTAAAATACTAATTAACTGTTAATCACAAGGAGGAAATATAAATGAATTTAATTCCTACAGTAATTGAAACAACAAATCGCGGTGAACGCGCATACGATATTTATTCACGTTTATTGAAAGACCGTATTATTATGCTAGGTTCTGCAATTGATGATAATGTAGCAAATTCAATTGTATCACAATTATTATTCTTACAAGCTCAAGACTCTGAGAAAGACATCTATCTATATATTAATTCTCCAGGTGGTAGTGTTACGGCTGGATTTGCAATTTATGATACGATTCAACATATTAAACCAGATGTACAAACAATTTGTATCGGTATGGCTGCATCAATGGGTTCATTCTTATTAGCAGCTGGTGCAAAAGGTAAACGCTTTGCATTACCAAACGCTGAAGTTATGATTCACCAACCATTAGGTGGTGCACAAGGACAAGCGACTGAAATCGAAATTGCTGCTAACCACATTTTAAAAACACGTGAAAAATTAAACAAAATTTTAGCTGAACGTACAGGTCAAAGTATTGAAAAAATTCAAAAAGATACTGATCGTGATAACTTCTTAACTGCTGACGAAGCTAAAGAATATGGTTTAATTGATAATGTTATGCAACCAGAAGATAAATAATCAAATTTAACCATGGCATACAAATGGGAGTAGGACAGAAATAATATTTTCTCAAAATTTATTTCGTTGTCCTACCCCGGCAAGGATGACTAGGTTTGAAAAAAGCTTGATTCAAGCGCATTTTCAAATCAGTCAGCTACTGACAAAATGATAAAGTAGGCTGAGACATTTTATTTTGTCCCAGCCTCATTTTTTTATGACTATTTTAATTGTTTGAAGAACGTTTTAGGAACAGTCGAATAGATATAATAAGTAAAATAATGCCAATTAATATGAAGAATATGGACATTAAAATAATTACTAAATTATGTTCGAAAGCGAAAACACCATTGAGTATAAGAAATAGACTTGCGATGATAAGTAGAATATAAGTTGATTTCTCGTCATTCATTTTCAAAACTCCAATTAAATTATTATGCATCTATTAAATCTTCGAAAGCAATTTTTAGGTTAGGATAGTTAAACGTAAAACCGAGCGCATCCAGTTTATTTGGTAATACCTTTTGCGTATCTAAAACAACCGTAGACATTTCACCAAGTGCTAATCGCATTAGGAAGGATGGCACCCATGTTTCATGAGGGCGATGCATGACACGCGCAAGTGTGTACCCAAATAAATTATGGCGTTCAGCAATTGGTGCAGCCATATTGAATGGACCTTTTGCTTTAGGATTATCGATTGTGAATAGAATTGCGCGCACTAAGTCATTAATGTGAATCCATGAATACCATTGGAATCCAGATCCTAATTTACCACCTACGAAGAATTTATAAGGAAGCTTCATCGTCTGTAGGGCGCCTCCATCATCAGATAAAATCATGCTGAATCTGCCAAGTACTACTCGCGTACCAAATGACTCAAAGCGTTTAGCAAAACGTTCCCACTGATAAACCACATCAGATAGAAAATCAAACGGATGTGTTTGATATTTCTCTGTATACGTATGATATAAACTAGGTGGATAATAACCCATTGCACTAGCATTAAAGAGCACTTCAGGTTTATGTTCTCGTTCGCTAAATAAATCAACTAGTGCTTGAGTTGACTGAATACGACTAGTCATAATCAATTGTTTATATGATGGTGTCCAACGTTTATTTAAAGTTGCACCAGCCAAATTAATTACAACATCTATATCTGGAACTTGGGACATCCAACCGTCTTTTGACCAATTAACATAAGAAATCTTTGGATCATCACTTTGCTTATCACTACGAGTTAGTATTGTAATATGTACATCGCGATTCTTTAATTCATTTACTAATTGACTGCCTACCATTCCAGTTCCGCCAGTTATTAAGAATTGCTTCATATTTACACCTCTATTAATTTATAGTATTAAGATAGCCTTTCTATAATCAACATTGAACTTTTCTTGTTCAAAAAATGTACAATGATTAGTCAATAATATGTCATTTACTAAGCTGTAAACAGGATTTAAATTATCTAAAGTTAAGTTATAATTAATTTGTACCTTCGCTATAGTAGATTTCAATATCTTTGAGTAAATTGAGTATACCCCATAGACTACACAAAATAAACGAAGGTCAATTTTGACTCCCTTTAGTAGAAGCCCATGCGAGAATCGTGTGGGCTCTTTGTATATCTATTATAGTACTAATGAATAAAGATTAAGAATAATATGATTAGAGGAATGAAAATGACTGATAAAAATATAAAGTCAAACTGAGATGTATGACTGTCATCATAATCATCATTATTCAACATCATAGATTTTAGATTATGTTTAGGGACATTTTCATCTTCAAACATATCTTCAGAAACAAATTTTTTCATTATGACTCACACTTTCACATTTTAATAAAATTAAATTTGCATAATTGATGTTTGTAATTACTTATGATGTTATCATATATAAGTGATTATGTATCATTATAATTAATGTCTTAAACCTTTTTATTTCATTTCCGTGCGAATTACTGTAAAATTATATGCTACATTTAGGGGACTAGACAATTTTAATATATTAAAGTGAGGTAACTTATGTCTAAGAACAATAGAAATAGAGATGACTTTGGTGAACCGGAAAAGAAAAAAATGAGTGGCATTTCGAAACTTATTAGTACGATTATCGTTTTATTATTATTAAGCGGATTAGCATTTGCGATTTTTGCATTTGTAGATCATTCAAATCGTTCAAGTGAACGCTTAAACAATCAATCAACTGAAGAGCACAAAGATAAAAATGATAAAAAAGACAAAGAAGATAAAGACAAGAAGGATAAGTCAGATAAAGATAAAAAAACAAGTGAAGATAGTTCGAATGTGACTCAAGAGAATGTTACGCAGCAAACAGCTCAAACCCAACAACGTCAGACACAACAAGCAACACCTCCAACTCAGCAAAGAACTAAACATCAACCATCAACGGAGGAGAAACAAAGAACCAAAGAAGCACAGACTAAGGAAGAAAAAACACAAGAGAAAACAACTAAAGAAGAAGCTACAACAGAAGAAGCTCGCACTAAAGAACAAGCAACTCAAGAAAGTAACAGTAATAATAGTAGTGATAATAATTCTAGTGAATCAAATACGGATAAGTCTAATAGTAACCAGACAAGCAATCAAACTAGAACGCAACAATCACCACAGACACAACAATCACCACAGACCCAACAACGATCAACAACTCAGTCGTCTACGCAGCAATCAACCTCAAGACAAACTTCACAACGAAGTGCTACGTCTAGTCAAAGTCAGTCAAGCCAAGAATCATCAAATAGTAATGAATAATATAGTTAGTAGTTATCAAAGTGAGATTTTGAAACAGTCATGTTTCAAGTCTCACTTTTTACTTTTTTAAAACATCCAATTGAGTAAAAAGGTAAAAATAATTGAAAGCAAAATAGAAATGATTAGTGAAGAAAGGCAACCAAATGGACAACCACAACCATAATGATATCTTATCGAATAGTTGTTACGTTCATTATGATCATTACCATTAAAATAGTTATCATCTTTATATCTACGATCTTCAGGGTCAATGACTTCTACATTATTATCATTTTCTCGAGCCATTTCTTCATCCTCCTTAAATGAATTTCTTATATTGTAAATTAAAATAGTTTAAACAAGAAAGTGTTTTGCAAAAGAATAATTTCTAAACTTTAAGGGTAATACTATAAAATAAGGGTTTAATTAAACTTTGCGCCACTTTATAAAAAGGGAAATACTACTTAAATTAGGGAATTTTACAGATAATTTTAAATATTAGAGTTTTTCTCTTGCATTTTCAACAACACAATAGTACTATTGCAAGTGTAAAGAGGTTAGATTTTGTCCCACGCGGGACGCAATAAGTCAAACCAGGTTTATGCTATTGGTTACCTTTTATATATAAAGGAGGAAGGTAGTAGTGAAGGACTTGATTAAAATTCAACAGAAGCTGATACCTGATTTAATTGATAAAATGTATCGACGCTTTTCTATCTTAACTACTATCTCAAATAATCAACCAGTAGGTAGAAGAAGTTTAAGTGAGCACATGGATATTACCGAACGTGTTTTAAGATCTGAAACTGATATGTTGAAAAAGCAAGATTTAATTCAAGTCAAATCGACTGGAATGGAAATCACTGAAGAAGGCAAGTCAGTTTTGAATCAGCTTAACGAATATTTCAATATTTATACTGATGATAATCAATTAGCTGATCAAATTAAGTCAACTTTTGGTATTAAAGAAGTTCACGTTATACCTGGTGATGCAGATGCTCAAGAGAATGTTAAATCCGAAATGGGAAGACAAGCTGGCCAATTATTGGAAAGCATCTTATATGAAGACGCTATTGTTTCAGTAACAGGTGGTTCAACAATGGCAAATGTAAGCCGAGCCATGCATCTTCTACCATTTAATGTATTTTTCGTACCAGCTCGTGGTGGTCTTGGTGAGAATGTTATTTATCAAGCTAACACGATTTCAGCGAGCATGGCGCAACAAACAGGTGGTTATTATACAACACTTTATGTACCAGATAATGTAAGTGAATCAACGTATAATACACTTCTGATGGAACCCTCTGTGGTTCATACATTAGATAAAATTAAACAAGCAAATATAACAATTCACGGTATTGGTGATGCGCTGAAGATGGCGTATCGTAGACAATCGTCAGATCAGGTGATTGAAAGCCTTCAACATCATCAAGCCGTCGCAGAAGCTTTCGGTTACTATTTTGACGCTCAAGGAAATGTAGTCTATAAAGTAAAGACAATAGGACTACAACTTGAAGATTTAGAAACCAAAGATTTTATATTCGCTGTTGCAGGTGGACAATCTAAAGGTGAAGCAATTAAAGCTTACTTAAGTATTGCACCTAAAAATACAGTTTTAATTACTGATGAAGCAGCAGCAAAGGTAATATTAAATTAGTAATAAAAAGTTTAAAGCTTTTTAAATATCATTTTAAAGGAGGCCATTATAATGGCAGTAAAAGTAGCAATTAATGGTTTTGGTAGAATTGGTCGTTTAGCATTTAGAAGAATTCAAGACGTAGAAGGTATTGAAGTAGTTGCAGTAAACGACTTAACAGACGACGAAATGTTAGCTCATTTATTAAAATATGACACTATGCAAGGTCGTTTCACAGGAGAAGTTGAAGTTGTTGATGGTGGTTTCCGCGTAAATGGTAAAGAAGTTAAATCATACGAAGAACCAGATGCAAGCAAATTACCTTGGGGCGATTTAGATATCGACGTAGTATTAGAATGTACTGGTTTCTATACAGATAAAGAAAAAGCAGAAGCACACATCAATGCAGGTGCAAAAAAAGTATTAATTTCTGCACCAGCTAAAGGTGATGTAAAAACAATCGTATTCAACACTAACCACAATGACTTAGATGGTTCAGAAACAGTTGTTTCAGGTGCATCATGTACTACTAACTCATTAGCACCAGTTGCTAAAGTATTAAGTGATGAATTTGGTTTAGTTGAAGGTTTAATGACAACTATTCACGCATACACTGGTGACCAACTGACTCAAGACGGTCCACATAAAAAAGGTGACAAACGTCGTGCACGTGCAGCAGCTCAAAACATCGTACCTAACTCAACAGGTGCTGCAAAAGCAATCGGTAAAGTTATTCCTGAAATCGATGGTAAATTAGACGGTGGTGCTCAACGTGTACCAGTTGCTACAGGTTCATTAACTGAAGTAACAGTTGTATTAGAAAAAGACGTTACTGTTGAAGACGTTAACAAAGCAATGAAAAACGCTTCAAACGAATCATTCGGTTACACTGAAGACGAAATCGTTTCTTCTGACGTAGTTGGCATGACTTACGGTTCATTATTCGATGCTACTCAAACTCGTGTAATGTCTGTTGGTGACCGTCAATTAGTTAAAGTTGCAGCTTGGTATGACAACGAAATGTCTTACACTGCTCAATTAGTTCGTACTTTAGAATATTTAGCAGAATTATCTAAATAATTTAGAAGCATAGTTAAATAAACTTGTGCTCAGTATGGATGTACTATTCACAGTACACTTGTACAAATTATTGAAATAAGTTAGCTTATGAGTAAGCGGGGAGCCCTAACGCTTCTCCGCTTATTTTTATATTAGTAATTCCTATTTAGAGGAGGAAATTATAATGGCAAAGAAAATTGTTTCTGATTTAGATTTAAAAGGGAAAGTTGTTTTAGAACGTGCTGATTTCAATGTACCTTTAAAAGACGGTAAGATCACAAATGATAACCGTATTGTTCAGGCTTTACCAACAATTAAATATATCATCGAACAAGGTGGTAAATTAGTACTATTTTCTCACTTAGGAAAAGTTAAACAAGAAAGTGATAAAGAAGGTCTTACATTAAAACCTGTTGCTGATGCTTTATCTGAAAAATTAGGTAAAGAAGTTACTTTCGTACCTGAAACACGTGGTGAAAAATTAGAATCAGCTATCAAAAACTTAAGTGAAGGCGATGTATTATTAGTCGAAAATACACGTTACGAAGATTTAGATGGTAAAAAAGAATCTAAAAATGATCCTGAATTAGGTAAATATTGGGCATCACTAGGTGATGTATTTGTAAATGATGCTTTCGGTACAGCTCACCGTGAACATGCATCTAACGTTGGTATTTCAACTCATTTAGAAACAGCGGCTGGTTATTTAATGGAAAAAGAAATTAAATTTATCGGTGGTGTTGTTAACGACCCACATAAACCAGTAGTTGCAATTTTAGGTGGCGCAAAAGTATCTGACAAAATTGGTGTCATTAAAAACTTAGTAAATATCGCTGATAAAATTCTTATTGGTGGTGGAATGGCGTATACTTTCTTAAAAGCACAAGGCAAGGAAATTGGATTATCTTTACTAGAAGAAGACAAAATCGACTTTGCTAAAGAATTACTTGAAAGTAACGGAGATCAAATTGTGTTACCAGTAGATGCGAAAGTTGCGAAAGAATTCTCAAATGACGCTGAAATTACTGAAGTATCAATTGATAACATCCCTTCTGATCAAGAAGCAATGGACGTTGGCCCTAAAACTGTTGAATTATTCTCTAAAGAATTAGAAGGTGCACATACAGTAGTATGGAATGGACCTATGGGTGTATTTGAATTTAGTAACTTTGCTCAAGGTACAATCGGTGTATGTAAAGCCATTGCTAACTTAAAAGACGCTACTACAATTATCGGTGGTGGTGACTCAGCAGCAGCTGCAATTTCTTTAGGTTTTGAAGATGACTTCACACATATTTCTACTGGTGGCGGTGCATCATTAGAATACCTTGAAGGTATTGAATTACCAGGAATTAAAGCAATTAATGATAAATAATCACCTTATAAAAGGTGTACGTTTTTCTAAGCATTTTCAAGGGAAAATGTATAAAGAATAAGACTTTACGTCTTAAAAAATTATTTAATGCTAAAATTACAATTTTAAATATATAGGAGTGTAATCAATGAGAAAACCAATCATAGCTGGTAACTGGAAAATGAACAAAACAGTTAAAGAAGCTAAAGACTTCGTTAATAATTTACCAACATTACCTGATGAAAAAGAAGTTGAATCAGTAATTTGTGCACCAACAATTCAATTAGATGCATTAATTTCATTAGTGAATGATGGCAAAGCAAAAGGATTAAAAATTGGTGCTCAAAACACTTATTTTGAAGATAATGGTGCATTCACAGGAGAAACTTCTCCAGTGGCATTAGCTGACTTAGGTGTTAAATACGTAGTTATTGGACACTCAGAACGTCGTGAATTATTCCATGAAACAGATGAAGATGTGAATAAAAAAGCACATGCGGTATTTAATCATGGCATGACACCAATTATTTGTGTTGGTGAAACTGATGAAGAACGCGAAAATGGCAAAGCTAATGAAATCGTTAGCAATCAAGTTGAAAAAGCATTAGAAGGTTTATCAGAAGAGCAACTTAAAGAAGTTGTTATTGCATACGAACCAATTTGGGCAATCGGTACTGGTAAATCAGCTACTTCTGATGATGCTAATGAAATGTGTGCTCACGTGCGTAAAACAGTAGCGAAAGTGGCTAGTCAAGATGTTGCTGATGCAACACGTATTCAATACGGTGGTAGTGTTAAACCTAACAACGTTAAAGAATACATGGCTCAATCTGACATTGATGGTGCATTAGTAGGTGGCGCATCATTAAAAGTTGAAGATTTCGTACAATTGTTAGAAGGTGCAAAATAATTATGGCTAAACAACCGACAGCTTTAATCATTTTAGATGGTTTCGCTAATCGTGAAAGTGAACATGGTAATGCTGTAAAACAAGCGCATAAACCAAATTTTGACCGCTATTACAGCAAATACCCAACTACACAAATTGAAGCAAGTGGTTTAGACGTAGGTCTTCCAGAAGGCCAAATGGGTAACTCAGAAGTTGGTCATATGAACATTGGTGCAGGACGTATTGTTTACCAAAGTTTGACTCGTATTAATAAATCAATCGCAGATGGCGATTTCTTTGAAAATGATGTGTTAAATAACGCCGTGCAACATGTTAATGAGCATGATTCTGCATTACATGTCTTTGGATTACTATCTGATGGTGGTGTACACAGTCATTACCAACATTTATTTGCATTGTTAGAACTTGCTAAACAAAAAGGTTTAGATAAAGTTTATGTACATGCATTCTTAGACGGTCGTGACGTAGACCAAAAATCAGCACTAAAATACATTGAAGACACAGAAGCTAAATTTAAATCATTAGGTGTAGGAGAGTTCGCATCTATTTCTGGCCGTTATTACGCTATGGACCGTGATAAACGTTGGGATCGTGAACAAAAAGCATATAATGCTATCCGTAACTTTGAAGGGCCTACTTATGCTTCAGCAAAAGAAGGCGTTGAAGCTAACTACGCTAATGATTTAACAGATGAATTTGTTGAGCCATTTATTGTTGAAGGTCAAAATAATGGTATCAATGATGGAGATGCAGTTATCTTCTTCAACTTCCGCCCTGATAGAGCAGCTCAGTTGTCAGAAGTATTTACTAATAAAGCATTTGATGGCTTTAAAGTAGAACAAGTTAAAGATTTATTCTACGTAACATTTACTAAATATAATGACAATATAGATGCTGAAGTTGTCTTCGAGAAAGTGGATTTAACAAATACAATTGGTGAAGTTGCTCAAAATAATAACTTAAAACAATTACGTATTGCTGAAACTGAAAAATATCCACACGTAACGTACTTCATGAGTGGTGGACGTAATGAAGAATTTGAAGGTGAGCGTCGCCGTTTAATCGATTCACCAAAAGTAGCGACTTACGATTTAAAACCAGAAATGAGTGCGTATGAAGTTAAAGATGCGTTATTAGAAGAGTTAGATAAAGGTGATTTAGATTTAATTATCTTAAACTTTGCTAACCCTGATATGGTTGGACATAGTGGTATGTTAGAACCAACTATCAAAGCAATTGAAGCAGTGGATGAATGCTTAGGTGAAGTTGTTGATAAAATCTTAGACATGAATGGTTATGCAATTATTACAGGTGACCATGGTAACTCTGACCAAGTATTAACAGATGATGATCAACCAATGACTACTCATACGACTAATCCGGTTCCTGTTATTGTAACTAAAGAAGGCGTTACATTACGTGAAACTGGTCGTCTAGGAGATTTAGCACCAACACTATTAGATTTATTAAATGTAGATCAACCATCAGACATGACTGGTGAATCACTTATTAAACACTAAAAATTAGTCCAGTTATAAATGGTAAGAATATTGTAATCCCTAATACAATATTTGAAACTTTAGGGATTCAGTCCTTATCTGATATAAATATTTTATTTAAAGATTAAATCAAGCTATAATAGCTTTAGAATCTAAATTAAAGGAGATTTTTCACATGCCAATTATTACAGATGTTTATGCTCGCGAAGTCTTAGACTCACGTGGTAACCCAACAGTTGAAGTTGAAGTATTAACTGAAAGCGGTGCTTTCGGTCGTGCATTAGTGCCATCAGGTGCTTCTACAGGTGAACACGAAGCAGTTGAATTACGTGATGGAGATAAATCACGTTATAGCGGTAAAGGTGTTACTAAAGCTGTTGAAAATGTTAACGAAATTATTGCACCAGAAATCGTTGAAGGTGAATTTTCAGTATTAGATCAAGTATCTATTGATAAAATGATGATTCAATTAGACGGTACACCTAACAAAGGTAAATTAGGTGCAAACGCTATTTTAGGTGTATCTATCGCAGTTGCACGTGCAGCAGCAGACTTATTAGGTCAACCTTTATACAAATATTTAGGTGGATTCAACGGTAAACAATTACCAGTTCCTATGATGAACATCGTTAATGGTGGTTCTCACTCAGACGCACCAATCGCATTCCAAGAATTCATGATCTTACCAACAGGTGCAGAATCATTCAAAGAAGCATTACGTTGGGGTGCTGAAATCTTCCATAACTTAAAATCAATCTTAAGTGAACGTGGTTTAGAAACAGCAGTAGGTGACGAAGGTGGTTTCGCTCCTAAATTTGAAGGTACTGAAGATGCTGTAGAAACAATTATTAAAGCTATCGAAAAAGCAGGTTACAAACCTGGCGAAGATGTATTCTTAGGATTCGACTGTGCATCATCTGAATTCTACGAAAATGGTGTATATGATTACACTAAATTCGAAGGTGAACATGGTGCGAAACGTAGCGCAGCTGAACAAGTTGACTACTTAGAAGAATTAATTGGTAAATACCCAATCATCACTATCGAAGATGGTATGGATGAAAATGACTGGGACGGTTGGAAACAATTAACTGATCGTATTGGTGATAAAGTTCAATTAGTAGGTGACGATTTATTCGTAACAAACACTGAAATCCTTTCTAGAGGTATTGAACAAGGTATTGGTAACTCAATCTTAATCAAAGTTAACCAAATTGGTACATTAACTGAAACATTCGATGCAATCGAAATGGCTCAAAAAGCTGGATACACTGCAGTAGTTTCTCACCGTTCAGGTGAAACAGAAGATACTACAATCTCTGATATCGCAGTGGCTACTAATGCTGGTCAAATTAAAACTGGTTCATTATCAAGAACTGACCGTATTGCTAAATACAATCAATTATTACGTATTGAAGATGAATTATTTGAAACTGCTAAATTTGATGGTATCAAATCATTCTACAATTTAGACAAATAAGTCTAATAATTTAACCTATTTAAAACAATAATAGAGTTCACGCTTATGTATTACCTGTCACAGAGTTGAGACTGTGGCAGGTTTTTTCAATTATTAAACAATGTAAGTGATTAACTAATTGTAAAATCATAATGACAAAATCATTAATGTAGCTTTTATCACATATATCTAACCTACTAATGATTCTTAACGAACATGGAACAGATTTAATTTAGGTATACAAACTGATATAATAGCTATGTATATAAAAGAAGGAGAAATAAAGATGGAGAATCAACTTAATCAACCTAGTCAAAGAGAACGCAATGCAGGTAAATTAATAGGCTACAGTTCTTTAATTTTATGTATTTTATTGATCATCCATAACTTTATTGCATTAGATACGTTAACAGCTAAGACACTATTATCACAGGTAGGACAGAAAGCAAGTGATAGTGCAGTAGCTAATATTTTAAATAGCTTTAGATATACTGGCATTATGTATATTTTGGCATATTTAGCAGGTGTCATTGCATTATGGAATCGACATAAATATCTGTGGTGGTTTATGTTTGCAGTCTATGTTTCAAATGTATTATTTACATTAGTAAACGTAACTATGGTTATTAATGCGATAATAACAGCTAAATCAGTGTTGTTTATTATTCCTATTATAATCGTAATTGTGGGCTCTACAGTATTAGCATTATACATGCTAGTTATTTCAATCATCCGTAAGAGTACCTTTAATCGATAGTCATTGATTATAAAGACTAGTATATGATATAATTCGGAACGTATATAATGAATGGAGGACAATTTTCATGCATACACTTTTCATAGTACTATTAATTATTGATTGTATTGCATTAATCACTGTTGTATTACTCCAAGAAGGTAAAAGTAATGGACTTTCAGGTGCTATTAGTGGTGGCGCAGAACAGTTATTTGGTAAACAAAAACAACGTGGCGTCGATTTATTCTTGCATAGATTAACAATTATTTTAGCAGTCATTTTCTTTTTAATAATGATTGGTATCAGTTACTTTGGTTTATAAGGTCCGACGATGTTAATGTCGGGCTTTTTTATTTATAATGAATAGTGACGGACGACGTCATTGATATTTAGTCAGGAGACCTAAGGTCCGATTTAAATAATGTATATTTCCGAGAAAATAAGGGAATATTTAGTTAAATATAATATTAATACGAAGCATTGTATTTGAATTAAAACATATAATGCAAGAATAATTTTGAGATAATGATGGAAGAGGGATTTTAAATGCAAATTAAATTACCACAACCGTTTTTCTTTGAGGAAGGGAAACGAGCAGTCTTACTTCTACATGGATTTACAGGTAATTCATCAGACGTAAGACAATTAGGAAGATTCCTACAGAAGAAAGGTTACACTTCTTATGCGCCTCAATACGAAGGGCATGCTGCACCACCTGAAGAAATTCTAAAATCAAGCCCACATGTGTGGTTTAAAGATGTGCTTGATGGTTATGATTATTTAGTGGACCAAGGCTATGAAGAAATTGCCGTAGCAGGCTTATCTCTCGGTGGTGTATTCGCATTGAAATTGAGCTTAAATCGTCCTGTAAAGGGTATTGTAACTATGTGTGCACCCGCTGAAGGTAAAACGCAAGGTGCGATATACGAAGGCTTTTTAGAATATGCAAGAAACTTCAAAAAATATGAAGGCAAAGATCAAGCAACGATTGATAAAGAAATGGAAGACTTCCATCCTACTGAAACGTTAAAAGAGTTAAGCGAAACATTAAATAACGTTAGAAACGAAATCGATGAAGTGTTAGATCCAATTTTAGTAGTACAAGCTGAAAATGATGAAATGATTAATCCTCAATCAGCAAATTATATATACGAGAATGTCGACTCAGATGAAAAAGACATCAAATGGTATGCAAATTCAGGACATGTCATTACAATCGATAAAGAAAAAGAACAAGTATTTGAAGATGTATACAGTTTCTTAGAATCTTTAGATTGGTCTGAATAATAAATTTAAAAATATTAAACGAAAGAAGAAAGGAGGGGCATGATGAATTTAAAGCAATCCATTGAAGAAATCATAAAGCAACCTGATTACGAACCAATGTCGGTATCTGATTTTCAAGATGCTTTAGGTCTTAATAGTGCCGACTCGTTTAGAGATTTAATAAAGGTGCTAGTAGAACTTGAACAAGCAGGTTTAGTTGAACGAACTAAAACAGATAGATACCATCGCAATCAATCGCATAAAAGTTCAAATTCTAAGTTAATTAAAGGGACGTTAAGTCAAAATAAGAAGGGCTTTGCATTCCTACGTCCTGAACAAGAAGATATGGATGATATCTTTATTCCTCCAACTAAGATTAATCGCGCATTAGATGGTGACACAGTTATTGTAGAAATACAGAAGTCTAAAGGTGAACATAAAGGTAAAATTGAAGGCGAAGTTAAATCAATTGAAAAACATTCAGTAACGCAAGTAGTGGGTACGTATAGTGAAGCGAAACATTTTGGCTTTGTTATCCCAGATGATAAACGCATTATGCAAGACATCTTCATTCCGAAAGGTCAAAGTCTTGGTGCGGTAGATGGTCATAAAGTACTCGTTCAAATTACGAAGTATGCAGATGGTACAGATAATCCTGAAGGACATATATCTGCGATTCTAGGCCATAAAAATGACCCAGGAGTAGATATCTTATCAATCATTTATCAGCACGGTATCGAAATCGAATTCCCTGATAATGTATTGAAAGAAGCCGAAGCGGTTCCTGAAGAGATTAAGCCTGATGAAATTAAAGGTCGTACAGACTTGCGTGACGAGTTAACGATTACCATTGATGGTGCAGACGCAAAAGACTTAGACGATGCTATTAGTGTGAAAAAATTAAAAAATGGTCACACAGAATTAACTGTAAGTATTGCGGATGTCAGTTACTATGTTAAAGAAGACTCAGCACTAGATAAAGAAGCTTACGATAGAGCGACAAGTGTTTATTTAGTAGACCGTGTTATTCCAATGATTCCACACCGTTTGAGTAACGGTATTTGTTCATTGAACCCAGAAGTCGATCGCTTAACACTAAGTTGTCGTATGGAAATCAATGAACGAGGTGTAGTGGTTAATCATGACATTTTTGATAGTGTCATCCATTCTAATTACAGAATGACATATGATGCAGTTAATCAAATTATCACTGAAAAGGACCCTGACGTACGTAAGCAGTATCAAGAAATTACACCAATGCTTGATTTAGCACAAGATTTATCAAATCGTTTAATCCAAATGCGTAAACGTCGTGGTGAAATTGACTTTGACATCAGTGAAGCTAAAGTGTTAGTGAATAACGAAGGCTTACCAACTGATGTGGTTTTACGTGAGCGAGGCGAAGGTGAACGTTTAATTGAATCATTTATGCTAGCTGCTAACGAAACGGTGGCAGAACATTTCAATAAACTTGAAGTTCCTTTCATTTACCGTGTTCACGAACAACCTAAATCAGATCGTTTAAGACAATTCTTCGACTTTATTACAAACTTCGGTATTATGATTAAAGGTACAGGTGAAGATATCCATCCTTCAACATTACAATCTATCCAAGAAGAAGTTGAAGGTCGCTCTGAACAAATGGTTATCTCAACAATGATGTTACGTTCAATGCAACAAGCACATTATGATGATACAAACTTAGGTCATTTCGGTTTATCAGCGGAATACTATACACATTTCACATCACCTATTAGACGTTATCCGGACTTAACAGTTCATCGTTTAATTCGAAAATATCTCATCGATAATTCAATGAATAATAAAGAATTACACAAATGGGAAGATAAATTACCTGAATTAGCTGAGCACACGTCTCAACGTGAACGTCGTGCAATTGAAGCAGAACGAGATACTGATGAATTGAAAAAAGCTGAGTATATGATTCAACACATCGGTGATGAATTTGAAGGTATTGTAAGCTCTGTTGCAAATTTCGGTATGTTTATCGAACTACCTAACACAATTGAAGGTATGGTTCATATTTCAAATATGACAGATGATTATTATCAATTTGATGAACGCCAAATGGCACTTATTGGTGAGCGCCAAGCAAAAGTATTCCGTATAGGCGATCAAGTTACAGTGAAAGTCACACATGTCGATGTAGATGAACGAATGATTGATTTCCAAATTGTTGGTATGCCATTGCCAAAAAATGATCGAAGTCAACGACCATCGAGAGGTAAAACGATTCAAGCTAAAACACGTGGCAAGTCTTTAGATAAATCAAAAGATGATGATCATAAAGGCAAGAAGAAAAAACGTAAGCAACGAAAAGGTAAAAACCAACGTAGTCGTGATAAGCAAGGTAAAACGAATCACAAACCATTCTATAAAGATAAAAGTGTGAAGAAAAAATCACGTCGTAAGAAAAAATAATCAGCAAAGAGGTGACATAGATTAATGGCTAAGAAGAAAACGAAATCACCCGGTACACTAGCTGAAAACCGTAAAGCCAGACATGATTATAATATTGAAGATACAATTGAAGCGGGTATTGCTTTAAAGGGAACAGAGATTAAATCTATTCGTCGTGGAAGTGCCAATTTGAAAGATAGCTATGCGCAAGTTAAACGTGGCGAGATGTTCATTAATAATATGCACATTGCACCTTATGAGGAAGGTAACCGTTTCAATCATGACCCTTTACGTTCTAGAAAGTTATTACTTCATAAGAAGGAAATTATTAAACTTGGGGAACGTACGAGAGAAATTGGCTATTCACTTATTCCATTAAAACTTTATTTAAAACATGGTCAATGTAAAGTCTTATTAGGCGTAGCACGTGGTAAGAAGATACATGATAAACGACAAGCTTTAAAAGATAAAGCAATGAAACGTGATGTTGATCGTGCAATTAAAGACCGTTATTAAGCGTGTTTGTTGCTTAATCGGGTGCTATTTGGTATGATAACTGATGTTGTGAATAAAAAATACGTTAGATAGAAAGTGAAGTAGGATTCTTTCGATTGTGTTATTTCACTTTAGTATGAATGACTAGAACTAAGAATTGCTTATATATATTGCTTTCTTAGTTCAGTCAGTCACTACGTATTGTAATGATTTATAAATTTTGTTATGGGGGCGTTTTTGGATTCGACAGGGGTCCCTCGAGCACATTAAGCGTGTCGGAGGGTTGTCTCCGACATCAACACATTTCAGTAAATATAACTGACAAATCAAACAATAATTTCGCAGTAGCTGCGTAATAGCACTCTGCATCGCCTAACAGCATCTCCTACGTGCTGTTAACGCGATTCAACCCTAGTAGGATATGCTAAACACTGCCGTTTGAAGTCTGTTTAGATGAAATTTAATCAAACTAGCATAATACTGGTTGTCTGTTGCTTACTATTATGCGAAATTTATCAATAGACTACACACGTAGAAAGGTGTGTATCAGGACCTCTGGACGCGGGTTCGAATCCCGCCGTCTCCACTATATAGCCTATAACCCTTGTGGTTATGGGCTTTTTGTTTTTTGGTGCCACAGTATTGCCCCAAAATTGCTATACAAAAATTACGCCCTATAATTAGGACGTAATATTTTTGTATAAAACTATTTCCTTTTTATCTTTGTGAATTTAAGGAATTATATCATAAATTTTCTCATATTCAATATAAGTATCTTCATTTCATTGTATTTAAAATATACTAACTTCTATTTATTCAATAGTGCATTAACGCTAACAAACGTTCTATGTTGCAGTGGGGAATAAGTATGTGTAATTATTGTATGTAACACTTGGTATATAATATATATAGGATGAGTTATATGAGTATAATTACAAGATTGTTAAACAACAGTGATTTTAAAAAATTAGATTAACTATGTAAATTCATTTATCGATGCAGCAAAGAGTGAATGTCATATACATAATATTAATTTAATGATAAGTAGAATGATTACTAAAATGAAAAGATAACTGATAGGATGATGTGAAATGATTGAATATGAATGGTTTCATTTGAAAAGTGAAAATAGATCTGGAAATAAAGTTCTAGATATTTTGCATCCAAACTTTAAAGAGTTTGGAAAATCAGGAGAAGTTTATTATAAAGCTGATATAGATCAAATTCGACTGGATAATGATGACTATAAAATCAGTGACTTTGAAGAATGTTCTTTGTCCGAAGATTGCATATTATGTACATATACTTTGTTTAATAAAACAAATAATACTATAACGAATCGAAGTTCTATTTGGAAATACTATGAAAATGATTGGAAATTATTATTTCATCAAGGAACAGTTAAATATTAACTAAAAGAGAATAATTGTATTAGTTTTTCAATAAATCACAGATTTTGAAAGTGAAATTAAAAGCAAAGAGTGCATAACTTTCTTTTGTTTTCAATTTCAACATTTTAAACTCAACTGATTAGACAATGTAAATGCTGATACGACAATACTCATAGCGATTTGAACTTTGATTAATAAACGCTCTAATGACCTCCCACCGTTTCCACTATGAAGCCTATAACCACAAGGGTTATAGGCTTTTTGATTTTGTATTTAAACTTTTATGGGTTAAAATATATAAATGTTGTATTTATTATATAAAAATATTATAATATAATTAAGTCAACGACCATGCGTGGACTTTGAAAAACATAATCATGTACAGTAGTAGCCGTCTGCTATGAGACTAGGCATTATAATTGAATATCATAGTGTTGATAAAGAGATATGATTAATGAGTGATTAGTCATATCTCTTTTTTACATATGCAAACATACAAATCAAACCATCAAATTAATGTGTAATGAACTAAAGTTAACCTTATAAGTAGAAGAGGTGGTTATTTGAGATATGTGAATAACGAGAAACATAGACATGCTTTAATCAGTCAATTAACTGAGAACCAAAGAGAAATACTGTTTAAGTATTATAAATACAGAAAAAAGAATATATTAATCAATGATATGTATCGCTATTCAGAAGAGTGGGAACTTATCGACTTTAAAGTAAATGAAAATTACCGAACGAGTTGTAATGATAACCCGCTATATTGTGAATGCGGAAAAGAATTAAAGTATCAATATATACTACGATCAAAGTCAAAAGACACAATTGTGAAACTTGGGATTGAACATTTTAAAGAACATAGTGGCATTCCAAATCGTATTGCTTATCAGGTTAGAAAGAATATGTTCTTGTTAGATGATTGGTTGGATGATGTACTCTTAAATCATGAGAAATTTATGAATGATTCAGAGTATCATCGTAAAGTGATAAACATGTATAAAGAGTGGAATACGATCTCTGAGTTAGACGTGGAAGAATTTAACTCGAATTCATCAAAGCCTATTACGAGTAAGAATATTGAATTAATTAATGATTTTAAAAAGTATAGTATGGCTTTGCCCACTAACATCGAACAGAAAGTTTTTGCTTTGATTGATTATTTTCATAGAAAGAAATATCTTGCGTATATAGAAGAACTAGAACGAGAAAGACGCATTCAAAGAGAAAAAGAACAAGAAGCATTGAGAAAAGAGCGAGAGTTAAAGCGACAGCAATTATTAAAAGAGGCTGAAGCACGTAATAGTCAAAAAAGAAAAATTATGGCCAAAGAAAAGACTGATAAGATGTTAATTGCTGAATGCAGAGTGAAAATAACAAAACTATTAGACGTACAAAATGTGATTGATATCACTACAATTTATAATGAATGTAAAATAGAGATAGACGAATTATTAAAATCGCATGTTAATACAAAGATTGTAAATGATATCGTAAATTCTATTAATAGATACACGATGTATACTGTGAAGTTTCAAAACAATAAGCTATTTAAAGCATGGACTAAGCGTTTTTGATAAGCAACATAGTCATATCCAAAATATATTGGATGAGTACAACTAAATTATATCACATTTATTAGTATTGAAATATTTAATAAAAATGTTATAATATAAATATCAACGACAATGCGTGGACGTTATAAACCGAAATACATTGCATAGCTAAGAATAAGTTTTAAATAACTTAGGAAAGAGAGCAAGTAGGACTTGTTCTCTTTTTAGTTAACGGTCGTGCGTGGACTTTAAAACAAGTACATTGATTATCTGATTTGAAATGCAAATTTCAATAAATGTAGACGAAGCGTTAGAACGAAGGGTTCTAACGCTTTTTAAAGATTTTTCAACATAAATAATATGATAATGCTATTTGGAAAATTTACAGTAGCTGTCTGAATTGATGAGACACTTAAATTAAGCTTTTCTCAGTACAGTCGGGCCCCAGCAACGAGAATTTCGAAAAGAAATTCCACAAGCAAAGAAAGCTGGGGTTAAAAAGGATTTAAAATTCTGTACCACGCTTCAATGATGTTACATCCAATTTCGATGTGGTATATATATAGTAAGCAGACTAAAGTCAGCATGATGAATTAAGACAACTCGTTATTAAAGGAGCTGTTGTAATATGGAATTATTAACGAAAGCGATTAGTTTTACGATGTCATCTCTTTCAACATGGCTAGGAAGTAAAGATTTATTAAAAGATGTCGGAAAACTATTTGATAAAGATCGCAATTAAAAGTAAGTCAACGTATCGTTTTAAGCATATGTAAAAAAAAAAAAACAAGCATTTACTGTTTCAATAAATGAAACATGTAAATGCTTGTTTTGCTATTAGTTATCGTTAATTTTTTTACCATCTGTACGATCTGATTCGCCTTTATCTTTATGAGCCTTAGGGTTGTCTTTTTTGTGAGAACTTTTCTTAACATTATCTACTGAATCATCATTGTTACCACATGCCCCTAATAGTAAAAAACTTGAGAGTAGTACAAAAGCTACTTTCTTCATAAGTGTCACCCTTTATTTAATTATATTTAATATCTAATTGATATAAATATTATTACTATAAGTATGTCACACTTTTCTAAAAATTCAACAGTTAATAATATTTGATAATTTAAATAAAAAACACCGGGATAAGTCGAAAAGTTGATTATCCCGGTAAAAGTAATTGAATTAATTAGTTTATATATTGATTACACTAATTAGTTTGCACTATTATTTGATTCATTTGTATTAGTCTCAGTTGTTGCTTCGCCATTGTCAGATTGTTCAGCGGAGCTATTTTCTGAATATGTCTGTGTTTGATTTTCATTAGACTGATTCTCAGTACTTGAACTATCCTCTGTAGAAACATTTCCGTTTGAACCGCTATTATCACCATTGTTATTACTATTTCTATTACTTTGATTATAGTTTTGATTTGTGTCGTTTGCTTGATTCGCATTTTGATTATTATTAGAAGAAGTATTATTTTGATTGTTTACAGTATTATCCTGTGTAGTATCTTGTTGAGTAGAAGGTGCTTCGTTATTTGATTCTTCAGTTGTTGGTTGCTCTTGTTGTGAACTTTGTTGTTCTTGAGTATTTAATTCTTCATTAGTTGATGTTTCTTCAGAACGATTTTGTTCTTCTTGAGTAACATTATTATCATCTTTGTCGTCATCTTTTTTGTCTTTTTTCTTTTTATCTTTAGATGATTTATCCTCTTTAGATTGCTTATCTTTAGATTGAGTTGCTTGATTTTCAGAAGGATTATTACTTTCAATCATTTTATGAATGCCTAAAGCAAGCATACTTAGTAGAATAATCGTAATAGCCATCGCAAAATATTTAAAATAATTCTTATTTTTAAATACTGCCACAATAGCGAACAAGATTAATATAATCGCAATAATTAGTAATACCGTGCCTGTATAGAACAACAGTTTCTCCATACGCTACCTCCATTAAATTTACATCATTAATTGTATTGTACTACACATATAATATAATACATATTACCTTGTAATTAACATCTAATTACTATTTAAAAACAGTTGTGTAAACGTATAATTGATTAAGCTATTTCACCTTATCGAAAATGTTAATTTCTTTATGCTCTTTACTTACAGATACATATAAGTTTTCATCGTTAAGTTGTACTTCGTTTGATGTTTGATTTAAGTTGATTTCAGCTAATATTTTGAAAGATCCATTATGATAAGGTTCAACAATAGATATTTCATTCGCATGTTCTTGAATCATCAAATGTCTGTGGGATTGGTTATTTATTTTCCAGTTAGTCATATATTCACCTTTTCCATAAAATAAAACTACGCTAGCAATAGTCTAACGTAGTTGATTAATTATTTAAAACTTTGCTCTATTTCGGTAAAAGCTTTGTTAGTAACGGTAATGTCATCAATTCTATCTGCTGTAAGTTGTCCTTCAAGATAACCATGATCGATTAGAACTTTACAATTCTCTAAAAAATCATCGTATTCACGATCACAGAAATAATCATCTTGTGCTTTTATACTATCTCCAAAATAATTCGCTTCACTTTCAGATTGCCCTTCATTAGAACGTTCCATGTATAATTTATAAAATTTAGCTATCGTATATTTTTGTTCTTGCGTTAATGAATCTAACATGACATGTTCCCCCTCACTATAATACGTTATACCCAAATTAAATATGATTGAAAACGTAGCGTAGGGGTTAATAAACTACTGTGCATCTTCAATGCCTTTATTAACTGCTTTAGCGAATTTGTAAAATGTATGTGTGTAATTGTCTGGGTTCTTTCTTGTATTTTGATCTAATTGTTTATCCTTAAAGAATAATGCTCTTTGCCCAGTAGTTAATTCAAGTTGAACGCCTGAGTCATTATCACTTCTATTAATAATATTAGATGATGATGTTGCTTCAATACCTTTAGGACTCTTTTGAACGGTGAAGCCTTTATTTTTTAATGATTTAGTTATTGATTTCGCTAATTTTTTATCTTTACCGCCAACGTAAACAATAGGGTCTTCACCTGAATAGCCATGAATAGATATTGTCTCATCTGAGTGGTCTAACATTTTTAATAGCGTCGGTTCATCAAACACAGTTGAGGTGATATGCAAGCGTTCGTTATGCTTTGGCATTAATCCTTCGAATGTGTAAAAATCATATTCACCTATATTGGCCACACGACGTGCAAGTTCAGTTGTACCTGGTTCAATACCTCCGCCATGTATTGCTGTGACAAGAATGTGATTATCTTTACGATTTTTCGTTTTAATACGCCAATCTTTACCTTCTGTTGTGTTTTCTTTTAGCTCTTCGAAATTTGAATAATAATCTAATGAACGATTTTGTTTATCTTCACGCGTTTTATAAAGTATAAATGCAATAACTATAATAGTAATAATTAAGACAGAAATAAAAATATAATATAATTTAGAATACCAGTTTTTTCTTTTTCTCATATGACCTTCCTTTATATTGATTGTAATAATAAAAATGTGTAATTTAACTTTTATATTATAAATTATATTACTGATAAGCTCAAATATTGTTTAATTTAGAAAAATAAGTAAATAATTGAAATAAGGAGGAATGAAAGTGACGAAAATAACAATTCAATCAGCGAAGCCTCACCATAATGAAGGGGGTCAGTTAATTTACTCGGCAATAGATGACATGGCTAAAATTATATTAGGTAAGTCAAGTGATAATGAAATTATTGATGACTTACAACAACTTTGGAAAAATCGTGCGAATCGCTTTAGTCATGATATGTCATTTGTAGCTCATGAAGATAATCAAGTGCTTGGGGCTATAACGTGCAATCCTTTAAAAAAGATTGATAGAGCGATGACGCCAACAGTACTTCAAATTATTTCAATGAATAAGTTGAAACCTTTCTTATCAATCATCTCACATCCGAAATCCTTTTATTCACTTGTAACGATGGACGAGGGTAATGAAGATGAATACCATATTAGTATGCTAGCGACTATGCCTAATGCAAGGGGAAAAGGAGTAGGGCAACAATTATTAAATTTTGCTGAACAAAAAGCTAAAGAATCAGGCTTCAGTAAACTTTCTTTAACAGTAGTACAAGATAATGATCCAGCATTGAAACTATATCAAAAAATGGGATTTGAAATTGTTGGAGAAATTAATAAGAAACCGTACTATCTATATCAAATGAGAAAAGAAGTAAAATAGAGAGATACATAGTCACATCACATATTTAACATGTGATAGCTTGCCTCTCTCTAAGTCCATGAACTTTATTAATTATTCTTATATTTATCGTATTTACCGTTAGCTATATCTTGTTCTCGTTGTTGTATTGTTTGATAAACTTCTTCAGCATCATCACCATCATAATAGCCTTGTTCAATTGCATGCTTAGTTTGAATCTCTCCAGAAGATAAACCGCCGTTATATTTTTTTCTCAAAGCATCTACGTATTCATCCTCATTAGTTGCAGCGTTGATTTCTGCATTTGGATCGTCTGTGTTTTCTTCTTCTGAAGACTGGTTAGACTGATCATAAACAGATTTTTCTTGACCACTTTCCACGCGTAGTGAACTTGCATAAGCTTCACTTGCAGGGCCTTCCATTACATTACCTTGTGGAATAACACCATTTGCAACTGCGCTATTATAGGCAGCAATTTTATCTATTTCAGAGTAATTGTTACTGTTTATAACTGCTTCTAATGTGGCGCGGTCAGTTATATTGTGAATATCGATTTGCTTTGCATTCTGAGAAGACGAGTTAGAAGTAGATTGCTGTTCGTTGGAAGAACTGTCTTCATTGCTTTGATCAGTAGATTCATCATCGCTTTCAGCATCATTTTTTGATGAATTAGAATCAGAATGTTGTTCATTTTTCTTTTTAGTATCATCATTCTCTTTTTTATTCTGTGAGGAAGATTTAGATTTAGAATGATCTTCTTCCTTATCTTCATTCGAAAAACTACAACCAGTTAATATAAAAAGACCTAATAATAATGTAAATAAAACTTTTTTCAATATAGTCACTCCTAAATTTAATATAATATTATTTTATAATGAAATGACTAGTAAATGTTTTAAATTTTTGAAAATATTTTAAAAGATATATTTACATAAATTATACGGTAATTTCATTGTTATTTTACAAAATTATGGTAAATATGAAGTGAATAGGATGTGAGATAACATGGATAAAAAATTATTAAAAAAGTATTTTGATAATAATGATTTTAAAGCAATTGCGATTGTAGTGGGTTCTAAAAAAATGGTATTAGAAAATGATATTCATCTAGATTATGAAAATGAAATTATTATCTATCCTTTAAAAAATTGTACGCGTATTATCCCGTTTAGCTCTATTTCTTATATTGATTTATTAGAAGAAAATGAGCATTTCATAAATTATTTCAAGGAAACTGTCTAACGAAAAAAGAGTAGCTATTTCAAAGCTACTCTTTTTACTATGGATATTCAGTATTGTTTAACTAATTTGAGTTGATAATCTTTCGTGAAATTATCTACAAGCGCGTATGGAGAAATGATGAGTAAACCATGTTCGTTAATTGAATTTTTACTTACGCCATATTTATAAGCTTGATAAATAATCTTAGTACAGTATGTAAATCTTTCACTTTTAAGATTTAAAGTGACTAGATATGTCTTATCTGTATCTTTATAGTGTTCTTCAGCCCATTTAGCTGCTCTCTCTCCAGCTCCAGGCATAGAACAACGGTAGATTTTAATCCAATCATCTTTGCCTTCACCAAATCGTTGTTTGAAAGAATGGAATGACTCTGTAATGGGTTTGTCTCCAGGGCCTTCTATTTGTAAAACGGTATCGTGATCAAGTGCGATACTAGAATGACCAAAGAAACCAAATAAAACTGGGCCCTTAGTGAGTATAATATCACCTGGCTGTAAATCAAAATCATCTTCAGTTGGTGAGAGTGCATTAGAGTTACTCGTATAAGCTAATAAGTGTGTTGGAAAAGTTATAAGAATTATCAGTGTAACAAAGAATATTTTTATAAATGGAGAAATTGAATATTTCACTTTGATACTCCTTAGAAATTAACAAATCATATTTGATGAGTTATTAATGAATATTACATATAGATATAAATAAAAAAGAACAAAAATAACAATGTCATTTTGTTCTTTAATTCTACGCTATAATATACCAAATATGAATACGTAGATGAGTAAAGCAAATCCAAAAATATAAAATATTACGGTAAAACCTAAATATGATTCTTTACGTTCTTCTTTTTTAGATTTAAGTAATAAGCCCAATATAATTGAGGCTGCTATTACAAAAATGATACCAAGCCATAACAATATAGTTAAATGCAAACTCATGCGTAAGCCTCCTAAATTTATATTAAAAGAATGTATATACCATAGGATAAATGTAGTATAAAAGCATAACAATATTGATTAGAAAAATAACTTCGCTAACCAGGTTCTTGCAAATGAGCGCAGTACTTAAGCTTAGTACAATTGTAATACCACTAATTGTAAGTCCTGGAATTAGCCAGAAGAAATCATCTAAGCCTGCATTGTAAGTGACAATGATATTGAAACCCAAAAATAATAACGTAATAAAAATATTTATCCAAAAAATTTTATTATTATTCATGGGTGTCACCTCTTATTAAATAGTTAAACTTTATATAATCATATCATTTATTGTATACCGGTAAAACGAGTTAATCAAAGTAATTGTATGTTTTTATCTTAATATTAGAATTTGTCAAAAATTTAGTTGCTAATATTGTAAAAGTGAGCAATAATATATATCAAACTTATATTTAATCTTCTTTATATACAAAAATGCCAACCGACTTAATGAAGCGGTTGACACAACATCCCTTATAACTTTTGATAAATGTTTTAATATTTATATTCATTTTTGCGTGAAGCTACATAACTAAATAAATGAACTTCGATTTCTTCATCATATTGTAACAATTACGACAAGTTACTATCTTAATAAATAACAAATTAAGTGATTAATTATTGGGTAAATGATTTAATAATCTTAAACAGTATATTTAATGCAATGAGTTATATACTAGAAATAAGCAAAAGTTGCTAATTACATGTTAAAGTTGAGTTATCTTATATGTTTAGAAAATATTAATAATGAAATATTTTAAGAGAGATTAATTAAACTGAGGAGGGGAACTATGACATTCTATGATTTTATAATTGGATTTATAAACGATGATACACCTCTAGGAAGTTTAGCTCAATATATCGAAAACGACTGTGAGTTTCCAAAACACGAACGAAATAACAAAGCTATTAGATCGTATGTTATGTCTAACTACGTCGATCATCAACTTATTGAAAGTACTAATAGAGCAATAAGTCTTTATAAATTAATTTGAGTGAGCGTAATACCAATTTTGGGTGTTTAGCGCATTCCACACATCTTTAGTTTTAAAGTTAATTTCATTATCTTTTATTGAAAAAGGCTCAATAATATTTCTGTCCATCCAAGAATTAATTAATTCTTTTGGAACACCATCTAATAACATATCTGTTTTACTTATGATTAAACATTCCCAATCTAACGAGAGCTTATTTGGATTAACATAATTATATTGATTATGGTCGCTCATGAAAGACACTCCTTTTAGAATTGTGAATCTTATAATAATTTATACCCACCATGACGGGACTCAAACCACTTTATAAATTTTTTCTATGTTCTTGTTTTTGAAAATTAAAAAATTAATGTATACTATTACTCGAAAATACAATTGTACTTAGGAACGGTTAATAACAAATAAACGCGTTCAATTAATGTCAGTAATTTGAAACAAAAACTAAGTTTGAGGTGTATACAATGTCAAAAACACTTTATTTAATGAGACATGGACAAACAATGTTTAATTTACGAGGTAAGGTGCAGGGGGCAAGTGACTCTCCTTTAACAAGTTTAGGAATCTCTCAAGCCAAACAAGCTGGTCAATATTTTAACGAACATAATATTTCTTTTGGAAATTTATATTCATCTAGCTCTGAACGCGCATGTGATACATTGGAATGCGTCGCACCAAACCAAGATTATAACCGTTTAAAGGGACTCAAAGAATGGCATTTAGGTATTTTAGAAGGCGAAAGTAATGATTTATTAAACGCAAATTATGATATTACAGATGCTTTTGGGGATCGTTTAGTAGTGTTTGGCGGAGAGTCTAAAAATGAAGTGGAAGACCGTTTTATAGGTACTTTAACTGAAATAATGCGCACATCAGATAGTGATTCGAATTTAGTTGTAAGTCATGGAACTACGATTGACGTATTTTTGAGAAAAGTTATTGGAGATACAGAAGCAATTAATTACTTTATTGGCAATTGTCATATTCTAAAATTTGAATATAGAAATTATGAATTTCAGTTTATTGAAAAGATTGATCCAGAAAACGGTGAAATTACTAAACATGAAAATTAAAATATAGCAAATATAGATAGGCACAAGTCAAAAAATAAAATATTAACTCAACATTCTCTACAAGGTCAATTACTTGTAGAGATTTTTTGCTTTTTAAATCTTCAAAACAGAAATGGCTAGAACCTAAAAACACTTATGATAAGTTATTTTAAGTTCTAGCCTACTGCTATATTTAAGAAAAGCATTTTTAAAATATGAGTTGATAAATTTTTTGAAGTATCATTAATGCAACGATTAAGATAATAATACTTGAAATCTTATTTAGTAAGATCAATAGGCGACCTGATTTATCAAAATGACCTACAGTACGACCAGCAATAGCTAGAAATATAAACCATAGCCATGAAACGCTAATTGTCGCAATAGTAAATGCTATCTTTACAGAGCCATCATAGGCAGAAGCGCTTGTACCTATTACGCCAATGGTATCCATAATTGCATGAGGATTAAGTAATGAAACAGAGAGTGCGAAGCTTATTTGCTTTGCAGGTGAGATGCCACCTTGTTCATCAATATCACTACTTTGTTCATGCCACAATGTCCACGCCATATAAAGTAGAAATACTAATCCTATTATGTAAACAATCATTTGAAGTATTGGAAATGACATAAGTATAAGGGACACGCCAACCACTGCTAGTATGATGAGTAAAGAATCACATAAACCAGCTGTAATAACAGCAGGAAGTGCACGCCTAAATTTCGTTTGATTAGCGCCTTGGTTAAAAACAAATATGTTTTGAGCGCCTAATGGTAGTATTAAGCCTATAGCTAACAATACTCCATGTAAAATAGCTTGTAACAATATAATCCCCCTAGACTTATGAATTTTTAAATTTTATAAAATCTGAAAATTTAGAATATATCAATTATTATAAAGGTCATAAATTAAATGTCTAGAGAAAAATTTTTAAAAGTATAGTTAAAATAGGGGTTAAACAATATCATATAATAGCCAATGAACATCAAAATATTCGTCACCAATTTTTGAAGACTTCGATTCTAGACCCAAAGTTTCAAATCCCATAGATGAGAAAAAGATTTTGCCACTAATGTTATTAGAAGTTACACAAGTCATCAATTTTTCAATGTTGCGAGATTTAGCGTGATCTATAGCAAATTGCATTAAATTTACAATCGTACTTTCATCTTTTTTATCAAGTAAGAATAAATTCTCTATCATAGCTTTGTGAGAACTTCCAACTTGCTTTAATTGACGTAAAGTAACACATGCTACAAGTTCATCATCTTTAAAAGCACCGATAATATTACAAAATTCATCATCATCGGATAGCATTTGTTTAAGATCTTCGTTTGAAAGATTTTCTAAATAGACTTTGTCCCACGAATAAGTGTGTGTGTTGCTGGATAATAATTGAGTATAATGATCTAAATCATCATGCTTTAGTATACGAATATTTGTCATCATGTCCTCCTATACCTGTCATAGAATAACGTTTTTAAAATTTTATTAATTATATAAATAATAGGGTGAACTCAAAAGATTGAAGTAAAAATAATTTTATAAAAACTATTTGAGTTTTAATATGTATAAATGATTTATAAAGTTTTTTATTTACTGTATTTATAGAATAACTTAAATTGGCAAAATTCACAAAAAAAGAAGACACAAAAATCCCCAAAAGATTTTTGTGTCTAAAATAATGAGTACATGATTAAAATAATCACATATTTATTTTATATATAAATTTAATCTACTACTTGAACGTTTAAATCAACATCGATGTTACCACGAGTTGCTTTAGAATATGGGCAGAATTCGTGTGCATCTTGTAAATATTTTTCAGCGTCTTCTTGAGACAATACATTTTTAACTTTAGCGTCAATCGCTACACTTAATTTTGGACTTTCCGCATCTGGATCATCTTCAAGGCGAACCGTTAAAGTAACTTCTGGTTCAGCGTCACGTACTTTATTTTGTTTTAAGATAAGATCGAACGCACCATTGAAACATGAAGCGTAACCAGCAGCAAATAATTGCTCAGGGTTAGTTGCGTTTCCGTCTGCTTGTTGTGGTGGTAATACATCTACATTTATTGCATTATCGTCAGTGTTTACATGTCCTTTACGTCCACCAACGTTAGTAGCTTTTGTTTCATATTGAACTGCCATTATTATTACCTCCTAAATTCGTATACATTTATTATTTACCCATTTACATATTTTTAAATCATTGATTATTAATTTTATTGAAAAGTATGTTACTCGAGGTTGGAGAGTGACGGCCTTTAGTTTAAAATAAATACAAGTTAAATTGAGGAAGAAGGGATCATTATGACGAATGTTGAAGTGGCTGCCACAGTTGCTCCCAATCAATTACTGGATACATTAACATTAGATAGTATCAAAGAATATAGTAATGATATTGATATAATCGAATTACGGATTGACCAATGGGAAGATCGACATCTTGAGTTGCTTAAATCCAATTTAGAACAACTACAAGAATTAAATATAAACGCTAACATCTTGGTAACGTATCGCACGGTCTCACAAGGCGGTAAAGGTAAAATGATATATGAAGCATACATGACATTATTAAAAGAGATTATTAAAAATCATCATTGCCAAATGATTGATATTGAATGGGATAGTGATTTTGATGTTTTCGCGCATCGTGATTTAATTGACCTAGCACATCGATATAATAAACAAGTTGTTGTATCTTATCATAATTTTCAAGAAACACCTGATATAGATGTTTTAAAATTTACATATTATAAAATGAATCAATTAAACCCAGATTATGTCAAAATAGCTGTCATGCCACAAGACAAAGAAGACGTAGCTACTTTGCTTGAAGCGATAGCAACAAGTGCCGACACTCTTGATGCTAAGGTGATTGGTATTTCTATGTCTGGTGCTGGCTTAGTTAGTAGAACAGCTCAAGGTGTGTTTGGAGGCGCTGTATCCTATGGATGTTTAGGTGAGCCCCAAGCGCCTGGACAAATACATGTTAAAACTTTAAAACAACAACTATTATTTTATAGTAATCATTAAGATACATTTGAAATTAAGAGGCAAAGGTTTTATAATTGAGAAGAGTTATCAACAATAAGGAGCGATAATTGTGGAATTACAAGAGGCAATTGCTTCAAGAAGAAGTATAAAGAAATTTAAACATGATATGACAATAGATGATGATAAGCTTTATCAAGCGATCGAAAAAGCTGCAGATGCTCCAAACCATGGCATGCGAGAACCATGGAGAATTATCCATATAGCCAAAGATAGATTAGGTGAAATGAGCAGAGATGTAACGCATTTTGCATTTCCAAATCATCCTGAGAAACAAGAAGATCATTATAATAATGTGACTAATCTTGGTGGTATGTTAGTGTTAGTACTTAAAACTGACCCAAGACAACGACAAAATCGTGAAAACTTTTTTGCAATGGGTGCGTATGCTCAAAACTTAATGCTTCTATTACATGAACAAGGGATTGGTACATGTTGGAAGACACCACCTTACATTTTTGAACCAAAAGTTCGTAAGGTATTTGGCGTTCATGGAGATGAAGTCATTGCAGGTTTCCTTTACCTAACAGATTTAGAAGAAGTGCCACCAAAAGCACCGCGTAAAAACAAACATTTAATTTCAAAATACTAGAATTAATAAAGACGGCTGGACAAATAAATGTCTCAGCCGTCATTATTATTATAGGGGCACTAGCTAACAGAATTGAGAAAGCACTTATATCAAACTTTACTCAGTTCTAGCCATCTATGCCAGAATAGTATCATCAAATTAAATTTTCGAATTAGATAACTATACTATATCCTATTTGTTAAATGTTTCTGATAAGAATGATTCTACTTGTTCAGGTGATTTAGCATTAGCAGAGTGTAAATGTGCAAGTTTATTACCATTTTCAAATACTAATAAGCTAGGAATACCCATAACATCATTATCTGCAGCTACATCTTCGAGTTCATCACGATTAACAGTATACCAATCATAGTCGTTATATTTTTCGACGATTGGATCAATCCACATGTCCATAGCTTTACAATCAGGACACCAACCAGCTTCAAATTTTACAATAACTGGTTTATCGCTTTCAATTGTTGATTTAAACGCATCAGTTGTATTAATACTTTGCATAACAAACGCTCCTTTAGATAATTACTAAATGTATTATAACGAATAATTTCCTTTAATTGAAAAATTAAGCTTAAAATATTGAGCGTTTACATAGATTATCTGATATATTTAAAATAAGACAGAATAGGAGGTTACATCTGAATGATTAAATTTTATCAATATTCAAATTGCACAACTTGTAAAAAAGCCGCAAAATTTTTAGATACACATGGCGTAAGTTACGAACCAATTGATATTGTACAACACACACCAACTAAAAAAGAGTTTGAAGAAATTATCGATAAAACAGGTGTAGAGGTTAATAAATTATTTAATACCCATGGTGCTAAATATAGAGAACTAGGGTTAAAAGATAAATTAAAAGATTTATCAACTGATGAAAAATTAAATTTATTAGCTTCAGATGGCATGTTAGTTAAACGACCATTAGCTATTTCTGGAGATAATATCACATTAGGATTTAAAGAAGATCAATACAAAGAAATTTGGCTATAGTTTAAAATTACAAATTTTATTTATATAAATTATTGTAACTTTTTGTTTTAATAGTTGAATGAAAACTTACGGTATGGCATCATTAAATTGTAATTAATTTTAGGAGGGGATTCTCGTGGCAGTACCGAGCGAATTAAAATATTCTAAAGAACATGAATGGGTAAAAGTTGATGGCAACACAGTAACAATTGGTATTACTGAATACGCACAAGGTGAATTAGGTGATATCGTATTCGTTGAATTACCAGAAGTTGATGACGAAATCAACGAAGGGGATACTTTTGGTAGTGTAGAATCAGTTAAAACTGTTTCTGAATTATATGCGCCAGTATCTGGTAAAGTTGTTGAATCAAACGAAGAATTAGAAGATAGTCCTGAGTTTGTTAACGAATCACCATATGAGAAAGCATGGATGGTTAAAGTTGAACTTAGCGATGAAAGCCAATTAGATGATTTATTATCAGCTGATCAATACAAAGAAATGATTGGTGAATAATTAATTTAAACTCCTTGATTACGGTCATGGAGTTTTTATTTTGCCTATTTTTCTAAATAATAATCAACAAATTTTAAAATTTATACTTTGTTGATATAAAATGTTAAATAATCGTAAATAATGTTTAATCTATTAGCGTTCTGTGAAAAAGTAACTGATTGTTTATTATCGACTTAGAAGGTGGATTATCATGGCAATTTTAAATAAAGTTATTATTGTTGAAGGCAAATCTGATAAGAAGAGAGTACAACAAGTCATCGCTGAACCTATAAATATTATTTGTACGCATGGTACAATGAGTATTGATAAATTAGATGACATGATTGAAACATTATATGATAAGCAAGTCTTTGTTCTAGCAGACTCAGATGACGAAGGTGAAAAGATAAGAAAATGGTTTAAACGTCATCTTAGCGAATGTGAACATATCTATGTGGATAAAACATTTTGTGAGGTAGCTAGATGCCCAAAGAATTATCTTGCGCATGTATTGAGTAAACATGGCTTTACAGTTCGTAAAGAGAAACGTCTAATTCCTAATTTAACGACTGAAAGGTTAGTAATCATGCATGAGTAAATCTGTAGAAATAGAAGATATTTGTGAGAATTTTAATAAAGAAAAACATCTAATTTTTGGATACACACCGATGTGTGGTACTTGTAAAATGTCAGAGCGAATGCTAGATACCGCAAATGAAATACTACAATTACCCGTTAAAAAAATCGATTTGAATTACCATCCTAAATATAGTGAGCGTAACAAAATTATGTCAGTTCCTGTTCTAATAGTAATGAATAAAGATATAGAGATAGATAGAATCTACGCTTTTCAATCTGTTCCTTATTTGTTAGAAAAGTTAAAATAATTGTTGACGAAATTATAGTGCAATGGTAGGATATAAATTAATTAAATAGTGCGAAAACTCTTATCAAGAGAGGTGGAGGGATGTGCCCTATGAAGCCCGGCAACCGTCTAGTTATAGAAATGGTGCCAATTCACATAAAGTTGATTACTTTAGAAGATGAGAGAAAGATGAATCAATGCTTTCTCAACTTTTCTAAAGTGAGAAAGCATTTTTTAATTACATAATGATTTTTAAGGAGGCACTAAACGTGATTGAGTTAAATCAAGTTGTAAAACGTTATCACACTAAAGATAAAGATGTACTAGCAGTTGATCACGTTAACTTAAATATAGAAACGGGCTCTATTTTCGGAGTTATCGGATTCTCTGGTGCTGGTAAAAGTACGTTAATCAGAATGTTCAATAATTTAGAAGAACCTACTTCTGGCGATATTATTATAGATGGCGATAATATTAACAAACTTTCAAAAGCAGAATTAAGAAGAAAACGACAAAAAGTAAGTATGGTATTCCAACACTTCAATTTATTATGGTCACGAACAGTACTTCGAAATATCACGTTCCCTTTAGAAATTGCAGGGTATTCTAAAAGCAAAGCAAATGAAAGAGCGAGAGAATTAATTGACCTTGTTGGTTTAAATGGCAGAGAAAATGCTTATCCATCAGAATTATCAGGTGGGCAGAAACAACGTGTGGGAATTGCAAGAGCTTTGGCTAATGAACCTGACGTCCTCTTATGTGACGAAGCTACAAGCGCATTAGATCCACAAACAACAGATGAGATTTTAGACCTACTGCTAAAAATTAAAGAACGTGAAAACCTTACAATCGTGATTATCACTCATGAAATGCATGTTATCAGACGTGTTTGTGATGAAGTAGCCGTTATGGAAAGTGGACGTGTAATTGAGCAAGGTAAAGTAACGCAAGTGTTTGAAAATCCACGACATGAAGTTACAAGACGATTTGTGAAAGATGATTTGGATGATGATTTTGAAGAATCAATCAAACATCTAGAACCATTAGATTCAGATGCGTACATTGTTAGGCTCAACTTCAATGGTGATAATACGACTGAACCAGTTGTATCTTACATAAGTAAAACGCATAACATTGATATAAATATTCTTGAAGCAAACATAAAAAATACCCGTGGTGGTTCTGTTGGATTCTTGGTGGTTCATATTCCACATATTGCTGAAACAGAGTTTGAGACATTTAAAGAAGATTTACATCAGCAACATGTAAATGTGGAGGTGGTTAAGCATGGATAAATCTTATGGTGATATTTTTAAAGAGATGATTACAATGCCTAACGTCCAATGGCCTGAAGTATGGCAAGCCATTTATGAAACATTATATATGACTGTAGTTTCAACTATTTTTGCATTTATTTTTGGATTGATTTTAGGAGTACTATTATTCTTATCAGCTAAGAGTAATTCCAAAGGTGCTAGAGTCTTTTATAGCATCGTTTCATTTATTGTTAACTTATTCCGAGCGATTCCATTTATCATTTTAATCTTGTTATTAATTCCATTTACAAGTGTGATCCTTGGAACAATAAGTGGTCCAACTGGTGCCTTACCAGCTCTAGTTATTGGTGCAGCACCATTCTATGCAAGATTAGTAGAAATTGCCTTCAAAGAAATAGATAAAGGTGTTATCGAAGCGGCTTGGTCAATGGGAGCTAGTACTTGGACAGTTGTCCGAAAAGTATTACTACCTGAGGCAATGCCAGCACTAGTTTCAGGTATTACTGTAACAGCAATCGCATTAGTTGGTTCTACTGCAATTGCAGGTGTAATTGGTGCAGGTGGTTTAGGTAACTTAGCTTACTTAACAGGTTTCACTCGTAACCAAAACGATGTCATTTTAGTTTCAACTGTATTTATTTTAATTATCGTATTTATAATTCAATTTATTGGGGATTGGATTACAAATAAAATTGACAAACGCTAAAAGAAAAGAGGAATGATTCAATGAAAAAACTTTTAAGCTTATTTTTAGTATTAACATTAACAGTCGTTTTAGCAGCTTGTGGTAATGGTAGTGGGGATAAAGATAAGAAAATCGTTGTAGGCGCATCTCCAGCACCTCACGCTGAAATTCTTGAAAAGGCTAAACCTTTACTTAAAAAGAAAGGCTATGACTTAGAAATTAAAACAATTAATGATTACACTACGCCAAACAAATTATTAGATAAAGGTGAATTGGATGCTAACTATTTCCAACACGTACCTTATTTAAAAACTGAAAGTAAAGAAAAAGGATACAAAATTGAAGACGCAGGTAAAGTTCACTTAGAACCAATGGCTGTTTACTCTAAAAAATATAAAAGTTTAAAAGACCTTCCTAAAGGTGCAACAGTTTATGTATCAAATAACCCAGCTGAACAAGGACGTTTCTTAAAATTCTTTGTTGATGAAGGATTAATTAAAATTAAAAAAGGTGTAAAAATCGAAGATGCTAAATTCGAAGATATCACTGAAAACAAAAAAGACATCAAATTCAACAGTAAACAATCAGCAGAATATCTTCCAAAAATCTATCAAAATGAAGATGTAGATGCTGCAATCATCAACTCTAACTATACGATTGATCAAGGCTTAAGCCCTCAAAAAGATTCAATTGCTGTTGAAAAACCAAATAACAACCCTTATGCTAACTTAATCGCAGTTCAAAAAGGACATAAAGATGATGAAAAAATTAAAGCTTTAATTGAAGTGTTACAATCTAAAGAAATCCAAGACTTCATTAAAGACAAATATAAAGGTGCAGTTGTACCAGCGAAATAATAATGAAAGAAACTCCGTAACCATTTTGATTACGGAGTTTCTGTTATTTAGAAAGATTTTCTGTCCTTATACAATATACCGACGCCTTGTCCACCAGATCCCATTGTATAATCAAATTTAATAACTTCGATATACGGATTCTCCTCTAAAAAGCGATTTACTTTTTTAGTTAAACCACTTTCAGTCATAGCGGTAAAATTAATAAATTTCATCATATACCTCCTTTAATTTTATTGTTACAGTGTCATTATATAAGAATTATTAAATAGAATGAAAAATATTCTATAATATATAAAATTTATGAATAAGGTGTTTAATGAAAAGACTATAGGGGTATGTAATTATTAAGTAAAGATACAGACAATCAAGGAGGAATTTTAAATGGCTGAAGATAAATTTGAACAAGCAAAAGGTAACTTAAAAGAAACTGTTGGTAACGCAACTGACAATAAAGATTTAGAAAAAGAAGGTCAAAACGATAAAGCTTCTGGTAAAGCCAAAGAAGCAGTTGAAAACGTTAAAAACAAAGCCAACGACCTTATCGATAAAGTAAAAGGTAATAACGATAATAAATAATTTAATGATTATTTGAAGCATGAGTGCAAAGCACTTGTGCTTTTTTTTATGTGTAAAAATTAAAAGTATTGGCACAAGTTAATTATTTTTAAAAATTATTAAAAAAATTAGATAAAAAGTGTTACCACGTCTATCAAATTAAATTATAATCAAATTATAAAATAGGGGTGGGTGATTTAAAGTGAAAACAGATTATATTTTAGGATTAGATATAGGTATAACTTCAGTTGGATATGGCATTATCAATTACAATGACAAATCAATCATTGATGCCGGAGTGAGATTGTTCCCTGAAGCTAATGTAGAAAATAATGAAGGCCGTAGAAGTAAGAGAGGCGCTAGAAGATTAAAAAGAAGAAGAATTCATAGATTAGAGCGTGTTAAACAATTATTATTAGATTACAAGTTACTTGATTCTATTGATATCATTCCTCAATCTACAAACCCTTATGAGATAAGAGTGAGAGGGTTACGAGAAAAATTAACTAAAGATGAATTAGTAATTGCATTACTACATTTAGCTAAAAGACGTGGAATACATAATATAGATGTTATTGATCAAGAAGAGGATGCATCAAACGAACTTTCTACAAAAGAACAATTATCAAAAAATAATCTTTTACTAAGAGATAAATTTATATGTGAAGTTTTACTTGAGAGATACAATGAAGGTAAAGTTAGAGGAGAAAAGAATAGATTTAAAACTTCAGATATTGTTAATGAAATAAGACAAATTTTAGAAACGCAAAAAGAAGTACATCATTTGGATGATAGTTTTATTGATAAATATATTGAATTAGTAGAGACAAGAAGAGAATATTATGAAGGTCCAGGCAAAGGTAGTCCTTATGGATGGGGTGCTGATTTAAAAAAATGGTATGAACATTTAATGGGCCGTTGTACATACTTTCCTGAAGAATTAAGAAGCGTCAAGTATGCATACTCTGCTGATTTATTTAATGCACTCAATGATTTGAATAATTTAGTTATTCAAAGAGATGGACTAAACAAGTTAGAGTATCATGAAAAATACCACATCATTGAGAATGTTTTTAAACAAAAGAAAAAACCTACTTTAAAACAAATTTCTAATGAAATAGGTGTTAATCCAGAAGATATAAAAGGTTATAGAATCACTAAATCAGTGAAGGAAAATTTCACTGAATTTAAACTTTATCATGATTTGAAGAAAATTTTAAAAGATCAAAGTATTTTGGAAAATATCCAATTATTAGATCAAATTGCTGAAATAATAACTATCTATCAAGATAAAGAGAGCATTAAAAAAGAATTAGAGCAATTAACTGAACCTATTAACGAAATAGATAAAGAGAATATTTCTGACTTAGCCGGTTATAACGGTACACACCGACTTTCCTTGAAATGTATAAATTTAGTATTAGAAGAATTATGGTATACTTCTAGAAATCAAATGGAAATATTTGCATATTTAAATATTAAACCTCGCAAAATTGACTTGCAGAAAACTAATAAAATACCTAAAGATATGATTGATGAGTTTATACTATCACCAGTAGTTAAAAGAACGTTTGGACAAGCAATCAATGTTATTAATAAAGTAATAGAAAAATATGGTGTTCCAAAAGATATTATAATTGAGTTGGCTAGAGAGAATAATACTAAAGATAAACAAAAATTTATTAATGAATTGCAAAAGAAAAATGAAAAAACAAGACAGAGAATAAATGAGATTATCGGAAAGACAGGTAATCAAAATGCTAAGCGATTAGTTGAAAAGATTAGACTTCATGACGAACAAGAGGGTAAATGTCTGTATTCTCTAGAGAGTATACCATTGGAAGACTTATTAAATAATTCTAATCATTATGAAGTTGACCATATTATCCCTAGATCTGTATCATTTGATAATTCATATCAAAATAAAGTTCTCGTTAAGCAAACAGAAAATAGTAAAAAGGGTAACCGTACACCATACCAATACCTGAATTCAGGGGAATCAAAACTGTCTTATAATCAGTTTAAGCAACATGTTTTAAATCTTAGTAAATCAAAAGATAGAATTTCGAAGAAGAAAAAAGAATATTTACTCGAAGAACGAGATATAAATAAATTTGAGGTACAAAAAGAATTTATTAATCGAAACTTAGTTGATACGCGATATGCTACAAGAGAATTAACAAATTATTTAAAAGCATATTTTAGTGCTAATGACATGGATGTTAAAGTTAAAACAATTAATGGTAGTTTCACTAATCATTTAAGAAAAGTATGGGATTTTAATAAAGAACGTAATCATGGTTATAAACATCACGCGGAAGATGCGCTAATTATCGCTAACGCTGACTTCCTATTTAAAGAAAATAAAAAGTTGAAAGCAGCAAATAAAGTTTTAGAACAACCAGAACGAAAAGAAATAGAAACTAAAATTGAAGTGAATAGTGATGAAAATTACCAAGATTTATTTGTCATTCCGCAGCAAGTAAAAGAAATTAAAGAATTTAGAGATTTTAAATATTCACATAGAGTGGATAAGAAACCAAATAGACAATTGATTAATGATACGCTTTATTCAACAAGAGTAAAAGATGATGACTTATATATTATCTCTCCGATTAAGAATATTTATAGTAAAGATAATACAGATTTAAAAAAACATTTTAATAAGAATCCTGAAAAATTCTTAATGTATCAAAAAGATCCTAAAACGTTTGAAAAATTAGAAGTGATTATGAAGCAATATGCAAATGAGAAAAATCCATTGGCTAAATATCACGAAGAAACAGGAGAATATTTAACCAAGTACAGTAAGAAAAATAATGGACCAATTGTTAAATCGATTAAAATGTTTGGTAAAAAGGTTGGAAATCATTTAGATGTAACAAATCAATACAACAATTCGAGAAATAAACTTGTGAAATTATCATTTAAGTCGTATCGTTTTGATGTGTATCTGACTGATAAAGGCTATAAATTTGTTAGCATTACATACTTAGATGTACTTAAAAAAGATAACTATTATTATATACCTGAAGTCAAATACGATAAATTAAAGTTAAATAAAGGTATTGATGATAAAGCCAAATTTATCGGAAGCTTTTATTATAATGATTTAATTGAATTAGACGGTGAAGTATATACAGTTATAGGAGTTAATGAAGATAAGAGAAATGTTATAGAGCTCAATCTTCCTGAAATAAAGTATAAAGAGTATTGTGAGATTAATAATATTAAAGGTAGCGGAAGATTAAGAATAACAATAGGTAAAAAAGTGAATAGTATTAGAAAATTATCTACTGACGTTTTAGGAAATAGATATTATCAATCTTTCGCTAAAAAGCCTCAATTAGTATTTAAAAAAGGAATTTAAGCTATGAGTTGGAGAATTGTGTATATAACAGAAGTTAATCACATGTCACTTAATTTAAATAGCTTAAAAATTAAAAAGGGGGATCTAGAAACTAAAATTCCTTTAGCTGATATTTTTGCTTTAGTTATTGAAGATTTAACTGTTACGTTAACATCCAGGTTATTAATAGAACTTTCAGATTATAATATATTAGTCATCTTTTGCAATCAAAAGCATTTGCCAGAGTGTACTTTACAACCTATATCAGGTCATTTTAATCAATATACGCAGATGAAAGCACAACTAACATGGGATGTAGCTCGTAAAAGTGAATTATGGAGAGTTATTGTAAAGCAAAAAATTCAAAATCAAATTGAATGCATGAAGTACATGCATATTGATACTATGCGAATTAAAAAAATGACAGAGTTAAAGCATTCAGTATTGTTATATGATCGGAATAATATTGAGGGTCAAGCTGCGAAATACTATTTTAATAGTTTCTTTGAGGATTTTACGCGAGACAATGATGCACTTATTGAGAATGCGGTTTTAAATTATGGATACACAATTTTAAATTCTGCAATAGCTAGAACGATAGTTGCAAAGGGCTTAATACCGGCAATTGGCATCCACCATATTGGAGGGAGAAATCATTTTAACTTAGCATCAGACTTAATTGAACCATTTAGAGCGCTGGTTGATTTGTTCTCGTTAAAGCATCCGCCTGAAGACTACTTAACAAAAGCGTATCGATTAAAAATAATTAATCTATTGCATGCACGTATTGAAATTGATGGCAAAATGCAGACGGTTATTCGAGCTATTGATATAATGGTGCAATCTATTATTGAGTATTTTAAAGACGGTGACATTAAATCATTAAAGTTTCCTAGTTTGAGTAAATATACATTTTATGAGTTATAGATTTATGAGAGTCCTATTAATGTTTGATTTACCTGTAGAAACTAAGAAGCAAAGAAGAGTTTATAGTAAGTTCAGAAAGAGACTTATTGAAGATGGATTTTTAATGATGCAATACTCAATTTATATAAAGAGTGTCATAAATAAAGATGCGGCAAACCAAACTATAAAAAAGTTAATACATTCTTGCCACAAGAAGGGCATGTCAGGGCATTAATGATAACTGAAAAGCAATATCAGCATATGCAAATACTTTTAGGAGAAGAAAATCATAATATAGAACTATTAGGTGATAATAGAACTATTATTTTTTGATAAAAGAAAATATGGAACATATCATATGGCAAATAAAATCTGAAGCGGTACCTACAATCAACTTAAATATTGGTCAATACACTGCTATTTATAATGAATTTGAAACCATTGAAGAGGACATACTTGAGCTTATTGATCAATATTTTAAGAAAAGAAATTCAAATAAGAATGAAGTCTCTATTATAGAATGCTCTAATCATGAACTTATTTCTAATCTTGAGTACGAGAGTTTTATTATTGATAATAATAAGATAGAACTTGAGCATTCATTAGGATCCACTTCTATTTTGAATAAGAAACTTCATAGAGATTTTGCTAATCATATTGAAAGTTCAGGATATTTGAATTCTATTAATCAACTTCTAAATGATTTATTAGAGATGATTAATTATAATGAATTACCTTTAAAAATAAAGTCTTTAGATATTAAATATTTCATTAAGTTATTGAGCTTTGAATATGAATTGAAAAAGGATTATACAAAATTAGTTAATAGAATAGAGCAAGTGCTACCTTTAATAGTCGATGAATTAAACAGGCTATATAATAATCTTTTATTATTGATATACTTATATCCCGAAGCAAATTTAAGTCCTAAAGAACAAATAAAGTTAAAGAAATTATTGTTAACACTCGATACAAACATAATTGTATTAACAGGATCATTACATTTCCTATCTGAAGAGTGGAAATACAATAACTATATTAGAGATGGGAAACAAAAAAACACATCTGAATTTCTAGAAGAATTAGAGTGGAACGCGCCACTTGATTTTGATAAGAAGGATCTAGAAGAAAGTTTGAACCGATTCATTTTAACTTATCAAGATAAATTAGAATTATATCCCATAATATCAAACTATCAAATAGCACAAATTATGTTATTTAATGCCATAGATATATATGTTGGGATTTCATATATGCAACATTGTAATCATAAATTTAAATTAAAAATCAAAAGTGAATTGCTGCCTAAAAGCATCAATAAATATTTAAATTTAATAAAAATATTAGTTGACTAAGCATCCAAGATAGCAATATAATTAATTTATAGAACAAGTTTAGCTAACTTGTACTTATACCTAAAATTACAGAATCTACTAAAACAAGACTTTATGTCGTGTTTATCCCATTAATTTATTAATGGGATTTTTTCTTTTTAATTAGACAAATCGCCAACGATGATGACTATCGTTGGCGATTATTTTTGTTTAATGTCATTTAATTACACATTATCATCAGTAATTTGACCGATCCAATAACTCGCTGCAAATCCAATGATTAAAGTGATGATTGAAAGTGTCCACTCAATACCAGTTTGAGGAAGACCAGGGAATACAGCATATATGGAGCCAATAACGAATCCAGTTATTAATGCGAATGTGGTATAGAAATGATGATGTAGGAAATATTTAATAATACGACTTGATAATAAAAATCCTGCTAACACACCTAATCCTACAACAATTAATAATGGTAGGCCATCGAAATTCAATTTAACTAGATCAGCAATGGCTAACATAATTGTTCCATAAGCACCAAATACTAGTAGCATAAACGATCCGGAAATACCAGGTAATAACATTGCGCTTGAAGCACACGCACCAGCTAAGAAATATTTAATAATAAGACCGAATGATAGATCTAGTGATGTATCAGCACTTTGATTACCTGAATTCATTAATGTAATTACTATTAAAATGATAATGCCTACTACCATAATGCTATAATGTTTTGCTTTAAACGTTTTATTAAATTTCGCAGTTCTTAATAAATAAGGGATGATACCAATAATTAAACCGGTAAAGAAGAACATTGTAATTACTTGGTGATGTTCTAATAAATAATTGATTAGATTACTTAATATACCGATAGCTAAAGCCATACCTATTAAAATAGGAAGTAAAAACTTTAAACTAGGCCAAAATCGTTTTGAGAATAAGCCACTAATTGAAGAAATAAATCCATCATATATGCCTAATAGTAAGGCGATGGTTCCTCCACTTATTCCAGGAACTAAATCGGTTGTTCCCATACCGAACCCTTTTAATATATTTATCCATTTAAAATTTTGCATGAACGTCTCCTTTCAATTAGGTTAAATAGCATCATAACAGAATTTTGAATAATTATAAAATATTCAGTTTGTAAAATTATAATTTTTATAAAAATCGTGCTAAATTAATAACATTTGTGTCGGAATTATTTCTATTGAGAACAATAAGCCTTTGATTATCAGTTGCGAGAAAAAATTGAGTATCAGATAAAAATCATTTTAGATAGATAATCACTATAATTTAGAGTTTTAATAAGTTTATATTAAGGGCTATTTACGTTATAATGAAGTGTATTAAAGTACACAAAGTCTTTTTGACTACAAATTAAAATTATTATAAACTAGTTAAGAAAACTTTATATTTTACGGAGGGAATATAAATGTCATCAACATTAGAAATTAAAGACCTACATGTGTCTATTGAAGATAAAGAAATTTTAAAAGGTGTTAATTTAACTATTAATACAGGTGAAATACATGCAATTATGGGACCAAATGGTACTGGTAAATCAACATTATCATCAGCGATTATGGGACATCCATCATACGAAGTAACTCAAGGTGAAGTGTTACTAGATGGCGTTAATATTTTAGAATTAGAAGTTGATGAAAGAGCAAAAGCTGGTCTGTTCTTAGCAATGCAATATCCATCAGAAATTACTGGTGTGACAAATGCTGACTTCATGCGTTCAGCTATTAACGCGAAACGTGAAGAAGGACAGGAAATCAACTTAATGCAATTTATCAAAAAATTAGATAAAGAAATGGATTTCCTAGACATCGATAAAGATATGGCACAACGTTACTTAAATGAAGGTTTCTCTGGCGGTGAGAAAAAACGTAACGAAATCTTACAATTAATGATGTTAGAACCAAAATTTGCCATCCTAGATGAAATCGACTCAGGTTTAGACATTGACGCATTAAAAGTTGTATCTAAAGGTATCAACGAAATGCGTGGCGAAGAATTTGGTGCTTTAATGATTACACACTATCAACGTTTATTAAACTACATCACACCAGACAAAGTACATGTTATGTACGGTGGTAAAGTAGTTAAATCAGGAGGCCCTGAACTAGCTAAACGTCTTGAAGAAGAAGGTTATGAATGGGTTAAAGAAGAATTCGGTGCTAAAGAATAATCTAGCAATCGTTTATTTTAAATGATGAAACTAGAAACATGGTGTTAATGTGAAACATTGCATTAATATCAACGATTAAATAAGTGAGACTTAGACATCGTATAAACTTAATCATTTAAGTATACTAAATATCTACAGTCGTTAAATTTTTCATCAAGTAGGAGGAAAAGAGAGTTATGACAACTGAAACTTTAAACATTTCTGAAGAACAACTTGTTGATTATTCTAAAGCGCACAATGAACCTTCTTGGATGACTGAGTTACGTCAAAAAGCGTTGAAATTAACAGAAACTTTAGAAATGCCAAAACCAGATAAAACTAAATTAAGAAAATGGGACTTTGATTCATTTAAACAACATGAAGTTGAAGGTCAATCTTTCAATAATTTATCAGAGCTTCCAGAAGCTATTAAAAAAATTATAGACGTTGAAAACACTAAAAATTTAGTTGTTCAACATAATAATGCTTTAGCTTATACTCAAGTATCAGATCAAGCACAAAAAAATGGCGTGATAATTGAAGGATTATCAGAAGCTTTAATTAATCACGGGGAGTTAGTTCAAAAATATTTAATGACAGATGCAGTAAGTGTTGATGAACATCGTTTAACTGCATTGCATACAGCTTTAATTAATGGTGGCGTGTTTGTTTATGTGCCTAAAAATGTAGTTGTTGAAGATCCAATTCAATATGTTGTGTTACATGATGATGATAATGCTAGTTTCTATAACCACGTTATCATTGTTACTGAGGAAAGCGCTGAAGTAACGTATGTTGAGAACTATTTATCAACTGCAAGTGGTGAAGGTAACCAATTAAATATTGTTTCAGAAGTTATTGCCGGTGCTAATTCAAATATCACTTATGGCTCAGTTGACTATTTAGATAAAGGATTTACTGGTCATATCATTCGTCGTGGTACTACTGCTGCAGATGCATCAATCAATTGGGCATTAGGTCTAATGAATGAAGGTAGTCAAATCATAGATAATACAACTAATTTAATTGGTGACCGTTCAACAAGTGAACTTAAATCAGTTGTTGTCGGTACAGGTGACCAAAAAATCAACTTAACATCTAAAATTGTTCAATACGGTAAAGAAACTAATGGTTACATCTTAAAACACGGCGTTATGCGTGAAAATGCATCATCTGTATTTAATGGTATTGGATATATTAAACATGGTGGTACAAAATCTATCGCTAACCAAGAGTCACGTGTCTTAATGCTTTCTGAGAATGCAAGAGGCGATGCCAATCCAATCTTATTAATTGATGAAGATGATGTAGAAGCAGGACACGCAGCGTCTGTTGGCCGAGTTGACCCTGAGCAACTTTACTACTTAATGAGTCGTGGTATTTCTCAAAAAGAAGCTGAACGATTAGTAATTCATGGTTTCTTAGATCCTGTAGTACGTGAATTACCAATTGAAGACGTTAAACGTCAATTAAGAGAAGTAATTGAACTTAAAGTAAATAAATAAACATATAAATCTAAAAGAGATTTTTAATATTAGAAAGGTCGTGAAAAAAGTGGCCGAAACTTCATTAAATGTTGAGGAAATCATCAAAGATTTTCCAATATTAGATCAAAAAGTTAATGGAAAAAGATTAGCATACCTTGATTCTACAGCTACCAGTCAAACACCTGTTCAAGTGTTGAACGTATTGGATGATTATTATAAACGTTATAATTCAAATGTACACCGTGGTGTTCATACACTTGGTTCACTTGCTACTGACGGATACGAAGGTGCTCGTGAGACTGTAAGACGTTTCATTAACGCTAAATACTTTGAAGAAGTCATCTTTACTAGAGGAACAACTGCAGCAATCAATATTGTTGCGCGCAGTTACGGAGATGCCAATGTTGAAGAAGGCGACGAAATAGTTGTTACTGAAATGGAACACCATGCCAATATTGTTCCATGGCAACAATTAGCTAAACGTAAAAATGCCTTATTAAAATTCATTCCAATGACAGATGAGGGTGAATTAAGACTTGAGGATGTTAAGGCGACAATAAATGATAATACAAAAATTGTAGCAATAGCACATGTGTCTAATGTGTTAGGTACAATTAATGATGTCAAAGAAATCGCTAAAGTTGCCCATGAGCATGGTGCAATTATTAGTGTTGATGGTGCACAATCAGCACCTCACATGAAAATAGATGTTCAAGATTTAGACGCTGATTTCTTCAGTTTTAGTGGTCATAAAATGTTAGGACCTACTGGCATCGGTGTGTTATATGGTAAACGTGATTTATTAAAAGATATGGAACCAGTTGAATTTGGTGGAGATATGATTGACTTTGTAAGTAAATATGACGCTACATGGGCAGATTTACCTACTAAATTTGAAGCTGGTACACCTATTATCGCTCAAGCAATTGGCTTAGGTGAAGCCATTCGTTACATTGAGAAATTAGGCTTTGATGCTATTCATGAACATGAAAAAGCATTAACAGAATACGCTTATGAACAAATGTCATCTATTGAAGGACTTGAAATTTATGGCCCTCCAAAAGAACGTCGTGCTGGTGTTATCACATTTAATTTGGCTGATATCCATCCACATGATGTTGCTACAGCAGTAGATACAGAAGGTGTTGCTGTAAGAGCTGGACACCATTGTGCACAACCGTTAATGAAATGGTTGAATGTATCATCTACTGCACGTGCAAGCTTCTATGTTTACAATACTAAAGAAGATGTAGACCAACTTGTTGAAGCATTGAAACAAACGAAGGAGTTTTTCTCTTATGAATTTTAATAATTTAGATCAACTTTATCGATCTGTAATTATGGATCATTATAAGAATCCTAGAAATAAAGGCGTTTTGGACAATGGCTCAATGACTGTAGACATGAACAATCCAACTTGCGGTGACCGTATTAGATTAACGTTTGATATTGAAGATGGCATTATTAATGATGCTAAATTCGAAGGAGAAGGTTGTTCTATTTCTATGTCTAGTGCATCTATGATGACTGAAGCTGTAAAAGGTCATTCTCTAGGTGAAGCAATGCAAATGAGTCAAGAATTTACTAAGATGATGCTTGGTGAAGACTATGAAATCACTGAAGAAATGGGAGATATTGAAGCACTACAAGGTGTATCCCAATTCCCAGCACGCATCAAGTGTGCAACATTAGCCTGGAAAGCACTTGAAAAAGGAACAGTTGAAAAAGAAGGTAAAGCAGAAGGTACGACAGAAGAGTAAACTGTAGTCGTATGTGAAACTTTATAGTGATGATAGATAGCAATTTCTAAAGTCCAACCTTAACTTTTTACACTTTTGACTTTTTATGAAGGTTGCATATTGTTACAATGGCAATAGACAATAATGAATATTAAAAATCTCACGCACGTCGTTTTAAATATATTTAAGGAGTGATTGAAATGGCTAAAAAAGCACCTGATGTTGGAGATTATAAATATGGTTTCCACGATGAGGATGTTTCCATTTTCAGATCAGAACGTGGTTTAACAGAAAATATCGTTAGAGAAATTTCAAAAATGAAGGAAGAGCCTGAATGGATGCTCGACTTCAGATTAAAAGCTTTAAAATTATTTTACAAAATGCCAATGCCTCAATGGGGTGGCGATTTATCAGAATTAAACTTTGATGACATCACATACTACGTTAAACCTTCAGAGCATACTGAACGTTCATGGGACGAGGTGCCTGAAGAAATTAAACGTACATTTGATAAATTAGGTATTCCAGAAGCTGAACAAAAATATTTAGCAGGTGTTTCTGCTCAATATGAATCAGAAGTTGTATATCATAATATGGAAAAAGAATTAGAAGAAAAAGGTATCATCTTTAAGGATACAGATAGTGCTTTACGTGAAAACGAAGACCTATTTAAAGAATACTTTGCTTCTGTTATTCCAGCAGCTGATAACAAATTCGCAGCATTAAACTCAGCAGTATGGTCAGGTGGTTCATTCATCTATGTACCTAAGAATGTTAAATTAGATACACCATTACAAGCATACTTCCGTATTAACTCAGAGAACATGGGTCAATTCGAACGTACATTAATTATTGCTGATGAAGGTGCTTCAGTAAACTACGTTGAAGGTTGTACTGCACCTGTTTATACAACAAGTTCATTACACTCAGCAGTAGTTGAAATCATCGTTCATAAAGATGCACACGTACGTTATACTACAATTCAAAACTGGGCTAACAACGTTTATAACTTAGTTACTAAACGTACGTTTGTTCATGAGAATGGTAACATGGAATGGGTTGACGGTAACTTAGGTTCTAAGTTAACGATGAAATATCCAAACTGTGTTCTTTTAGGTGAAGGTGCGAAAGGTAGTACATTATCTATCGCCTTTGCTGGTAAAGGTCAAGTACAAGATGCTGGTGCTAAAATGATTCATAAAGCACCAAACACATCTTCAACAATCGTATCTAAATCTATTTCTAAAAATGGTGGTAAAGTTATTTATCGTGGTATCGTTCACTTCGGACGTAAAGCGAAAGGTGCACGTTCTAATATTGAATGTGATACTTTAATTTTAGATAACGAATCTACTTCAGATACTATTCCTTATAATGAAGTATTCAATGATAATATTTCATTAGAACATGAAGCGAAAGTTTCTAAAGTATCAGAAGAACAATTATTCTACTTAATGAGCCGTGGTATTTCAGAAGAAGAAGCGACAGAAATGATCGTTATGGGCTTCATTGAACCATTCACTAAAGAATTACCAATGGAATATGCAGTAGAAATGAACCGTTTAATTAAATTCGAAATGGAAGGCTCTATCGGTTAATTTAACCTATATTACCAACTTTTTCTTATTAACAATAACAAGTACCAAAGTGTTCCAACTAAGTGAATGCTTTGGTGCTTTTTTTATCTCTAAATAGTTAACACTTATTTATATTAATTGTTTATTTTCATTATGATATAATTTTATATAATATTTAAAAAGTAATCGATTTAACAAAATACATGTTGTGAGAGGACTCTACAATGTTTGACTTTTATGCGAATTGGTATTCGTTGATTATCATTGTTGAATATCTTGCTATATTTTTAGGTTCAATTGGCTTAATCTTTATAGCAATGGTCAGTTTAAGACAAATTCAAAAGAAAAAGAAGATTTGGTATTTAGGAATATTCTTAATTTATTCATCATTACTTGAATTGTTAATACATTTTACAGGGGAAGATATTCATACTTACAACTTGGTCTTTGTCGTAACACTTCTTCCTTTTTTATTGATGTGTTATTTATCGAGTCATTATTTGGTAAAACGGCCATTCAAAACAAAATTAGAATTTGTGAAAACTGGTCACGGTAAAACTAACAAAGTTACCAAGCAAGAAATGAAAGATATGAAAGACGAATTGCAATCGGCTAATATAATTGCATGGTCAGGTTCAATTGGAGCCGCTTTTCTAATAGTTGCTTGGTCAGCTAAAGTAAGATTTATACATAATAAGGAATGGATGATGGCGCAAGAATTGACCAAAACTACTGATAATTTGTTAGGGTTTGGAGGCTTTATGTTTTTAATCTCGGCCTTTTTAATTGTTATTTATTTCATTATTGACGCAGTGTTATGGAATAGAAGAGGTAAATTTCGTGGTCTAGTATTTCGACCAATGATTTTGTGCTTATGGCAATTTTTGTTTTTGATTTCGATTTAAAAATTAATAATTAGATAAGTATCAATTTTAGAAACTTCCTAATTTTAAATATCTTTTTGACATACATAAATATGTGATGTCTGCATAATTAAATAATTATCTATTTATCAAGTGCACTATTGTCAAATCATCATTTTATAAGTAAGGCTAACTTACATAAGTTCAGGCCTTGCTTTTATTTTTTCAAAAATTAGCAAAGTTTACTGAAAATGGGAGTAGGGAATACTTTGAATAATTATTTAAGTGAAATACGCATAGTAATTACCCCAAATTAAAGAAAAGGTGATTTTAAATGTGGTATAACAATCAACTAACGCAATCTTTAAATATTCAATATCCTATTATTCAAGCAGGTATGGCTGGTAGTACAACTGCGGAACTTGTTGCAACTGTAAGTAATAAAGGTGGTTTAGGCTGTATTGGAGCGGGCTACTTTACTACAGAGAAGTTAGCGCAAGAAATTCAAAAAGTGCAAGGACTAACATCACAACCATTTGGTGTGAATTTGTTTGTACCAAGTCATCAATCATACACTAATGAACAAGTCGAACATATGAATGCTTGGCTGAAGCCCTATCGTAAGGCATTAAATCTTGAAGAGCCAGTAGTCAATATTTCTGAAGAACAACAATTTAAAAATGCAATTCAAACTGTGATTAAATATAGAGTACCAGTATGTTGTTTCACCTTTGGTATCCCGTCAAAAGAAATCATAGAACAATTAAAAGGTGCTAAAATTACTTTAATTGGTACAGCTACCACTGTAGATGAGGCAATTGCAAATGAGCATGCAGGTATGGATATTGTAGTTGCTCAAGGCAGTGAAGCTGGTGGACATAGGGGGTCATTTTTAACAACCAACAATCAGTGTGAACCGCTCATAGGAACAATGAGTTTAATACCACAGATAGTTGATCATGTATCGATACCAGTTGTTGCTGCAGGTGGTGTTATGGATGGTCGTGGTATATTAGCGAGTCAGATACTAGGTGCACAAGGTGTACAAATGGGAACAGCTTTCTTAACTACTGAAGAAAGTGGCGCAAATCAATTAGTTAAACAAGCAGTGCTTCATAGTAAAGAGACTGATACAGTAGTCACTGACGTATTTAGTGGTAAATCAGCACGCGGTATCAACAATGAATTTGTAGAGACGATGAAACAATACGAAGGGAACATACCGCCATATCCTGTACAAAATCAATTAACTAACTCTATTAGAAAGACAGCCGCTTCTACAGGGCATCGTGAATGGACGCATATGTGGAGTGGTCAATCGCCACGTTTAGCTACGTCACAACATGTCAATCAATTGATGGATCGACTTGTTGAACAAGTAGAAACATTATTGACGGTTATTCAATGATTTTTAGAAAAATAGAGTGTGCATGAGAATGTAACATTTCCGAAAATAATAAGATAATGTAAAGATGATATAGAACAAGTGATATCATAAAATTGAATATGGTATCATATAGCTGGTGATAAAAATGATAAATATAGGTCTTACTGGATGGGGAGATCACGATTCTTTATATGAGGATTTAGAACGACAATCGGATAAGTTGCAAACATACGCTAGTCACTTTCCAATCGTTGAACTTGATGCATCTTACTACGCCATCCAACCTGAAAGAAATATCATGAAATGGATTAAAGAAACACCTGATCGTTTTGAATTTATAGTGAAGATTCATCAAGCACTTACACTACATGCAGATTATAAAGATTACGCAGAAACAAGAAGTGAATTATTCGAGCAATTCAAACAAATGCTACAACCACTTATAGATCATCACAAACTAGCTATGGTCTTAGTTCAATTTCCACCTTGGTTTGATTGTACGGCACAAAATATCAAGTATATCTTGTATGTTCGTCAACAATTGGCTGATATACCGATTTGCGTCGAGTTTCGACATCAATCATGGTTTAACGATCAATTTAAGGAACAAACGCTGTCATTTTTAACTGAGCATCACATTATCCATTCAGTAGTAGATGAGCCACAGGTGCGTGAAGGCTCAATACCACTAGTTAATCGTATTACTACTGAGACGGCTTTTGTACGCTATCATGGAAGAAATAGACAAGGCTGGACCAAAAAAGACATGACCGACCAAGAGTGGCGTGATGTGAGATACTTATATAACTACAACAAAGAAGAGCTTACCGATTTAGCTAATAAAGTTAGAATTATAGAACAAAAAGCTAAAAAGGTTTATGTCGTATTTAATAATAACTCGGGTGGGCATGCTGCTCAAAACGCTAAAACATATCAGGATATGTTAGATATTGAATACACAGGTTTAGCTCCGCAACAATTAAAATTATTCTAAGAGGCGAAATATAATGTTAGTGACAATTATTTTATTAGTGCTTATCGGCCTTTTCTCTGCTATTTTAGGGTCATTAGTAGGTATTGGTGGTGGAATCATTATTGTTCCAACACTGGTATACTTGGGCGTTACACACGATGTTTTACATGGTATTACACCACAAATAGCGATAGGAACATCATCGGTGATTCTAATCGTCACAGGCTTATCTTCATCATTAGGCTACTTAAAGACGAAGCAGGTAGATATTAAAAATGGCTCTATCTTCTTGTTTGGATTATTACCAGGTTCATTGTTAGGTTCATTTTTAAGTAGATATCTTACTTTAGAGTCTTTCAATTTATATTTCGGTATTTTTATGATTATTGTTTCAATTATTTTAATGGTAAGACATAAAATCAAACCGTTTAAGATTTTTGATAAAGAGAAATATCGTAAAACGTATGTTGATTCTGAAGGGAAGACATATCACTATAGCGTACCACCTTTATTTGCATTTGTTGCGACACTGTTCATTGGTATTTTAACAGGTCTATTCGGAATTGGTGGTGGCGCATTAATGACACCACTAATGTTAATTGTGTTCAGATTTCCACCACACGTTGCAGTTGGTACAAGCATGATGATGATTTTCTTTTCAAGTGTTATGAGTTCTATAGGTCACATTTTACAAGGACATGTTGCATGGTCATATTCTATAGTTCTTATTATTTCAAGTTATATTGGCGCCCAAATTGGCGTACGTGTTAACCACTCGATTAAATCTGAAACTGTTGTAACGCTATTACGTACGGTTATGTTGATAATGGGTGTATACTTAATTATTAAATCTTTTCTTTAAATAAATATAGGGGGAATTTAAGTGAAGTTAACCATTTTTCACACGAACGATATTCATAGTCATTTAAACGAATATGCACGTATTACATCTTATATGGCAGAACATAGACCTCAACTTCAACATCCCTCACTCTATTTAGATATAGGCGACCATGTGGATTTATCAGCACCAGTGACTCAAGCAACGATAGGTCGCAAGAATGTCGACTTGCTTAATGAGGCTCAGTGCGATATTGCGACGATAGGTAATAATGAAGGTATGACCATCTCTCATGAAGCATTAAATAATTTATATAATAATGCGACATTTAACGTCATTTGTACGAATGTTATTGATGAGGAAGGGAAGTTACCTCATAACATAGCCTCATCATGTATTAAAGAAATTGAAGGCGTACGTATTTTATTTGTGGCGGCAACAGCACCTTTCACACCATTTTACAGAGCACTTGATTGGATTGTAACGGATCCTTTAGAAGCGATTAAAGATGAAATCGCTAATCAACAGGGTAATTATGATGTACTTATTGTGATGAGTCATGTAGGCATCTTTTTTGATGAAAAATTATGCCAAGAGATTCCTGAAATTGATGTGATTCTTGGGAGTCATACACATCATCATTTTGATGAGGGTGAAATGAATAATGGCGTACTTATGGCAGCTGCCGGTAAATATGGTTATTATTTAGGTGAAGTTAATTTAACTATTGAAAATAAAAAGGTTGTTAGTAAAGAAGCGATTATTTATCCGGTTGAAACATTACCTATGGTTGAAACAGATTATGAGTCAGAAGGAAAGGCATTGATGAGTGAACCGGTGATTGATTATCCTATCAACTTAAGCAGTAAAACAGACGTCATTACTAAAACGACTTATTTATTAGCTGAAAGTGTATTTGAATTTACTAATACAGATTGTACTATCATAAATGCTGGTTTAATTGTAAAAGGAATTGAAGCGGATAGACTAACGGAATATGATATTCATAAAATGTTGCCACATCCAATTAATCTAGTGCGCGTACGTTTGACAGGTAGTGAATTGAAAAAAGTAATTGAAAAAAGTCAGAAGCAAGAATATATGCATGAACATGCTCAAGGATTAGGTTTTAGAGGAGATATATTTGGAGGCTATATTTTATATAATTGCGGTTTTATCCAGTCAGAAAATAGATTCTTTGTGAATGGTGAAGAGGTAGTTGATGATAAAATATACACTTTAGGAACAGTTGATATGTATACGTTTGGTAGATATTTCCCTATATTGAAAGGGAAGTCAATTGATTATATTATGCCTCAGTTCCTTAGAGATATCTTTAAAGATAAGTTATTGAGACTGCAATAGAATAACACAAATAGATTTATGTATATAATGGAATTAAATTCAAGGTTGAAATTTATGGTTTATTACGTTTTAATTTAATGTAAATTTCGTTATAATAGGAAAAGATAGATTATACAGGAGGGTATACGTGGTTATGGCTACTAAAAATGAAGAAATCTTACGTAAACCAGATTGGTTGAAAATTAAGCTTAACACGAACGAAAACTATATTGGCCTCAAGAAGATGATGCGTGAAAAGAACTTACACACTGTTTGCGAAGAAGCAAAGTGTCCAAATATACATGAATGTTGGGGAGCTAGACGAACTGCTACATTTATGATTTTAGGTGCAGTATGTACAAGAGCATGTCGTTTCTGTGCAGTTAAAACTGGCTTACCTAATGAATTAGACTTAAATGAACCAGAACGTGTTGCAGAATCAGTTGAGTTAATGAATTTAAAACACGTTGTTATCACTGCAGTTGCACGTGATGACTTAAGAGATGCAGGTTCTAACGTATATGCAGAAACTGTACGTAAAGTACGTGAACGTAATCCATTCACTACAATTGAAATCTTACCATCAGACATGGGTGGTGACTATGAAGCACTTGAAACATTAATGGCTTCTAAACCTGATATCTTAAACCATAATATCGAAACAGTACGTCGTTTAACTCCAAGAGTTCGTGCACGTGCAACATATGAAAGAACATTAGAGTTCTTACGTCGTTCTAAAGAACTGCAACCAGATATTCCTACTAAATCAAGCTTAATGGTTGGTTTAGGAGAAACGATTGAAGAGATTTATGAAACAATGGATGATCTTCGTGCAAATGATGTAGACATTTTAACAATTGGTCAATATTTACAACCATCACGTAAGCATTTAAAAGTTGAAAAATACTATACACCATTAGAATTTGGTAAATTAAGAAAAGTAGCTATGGACAAAGGTTTCAAACACTGTGAAGCTGGCCCAATGGTACGTAGTTCTTATCATGCCGACGAACAAGTAAATGAAGCGGCTAAAGAAAAACACCGTCTAGGTGAAGAAAAATTACAACAAAATTAATTTGAACAATTAAACGGTTTAGATTAAGTTTTTAGAGACTTAGGTTGCACATTTTAAATTGAATTGTGTAATCTAAGTTTTTATTATACGAGTTAAAGGTGACAAATTATGATTAAGATAGGTCAACAATATTTTGAAATCATTGAAGAATATAGATCATGCTTTGATGAAGAATTATTTGCATCGAGATATTCAGATATATTAGATAAGTATGATTTTATTGTAGGGGATTTTGGATATGATCAACTACGATTAAAAGGTTTTTATAAGGATACGAATAAAAAAGCTGAAATCTCGAAACGTTTTTCGAGTATTCAAGATTATATATTAGAATATTGCAATTTCGGTTGTCCTTATTTTGTATTACGTCATTTATCTAACAAAGAGGTACAACAATTAAATCATGATGAAGAGGATGTTATTTTGTCTGATTCTGAAGATAAATTACATGATGTTAAAATTAAACCTACCATTCAGGAAGTTAAGCACCAAGATGAGTAACTATAGAATTAATAAAATGAGCTGTGAAGAAATCTAAGAGAAGAGATTTTTTCACAGCTTTTAAAATAGTAATTATTGAATGACTTGATTAAGATATTCAATGATTTCATCACTTTCTTCTTGACTCTCACCTAAAATATGCGCGATATATCCTTCTTCTTCAATATCATCTGTCCCGATAATACCGAATTTGTTTGTTTGCATATTTAGCACAAGTGTCTTACCGTAATGACGATCTGTTTGAACGAGCATTAAATCATAACGGCTATGTTCACCTACAAAGCCTACAAACTTTACTTGGCTTTGTTCTTCATCATCATATAAGTACATATCTATCATAAGAGTAGAACTCCTTTTATCTTGTATTTTTAATTAAGTATAACGACAAATGAAGACCTATGCAAAACTGTGATATGATAGACATATTAAGAGGTGAAGGATATGTATTTTGTAGATAAAGATCAGCTTACTTTAAAATTAACTTACTTAAATCAATTAATTAAAGATTATGAATCGAATAAAGGAAATCATTATGCATTTGAACGTATCGCACAAATGTTAATTGAATCATCTGTGGATATAGGTAATATGATTATTGATGGTTTTATCTTGAGAGATCCAGGAAATTATAAAGATGTCATTGATATTCTTGAACTAGAAGGTGTTATTTCGAAATCTACTCAACAATATGTTAATGAAACAGTTGACGTTAGAAAACAGTTCGCACACCATTATACAGAACTTGATAATAGCAAGATTCAGCCATTATTTGACGAGACTTTGCCTTATTATGAACAGTTTATTCAAGAGGTAACTCAGTTCCTTGAGAAAGAGAATGTTCCAGTTACCGCTTTTGGAAAAGGAGACAACAAGTAATGAAGAATTATAAAGGTTATTTAATCGACTTAGATGGAACTATGTATCTAGGTACAGATGAAATCGATGGTGCAGCACAATTTATTGACTACTTAAACAATCATCAAATCCCGCATTTATATGTTACAAATAACTCTACAAAGACGCCTGAAGAGGTAACGCAAAAATTAAAAGAAATGAATATTGATGCGAAACCTGAGGAAGTTGTAACGTCTGCCTTAGCAACAGCAAATTATATTTCAGATGAGAAAAGTGATGCTACGGTATACATGCTTGGCGGCAGTGGCTTACGCACTGCTTTAACTGAAGCTGGATTAACTGTAAAAGATGATGAAAACGTTGATTATGTTGCGATTGGTTTAGATGAAAACGTTACTTACGAAAAATTAGCTGTGGCAACGCTTGCAGTACGTAAGGGTGCAAGATTTATTTCAACGAACCCTGATGTATCGATTCCTAAAGAACGTGGCTTCTTACCAGGTAATGGTGCGATTACAAGTGTTGTTAGTGTATCTACAGGTCAAGCACCACAATTTATTGGTAAACCGGAGCCGGTCATTATGGATATTGCTTTAGACATCTTGAAATTAGATAAATCAGACGTAGCAATGGTTGGCGATTTGTATGATACCGATATCATGTCTGGTATTAATGTCGGTGTTGACACAATTCATGTACAAACTGGTGTAACGACTTATGAAGAACTAAAAGAAAAAGACCAACAACCTACACATTCATTTAAAGACTTAAATGTAGCAATTTCAGAATTAGAAAGAAATGCCCAAAAATAAAAAGAGGGGTGGCATGACATGGTTAAAATTCTAGTCACACGTCAAATTCCAGATCGTTTCGTAGAGCAATTGGAACAGTTCGGCGACGTTAAGGTGTGGGAAAAAGCATTTGAACCTATGCCTAGAGAGCAATTTTTAAAAGAATTAGAAGATGTTGATGCATGTTTCATCACATTAAGTGAAAAGATTGATGCCACATGTCTCGAACATGCTAAACATGTAAAGGTAATAGCAAATATGGCGGTTGGTTTTGACAACATTGATGTTAAATTAGCTCAAGAAAAAGGTATAGTCGTTACTAATACACCTCGAGTACTTACGGAAACGACAGCCGAGTTAGGGTTTACGTTAATGTTAACTGTGGCACGACGTATTGTTGAAGCTGAAAAATATGTACAAGATGGTGAATGGAAAAGTTGGGGACCATACTTATTATCTGGTAAGGATGTTCATGGTTCAACTGTAGGTATTTATGGTATGGGTGATATTGGAAAGAGTTTTGCACGTCGACTTCAAGGATTTAATACAACTATCTTGTATCATAATCGTTCAAGACATGAAGATGCGGAAACAGAACTAAATGCAAGTTATGTATCCTTTGATACATTATTAGCAGACAGTGATTTTGTCGTTTGTACTGCGCCATTGACACCTGAAACTGAGAATAAGTTTAATAAAGATGCATTTTCAAAAATGAAAAACGATGCAATCTTCATTAATATCGGCCGCGGTGCTATTGTAGACGAGGATGCTCTAATTGATGCATTGGACAATCATGAAATTGGTGGATGTGGTTTAGACGTCTTACGTGAGGAACCTATTAAACTTGATCACCCTCTCTTGAAAATGGAGAATGCAGTCATACTACCGCATATAGGTAGTGCTTCTGTAGCAACTAGAGATCGAATGATTCAATTATGTGTTGATAACATTGCTGCGATATTAAAAGGAGCAAAACCGTTGACTCCGATTACTAATAAATAAATTTTAAGAACTTCTAACGTTCAGGTAAAGATTTAACCATGAACGATAGAGGTTCTTTTATTATAACTAACAGTTTTGTTATACCGTATGTAATTGTTAAGCTAACTATTTGGTACTAATATAATTATTGTCATTTGAATTCATCATTGCCACTAATGCAGTGTTGTTGATAGTAACATTAACGCATAAAATCTTATTAATTTTTTAAGTGTTAATTTAGCATCATTAGCACAATAGTTTGAAGTGAAAAATTTAATTTGCCTTAAAATCAAATTTTAATTATAATAAGATGAATGTATAATATATAAAAATTATATTTAATGAATTTTGTTTTGTTTTCGGGAATTCGGTTTTAACTCAGGAGTAGGACGAATACTTCACTCCGATATTTGAAATGATAGTGAGGTGCAATAGTGCATTGAAAGAGAATAATCATAAGATGATGCAATATTATGAGAAAGCTAAACCTTATTTATTAACACTTTTATATTTAGCGATATTTATTGCGCTGTACCTAATTTATGGTTCCGGCGATACACATAATAATTTCATTTACAATGAATTTTAATAAGGAGTCTAATTATGACAGATATCATAAATTTAATAAATGACTTCGGTCAAAGTAATCCTGAACGTGTAGCAGTTAGACATAAAGATGAAGAATTAACATATCAACAATTAATGGATGAATCTAGTAAATTAGCGCATCTATTACAAGATAATCATAAGCCGTTAATCGTTTATGGACATATGTCACCTTACATGTTAGTAGGAATGATAGGTGCTATCAAAGCAGGTTGTGGCTATGTACCTATTGACACTTCAGTACCAAGTGAACGTGTGAATATGATTATAAATAAAGTACAACCGGACATTATATTTAACACAACAGATACACAATTAAATCATTCCAATATACAAGAACTTACAATCCAAAGTATCCAAGATTCTGATAATCCAACACTATTTGACAGTCAAATGGGATTAACGGATGTTGTATATACTATTTTTACATCTGGTTCAACAGGTGAGCCTAAAGGTGTTCAGATCGAATATGCAAGTTTAATAGAATTTGCAGAATGGATGGTATCACTTAATGAATCAGAAGGTTCACAAGAGTGGTTAAATCAAGCACCATTCTCGTTCGATTTATCAGTCATGGCAATTTATCCTTGTTTAACATCAGGTGGCACACTTAATTTAGTAGATAAAGAAATGATCAATAAACCTAAATTACTCAATGAAATGTTAGTTAATACACCAATCAATGCATGGGTATCTACACCATCATTTATGGAAATGTGCCTGCTATTACCTAACCTTAACGAATCAAGTTACCCAAGCTTAAATCATTTCTTCTTCTGTGGAGAAATCTTACCTCATAGAACTGCGAAAGCACTTTTAGATAGATATCCAAGTGCAGTGGTTTATAACACGTATGGACCTACGGAAGCGACAGTAGCTGTTACAGGTATTAAATTAACACCTGAAATTATTGAAGCTTATAACCCGCTACCTGTTGGTGTTTCAAGACCTAACACATCATTGTTTACAACAGACGAAGATGAACTTGTTATTAAAGGTAATAGTGTTAGTCTTGGGTATTTAGATAACAAAGAAAAAACAGATGCGGTATTTAACTTTGAAGATGGACTTCGTATATATCATACGGGTGATAAAGCCATCGAGAAAGATGGGCAATGGTTCATACAAGGAAGAATTGATTTCCAAATTAAACTTAACGGTTACCGAATGGAATTGGAAGAAATTGAAACGCAACTTAGACAATCAGAATTTGTTAGAGAAACTGTTGTCGTTCCAGTATATAAAAATAATAAAGTAATACATTTAATCGGTGCTGTCGTTCCGACTGAAGAAGTTAAAGATGATTTAGAAATGACAAGACAAATTAAATCTGAACTAAAATCTCGCTTACCTGAATATATGATTCCGAGAAAATTTGTTTGGATGAAACAGTTACCATTAACGTCAAACGGAAAGCTTGATCGTAAACAAGTCGCAGAGGATATTAACGCATGATTCCATATGGCACGTTTACCTTCTTCTTAGTTGCATTTATAGTACTTTTACCAGTCATCATACTCGGTTTTTTAGGTAAGCGAAGCTATATTTATAACGGTTTAAGTACTGCAATTATGATTGTCGTCATCTTTTCATCAGATAAACATAATTTATTCGGTAATAAATATTTAAGTATTCAACTCATTAGTTTTGTAATTTATCTCATATGGCAAGTGTTATTAATCATGGGATATTATAAATCAAGACAGAAGATTAATACATTTAGCAAATTTGTCATTGTTATGATTTTATCCATTTTCCCATTAGCGATTGTTAAAGTATTACAAAGCTCATGGCTAGGTGGTCAACAAATCCATTTCCATGAACACAAGCTTATAGAATTTGTAGGTTTCCTAGGTATTTCTTATGTAACGTTTAAAAGTGTGCAATTAATTATGGAGATTCGAGATGGATCTATTAAAGAGATCAAAGTTGGGAAATTATTCCAATTCATTTCTTTCTTCCCAACGGTGTCTTCAGGGCCAATTGATCGCTATAAACGTTTTGTTAAAGACGATAAAAAGGTTCCTACAAGTGAACAATATAGGGAAATGGTTGCCAAAGCGATACACATGATTATGCTTGGATTTTTATACAAGTATATTATCGCTTATTTAATCAATGTTTATGCAATTCATCCATTATTAATGAATCTAGATGGATTTACTCATAAATGGCTATATATGTATGCTTATAGTTTCTATTTATTCTTTGATTTTGCAGGATATAGCTTGTTTGCTGTAGCAGTAAGTTATTTATACGGTATTAATACACCGCCTAACTTTAAGCAACCTTTCAAAGCTAAAAATATAAAAGACTTCTGGAATAGATGGCATATGTCATTATCATTCTGGTTTAGAGATTGTATTTATATGCGTACATTATTCTATATGTCACGTAAAAAAACATTTAAAAGTCAATTTGCGATGTCTAATTTCGCATTCTTCTTAAACTTCTTTATCATGGGTGTGTGGCATGGTTTAGAGTTATTCTATATCGTTTATGGTATTTACCATGGACTAATGTTTATTGGTTATGGATACTATGAACGTTGGAGAAAGAAACATCCACCACGTTGGCAAAATGGTTTTACTACAGCGTTGAGTATTATCATTACTTTCCATTTTGTAGCATTTGGATTTTTAATCTTTTCAGGAAAATTAATTTAAAAGGAGTCATAAATTATGGAATTTAAAGAACAAGTATTAGATTTATTAGCTGATGTGGCAGAAAATGATGTTGTAAAAGAGAACCCTGATGTTGAAATCTTCGAAGAGGGTATCATCGATTCATTCCAAACGGTAGGTTTATTACTTGAGATTCAAAACAGATTAGGCATTGAAGTATCTATCATGGATTTCGATCGTGATGAGTGGGCAACTCCAAACAAAATTGTTGAAGCATTAGAAGAATTACGATGAAATTAAAACCATTTTTACCAATTATTATTAGCGGCATTTTATTTCTAGCCTTCGTGTTAATGCCTGCTAGCTGGTTTACTGGATTAGTTACAAACAAGGCTGTCGCTAATAATAGAATATCTTTAACAGATCAAGTTCTTAAAGGTACGCTCATTCAAAATAAACTATTTAGTAGTGATAAATATTATCCAATATATGGGTCAAGTGAACTAAATAAATTAGATCCATTTAACCCTGCATTTGCTCTAAATCATAGAAAACATACTAAACCAATTTTTCTAATTGGTACGGGTGGTAATACAGATTTAATCAATGCAATTGAATTAGCTGGTCAATATGATCAACTAAAAGGGAAAAAGATGACATTTATTATTTCACCACAATGGTTTAGTACACATGGTGTTAATGATCGTGATTTTGCAGCACGTACAACACCAAATCAAATTAATCAGTTATTTCAACAAAAAGATATGCCTTCAGAATTAAAAGAGAGATACGCCAAACGCTTATTACAATTTAAAAGTGCGTCGAATAAAGAATTCTTGAAAGACGTCGTAAATAATCACGGTGAAGTAGATGGTAACTATGTTTCTCGTTTTAAAGAGAATCAGCTATTAAAAATTGAAGCGATTAAAACTTACTTCTCATTAGATAAGTCGCCATTATCAAATGTGAAACCTGTGACTGAGCCAAATGTATCATGGCAGGAAATGCAAGATAAAGCTGTGACATTAGGTGAGAAACGCTCATCATCAAATAATTATGGAATACGTAATGAATATTGGGAAAAACTTATGCATAAAAAGCCAATGAATCATCGTAAATATGAGTTTAAAATGAACTCTCCAGAATTTAATGATTTATCATTGTTAGTGGATACAATGCATAATGCAGGTGCAGACGTACAATATGTTATTTTACCGGTGAATGGTAAATGGTATGATCACTTAGGTATTGAACGCTCAACAAGAGAACCAGTCTATAAGAAAATACATCAAACTGTAGTAGCACATGGTGGTAAGGTGTATGATATGTCAGATAAAGATTATGAGAAATATGTTCTTAGTGATGTCGTTCACGTAGGTTGGAAAGGTTGGGCTCACATGAACCAACATATTGTTCAACATATGAATGATGACAAAAACCCGCATAACAAAGATTATAATAAACAACATTAACACCAATAATTAACAAAAGCACCAACGCGCAGAGTTTAAGAACTCTGCGCGTTGGTGCTTTATTGGATATATATCATATATGTTAGACGCTTAGAATACTTGTTCAACTTCAATAACGCCTGGAACTTCTTCGTGTAACGCACGTTCAATGCCGGCTTTTAATGTGATTGTTGAGCTAGGACAAGTACCACAAGCTCCGTGTAATTGTAATTTCACGATACCATCTTCTACATCTACTAATGTACAGTCTCCACCATCACGTAATAAAAATGGACGTAAACGTTCAATGACTTCAGCTACTTGATCAAACATTGTTGCATTCTCAGTAGGCATGAGATATGTCTCCTTTCAAGTAAATTACTTCATAAATTCATTATTAATTTATTATAATAGATAAAGAAAGAAAAATCTATAAAACAAAACGGGGGATTTGAGTATGACTAAAGTAAGCGTGATAGTATATGGCGCTGATGTCGTATGTGCAAGTTGCGTCAATGCACCAACATCTATTAATACATTTGAATGGATTAAGCCTTTATTAGAAAGAAAGTATCCAGACATTCAATTTGAATACACATACATTGATTTTCAAAATCAAACAGATAATCTAAGTGATCATGACCAACAGTATATTGAACAAATTGAGGAAGATGAGTTATTTTATCCTTTAATTACAATGAATGATGAGTATGTAGCAGATGGTTACATTCAAACAAAGCAAATTACAAACTTTGTAGATAAACATTTTGCAAAATAATTTAAAGTATAATTCTTGAGAAAAAGAGGTTGGGGTAGGGAGTGGGACAGAATTCTTTTAAAATTCGTCGTCCACTCCCAGCTTGCTTTGCTTGTAGAATTTCTTGATGAAATTCTCTTTGCTGGGGCCCCGCCCGCAAGGATGACTAGAACTGAGAAAAGCTTGATTTAAGCGCCTTCTCAGTTCAGTCAGCTACTGCGAATTTGCTAAATAGCATTATTATATTATTTATGTCCCAAACTGTACCCCATATTTTAATACTAACCATTATGGTATTTATATAACCATAAGACGCCCGATTTAAGTATATGAGCAAGACGTCCGGTAACTGTACGGTCCATAATATAGGCAAAGCCTTTTTTCTCGCCAAGAGAACCAAGGAAACCTTGTACTTTTAATTCAGGCATTTTATCTGGTAATGGTTCATTATTCCATTGTTTCTTAAGTACATCAGCGATTTGATCACCTTGAACTTCAGCTAATTGTGCACTTGGTGCATGAGGTAAATCAGCACAATCTCCGACTATAAATACATTAAGGTATGTTGGAACTTGATGATATTGGTTGATGATGACACGTCCACTTCGATTGATATCAATCGGTAAATGTCTTACAACTTCAACCGGTTGAATTCCAGCAGTCCAGACAACTAAATCAACATTTTCTGGTGTACCACTATTATAGATTTTTCCTGGTTCCACTTTATCAATTAAAGAATTAGGCACTACTTTAACATTGTTTTCACGGAACCATTTAGCGATATAATTGCTTAATTTTTCAGGGAAATTCCTTAAAATTCGCTCACCACGGTCATATAGTATGACTTCTAAATCTTCACGACTTTCACGAAGCTCACTTGCTAACTCGATGCCGCTTAAGCCAGCACCAACAATACCTACACTGGCGCCACTAGGTAATTCACTAATACTATGAAATGTTTCGCGCGCTTTGGAGAGTGTTTGAATACTATGCGTGTATTCCTCAGCACCAGGAACATTATGATATTTATCTTCACAACCTAAGCCAATAACTAATTCATCATAATCTACTTTTGTATTACCAACAGATACGATTTGAGCATCTAAATCAATATCATTAATTTCTCCATAAATTGTATTAACGCGTTTTGAATCAGGAAAATTCATACGAACATCACTATCAGACTTAGTACCCGCAGCTAAAGCATAAAATTCTGGTTTCAAGCCATGGAATGGCATACGATCAATTAACGTTAAAGTATAATTTTCTGGTAATGCATCAGGTAAGATACGCGACATGATACGCATATTACCATAGCCGCCACCAAGTAATACTAAATTTTTCATCTGTTATACCCCTTTATAAAAATTTGTTATTCCGAAATAATTTTGACTAATACCCTTTGAATTAAGCAAACTTTAGTAAATTGTTTGAAACTTTTATTTAAAAATTTCAAACAATCAAAGTAGTTTATCAACCACATTTATTGCCCCTAACAATAAAGTGTATGATATATGTATATGGTTATTATATCTTTTTTTTAAAATGACTACAATGAAATGTGTGGTAGGGAAACTAAGCTAAAGATATAGGTGTGTATTGTTGTTCTAAATAATATGAAAATGATGAGCGAGGACAATGCAGTCCAAGTTAAGATTTGTTATAATAATATAATTAAAAAATGAAGAAGAAGGTGAAGTATGTTTCCATTAGTCGAATTTTGCATTTCAAATATGGCAAAAGGTGGAGACTACGTTTACGATAAACTTGAGAATGATCCTGATGTGGATGTATTAGAATACGGATGTTTAAATAATTGTGGCGTATGTTCATGTGGGTTGTATGCATTGGTAGATGGTGATACTGTTGAAGGTGATACACCAGATGAGTTATTAAATAATATTTATAAACATATAGAAGAGAATGACTTTACTAACTTATTATAGGAGGAATGGTTTATGTCAACTGTAACATTAACTGAAGCAGCAGCTTATGAAGTAAAAGATATGTTGAAAAGTAATGACATGGAAGATGGATATTTAAAGATTAAAGTAAACGGTGGCGGCTGTACAGGTCTAACATATGGTATGTCAGCTGAAGAACAACCAGGAGAAAATGATGAAGTACTTGAATTTTATGGATTAAAAGTATTAGTAGACAAATATGATGTGCCTGTATTAAATGGTACGACAATTGATTTCAAACAATCTTTAATGGGTGGAGGATTCCAAATTGATAACCCTAATGCAATCGCTTCATGTGGTTGTGGTAGTTCATTTAGAACTGCTAAAGTAGCTGGAAATCCGGAAGAATGCTAATATAATTGCAAGTAATTTATCACTAAGGGTAATCCTTTAAGACAGTAATTTTCAGGATAATATGATTATTTTAATAATAGTCTTGTTGTTGCTTGAAAATGAACTATAAAAGCTATAAAATTGAAGATGGATTGAACTTTGTCTTTTTTGTGAACTAAAGTTCATAAAATCGAACTGAAAATGAAAGTGTTGACTAAGACTATAAATGGGGATGAACAATAGGTTAAGTGCAAAGTCTTTTAAATGAATCAGATAAACATATATTAAGGTAAAATATATTGTTACATCTGAACTTTGTTATGTTCTGAAATTTGTAGCCTTTTTCTACATTTAAGAAAATAATTATGAAAGCTTAGGTGAATGAAATGGCACAAGATCGTAAAAAAGTACTTGTTTTAGGTGCAGGTTATGCTGGTTTACAAACAGTAACTAAATTACAAAAAGAACTTTCTGCTGACGAAGCGTATATTACATTAATTAACAAAAATAAATATCACTACGAAGCAACTTGGTTACATGAAGCTTCAGCTGGTACATTAAACTATGAAGATTTAATTTACCCAATTGAAAGTGTAATTAAAGAAGATAAAGTTAAATTTATCAATGCAGAAGTAACTAAAATCGACCGTAACGCTAAAAAAGTAGAAACTAATCACGGTATCTATGATTACGACATTTTAGTAGTAGCATTAGGTTTCGAAAGTGAAACATTTGGTATTAATGGTATGAAAGACTATGCATTCCAAATTGAAAATATTGAAACTGCACGTAAATTATCTCGTCACATCGAAGATAAATTTGCAAACTATGCAGCTTCTAAAGAAAAAGATGATAAAGACTTAGCTATCTTAGTTGGTGGTGCAGGCTTTACAGGTATCGAATTCTTAGGTGAATTAACTGAAAGAATTCCTGAATTATGTAATAAATACGGTGTTGATCAAAACAAAGTTAGAGTAACTTGTGTTGAAGCTGCACCAAAAATGTTACCAATGTTCTCTGATGAATTAGTTAATTACGCAGTTAACTACTTAGAAGACCGTGGTGTTGAATTCAAAATTGCTACACCAATCGTTGCTTGTAACGAAAAAGGTTTCGTAGTTAAAATTAATGATCAAGAACAACAATTAGAAGCTGGCACAGCAATCTGGGCTGCTGGTGTTCGTGGTAGTAAATTAATGGAAGAATCATTCGAAGGTGTTAAACGTGGTCGTATCGTGACTAAACAAGATTTAACTATTGAAGGTCATGATGATATCTTTGTTATTGGTGACGTTTCAGCATTCATCCCAGCTGGTGAAGAACGTCCATTACCAACTACAGCACAAATTGCAATGCAACAAGGTGAACACGTTGCGAAAAGCATTAAAAACATCTTAAACGGTCAAGCAGCTACAGACTTTGAATATGTTGATCGTGGTACTGTATGTTCATTAGGTGCACATGATGGTGTTGGTATCGTATACGGTAGAGACATTACTGGTAAAAAAGCTGCATTCATGAAAAAAGTTATCGATACTCGTGCAGTATTCAAAATCGGTGGCGTAGGCTTAGCATTCAAAAAAGGTAAATTCTAAGTTTCTAATATAAATTATCTAATATGATTTTGAAAATAAATATTAATTTAAAGCTACAATGCAAATTCGCAGTAGCTGACTGAACTGAAAAAGCACATAAATCAAGCTTTTCTCATTTCTAGTCATCCTTATGGGGGTGGAACAACGAATTCATTGTGAATTCTGTTCCACTCCTTCTTTTATATGATATAAAAAGGAAGTGTAGAGGTTATGGTTAATTTCAATATAAGTAATACAGTTTTAAATTCAGAAGTACTTATTATAGGGTTGCCTGATCACATCAATCAACTTGGTTATATTAGTTACAATAATGAAGATATAACAAAACAAATTGATACATACCGTCATCATCATTTAATTAGTAGTCAATTAGGTAAAATATCTTCAACTTTGTTACCTTTAAAAGACTCATCAAAACGACTTATTACTATTGGATTAGGAAATTTAAAGACGCTTGATTATGGTGCGCTATTGAGAGCTTTCGGCAATTTATTTCAATTTTTAAAAGAAGAACGTGTAACTGAAGCAGATGTATTATTCGATTCATTGATTTCAAAGAAAATGGAGCAAACCAAAGTCGCAGAGGTTATGGGACTACAAAGTGAACAGGCAGTTTATAGTTTTGACAACTATAAATCTGATAAATCTGCACCCTATCAATTAGAGTTAAACATAAGTACGAATAAAGAAGACTTGCATCGATATTTTATCAATGGTGCTGTAATCGGACAATCGGTTAATGTTGCACGTGACTATAGCAATATGCCACCTAATATACTGACGCCTAATTATTTTGCTGAACAGGTTACGCAACACTTTGATCAAACATCAGTAAAAGTTGATATTAAAGATGGAAAACAATTATTAGATGAAGGATTCGGACTTATTCATGCTGTTGGTAAAGGGTCGGAAAATCCTCCTGTTGTAATAACTATGACATATAATGGTGGTGACATTGAAGACGCACCAATTGCATTAGTAGGAAAAGGGATTACATATGATTCAGGTGGCTATAGCATTAAATCGAAGATAGGTATGCAGACTATGAAATTTGATATGTGTGGCGCAGCTAATGTAGTTGGAATGATTGATGCGATATCACGCTTGCAACTTCCTATCAATATTGTAGGAGTTATTGCTTCTGCTGAAAATATGATCAGCAGTAATGCAATGAAACCTGATGATGTATTGACGGCATTGAGTGGTGAAACAGTTGAAATGTTAAATAGTGATGCGGAAGGGCGTCTAGTACTAGGAGATGCTGTATTCTATGCTAATCAATTTCAACCTAAGATTATTTTAGATTTCGCTACATTAACAGGAGCTGCAGTTGCAGCACTAGGTGAAGATAAAGCAGCTTTATTTAACTCTAATGCAGATAAAGAGATTGAGGAAATACGAGTTAGTGCTAAAGAAATGGATGAATATGCTTTTGAATTACCTATGACTCAAACTGAGCAACGATTAATACGTCAATCTGACGTTGCAGATTTGGTCAATCATACAAACGGTCATGGAAAAGCACTCTTTGCAGCCACATTTATTACTCATTTTAGTGGATCTACACCACATATCCATTTCGATATTGCTGGTCCTGCGACAACTAACAAGACGAGCTATAAAGGTCCAAAAGGCCCAACTGGCAGCATGATTACTACTGTATTAAATTGGTTAAGATAAATAGAAAAGTAGAAATTATTTGGTTAAGGAGTAGAAACATGTGCTGTTGCATGTTTTTACTCCTTATTTAATAAGCATAATCTTATTAACTTAGAATGTAATTCTACATTGACAACGTATCAGCTACTTGGTATGATAAGGAACATATTAAATACTTTAGTTCGGTAGAGAGATAAAGGATGTGTTGTTATGTTTAATGCAGTTGTAATAGCCGTATTATTAATGATTGTTTTATGCTTATGTAGACTAAATGTAGTTATTAGTCTGTTCATTAGTGCATTAGTAGGCGGTCTCATTTCTGGAATGAGTGTTGAAAAGGTAATCAGTGTATTTGGAAAAAATATTGTAGACGGTTCCGAGGTAGCGCTAAGCTATGCATTATTGGGTGGATTTGCAGCATTGATTTCATATAGTGGTATTACAGATTATCTTGTAACTAAGATAATCCGCGCAATTCACTCTGAAAATAGCAGACTATCAAGAATAAAAGTAAAAATCATTATTATCATAGCTTTACTTGCGATGAGTATAATGAGTCAGAACCTTATACCGGTTCACATTGCGTTCATTCCAATAGTTATACCACCACTATTAAGTCTGTTTAATGATTTGAAAATTGATAGAAGACTTATTGCTCTAGTCATCGGATTTGGTTTATGTTGGCCATATGTCTTATTACCATATGGCTTTGGACAAATTTTCCACCAAATTATTCAAAGCGGTTTCCAAAAAGCACATCATCCTATCGAATTTAATATGATTTGGAAAGCCATGTTGATTCCTTCACTTGGTTATATTGTTGGTTTAATCTTGGGTATGTTTTATTACCGTAAACCACGAGAATATAAAACAGAAACTTATGTGGAAGATGAGAATACAATTAATGAAATTAAACCTTATGTACTCGTAGTTACAATAGTCGCTATATTAGCTACATTCTTAGTTCAAACTTTTACAGATTCAATGATTTTTGGTGCATTAGCAGGTGTACTCGTATTCTTTGTTTCAGGTGTCTACAAATGGAGAGAATTGGATAGTCAATTTGTTGAAGGTATTAAAATCATGTCATTTATAGGTGTTGTTATTCTTTCAGCTAATGGTTTCGCAGGTGTCATGAATGCAACAGGAGATATCGAAAAATTAGTATCAAGTTTGACTGACATTTCAAGTGGTCACAAGTTATTAAGTATTGTCATCATGTACATTATTGGTTTAATTGTAACTTTAGGAATTGGTTCATCATTTGCAACGATTCCTATAATTGCGACATTATTTATTCCACTTGGTGCTTCACTCGGCTTAAGCACTATGGCTCTAATCGCTCTAGTAGGAACTGCGAGTGCTTTAGGTGATTCAGGATCTCCTGCAAGTGATTCTACACTAGGGCCAACAGCTGGGTTAGATGTGGATGGACAGCATGACCATATTCGCGATACATGTATCCCGAATTTCTTATTCTATAATATACCTTTAATGGTATTTGGTACGATTGCAGCTATGATATTATAGGTGTAATGAGGTGAACAATTAAATGACTAACTTATTGGAAACGTTCGAAATGCAGATTGAAGAAACATCAGAGGGTAAAGTAGTAATTTCAATGCCTGTTACTGATAAAGTTAAACAACCATTTGGTTATTTGCATGGTGGTGCAACAATTGCTTTAGGTGAAACAGCGTGTTCATTAGGCGCTGCTAATCTAATCGATACGAATTCGTTCATACCACTAGGTTTAGAAATGAATGCTAATCATATTCATTCGGTTAAAGAAGGTCGTGTTATTGCTACAGCAACGATTATTCATAAAGGAAGTACAACTCAAGTTTGGAATATAGAAATAAAAAGTGAACAAGGCCAATTGATAAGTGTTATGAGAGGAACAATTGGAATTAAACTTTTAAAGCAATAAAATACCAAACGCTGCTTTAGTTCGATTAAGCATCGTTTTAAATATCCTAATTGTAAAAGTATTTGTCTAAGAAAGAACGCAGGCGTGGGACGGTAAATTCATAAAGAATTCTGTCCTGCGCCTGCTTTTTTATAAGAAATATACAAGAGATCGCATTTAAAAATAGTTTATAGTTGTTACGTTGACAATTACTTCTAATGAAATTAAGCATGTTTTTGGATAGGTTGAGCCGATAAACGTTTATAGGCCTGCTTAATTCTTTGAGCGGCTTCTCTTCCACCCATGATATTTCTAGCAAAAGGACCCAGTTCTAAATCTGCTAAACCACCTGACACAAACAATTGAGGTAACCACTCTAATTCAGAACTAATAGAAGGTAATCCACAATGTGTTAAAGGTGCATCTTCATTTTTAATTAATGATTGAATCATAGGCTGTTTTAATAGTGTTGGTTCAAAACCGGTTGCTAATAAAATGAAATCATACGGGACAGCCGCTTGTTCTGTATGAATTTGATGTTGGTCAACTGATAAAATATTCTCTTTATGAATTATAAGTCGTCCAGATTGAATATGTTTCTTAAGTCGTAAATATAACTCTCTAGGCATTGAACCTTTATGTCTTTCGTGTTGAATGATAGACTGCCGTTCTAAAGAGGATTCAATATTTAAAAAGTGATTCATATTTTTAGGACCTAACCAACCTGGATCTGCATCGAAATGTTGGATATCAATGTCTTTATTCATCCATAAATGAATAACTTTATCATGAGATTGATTTATAAGTTTTAAAGTTAAATGTGCAGCAGAAATACCACTTCCTATAACGTGAGAACTATGTCCATACATAGTTGTATTAAATGATTTATCGAAGATGTGGCATACATCATCAGCATCTTGATAAATATTAGGAATGTAAGGTTTATGCGTACATCCATTTGCTAATATAACGCAATCCGTGTGTATGACTTGATTATCATTTAATTGTATTTGCCATTGCCCATCTTTCTTTGCTAATGCTTCTACATAGCCTTGAATATGATTTTCGTTTAAATCATAATGATGAACTTGTTCGTGAACATGATGCATAAACATATCTGTTTGTGGACGTTGGTATTGACCATATGTACCGTGCGCATATTGTTGAACTTTAGCGAATTGTTTTAAATGGAATGGGTTAGGGTGGATGTGATGTACAATTGGTGAACGCAAATAGGGCATGCTGATACGATGAGAAAAATCATTAAATTGTTCACATAGTGTGGCATAAGGGTCTATAATTGTTAATTTATCTCTAGATAGCCCTAATTCTCTTAGTTGAATCGCAATTGTTGTACCTTGTAAACCGCCACCGATAATTGTCCAATGCATAATAACACTTCTTTCTTTATAAAACGTAATAATTACGATTTATATTATCATAAATATGTAGACTAGACAATAAAAAAGGGCGGGGACAGAAATCATTTTGAATTCTGTCCCCGCCCGCAATTGTGGTTTGAGCTATATAAAGTTTGCTATAAGAACTTTTTCAATTTAGTCAGTTGCTTGTATTAGTTAAATCATTTTATCTTTAAATTCATTTTTTAGTTCATCGATTTTCGTATCTTTAGTATAAGGTGTTTTATTATTATATGCTGCTCTCATTATTAAATGACTTGAAAGTGGGCCAGTTATAAGAATAAAAAGAATACCAAAGATTAATTGCATATTAATATATCCATCTGTAGCGATAAAGTATAAGAATGTGCCAAACAATAGAAAAATAGCACCTAAAGTTGCTGATTTGCCTGCAGCATGGCCACGCGAATAAATATCTTTTAATCTTATAATACCAATAGCAGTAACGGCACTTATAATAGCTCCTAAAATGACAAAGATAACTGCTAAACTAATGATGATGTTCGTTATCACGTTCGATCACCTTACCTTTATCCATATATTTTGAGAAGACGGCTGTTCCTAAAAAGGCCAAAATACCAATTAATAAAATAGCAACGAGTAAATATTCTGAACCTATGAATATACTATATAACGCGATACACGCCATTAGTTGTAAACCGATTGCATCAAGCGCTAAAATTCTATCGGCTAATGTGGGACCTTTGATGATACATACAAACATCGCTAACATTGATATTGCAACAACAATTAAAGCAATAATCATGATGATTTTTACCATTAGTCTTCGCCCACCTCTCTAACTACTCTCTCTAATGAAGATTTTATACCTTCAACTTCTTCTTCTTTAGTACTGAAATCTATAGAGTGAATATATATTTTTCTTCTATCATCACTAATACCTAATACGACTGTTCCTGGCGTCAATGTTATTAAATTAGATAATAAAACGATTTGCCAATCAGTTTTTAAATCAGTGTGATATACGAAGAAACCTGGCTCATTCTTAAGTTTAGGTTGTAGAACAATTTTTAAAACGTCGATATTAGCTTTTAATAATTCTACAAAAAATACAACCGCTAATTTTAATATCTTATAAATTTTTATGAAATAAAATCTTCCTGGTAATATTCTACTAAATAAATATACAAATCCGAGTCCTAGTATGAAACCGAGTAAGAGGTTATTTAATGTATAGCTACCACTTAAGAAAATCCAAATAAAAGCTAAGATAAAGTTTAAAATAATTTGAATAGCCATTATGATCTACCTCCTAAGACACTCTCAATATAGATGCTAGGATCGTAAAACGATTGAGCCGCCTCAGAAATCAATGGATATAATAAATCAGCAGATAATCCAAATACGACTGTGATGACGACAGCAATTATTGAAATAGTAGTAGCGTGTTTAACGTTAACACTTTGAGTAGGCTCATAACCTCTAGGTTTCCCGAAAAAGCCTTTTAAGAAAATATGAATGACTGAATATAGCACAACTAAACTTGAAAGTAATACGATAATACCACTTACATAAAACCCTTTTTCAAAGGTTGCTTGTACAATGTAATATTTACCATAAAAACCACTTAGAGGTGGTATACCAGCGAGACTTAGCGCTGCGATGAAGAAAGTCCATCCTAGTACAGGGTAGTGTTTAATTAAACCGCCAAAGTCTTTAAGACTTGTAGATTTCGTAATTTGATACATCACACCTATAAGTAAAAATAGGGCAGTTTTGACTAACATGTCATGAATTGTGTAGTAAATCGCACCTATAATACCTGCTTCATTCATCATTGCTACGCCAACTAAGATAACTCCGACTGCAATCATGATATTATAAATAATTATCTTTTTAGTGTCATCGTATGCAATCGCACCGACCGAACCAAAAATGATCGTCAATAACGCTAAGAATAAAATTGTATAGTGCGAGAAACTCATTGTGTTGTGGAAGAACAAGCTTAAAGTTCTTAAAATCGCATATACGCCTACTTTTGTTAGTAGAGCACCAAAAAATGCAATGATTGCAAATGGTGGTGCATAATATGAACCTGGCAACCATACGTACATAGGGAAAGCACCAGCTTTAGTTGCGAACACGAAGATAAATAAAATAAAGACTATACTTAAGAGTCCGCTATGTGTGTTAGACAATGTAGATAATTTTTCACTAATATCTGCCATGTTTAACGTACCAACGATGGAATATAAAATCGCTACTGCAATTACAAAGAATGTTGAGGTAACTATATTAACTAATAAATATTTGACAGTTTCACGTAATTGAATTTGAGTGCCACCTAGTACAAGTAGTGCGTAAGATGACATTAGGAAGACTTCGAAAAATACAAATAAGTTAAATATATCTCCAGTTGTAAATGCACCTATAATTCCTACTAACATAAATGTGATAGAGAAGTGATAATAATAACGTTCTCTATCAATTCCTGCTGTGGTATTTGAAAATGCAGTAATTAAAATGGTGATAATGATACTAGTCACAATCAACATTGCACTAAAACTATCTAGTAAAAAGATAATGCCATAAGGTGCAGGCCAAGAACCCAATTCTACTTTAAGCGGACCATCGACATATACATTTCTTAAATTGATTATTGCCACTATTAGTGTCAGGACTAGACCAGTTAAAGTGACATATCGTTTCGCACGATAACGTTGTCCTAAAAAGACCAATATAATTGCTGTAAAGATAGGTACGACTAATGAAAGGACGACTAAGTTATTTTCAATCATCATCTAACACTCCTTTCATTCTTTCTACGTTGTCAGTACCTAATTCTTTGTATGTTCTAAATGCTAAGACTAAGAAAAAGGCAGTTGTCGCAAAAGCGATAACGATTGCCGTTAGTATTAATGCATGGGGGATGGGATCGACATATTGACTAATATTTTTTTCATAGATTGGCATTTCGCCATGTTTCAATCCACCCATGGTAATTAAAAATAAATTTGATGCATGTGTAATTAAAGTTGTCCCCATAACAATTCGTATCAAACTTTTAGATAAAACGAGATAGACACTAATTGAAGCGAGGATGCCACATACAAATATCATGATTATTTCCACTATTCGCTCTCTCCAATCGTTATAATAATTGTCATAATCGTTCCAACTACTGCGCAAAGAACTCCGAAATCAAAGAACATCGGTGTGTTCATATGAACAGGTTGAAGTAGGGGCAACGGTATATTAAATTCCGTGTGTGTGAAAAAGTTTTCACCATAGAACCAACTCGCTAATGGAGTACCAACACAGAATAATAAGCCTATTCCAATTAAAATTTTAAAATCCCACGGAAACACCTTTTCCATCGTTTTAATATCAAACGCAATTGCGATGATAGTTAGTGCACATGATAATAGTAAGCCACCTACGAAGCCACCACCAGGTGTATAATGTCCTGCAAAGAATAAAGTGACCCCAAATAAGGCGATTAGAAAGGCGATAATAACAGCAGCATATTGAAACATTAAATTATTGTTCTGTCTGTTCATCACTCTTCACCTCACTTGATTGATGTTTACGACGCAACTTAATCATTGTATAGACACCTAAACCGGCAATACCTAATACAGATGATTCAAATAAAGTATCCATACCACGGAAGTCAACAAGTATGACATTTACCATGTTCTTACCGTGAGCTAAATCATAAACATGTGCTTTATAGTATTCTCCAATAGATGTAAAATGTCTGTTTCCGTATGCAATTAAACCTAAGATAATGACAACAAGTCCGACACCAATTGAAATAAGTGCGTTCGTTAATTTAAATGACCGTGTTTCATTATAACGATTTAAATTAGGTAAATGATAGAAACATAATAAGAATAACGCTGTAGAAATCGATTCTACTACGAACTGTGTTAAGGCAAGGTCTGGTGCTTTGAAAAATACAAATAACACAGATACTGAATAACCGACCACACCTAGCATGATAACGCTAAACAAACGTGATTTAGCAATAACAACCATAAATGCCGCGATAATTAATAATATTAAAATCGCTATTTCATAAATATGAATATTATTTATATCTTTAAAATTAAAGTCAAAAGGAACACTTAGTAACGTCACAATCGTAACGACAATAAGCATACCAAATATAATGACTAAGCTATCTCTAACATAACCATTTACATAACTATTCGTCATATTCGCTGAATAATTAGGCAAGTATTTTCCAGTAGAATCGTACCAATGATTTAATGTTAGACGTGTTGGCTGAGCGTGTAAGAGTCTGATCCAATAACTAAATGTTAGTAATAAAAGAATACCTAATATCCAAATAATTAATGTTGAAATAAATGCAGGCGTAATACCATGGAATAAATGGAATTCCGCATTAACATTACTCATACCACTAATTGCAGTAGTCGCTGGTTCTACAATAGATTGCGTTAATAATCCTGGGAATAACCCAAAGACAACAACGAGTACTGCTAAAATGATTGGAGATAATAACATTAATATTGAAGCTTCATGTGCTTTTTTAGGTAAAGCATTCGGTTGATGTTTACCAAAGAAAATATACATAATAAATTTAATTGAATAAACAAACGTAAATATACTACCCACAATAGCTAAAATAGGAAAAACAATACCTAATGTATCTAAACTGAAAACATTAGCGTGAGAAATCTCAATCATGGCTTCAAGAAATTTTTCTTTAGAAAGGAAGCCGTTAAACGGTGGAATACCTGCCATACTTAATGCTGTAATAACAGTAATTGTAAATGAAATAGGCATAATCGTTAGTAAACCACCAAGTTTTTTAACATCTCTTGTGCCTGTAACATGATCTACAGCACCTGTAATCATGAATAACGCACCTTTAAATGTGGCGTGATTCACTAGATGAAATACTGCTGCAGTAAAACCAGCAATGTACAATTGGCTTTGACTTCCCTCGAAATGATAACTTACGGCACCAATACCTAACATCGACATAATCATGCCAAGTTGAGATACTGTTGAGAATGCAAGTATACCTTTCAAATCTTGTTGTTTTGTTGCATTTAAAGATGCCCAGAAAAGTGTGATTAGACCAACTAAAGTAATTGTCCAAATCCATCCTTGTGATATCGCAAAAAGCGGTGTAACACGTGCAACTAAATATAATCCTGCTTTTACCATTGTTGCCGAGTGTAGATATGCACTGACTGGGGTAGGTGCTTCCATAGCGTCAGGCAACCAAATATAAAATGGAACTTGTGCAGATTTAGTAAATGCACCCAGCATAATAAGTACCATTGCGAAGATAAAGAATGGACTATGTTGAATCTCAGATGCATTAGCAATTAGCTCGTGTAAGCTAAGTGAATCACCTGCTAGAGAAATTAAAATGAATCCCCCTAATAAACTTAATCCACCAAATACGGTAATGATTAATGACTTCTGTGCACCATAAATAGATGCCTTTTTTTCTCTCCAGAAAGAGATAAGTAAAAAACTTGAAAACGAAGTCAATTCCCAAAATAGATATAGAATTATTAAATTGTCTGAAAGGACAACGCCTAACATTGCACCCATAAATAGTAATAAATAACAATAAAAATTACCAAGCTGTTCAGATTTACTTAAGTAACCAATGGAATATAAAACCACTAACGATCCTATACCTGTTATAAGTAAACTGAATAAAATGCTTAAGCCGTCAAGATACAAATCAAAATTCATACCTATATGTGGCATCCAGTTTAATGTTTTTATTACTGTATTACCTGACTGAGTAGTCGAAATAAGAGATAAGAAATAGATAAATAAGACAACAGGAATAGGTAATACAAACCAACCTAAATGAATCTTTTTAAAGAATCGATATAGAATTGGAATAATGAGTGCAAATATTAACGGTAAAATGACCGCAATATGTAACAAACTCACTATGTTATCCTCCTTAAAAAATATTTATGAAATATATTATACATGAATCATATTGTTCTGAAAAACGACGAAAACGCATATGAGTAGTGATTTTTCAGAACTTGTTAAATAAGAAGAAACACGTTCAAATGACCTATAAAAATTTTTGTTTATATTGAATTGAATAGTCATTTTTTAAATTTTCAAGATTGTTTAAGGCTAGTTTTGCAAATTCAGTATTTTGCTGTTTTAAATCATTTTCCATTTTTGTAATAGCTTGTTGAAGTGACGATTCATAAGTCATTTCCTCAACATTAAACTCACGCAATTGTGAACGCGTTGCATAACGTTTCTCATAATGACTTAGAGCACGTCTTTCATGGAAAAAGACACCTTCAGTTTGTCCTGGATTATGTAAATCACCTTGTTTTGGATGTTTAATCACTTGCTCAACTTGAACTAGAACTTGGTCGTCATTCTCTTCTTTAATTGTAACGCCGTAAGCGCCAGTCTTATGTGAGAATCGGTATAACATGCTATATTACTTCCTTTCAAATGTGTTAAGATGTATCTATATCATCATAACATGAATGGAGAATTGAAATGACTAACTATCCACAACTAAACAAAGAAATACAAGACAATGAAATTAAAGTTGTTATGCATACAAATAAAGGCGATATGACATTTAAGTTGTTCCCAGATATCGCGCCGAAAACTGTTGAAAATTTTGTGACACACGCTAAAAATGGTTATTATGACGGTATTACTTTCCACCGTGTTATTAATGACTTCATGATTCAAGGAGGAGATCCTACAGCAACTGGTATGGGTGGTGAAAGTATTTATGGAGGTTCTTTTGAAGATGAATTCTCTTTAAAGGCTTTTAACTTATATGGTGCGCTTTCAATGGCAAATGCAGGACCAAACACAAATGGTTCTCAATTCTTTGTTGTACAAATGAAAGAAGTTCCAGAATCTATGGTTAACCAATTAGTAGATGGTGGCTGGCCTGAACCGATTGCCAAAGCATATGCGGATAATGGTGGCACGCCTTGGTTAGATCAAAAACACACTGTGTTCGGACAACTAATTGGAGGCGAAGCAACTTTAGAAGATATTGCAAATACTAAAGTAGGTGCACAAGATAAACCTGTACATGATGTAGTTATTGAATCTATTGATGTAGAAGATAAATAATAATTGATTATGAACAAATCTTTCGAATCGACGGTTGATGTCGATTCGTTTTTTTTATGGTTTAAACTTTCAATTCAATTGCAATTTTTAAAACGATAACCTTAAATGCGAACGTTAATTTAGTATTTGTCGAAAGGGTTATTATATTTTTGAAAAAATGTGGATTTTTATTGGTTTATAGTTAGTCCAAGTTTGTGATTTATGCTATTATAATTATGTTAAGTAAATCGAAGTAAGGGGTTATCAAGTTGAATAATCAATATAAAGAAGGTCAGCATATTAAAGTGCGTGTGACTGGAATTCAACCGTATGGCGCTTTTGTTGAGACCCCTGACCATACTGAAGGACTTATCCATATTTCTGAAATCATGGATGATTACGTCCACAACTTAAAAAAATTTCTATCAGAAGGACAAATCGTTAAAGCAAAAATTTTATCAATTGATGATGAAGGAAAACTAAATTTGTCTCTTAAAGATAATGATTACTTTAAGAATTATGAACGAAAAAAAGAAAAGCAGTCAGTATTAGATGAAATTAAAGAAACAGAAAAGTATGGGTTTCAAACACTTGAAGAACGCCTACCGGTCTGGATTAAACAGTCTAAACGTGCGATTCGTAATAATTGATTGACTGTTAACACGCTAAGCTAACGTTATATTTTAATATAACGTTAGCTTTTTTATGCGTTTGATTATAAAAAAGCGACACCAATATATGCATGTACAGTCAAGCAGAATATTGGAGGAGCTTTAATTTTGCGTGCTATAGTCTAGTCATAATTAAAAAGGAAAGGACTTACCTATGAATAAAAAATATGAAAAATTATTTGAAACCGTAACTTTGCCAAATGGGGTTGAATTAAAAAATCGTTTTGTATTGGCGCCATTAACGCATATTTCATCTAATGATGATGGTACAATTTCTGACGTGGAAATACCGTATATTGAAAAGCGCTCTAAAGATGTTGGTTTAGCTATCAATGCTGCAAGTAATGTTAACGATATTGGTAAAGCTTTTCCGGGACAACCTTCTGTTGCGCATGATTCAGATATAGAAGGACTCAAGCGTTTAGCACAAGCTATGAAGAAGAATGGTGCTAAAGCTTTAGTTCAAATTCATCATGGTGGCGCACAAGCATTAGCTAATTTAACACCGAATGGAGATGTTGTTGCACCAAGTCCTATCACTTTAAAAAGCTTCGGACAACAACATGAACATGATGCTAGAGAAATTACGCCTGAAGAAATTGAACAAACAATTAAAGATTTCGGTGAAGCAACGCGTCGAGTAATCGAAGCTGGGTTTGATGGCGTAGAGATTCATGGTGCTAATCACTATTTAATTCACCAATTTGTATCTCCATATTATAATAGAAGAAATGATGAATGGTCTGATCACATGAAGTTTCCAACTGCTGTTATAGATGAAGTATTAAAGGCCAAATCAGAATATGCGAGCGATGATTTCATAGTAGGGTATCGACTTTCTCCTGAAGAAGCTGAATCACCAGGTATTTCAATGGAAATTACCGAACAATTAATTAATACAATTACTGAAAAATCAATTGATTATGTTCATATATCTCTTGGAGATATTCACTCAACTACAAGAGAAGGTAAGTATGCAGGACAAGAGCGATTGAAATTAATTCACCAATGGGTGGATGGTCGTATCCCAGTTATTGGTGTAGGATCTGTATTTACAGCTGATGATGCATTAGACGCTATTGAATCAACAGGTGTTGAACTCGTAGCACTTGGTCGTGAAATATTATTAGATTATAATTTCATCAGCAAAATTCAAGAAGGAAAAGAAGATGAAATTTTATCAGAATTTGACCCTCATCGTGAAGATAAGCATGAATTAACACCTAATTTGTGGAAACAATTTAACCAAGGTTTTTATCCGTTACCTCGTAAAGATAAATAGTATTAATGAGTGAATAGATGTTAAACTTTGCGGTTAGTTTTAATCTAGTTAAAAAGAAGATGTTCAAAATATCTTTATAAATTTAATTTGATAAATGTAGATGAACTTAGAGTTTATAATAGATTATGGCAATCTTTCTTGTCATAATCTTTTTTATGTAAATACCAAAGGAATCTTAATTCATTTTATTTATCGGAAAATTTTTAATATTTTGCTTGTAAAAATATTGATAGGTATGTCATTATATCTGTAAGGGCTTTCATTTAGAAACGAAGGGCATATTTGATGTAACAATGAGTCATTTAATGCTCTTATTAATTTTGCAAATATACTTCTTTGTATATGACATCGAAAGCCGTAATCGTATGGCCATTAGTTTTAATATAAATTAAGCAAAGGGGAGATATTATGACTAAGTCAGAACAAATCATTGAATTAACAAACCATTATGGAGCTCAAAACTACGTACCACTACCAATCGTTGTTGCAGAAGCGGAAGGTATTTGGGTAACTGATCCAGAAGGTAATAAATATATGGATATGCTTTCAGCTTATTCAGCTGTTAACCAAGGACACCGTCATCCTAAAATTATTCAAGCACTTAAAGATCAAGCTGACAAAGTAACTTTGGTTTCTCGTGCTTTTCATAGTGATAATTTAGGTGAATGGTATGAAAAAGTTTGTAAATTATCAGGTAAAGATAAAGCACTACCAATGAATACTGGTGCGGAAGCAGTTGAAACTGCATTGAAAGCTGCACGTCGTTGGGCATATGATGTAAAAGGTCTTGAACCAGATAAAGCTGAAATTATCGCATTTAATGGTAACTTCCATGGTCGTACTATGGCGCCAGTATCTTTATCATCAGAAGCTGAGTACCAACGTGGTTATGGTCCATTATTAGATGGTTTCCGCAAAGTAGATTTCGGCGATGTTGATAAATTAAAAGAAGCTATTAATGAGAATACAGCTGCTATTTTAGTTGAACCGATTCAAGGTGAAGCAGGTATTAATATCCCACCTGAAGGTTATCTAAAAGCTATCAGAGAATTATGTGATGAACATAATATTTTATTTATTGCCGATGAAATTCAAGCTGGTTTAGGACGTTCTGGTAAATTATTTGCGACTGATTGGGATAATGTTAAACCTGATGTTTATATTTTAGGAAAAGCGCTTGGTGGCGGCGTACTACCTATTTCTGTAGTCTTAGCTGACAACGAAGTACTGGATGTATTTACACCTGGTTCACACGGTTCTACGTTTGGTGGTAATCCATTAGCTTGTGCCGTTTCAATCGCTGCGTTAGATGTCATATTAGATGAAGATTTACCTGGCCGTTCACATGAATTAGGGGAATACTTTAAATCTGAATTACAAAAAATTAATCACCCAGCTATTAAAGAAGTACGTGGTCGTGGTCTCTTTATTGGTGTTGAATTACATGAAAGTGCTAGACCTTTCTGTGAAGCATTAAAAGAAAAAGGACTATTATGTAAAGAAACTCATGATACGGTGATTCGATTTGCTCCACCTTTAGTTATTTCTAAAGAAGAATTAGATGATGCATTAGATAGAATCAGAAGCGTATTTAATTAAGTTCAAAAAGTTGTAACATTCATTTTGAAAACCCTTTAAAAAGCAAAGACATGTGTTACAATATGTATGAAAGCGAAATCATTTGTTAAAAAGAGGCGAAAGTGATCATGACTGAGAATAATAATTTAGTGATTTCTACACAAAGTATCATTAAAGAAGCTTTACACAAATTGGGATTTGACGATGGTATGTATGATTTAATCAAAGAACCATTAAGATTTTTACAAGTTCGTATCCCAGTACGCATGGATGACGGTACTGTTAAAACATTTACAGGTTATCGTGCTCAACATAACGATGCTGTTGGTCCAACTAAAGGTGGGGTCCGTTTCCATCCTGAAGTAGATGAAGAAGAAGTTAAAGCATTATCTATGTGGATGACTTTAAAATGCGGTATTGTTAATTTACCATACGGTGGTGGTAAAGGTGGTATCGTATGTGACCCACGTCAAATGAGTATTCATGAAGTTGAACGTTTATCTCGTGGATATGTACGTGCAATTTCTCAATTCGTTGGTCCTACAAAAGATATTCCAGCACCAGACGTATTTACTAACTCTCAAATTATGGCTTGGATGATGGATGAATATAGTGCTTTAGATAAATTTAACTCACCTGGTTTTATTACAGGTAAACCTATCGTATTAGGTGGTTCACAAGGACGCGATCGTTCAACTGCATTGGGCGTAGTGATTGCTATTGAACAAGCAGCTAAACGTCGTGGTAAGGAAATTAAAGGTTCTCGCGTAGTTATCCAAGGATTTGGTAATGCAGGTAGTTTCCTAGCTAAATTCTTATATGACATGGGTGCAAAAGTCGTAGGAATTTCTGATGCTTATGGTGCATTACATGATCCAGAAGGTTTAGATATCGATTATTTATTAGATCGTCGTGATAGTTTCGGTACAGTTACAAACTTATTCGATAACACAATTTCTAACAAAGAATTGTTCGAGTTAGATTGTGACATTCTAGTACCAGCTGCGATTTCTAACCAAATCACTGAAGATAATGCGAATGATATTAAAGCCGATATTGTTGTTGAAGCGGCTAACGGACCTACTACACCTGAAGCTACACGAATTTTAACTGAACGTGGTATCTTATTGGTACCAGACGTACTAGCAAGTGCTGGTGGTGTAACAGTTTCATACTTCGAATGGGTGCAAAATAACCAAGGTTATTATTGGTCTGAAGAGGAAGTTAACGATAAATTACGTGAAAAATTAGTAGATGCGTTTGATACAATCTACGAATTAGCACAAAATAGAAAAATTGACATGAGACTAGCAGCTTATATTTTAGGTATTAAACGTACTGCAGAAGCAGCTCGCTACCGTGGTTGGGCATAAGCCATAATATCAATATAATTAGGCTCTATAATAAATTGGACTGATGACAAATTTCATCAGTCCAATTTTTATATTTGAATACAAAAATGGCGCAATTACCTCTATAATTATTAGTTACCACACAAAATAAAAAAGAAAGGTAATGCGCCTATGTGTAAGTCTATATTAAATACATTAAGAATTAAAGATAAAAATCAAAATTTTTCAGATGAAGTGATTGAGAAAAAACATAAAGGACGAATGAGCTTGTTCTACTATGCCGAGCTCACTTATCAACCTACGCTATTTATGCAAAAAGAGATTAAACAACTTAAGGTTGATTAATCTCAACATTAGGACTCATCAATCCGATTTGACGAAGAGCTTATAATTAAAACGCTATCGTTTGTTTTGATACATAAACAAGCGATAGCGTTTATTTTGTTGTTCTCTAAATTATTAATTTATGAACCATAGTTATACTTTTATTTTTGAGCACTTATTGCTTTATATTGCTCAGCATAATTTGTAAACACACCATCAACACCGTATTGGTTCAAGCGCTGCATATCGGCAGTTTCATTCACGGTAAATGGATGTACAAGGAAACCTAAATCCTTTAAATGAGCTGTATTTTGTGCATTTAAATCACTATATTCAGGACCGACACCAATTGCATAAGAACGAATACGTTGTAAATCTGCTTCACTTTGTTGAGCTAATTCACCTTTGTCCAATAGGCATATTAATGGCACAGTTGAATTTAATTGATGCATTTTTAATAAGCTAGCTTCTGAAAATGATTGTACCAGGACATGTCCATTTTCTAGAGAATTTGAAGTAAGCATGTTATGTCGGTTTAGTGTGTCTAGCAGTTGTTGTTCCATGCCAGGATAAACATCAGGCTGCTTTGTTTCAATATAATAATTGGCATCTGTACCATAACGTGTCAAAATTTCATCTAATGTTGGAACTGTAGCACCTTTATAACTATCTTTGGCTAATTGAGGATTTTGTTCATTAAATGATGAACCCGCATCTAATTTCTTTAATTCAGCTAATGTATAATCCTCGACACGTCCTGAGCCGTTTGTTGTACGATCAACTGTTTCGTCATGCATTGCAACTAAATGACCATCTTTAGTGCGTTGTAAATCTATTTCAATATATGAGGCACCTAATTCATTATGACTTTTATCGTACGCTGCAAAAGTATGCTCTGGTGCATAGCCACTAGCACCACGATGTGCAATAGTAGTATGGCGCTCTCCTGTTAAATTTCTTGACCAATTAGTATGATTGTTTTGAGTTTTAGATGCATTAGTTAGGTTCGTAGTTGTAGTGTTTGATGATTCACCACCACTTGCTTCAACGGGCGTATGTATAATCGCTAGACTCAAACTGGCTACTGTTAAACATGAAATGATACCTTTATTACTTGCTTTCAACAAACTCATCCTTTCAAAGTTAAATGTATAATTAAAATCTATCAGTGATATTTTGTGTAAGAAAGTGAATTTGCAGAAGCTTTAAATAACTATTATATAATTAATGTTCACTCAATATATTTAACAAAAAGGTTGGGAATGGATAGAATTCATTCAGAATTCGTTGGCCCATACCCAACCTCTAAAATTAATCGTTATTTAATAATTTTTCAGCAACTTTAAGCTGATGACGTACTGCGTCTTGGCCTGTTGAACCATAACTTTTTCTTCGGCTAAGACAGTTTTCCGGTTTAAGATAATCATAAACATCTTGATCAATATTTGAATTTAATTCTTTGTAACGTTCAAGAGGTACATCTAATAAATAGATACCTTGTTGAATGCACTCAAAGACAATTTTACCAACAATTTCGTGCGCCTTTCTAAATGGTACATCTTTAGCTACTAAATAATCAGCTAATTCCGTTGCATTTGAAAAGTCTTGATGCACAGTTTCGTTTAAACGGTCTGTATTAACGGTCATTGTATCTAACATACCTTCAAAAATTCGTAGTGAACCTTTTATAGTACGTACTGAGTCAAATAAACCTTCTTTATCTTCTTGTAAGTCTTTATTATATGCAAGTGGTAACCCTTTTAATGTTACAAGCATGCTCATTAAATGTCCTGTAGCACGTCCTACTTTACCACGAATAAGTTCTGCCATATCTGGATTCTTCTTCTGAGGCATAATAGATGAACCTGTAGAGAAAGCATCAGATAGGGTAATGAATTTCGCTTCATCCGTAGACCAAAAGATAATTTCTTCAGCAAAACGTGATAAATGAATCATAGTTAATGAAATATTATGCAAAGTTTCAATAATGTAATCACGATCGCTCACCGCATCTAAACTATTCTCATAAACTGAACTAAATTCTAATAATTGTTGCGTTTCGTGTCTATCGATAGGGTGTGTTGTACCACTTAATGCAGCTGCACCCAATGGTGAAATATCAATACGTTTCATACTATCAACAAAACGTGAATAGTCTCTTTCTAGCATCCAGAAATATGTCATAACATGGTGTGCAAAAGAAATCGGTTGAGCACGTTGTAAGTGTGTATATCCTGGCATGATTGTATCCACATGTGATTGAGCTAGTTTAAGAATGGATGTTTGGAATGAACGAATAAGGTCTTGAATTTCAAGTACTTCTTTTTTTACGTATAAATGCAAGTCAGTAGCCACTTGGTCATTTCTACTACGGCCTGTATGCAACTTACCTCCAGCGTCACCGACACGTTGAATGAGTTCATGTTCAATGTTTAAATGAATATCTTCAAGCGATTTTTTAAACGCAAGTTTCCCATTATGAAAGTCTTGTTGAATCTCTTTTAAGCCATTAATGATTGCGTCTTTATCATCTTGTGAAATGATATTTTGATTAGCTAACATGGTAGCATGTGCAATACTACCTTGGACATCTTCATCCAACAATGTTTGGTCGAAATCTATGGAAGCATTAAATTCATCTACCCAATCTTCCGGCTGTTGTTGAAAACGACCACCCCATGCTTTACTACTCATTACTATAACCTCCATGAAGATATGCATTTACTTGAGTAGGTAAACCATAAATATCGATGAAACCTACGGCTGCTGATTGATTGAATGCATCTTCTTTAGTGTATGTTGCTAATTTTTCATCATATAGCGTGTATGGAGATTTTCTTCCATTAACAATGGCATTACCTTTAAATAATTTAATTCTAACATCACCTTCAACATATTGTTGCGTGCTATCAATGAATAATTTTAAGCTATCAGTTAATGGTGAGAACCATAAACCATTATAAGTTTGTTCAGCAAATTGTTTTTCAATCACTGGTTTAAAATGAGCTACATCTTTAGTTAACGTTAATGTTTCAAGTGCTTTATGTGCTTTTAATATTACTTCTGCACCTGGAGTTTCATATATTTCACGAGATTTAATACCAACTAGACGATTTTCTACATGGTCGATACGTCCAATTCCGTGTTTTCCAGCTAATTCATTCAAAGTTAATATTAATTGATCTAAGTCATAATCTTGATGATTTAATTGAACTGGAACACCGTTTTTAAATGAAAGGATAATTTCATCAGGTGTATCTGGTGTATCTTCTAACTCTGCAGTTAAATCATAAGCGTCTTTTGGAGGGGCAGCATACGGATCTTCTAAAATACCACACTCATTTGCTCTACCCCATAAGTTTTGATCAATTGAATAAGGAGAATCGTGATTGATGCCAACGGGGATATTGTGTTTAATGGCATAATCAATCTCTTCTTCACGACTCCAACCCCATTCTCTTACTGGCGCAAATGCTTTTAGGTTAGGGTTTAATGCTTTAATAGCAACTTCGAAACGAACTTGGTCATTACCTTTACCAGTACAACCATGCGCGATACCGACAGAATTAGTTTGTTCAGCAATCTCAACTAATTTCTTAGCGATAAGTGGACGAGATAAAGCTGATACGAGTGGATAACTATTTTCATACATTAAGTTACCTTTGATTGCATAACTTACAAAGTCATCACTAAATTCTTTAGTAGCATCAATAATATGACACTCAACTGCACCCATATCTAGTGCTTTAGAGTATACAACATCTAAATCTTTACCTTCACCAACATCTAAACATACAGCTACGACATCATAGCCTTTATCTATAAGCCATTTAACGGCTACACTTGTATCTAATCCACCTGAATATGCTAATACGATTTTCTCTTTCATTAAAATTCACCTCATAATTTTTCTGAAAATTGATATAAATTTATACTAACAGATATCAAATGAAAATAAAACCATTTTTTTACATAAATATACAAAAATTCGGAAATACTTTTATCATCAACATATCAATTGTATAAAAGGATATGTTACATATTGATATGGAAATATAAGTATTATTTTATTTAGAAATTATTCATTTTAAAATTATTAAAAAATGTCTTAAAATTGTTGAATTAATTTGAAAATATTCGAATAGTCAGTCATGTCAATTGAATAGAAGGCTTAAAGTTAGTAAAATTAAATCAACAAGGACATACAGGAGGCTTTTATAAAATGACTCATATTCAATTAGATTATGGAAAAGCATTGGAATTCTTTGGTCAACATGAAATTGATCAACAACAAGATATCGTTAAAACAATTCATAAAACGATTCACGAAGGTACTGGTGCAGGTAGTGATTTCTTAGGTTGGGTGAATCTTCCGGAAGACTATGATAAGAAAGAATTTTCAAGAATTGTGGAAGCATCAAAACGTATAAAATCTAATTCAGATGTATTAGTAGTAATTGGTATCGGAGGTTCATATTTAGGTGCACGTGCTGCTATTGAAATGTTAACTTCATCATTCCGCAATTCAAATGAATACCCTGAGATTGTATTCGTGGGTAATCATTTATCATCAACGTACACTAAAGAATTAGTAGACTACTTATCAGATAAAGATTTTTCAGTAAATGTTATTTCTAAATCTGGTACAACTATAGAACCAGCAGTAGCATTTAGATTATTTAAACAATTAGTTGAAGATAAATATGGTAAAGCAGAAGCTAAAAAACGTATCTTTGCTACTACAGATAAAGCAAAAGGTGCATTAAAACAATTAGCAGATAATGAAGGTTATGAAACATTTGTAGTACCAGATGATGTTGGTGGTCGTTATTCTGTATTAACTGCTGTGGGTCTATTACCGATTGCAACAGCTGGTATAAATATTGAATCAATTATGATTGGTGCAAATAAAGCGCGTAAAGAATTATCATCTGATAAATTAGATGAAAATATTGCTTATCAATATGCGACAATCCGTAATATTTTATATAGCAAAGGCTACACTACTGAAATGTTGATTAATTATGAACCGTCAATGCAATATTTCAATGAGTGGTGGAAACAATTATATGGTGAGTCTGAAGGTAAAGACTTTAAAGGTATATATCCATCTAGTGCAAACTATACAACTGATTTACATTCATTAGGTCAATATGTCCAAGAAGGACGTCGTTTCTTATTTGAAACAGTTGTAAAAGTAAACAACCCTAAACACGATATTACAATTGAAGAAGATAGTGATGATTTAGATGGATTAAATTACTTAGCAGGTAAAACAATTGATGAAGTTAATACTAAAGCATTTGAAGGTACACTATTAGCTCACACTGATGGTGGCGTTCCTAATGTTGTTGTGAATATTCCACGCTTAGACGAAGAAACATTTGGTTATGTTGTATACTTCTTTGAATTAGCGTGTGCAATGAGTGGATATCAATTAGGTGTTAATCCATTTAACCAACCTGGAGTAGAAGCATACAAACAAAACATGTTTGCATTATTAGGTAAACCTGGATTTGAAGATAAGAAGAAAGAATTAGAAGAGCGTTTATAATTCTCTAGTCATTCAATAACGTCAATTAAATATGTCTTACACAGTCGATATGGATCAAATTCCGTATCGACTTTTCTAATATATATCTTTATATTAAAGCTAAGGAATGAGTTCTAACTACTACCTGTGACTGATTTATTGTTATATAGGTAGATTTATAAATGAAACAGTGTACAATATTTCTATGAAATAATAACTGTTAATCCAATAGGAAGGATTTGATGTAACTATGTTTCATCAAATTGAACAATGGTTTGATTTATTACAAGGTTTTGGTTATCTGGCTGGATTTATTATTTTATTTTTTAGAGCCATTGTGCCAGTACTTCCTTTAACATTGTATGTTATTTTATGTGTTCATGCTTATGGCTTTATAGCAGGTACGATTATTAGTTGGTTAGGTGTTGTAGCAGGTACTTATACAGTGTTCTTTTTCTGTAGAAAATTTGTTAATGCTAACTTTATGAAGCGGATTAAATCAAGACGCTCAGTTGAACGCCTTATTCATTTTATAGATAGACAGGGCTTAGTACCAATATTTATATTAATGTGTTTTCCGTTTACACCCAATACACTAGTTAATTTTGTGGCAAGTTTCTCTCATATTAGAGGCAAATATTATTTTATAATTTTACTTATATCTAAGTTAATTTCTATAACATTTTTGGCGATTATGGGAAAAAGTGTAACCTCATTTTTCACACATCCTGTTAGAGCAATAATGGTATTAATAGTTACTATAGCGTTATGGTTTGTTGGTAAGAAAGTCGAGGGCTATTTCATGGGTTCGGACAAGGAGTGACAAGGTGCGTAGAGTGACAAGTTGGATTGTAGCATTCCTATTTGCTTGTCTGTTTGTCATGTTTATACAAATGTTCTTAGTTAAAAGTGCTGTAGTTCAAACTGATGATATGTCACCAACTTTGAATAAAGGTGACCGTGTCATTATTAATAAAATTAAAGTTACCTTTAACATGTTGAAAGATGGAGATATTATCATGTATCGACATAAAAATCAATTACACTTTGGTAGATTGGTCGGCAAGCCTGGTGAATCAATTGAAGTTAGAAACGGTAAATTGTATAGAGATGATAGACAAGTTAATAAATTTTATGCTAAAAATAGAGATATTAATAATTTTGCAATAAGAGATTTACATGATTCTGATGGTGATATTATTCCGCCAAATTCATATTTTATTTTAAATGATAATGGTGATAAACAAAGTGATTCAAGAACATATGGATTAATAGATAAGGACGATATTGTAGGAGATGTTAGTTTAAAGTATTATCCATTTAAAGAATTTACCTATCAGTTTAATAAGTAGATGAGGTGTTAAAATTGAAGAAAGAAATAGTTGAATGGATTGTTGCCATAGCGGTAGGTTTATTACTTGTATGGGTAATGGTCAACTTCGTAGCTAAATCATATACTATAAAAGGCGATTCAATGGATCCAACACTAAAAGATGGTGAACACGTCATGGTTAACATTCTAGGATATAAAGTTGGAGACATAAAAAAAGGTAATGTAATCGTATTTCATGCGAATCAACAAGACGATTATGTTAAACGTGTTATTGGTGTACCTGGCGATAACGTTATTTATAAAAATGATAAACTATATGTTAATGGTAAAAAGATAAATGAACCTTATCTTGATTACAATGAAAAACGTAAACAAGGTGAATATATTACGGGTTCATTTGAAACTAAAGATTTACTAAATGCAAATCCTAAATCAAATATCATACCAAAAGGTAAATACTTAGTTTTAGGTGATAACAGAGAAGTCAGTAAGGATAGTAGGGCGTTTGGTTTAATTGATAGAGATCAAATTGTTGGTAAAGTATCATTTAGATTTTGGCCGTTTAGTGAATTCAAATTTAACTTTAATCCAGATAATGAAAAATAAGAAAAATTAGTATTAATGAATTAATTTTTAACATAGCAAGACTGGTAATGGAATGTTCATAGAGGTTCCGCCAGTCTTTTTTTGTTCAATATTTCGACCTAACAAAACATTTTTAAGAACGTATGTTCTGTGTTAAAATAAGTTCAAAGGAGTGTGGGAATAATGGAGTTGAACGCATACATTGGCAGAGCAGGAACAGGCAAATCTCATCATATGATTGATAATATTAAGCAACAAATGAAAGAGGATCCTCTAGGTGATCCAATTGTTTTAATAGCACCAACACAGAGTACTTTTCAATTAGAACAAGAATTTGTTAATGATAAAGAATTGAATGGAAGTCTAAGAACTGAAGTGCTTCACTTTGAACGCTTAAGTTATAGAGTTTTTCAAGAGGTTGGGGGATTAACTGAAGAACGACTAACACAAGCGGCTACAGAAATGATGATTTATGATTTAGTTCAACAACATCAATCGGAATTAAAACTATATCAATCACAAGTAAATTATTATGGTTTTAGTGAGAAGTTAATTGAACAAATTCAAGATTTTAAAAAATATTCTGTTACGCCAGAACATTTACATACATTTTTGCAAGATAATGACTTGAAGACGAGAACTAGACATAAATTAGAAGATATATCGCTTATTTATCAGTATTTTGAGGAACGCATAAATGGCGAATTTATTACTTCAGAGGATAGTTTAAATCATTTTATTGATATTTTAAGTCAATCAGAATGGATTAAAAGAGCAGAGGTATACATAGATGGATTCCACAACTTCTCTACATTGGAGTATCAAATTATTAAAGCACTCGTTCAAAGCGCCAAAAAAGTTACTGTTCTTTTAACAACTGATGGTAATGAAGATCCATTTAGTTTATTCAGAAAACCTTCAGAGGTATTAACGCATCTAAAGGAAATTGCCAATGATTTAAACATAGAATTACAACAACAATTCTTTAAACAACAATATCGTTTTAACAATAAAGATTTAATACAACTGGAACAACAATTTGACGCATTGCAAATTAATCCTATCGCTTACGATGGCAATATTAATATTTTAGAATCCTCAAGTATACGTGAAGAAGTTAATGAAGTAGCTCGCCAAATTATTAAAGATACACGTGATAAGCAATATAGATATCAAGACATTGCTATCTTGTATCGTGATGAAGCTTATGCATATTTATTTGACTCTGTTCTTCCACAGTATGATATTCCATTTAATATCGACACTAAAAGATCAATGACACATCATCCAATCATGGAAATGGTACGCTCACTTTTGGAAGTTATTCAAACAAACTGGAATATTAGTCCTATGATGCGTTTAATTAAAACCAATATTCTAACTAATCACTTTAAGGATAGTGCATATTTAATTGATTTATTAGAGAACTTTGTCGTTGAACGTGGTGTTTATGGCAAACGTTGGCTTGATGAAAAACTGTTTAGTATTGATAACTTTACGAAAATGGGACGTAAAGAACATAAATTAACTACTGAAGAACGAGAAGATTTCGAGCAAGTAGTTCATTTAAAAAATGATATTATTGATAAAATATTAACTTTTGAAAAAGCAATGAACGAAGCAGAAAATGTGAGAGGTTTTGCGACAGCTTTCTATGAGACAATGGAGGCATTTGATTTACCTAAATATTTAATGACTCACCGTGACCAATTGGACGTCGATGGTCGTCATGAAGAAGCTGAAGAAATAGATCAAATTTGGAATGGACTTATTCAAATTTTAGATGATTTAGTCACTGTATTTGATAATGAAGAAATGACTCTTAAACGCTTTTTAGAGGTATTTGATATTGGTTTAGAACAATTAGAATTTGTAATGATTCCTCAAACCCTCGATCAAGTGAGTATAGGGACAATGGACTTAGCGAAAGTAGACAATAAAAAGCATATTTATATGGTTGGAATGAACGATGGTGCTATGCCGCAACCGGTTTCTTCTTCTAGTCTAATAACAGATGAAGAAAAGAAAGTGTTTGAACAACAAGCACAAGTTGAATTAAGTCCTACATCAGATATCTTACAAATGGATGAAGCGTTTGTTTGTTATATTGCAATGACACGAGGCAGTGAACAAGTTACATTTTCATATAGTTTAATGGGTGCACAAGGTGAGGATAAAGAAAAAAGTCCATTTATAGACCAAATACAAGGGTTGTTCAATGGGTTAGAAGTAACGAATATTCATTATCAACATAATGCACAACCTTTATCGTTAATGGAGCATCCACATCAAACTAAAGTCGTCTTATTCGAATCTTTAAAAGCTTGGCTAGAGGCAGAGATGGTCGCTGATGTATGGGTTGATGCTTATCAAGTCATGCGTGATAATGACAAATTGAATAACGGTTTAGAGTACCTATTAACTGCGTTGACATATGACAACGAAACAGTGAAATTAGATGAACCATTGGCTGCATCTTTATATGGTTCAACTATTAACGCAAGTGTATCTAGATTTGAAGGGTATAATGATTGTCCGTTTAAACATTATGCGAATCATGGTTTAAGGTTAAATGAGCGAACGAAATATAAGCTTGAAAATTTTGATTTAGGAAATATTTTCCATACAGTATTGAAGTATATTTCGGATAAGGTAGATGGAGACTTTAAAAATCTTGATAATAAGAAGATACATGCTTTAACTGTTGAGGCTTTAGAAAATGTTTTACCTCAAGTCCAATTTAATCTCATGGATTCAAATGCATACTATCGATATGTGTCAAAACGAATTGGTGTCATTGTCGAAAGTACTTTGAAAGCATTACGCTATCAAAATAAAAATACAAAGTTCAAACCACAACGTTTCGAAGCAGGGTTTAGAAAGACACCGAACAACAGTGAAGAACTTATTGCGCAACCATTAATTACAAAACAGGGCATTCCAGTTAATATACGAGGACAAATTGATCGTATAGATGCTTACACTAAAGATGATAAGAGCTACATTAATATTATTGATTATAAGTCATCTAATCCCAGTGCGAAATTAGATTTAAAAAAGGTTTATTATGGTAAACAAATGCAAATGATGACTTATATGGATATTGCTTTGCAAAATGCCCAACGTCTGGGATTATCTAATGAAATTAAACCAGGTGGCCTATTGTATTTCCATGTACATGATGAACGTCTCAGTTTTAAAGACTGGGGAGAATTGGAAGATGATGCTTTAACACAGGACAAACTTGAACAAGCATTTTTAAAAGAATATAAATTACGTGGCTTAGTTAATAGCGATATGGATGTAGTAGACGCATTGGATATTCGTTTAGAAGAAATTGGTAAATCCGACATTGTTCCAGTTAGCCTGAAGAAAGACGGAAGTATTGGAAGTAGGGGGAGCAGTGTTGCTGATGAAACAACAATTCATAAATTTATCAAACATAATAAAGACAACTTTATAAAGACTGCTACAAATATTATGGAAGGTCATACCGAAGTTGCACCACTTAAATTCGATGACCAATTACCATGCCAATTTTGTAATTTTCAATCAGTGTGCCATGTGGATACTATTATTGATAGTAAACATTATCGCCATGTAGATGAAACTATAGATCCTATCAAAGCAATACAAGATGTCGAGTTAGAAAGCGGTGATCATATTGAATAACATCCCCATCAAACCTAAAGATGCTCAATGGACAGATGCACAGTGGAAGAGTATATACGCTAATGGTCAAGATGTATTAGTAGCTGCAGCAGCAGGGTCTGGTAAAACTGCAGTATTAGTAGAAAGAATTATTCAAAAAATTATTAGAGATGAAATAGATGTTGATAAGTTACTCGTTGTTACTTTTACTAATTTAAGTGCGAGAGAAATGAAGCATCGTGTTGATCAGCGCATTCAACAAGCGTCAATAGAAGATCCTAGAAATGAACATTTAAAGAATCAACGCATTAAAATTCACCAAGCACAAATTTCGACATTACATAGCTTCTGTTTAAAGATTATTCAACAGCATTATGATGTCATTGATTTGGATCCTAATTTCCGCACAATTAGTGATGTTGAGAATGTGCTGTTACTTGAACAGTCTATTGATGAAGTTTTAGAAAAACATTATGATACACCGGATATTGAATTTCTTACTTTAGTAGAACAATTATCAAGTGATCGTAATGATGATAATTTTAGAGATTTGTTAAAACGTTTCTATAATTTCAGTATAGCCAATCCTTCACCGTTCCAGTGGTTGGATTCATTAGTTGAAATTTACACGGACGATAATAAACATAAATTATATTTAGACGAATTAGAAAGATTATCGAAAATTTATATCAAAGCTGCATATCATACTTTGTTAGAAGCGGAAAATAACTTTCTAAATTGTATAGAAGCGGAAAAGCATTTAGATGTTATCAAACTAGAAAAATATAAATGTGAAAAAATGATTGAGGGTAATGTAATAAATTTTGAAGAAATCATCAATTATACCTCTGAAAAATTGCCTACAATTACAAAAAAATTAAAAGATACGAATGAAGATGAAGGTATAAGTTCTCAGTTTTTAACAAACGCTAAAGATTTTTATGATGATTATAAAAAACTATTATCGGAAGTAAAAAATAAGTATCTAATGCGTTCTTATGAAGATTTAAAAGTAGATATGAAACGTTTGGCTCCTAGAATTCAATACCTTGTACAAATCGTTAAGGATATTATTAATGACTTTGCTGAAAAAAAACGTAGTCGAAATGTACTGGATTTTTCTGATTATGAACACTTCGCTTTACAAATATTAACTGACCAAGAGGGCAATGCTTCGCCTATCGCTAAAGAATATCGATCACAATTTGAAGAGATTTTAGTAGATGAATACCAAGATACGAACCAAGTACAAGAAGCAATCATATCTAAAATTAAACGTGGTGACGAATCTAATGGAAATTTATTCATGGTAGGTGACGTTAAACAATCTATCTATAAATTTAGACAGGCTGATCCAACGCTATTTATGGATAAATATCATCGTTTCACAAAAGATGGCGATCAATCAGGGTTACGTATCGATTTATCTAAGAATTTCCGTTCACGTAAAGAAGTACTCGCCACAACAAACTACTTATTTGACCATATGATGGATGAAGAAGTAGGTGAAATTGAGTACGATGCTGATGCGAGACTTTATTTTGGTGCTACTAAATATTCTGATAATTCTATGCCTCTTGAACTACATGCATTAATTCAGGATAAGAGTAGCGATAATGATTTAGAAAAGTCAGAACAAGAAGCTCGCTATATTGCTGAGCAAGTTAAATATATTATTGAGCATAAACAAGTTTATGATATGAAATCAGAATCTTATAGACAAGCTACTTTCAAAGATATCGTCATACTTGAAAGAGGGTTGAAAAATGCGCGCAATTTACAACAAGTATTTAAAGACTATAATATTCCCTTCCATGTAAATAGTAAGGAAGGTTACTTTGAACAAACTGAAGTACGTCTCGTCTTATCATTTTTAAGAACCGTTGATAATCCTTTACAAGATATATATTTAGTAGGATTAATGAGATCGGTTATATACCAATTTACGGAAGATGAATTAGCAAACATTCGAGTTCAAAGTATGAACGATGATTATTTCTATCAATCCATATTGCATTATATGAAAGATCAAGAAGCGAACCCTACGTTAGTTGAGAAATTAGAACATTTTATGGATGATATAAACATGTATCAAGAATATAGTCAATCTCATCCTGTGTATCAATTAATTGATAAGTTCTATAATGATCATTACGTGATTCAATATTTTAGTGGCCTTATTGGTGGTAAAGGTAGACGTGCAAATCTATATGGATTGTTTAATAAAGCAGTAGAATTTGAAAATTCAAGTTTTAGAGGGCTTTATCAATTTATAAGATTTATTGACGAACTAATAGAACGCAACAAAGACTTTGGTGAAGAGAATGTTATAGGACCTAATGATAATGTGGTACGTATGATGACAGTTCATAGTAGTAAAGGTCTAGAGTTCCCATATGTTATTTATTCGGGTCTTTCAAAGAATTTTAATAAAGGCGACTTACGTAAACCACTCATCTTAAATCAAAAATATGGTCTAGGTATTGATTATTTTGATTTAGACCAAAATGTAACCTATCCGTCACTATCGTCAGTTGTCATTAAATCAATTACTGAAAAAGAACTTATTTCTGAAGAAATGCGATTGATGTATGTAGCTTTAACGCGAGCGAAAGAGCAACTCATTCTTATTGGTACTATTGATAAGGAAGAAACATTAGAAAAACTTGAGCGATTGCCAATTTCAGGTAATCAAATTGCATTGCATAAGCGGTTATCAGCAGATCGACCTTTTGATTTAATATATAGTATTTTGGCTAAATACCAATCTACATCTTTATTACCAGAGTATCAGTTTGAGAAATCTATTGATAATCTAGATGAGAGTCTGCGTCCTACTGTAGATATTAAAATTGCACAATTTGAAGAACTTTCGATTGAGGACAGTGAATCAGAACAAGAAAGTCGCGATGTTTCAGATTTAGAAGTAGAAGGCTCGCATGATGAGACATTAAAGCAACAAATTAATGATCAATTATCATTTAAATATCCTTTTTTAAAAGATACGGAGAAACCATCTAAACAGTCTGTTTCAGAATTAAAGCGTCAATTAGAAATAGAAGAAAGTGGTACAAGTTACGAAAGGGTAAGACAATACCGTATAGGTGTATCAACTTATGAGAGACCTAAGTTTTTACGTGAAAATAAAAAACGTAAAGCAAATGAAATTGGTACTTTAATGCATACAGTCATGCAACATCTACCATTTAAAGAAACGCGTATGACTGAAACAGAATTGAATGACTATATTAATGAATTAATTGAAAAGCATATTATTGAAGAAGATGCAAAAAAAGATATTCAATTTGAAGCAGTTATGAATTTTATTAGAAGTGACTTGTATATGACTATTACACAAGCTGACAAAGTTTATAGAGAGTTACCATTTGTCGTAAATCAAGCGCGTGTAGACGAAATGCCTGAATTAGATGAAGATGTGTCAATAATTCAAGGTATGATTGATTTAATATTTTTAAAGGACGGTCAATATTACTTTGTAGATTATAAAACAGATGCATTTAATAAGCGTAGAGGTATGACAGATGAAGAGGTAGGTATACAACTTCGTGATAAGTACAAAATTCAAATGAAATATTATAAAAACACATTAGAAACAATTTTAAATTCTAAAGTATACGGTTACCTTTATTTCTTCCAATTTGGTCAAATGAGTATTGAAGAAGATGTTTAATAGGTTTTTAATCCAATAAATAAAATGTGTATTAAATTTCTAAAATTTCAGACATATATATTTGTGGTTTATCAAAGATTAAAGTTATAATATGTATTAAGATATAGATGAGGAGTTGATACTGAATGAAATTTTTATCATTCAATTATAAAGACGCTGAATCTTACGGCGTAAAAGTTAAGCGTGAAGACGCAGTTTGGGATCTTAAAAAGGTATTTGCGGAATTTGGAGAAGGTGACTTCCACCCTCAAACATTATTAGAGGGATTACAACAAAACCAAACATTAGATTTCCAAGAACAAGTGCGTAAAGCAGTTGTAGCGGCTGAAGATAGTGGTAAAGCAGATGAATTCAAAATCGCCTTTAATGACATTGAATTCTTACCACCAGTTACACCACCAAATAATGTTATTGCATTCGGTCGTAATTACCAAGATCACGCAAGTGAATTAAATCATGAAGTACAACGATTATACGTATTTACTAAAGCAGCATCATCATTAACTGGTGATGAATCAACAATTCCAAATCATAAAGATATCACTGATCAATTAGATTACGAAGGTGAATTAGGTATCGTAATCGGTAAATCTGGAGAAAAAATTCCGAAAGCATTAGCATTAGACTACATCTACGGATATACAATTATTAATGATATTACTGATCGTAAGGCGCAAAATGAACAAGATCAGGCATTTCTATCTAAAAGTTTGACAGGTGGTTGCCCAATGGGACCTTATATTGTAACTAAGGATGAGTTACCAACACCTGAAAATGTTAATATCGTAACTAAAGTTAATAATGATATTCGTCAAGATGGTAATACAAGTCAAATGATTAATAAAATTGATGATTTAATTGAAGAAATTTCTAAATATGTAGCATTACATCCAGGAGATATCATTGCTACTGGTACACCAGCTGGTGTAGGTGCAGGTTTACAACCACCTCAATTCTTACAACCTGGTGATGAAGTCAAAGTTACTATTGATAATATTGGTACATTAACTGCTTATATTGCTAAAGATTAATTAATAGTTCAAAACGCTATAAGGATTGTCTATCATAATTAGTTCATAATAAATGATTGAATTGAGACATTTTATATTATAATTATTTCTTAATTCTAATCAGTAAATGCAGGTGAGCCTGGGACATAAATCAATGTCCCAGGCTCTAATTGTATATTGCCAATAGTTGTCAGAAATAAAAACGCACTTTTTACAAGCGTTTTAATTCAGGGGCCCCAGCAAAGAGAATTTCACATGGAAATTCCACAAGCAAAGCAAGCTGGGGTTGGGGCCCCAGCAAAGAGAATTTCACATGGAAATTCTACAAAACCATTATTTTAGTTTCATATCCTTCTCTTATATCGTTTAACAATACGTTCAAGTGTTTATGTGATATGATAGGTAAGTAAAAAGGTAATAAATAGTATTGGGGGAATTCGGTCTTGTTACATATGCATATTGCAAGTTGGGCGTTGACAATTATTTTATATGTAATTGCATTTTTACATATTTCAAAATCACAAGGTCCTACACCTATGTTTAAACCTTTACAAATGGCATTAAGAGTCTTTATGTTACTCACTTTATTCTCAGGGTTCTGGTTGTTAATTCAAGAATTCATGGCTGCTAGCCATGGTGGTGGAGGCAACCATATGTTGTTAACATTGAAGATGCTTTGTGGTATAGCGGTAGTTGCACTAATGGAAGTATCTATCGCGAAACGCAAGAAACACGAAGCAAGTCATGGTTTATTCTGGGCAACAATTATTTTAATAATTATTACTATGGCGTTAGGTATTATCCTACCATGGGGTCCAATTAGTAGTCTTTTTGGAATTAGTTAAAAATTTAAATTATTGATGATATAGGGATAGCCCTTAAATGATTGAATTTGCAGTAATCATTTAAGGGCTATCTTTTATAAATCTCTAGCTTTGTAACCAATCATATTAACTAAATCTTTTGGATGACTGTATGGTGGTGCGTATGCCACTTCAAATTCAGTTAATTCATCAATGGTTAATTCGCTCATCATTGCCATTGATAATACGTCAATACGCTTATCAACACCTGTTTTACCTACTGCGGCAGCACGTAAAAGATGACGATTATTTGTGTCAAAGTAAACGCGTAAGTGGACATTAGTATTTCCAGGGTAATAACCTGCATGAGTGCCAGAATTTAATTCAACCATTTGATAATCAAAATGCGTTAATTCTTCGACTTTGATGCCGACGCTTGCTAATGTATAGTCGAAAAATTTAACGATATTGGTACCTAAAAAACCTTTGAAAATGATATTTTTATTACCAGCTAGTTGTTCTGCAATGACGCTTGCGCCACGATGTGCTCCCCAAGCTAATGGAACTTGTGCGGGTAGATTTACATGACGGTACGAAGAGGTAATCACATCACCCAAAGCATAAATATTTGGGATGTTTGTTTCAAACTTATCGTTAACTTTAACGAAGCCTTTATCATCTAATTCTACGTTAGATGACTCGATAAATTTCGAGTTTGGATGTGTGCCAACGCCTTCAATAATAATATCGAAGTCTTCTTGAATGCCTGATTTAAAAGTAACCAGATGATTTTTAACACTTACAATTTCCTCATTTAACCGATAAGGTATGTGTCTCGAATCTAACTCGTCAAAGATAACTTGATTCATATCTTGGTCCATCAACTTGTTAATTTTATCAGAGCGGTGAATTAGAGTAACATCTAATCCTCTAGCATATAAATTCTCCAAGACTTCTAATGAAATATAACCTGCTCCTACTACTAATGCTTTCTTAGCCTGATGTTGATCTATAAATCGATCGATGGCATCAGTATCCTCCATATTGCGTAAAGTGAATATGTAATCACTATCAAATCCTAAAGAATTAGCACCTGCACCAGGACTCAATATTAATTCGTCATAACTCGCTTTAAATTTTTCATTCGTTTGACGATTTACTACCGTCACTGTTTGATCTTTGTCATTAATAGCAATTACTTCATGATACGTTTTAACTGTAATATTTTTCTTTTCTTTAAACACGTCTGGCGTAATTGGTAAAACATCTTTACGTTCATTAACAATGTTACCTATAAAGTAGGGTAATCCACAATTTGCGAAACTCATGTCGCGGTCTTTTTCAAAAATAGTAATTTCACTGTCTTTATCTAAACGTCGTATTTGGCTAGCACAGGTCGCACCACCGGCGACAGCACCGACTACAATTATTTTACGCATCATACATTCCTCCAGAAAAATATATTAAAATAGTGAGACATTATAAAAGTATACATTTGTCTCACTTAAGAATTGTTGTTTAACCTTTATAAGGTATATTTAATTTAAAGAAATCATTTAAATAACGGCCGATACCATCATCATTATTTGAATAAGTAATATGGTTTGCAATATGTTTTAATTCATCTAGACCATTGTCCATTGCGATACCATATTTAGCATATTTAATCATTTCAATATCATTATCCTCGTCTCCGAAGGCTATAATATGTGAAGGTTCAATTCCTAAATAGTCTTTGACTTGATCAATCCCACGCGCTTTACTAATCCCGCGTTTAACGATTTCGATTACTGGGAAAGGCGCGCCCCAACGTCTGTGCTCAATATTCTCTGCATAGAAACGCGTCAACATTTGCTTGATTCTAGGTATGTAAATCTCTTCTGCTTCTACTAATAACGACGTTGGTGCTTCATATAATTCTTCTAATAAATTACCTGTTTCAATTTTAGGATTACCCATTGAAAAACCCTCAAATAATCTAGGGTCATGATTATTAATAAACACGTGATCGCGAACCTCAGCAATAATATTTGTAACTTTGGCTTTTTGAAGTGTTTCGATCATGTTTCTAGCGAGGTCCACATCTAGAACCTCGTGTGTCGTTTTAAAATCATCTGATTTAGGATGATGAACATAAGCCCCATTGAAGTTTACAATAGGTGTGTCCATGTTTAATTCATGATAATAAATTTGGCTTGCACGGTATGGTCTTCCGGTCGCAATCATAATGCGATGACCTTGCTTTTTTAATGTTGTAAGTACTTGCTTAGTATAATCGCTAATTTCTTTATTATCATTTAATAATGTCCCATCTAAGTCTAAACAAATTAAATAAGGTTTCATATATTTCTCCTTAAGCTACATATCTATAGAATAAAATACATTAACATTTCATATTAAATGTTTTTAAAATTGATACATAAATCAACTTTATAATGTTATTATAACGTCTTTAATCGCTTAGTTGTATCATAGCATTTTATTGGCGTTTTGTCGGATATTTGATATATTAGTGTAAAGATAAATAATGAGAGGTGATACTAATGGAAGAGGCATTAAAAGACAGTATCCTAGGTGCACTTGAAATGGTTATTGACCCTGAATTAGGTATTGATATCGTTAATTTAGGTTTAGTATATAAAGTGAATGTTGATGATGATGGTTTATGTACAGTTGAAATGACTTTAACATCAATGGGTTGCCCACTTGGGCCACAAATTATCGAACAAATTAAAACAGTATTAGCTGAGATTCCAGAAATACAAGACACAGAAGTTAATATTGTTTGGAATCCACCTTGGAACATAGATATGATGTCAAGATACGCTAAAATTGCATTAGGCGTTGGCTAATTAATCGCTTTTGAACAATAGTACACGATTAGGATGTACTATTGTTTTTTTATTTATAATAGAAACAATTTAAATGTTCATTTTCAATGCTTTTAGTGACAAAGTTAAGTTAATAAATGACATAATTGTAATATAAATTGAATTTGTTTAAGCGTTATACTACAATACATAAGAATTACAATATAAAATAATTTAAATTGTACTTGCATTTATGAAAAATAATAATAAATGCGTCAAATTTTATAAAATATTATTATAGTTCAAGCTCAGACATCTAAGTATAAAACTCGATTCAATCATATACATTAAAATATAAAAGAATATTAACTTAAATCATATTTTCTCATGTTGTTGATCATCGGCTTTCGTTTTATCCTGATTTTCAGTGCTTTAGTAATTAATGAATTTATTAAAATTTATTATTTAATAGGGAAAGAATGTGAACAATGAAACAAGATTTTGAAAAAGGGAAACAACGTAAGACTAAAATGCGTTACATGCCTGGTTTAGATGGACTAAGAGCAATTGCTGTCTTAGGTATTATCATATACCATTTAAACAGGAAATGGCTTACAGGTGGTTTCATAGGTGTAGATACCTTCTTCGTTATTTCTGGATATTTAATCACAAGTTTACTTTTAAAGGAATACGAGGAACGAGGTATTATTAGCCTTAAACAATTCTGGATTCGACGAGTTAAAAGGTTGCTTCCAGCAGTTGTTGCGCTATTAATCGTCGTTGGAATTGCTACATTAATATTTGAACCACAACAAATCGTTCGAGTTAAACATGATATTATCGCTGCATTATTCTATGTGTCGAATTGGTGGTATATTGCCAAAGATGTTAACTACTTCGAACAATTTTCATTTATGCCATTAAAACACTTGTGGTCACTTGCAATAGAAGAACAGTTCTATTTGTTCTTCCCATTTGTGTTAGTCATTTTACTCTTAACGATTAAAAAATATCGCAATGTTACTTTGATATTATGGATTATTTCTCTAGTGTCTTTATTAGCGATGGTCATTATTTCACAACCCAATGTTGGGTATTCAAGAGTTTATTTTGGGACAGATACTCGCTTGCAGACGTTATTATTGGGTGTGATATTAGCATTTGTATGGCCACCGTTTAAATTAAAAGTCAATCCACCAAAAGTATTGCAACGTTCTATTGATGGTATAGGCATCTTAGGTCTAATAATACTTATCTTCTTATTCTTTACAGTGAAAGATACTAGTGCATGGATTTATAATGGTGGATTTTATCTTATCTCAGGTATGACATTATTTATTATTGCTAGTGTCGTACACCCTTCTAGTATACTAGCAAAGGTCTTAGGTCATCGTATATTTGTTTATATAGGTAAACGCTCTTATAGTTTATATTTATGGCATTTTCCTGTCATAAGTTTTATACACATTCATTTTGTTGATGGGCAACTTCCTATTTATGTGTACTTTGTTGATATCATACTTACAGTTTTATTTGCTGAGTTATCATATCGTTATATTGAAACACCATTTAGACGAGAAGGTTTAAAGGCATTTTCATTCAATTATTTAAAACGACCTAAATTTATTAGAACAATAGTGTCAATTATTGCTATGATACCGATAGTATTGTTATTCTTAGGGGTCTTCGATCGTTTTGGAAAAGATGAAATTGAAAACAAAGCAAATTCATTCAACACGAGTGATCAAGATAAATATCTAGTAAGAATGATGCCTGGGGAAAATATAAAAATCGATGGCTCAAGTAGTAATAGTAAAAGTAAAAAACAAGTTTATACTAATATTAGTCCATTACTTATTGGAGACTCAGTGATGGTAGATATTGGGGAAGAATTTAAATCTCAAGTACCTAAAGCAACCATTGATGGTAAAGTTGGTCGTCATCTACAAGAAGCGTTGTCAATAGCAGGCAATTATTCAAATTATAATAAACCATCAGATAAAGTCGTTTTAGAACTAGGTACAAATGGTGATTTTACAGAGGAAGAATTAAATCAATTAATTAATAAGTTTGGTAAAGCACAAATTTACCTTGTTAATACACGTGTTCCTCGAGATTGGCAAGATAATGTTAATAAACAACTAGCTAATGCTGCTAAGAAGCATAAGAATGTAACTTTAGTGGATTGGTACCAACGTTCTGCAGGACATTCTGAATATTTTGCACCAGATGGTGTGCATCTTGAAAATAGTGGTGTAAAAGCTTTATCAGATGAAATAATCAAAGCTATAAAGAAAAATTCAAAAAACAAATAATTCATTCTAAACCAGTTTAGTGATTTTAAATCATTGAACTGGTTTATTTTATTTGATGTTTTAACGTATATTTGATGTTTTAACGTATATTTGATGTTTTAACGTATATTTGATGTTTATAACAGAAAAAGTGTGATAAAACAAGTAATGAAAGAGACTTACTAATTGCGTCAAACTAGCTTGACCAGGCAGTTTGAGAAATTTGTAAAAGTTGAGTGTATGTGTTGCGTAATCATGTAAGAGGGTCTATAATGTAATTAAGGTCAAAGAAAGTCAAAGTCAAAAAATGAGGTAATTGACCTTGCTCTTATCAAATATATAGGGGTGAACAAATTTGGATATTAATCAAATGACATATGCAATTCAAGGTGCATTACAAAAAGCCGTTGAATTGAGTAAAGAAAACGAATTACAAAATATTGAAATTGAAGCTATATTAAAAGGAACTTTAGAAGAAACTGATAGTTTATTTAAAAGCATATTAGAACGAGCAAATATAGATACAGATGAATTAAATCAAGCGTATACAAATAAATTGAAAAATTATCCTTCTGTACAAGGAGATAATATTCAATATGGACAGTATATAGGAGCTAAAGCAAATGAATTATTAAATAAAGCTGAATCATATATGAAAGAATATGAAGATGAATATATTTCAATGGAACACGTCCTTCGTGCTGCGATGGATATTGATGATACTACTAAACAATTTGTTGGAAATAAAGAAGAAGTTGTGAAAGAAATAATAACTAAAGTAAGAGGGGGAAATCATGTGACTTCACAAAATCCAGAAGTAAATTATGAAGCTTTAGAAAAATATGGTCGTGACTTAGTAGAAGAAGTACGTCAAGGTAAAATGGACCCTGTTATTGGCAGGGATGAAGAAATTCGTAACACAATTCGAATCTTAAGTCGTAAAACTAAAAACAATCCAGTATTAATCGGGGAACCTGGTGTAGGTAAAACTGCAATTGTTGAAGGTTTAGCGCAACGAATTGTACGAAAAGATGTGCCTGAATCATTACTCGATAAAACAATTTTTGAATTAGATTTAAGCGCATTGGTTGCTGGTGCAAAATTTAGAGGTGAATTTGAAGAGCGACTTAAAGCAGTACTTAAAGAAGTAAAAGAGTCAGATGGACGCATTATTTTATTCATTGATGAAATTCATATGCTAGTTGGTGCAGGTAAAACAGATGGTGCAATGGATGCTGGTAACATGTTGAAACCGATGTTAGCACGCGGCGAATTGCATTGTATTGGTGCAACTACTTTAAATGAATATAGAGAATATATTGAGAAAGATTCTGCATTAGAACGTCGTTTCCAAAAAGTAGGCGTAAGTGAACCAGATGTAGAAGATACAATTTCAATTTTACGTGGATTAAAAGAACGCTATGAAGTTTATCATGGAGTACGTATTCAAGACCGTGCTTTAGTTGCAGCAGCTGAATTATCAGATCGATATATTACTGATAGATTTTTACCTGACAAAGCAATCGATTTAGTTGACCAAGCATGTGCAACAATTCGAACAGAAATGGGTTCAAATCCAACTGAATTAGATCAAGTTAATCGTCGTGTTATGCAATTAGAAATTGAAGAAAGTGCTTTGAAAAATGAATCTGACAACGCAAGTAAACATCGTTTAGAAGAATTACAAGAAGAACTTTCAAATGAAAAAGAAAAACAAGCTTCCTTACAATCTCGTGTTGAACAAGAGAAAGAAAAAATTGCGAAAGTACAAGAAAAACGTGCTGAATTAGATCGCAGTCGTCAAGCTCTAGAAGATGCACAAACTGAGGGCAATCTAGAAAAAGCAGCAGAATTACAATATGGTACAATACCTCAATTAGAAAAAGAATTAAAAGAATTTGAAGAAGCTTATCAAGATGAACAAGGTGACAGCGAACGTATGATTCGTGAAGTTGTTTCTGATGAAGAAATTGGAGACATCGTAAGTCAATGGACTGGTATTCCAGTATCAAAATTAGTTGAAACTGAAAGAGAAAAATTATTGAACCTAAGTGATATCTTACACGAACGTGTTGTGGGTCAAGATAAAGCAGTAGACTTAGTATCTGATGCTGTAGTAAGAGCACGTGCAGGTATTAAAGATCCTAATAGACCGATTGGTAGTTTCTTATTCTTAGGACCAACTGGTGTAGGTAAAACTGAATTAGCAAAATCATTAGCTGCATCATTGTTTGATTCTGAGAAACACATGATTCGAATCGACATGAGTGAGTATATGGAGAAACATTCAGTTTCTAGATTGATTGGTGCTCCTCCAGGTTATGTAGGTCATGATGAAGGAGGACAATTAACAGAAGCGGTTAGACGTAATCCATATTCGGTCATTTTATTAGATGAAGTTGAAAAAGCACATAGTGATGTATTCAACGTTTTACTTCAAATATTAGATGAAGGTCGTTTAACTGATTCTAAAGGACGCAGTGTTGACTTTAAAAACACTATCATTATTATGACAAGTAACATCGGTTCACAAGTATTACTTGAGAATGTTAAAGATACTGGTGACATTACTGAAGACACTGAAAAAGCTGTAATGGATAGCTTACATGCATTCTTTAAACCAGAAATCTTAAACCGTATGGATGATATAGTATTATTTAAACCATTATCTATTAATGATATGAGTATGATTGTCGATAAAATCTTAACTCAATTAAATATACGTTTAATGGATCAACGTATTTCAATTGATGTGTCTGATGACGCGAAAAAATGGTTAGGAGAAGAAGCATACGAACCACAATTTGGTGCAAGACCATTGAAACGTTTTGTTCAACGTCAAATTGAAACACCATTAGCACGTATGATGATTAAAGAAAGCATGCCTGAAGGTACTGTGGTAAAAGTTGATATAAATGATGATCATGAATTAACATTTGATGTACAAAAGCCTGAAAATGAATAATGAATGTTTAGGTAAACCTAGGGAGTGTGATGAGCACTTTCTAGGTTTTTTTGTTTTTAAGTGCAGTTCAGTGTATTGTTGCATTCACTTGCTCTAGTTATAACTTAAACTAAAGATTAGTAAGAATAAGTAATTCCTCACTTTAAAGACTTTTTCAAAGACTTGAAGGTTGTAATGTATCGCTATAATATTAAGGGTTCATCTATATCTAGTTTAATATAGAAAAACACTTGAAATTTGAGTTTTAAATTCAAATTCCAAGCGTTTTTAACGTATTGTATTATTATGTAGTAATAAGACTATCTGTTACCTGAACGGGTAAAATCATCTGGTTTAATCATGGCAGCTAGAATAGCAATTACAATTGTAAAGATAACTGCTAGAACTATTGGCGTGATAAAGTTTAATGTTCCACCGCCATTTAAACTATTTAATACAAAGTTAACCATTTGTAATAAGATGACTGCCCAAATAAAAGTTACGAGGTATTTCATACCGATGACCTCCATTATTTATATACTTTCATTCTAAAGTAAAGTAATCTATTTGTATAGAGATAGCAGTTAACTGATAAAAAATTTGTAATCAAATTTATTTAATGAAATCTGTGTTTGTGAAAGGGTAACTACTTGAGTAGTGGTAAAAAAATGTGTTAAATTAATACCTGGTATTAAAAAATGAAGTAAGAAGGTGTACGTTCATGAACGTAGGTATAAAAGGATTTGGTGCATATGCGCCAGAGAAAGTCGTTGATAACGCTTATTTCGAAAGTTTTTTAGAAACTTCAGATGAATGGATTTCTAAAATGACTGGAATTAAAGAGAGACGCTGGGCTAGTGAAGATCAAGATACATCTGACTTAGCATTCGAAGCTAGTAAAAAAGCGATTGAAGATGCAGGAATCACACCTGCTGATATAGATATGATTATTGTTGCAACTGCTACTGGAGATATGCCATTTCCATCGGTTGCCAATATGTTGCAAGAAAAATTGGGAACACGTAAAGTACCAACAATGGATCAATTAGCTGCATGTTCTGGATTTATGTATTCTATGATTACAGCAAAACAATATGTTCAATCAGGTGATTATAAAAATATCCTAGTAGTTGGTGCAGACAAATTATCTAAGATTACTGATTTAACAGATCGTTCAACAGCAGTCCTTTTTGGTGATGGTGCTGGTGCAGTAGTTATTGGAGAAGTTTCAGAAGGACGAGGTATCATTAGTTATGAAATGGGATCTGATGGTAACGGTGGAAAATACTTATACTTAAACAAAGATACTGGTAAACTAGTAATGAACGGACGAGAAGTCTTCAAGTTTGCGGTAAGAATTATGGGTGAAGCATCAACACGAGTGGTTGATAAAGCTGGTCTACAATCAGATGATATTGATATGTTTATACCTCACCAAGCAAACATTAGAATTATGGAATCAGCTCGAGAAAGACTAGGTATAGAGAGAGAAAAGATGAGTGTATCTGTTAATCGCTTTGGTAACACATCTGCTGCCTCAATACCTTTAAGTATTTCACAAGAATTAGAAAATGGAAGAATTAAAGATGATGACACACTAGTATTAGTAGGTTTTGGTGGTGGCCTAACATGGGGCGCTATGGTTATCAAATGGGGTAAATAGGAGGATATAATGTATGACTGAGAATAAACGAGTTGTAATTACTGGTATGGGTGCATTATCACCTATTGGCAATGATGCCCAGACAAGTTGGGAAAATGCCTTGAAAGGTGTTAATGGAATCGATACTATTACTAGAATAGATACAGAAGATTATAATGTTCATTTAGCAGGTGAACTTAAAGATTTTAATATTGAAGACCATATTGAAAAGAAAGAAGCTCGACGCATGGATCGTTTCACACAATATGCGGTAGTTGCAGCACGTCAAGCAGTTGAAGATGCTAAATTGGACATCAATGATGAAACTGCTAATCGCATAGGTGTATGGATTGGTTCAGGAATTGGTGGTATGGAAACGTTTGAAACAGCACATACAACACTTCAAAATAAGGGTCCAAGAAGAGTAAGTCCATTCTTCGTACCTATGTTAATTCCTGATATGGCAACTGGCCAAGTATCAATTGATTTAGGTGCAAAAGGGCCAAATGGCTCTACAGTTACAGCATGTGCTACTGGTACAAACTCAATTGGTGAAGCATTTAAAATTATACAACGCGGCGATGCAGATGCGATGATAACAGGTGGTACAGAAGCACCAATTACACACATGGCACTTGCAGGATTCAGTGCTAGTCGTGCCTTATCTACAAATGATGATAAAGAAACAGCTTGCCGTCCATTCCAAGAAGGTCGAGATGGCTTTGTTATGGGTGAAGGTGCTGGTATTTTAGTGATTGAATCATTAGAATCGGCACAAGCGCGTGGTGCTCAAATCTATGCTGAAATAGTTGGTTATGGTTCAACTGGTGATGCATATCATATTACAGCTCCCGCTCCTGAAGGTGAAGGTGGTTCACGTGCAATGCAAGCAGCACTTGATGATGCAGGTATTGAAGCAAAAGATGTTCAATATCTTAATGCACATGGCACGAGTACACCTGTAGGTGATATGTATGAAATCAGAGCGATCAAGAATACCTTTGGAGATGCTGCTAATCAACTAAAAGTTAGCTCTACTAAATCAATGACTGGTCATTTATTAGGTGCTACTGGTGGTTTAGAGGCTATCTTCTCAGCATTATCTATTCGTGACTCTAAAGTCGCACCAACTATTCATGCGAATACACCAGATCCTGAATGTGATCTAGACATCGTTCCAAATGAAGCGCAAGATTTAGAAATTACTTATGCAATGAGTAACAGTCTAGGCTTTGGTGGTCATAATGCAGTATTAGTATTTAAGAAATTTGAAGATTAATTTTGGAAAAATGATATTAGATCAAGGACACTAATTGATAATGTCCTTGGTCTATTTTTTGTATATAGAATGATTTAAAGTAGAAATGAAATTATTATTGTCATCACAAAGTATGCAATATTACATATTAAAGCTGGAGCAATCCATGTAGATATAAAATAATGTTCCTTTTTAACTTGTTGAGGATTTAAAAATTCATCATCCGCCATTGTTCTCTTTTTTGAACGAGACGATAGTTGATATCTTATTCTTCTAAAACCATAGCTCGTTGCATCAAAAATGCCCTCTTGAACTAATAAAATGAAAAAAATGGCGATGAATATAATAAGAGATAAATAAAAAAGTGTATTAATATATGAAATAAGAGTATGATTTGTAAATATAATCCACAGTATCATAGATAAAATGGGAGTAATTATCAACCATATCATCCAGTTCTTTAAATTCTTCATAATAAAGCCCCCAGTTGACGATTTAATTTATTGTAACTTAAATTTTATAAATTATATATTCTTATTTATAGTTAGAATAAAAAAGACTGTCAAAGTAATCCTTAAAATGTTTTTATTTAAACGCTTACTTTTTTTAATTTTGTGAAAATTATATTGCAATTATATGAAAATTATATATATAATGTTACTAAATATTTCTGAAAATTTTGAAGGGAATGTTAATTTTGAAAATTCAATAAGGGGGTTATTTAATGACGCGATATATTTTTAAACGTTTGGGATATATGTTTTTATCGCTTTTCATTATTATTACAATTACATTTTTCTTAATGAAATTAATGCCCGGTTCACCATTTAACGATGCGAAACTAAGTGCTGAGCAAAAGGCGATCCTTAATGAAAAGTATGGTTTAAATGATCCGGTTGCCATTCAATATCTTCATTATTTAAAGAATGTCGTAACTGGAGACTTTGGGTATTCATTCCAATATCATAATCAACCGGTATGGGAGCTTATAAAACCGAGATTGATTCCTTCTATGGAAATGGGTATTACAGCTATGATTATCGGGGTTATTTTAGGGTTAATCCTTGGTGTAGCAGCAGCTACTAAACAAAATACCTGGGTAGATTATACAACAACTATAATTTCAGTAATCGCAGTATCAGTACCATCATTCGTATTAGCCGTACTTTTACAATATGTGTTTGCGGTACGTTTACGTTGGTTCCCAGTAGCTGGGTGGGAAGGATTTTCAACAGCAGTCTTACCTTCACTAGCATTGTCCGCGACAGTTTTAGCAACAGTAGCAAGGTATATACGAGCAGAAATGATAGAAGTATTAAGTTCAGATTACATATTATTAGCACGTGCAAAAGGTAACTCTTCTATAAGAGTGCTATTTGGACATGCATTACGTAATGCATTAATTCCAATTATTACTATTATTGTACCAATGTTAGCAAGTATATTAACTGGTACATTGACTATTGAAAATATTTTTGGAGTACCAGGTCTTGGGGACCAATTCGTTAGATCGATTACAACGAATGATTTCCCAGTTATCATGGCTACAACAATATTATTTAGTACATTATTTATTGTTTCAATCTTTATTGTAGATATTCTTTACGGAATTATTGATCCTAGAATTCGTGTGCAAGGAGGTAAAAAATAATGACAAATGATAAATTTGAAAAGCCGTTGGATGATCATTCAAACGCGGCGATGACACATACCTCTGAAGGCATTGCAGCTTCTGATTTTGTTATTAGAGATTTAGATTTAAATAAAGAACCTGAAATGCAACGAGAAAGTAAAAATTTCTGGCAAGATGCATGGGCACAGCTAAAACGAAATAAACTTGCTGTAATAGGGATGATTGGCCTTATACTTATAATAATTTTAGCTTTAGTTGGTCCACTAATAAGTAAACATGATTATGCTGAACAAAATGTCGATTATCGAAATCTTCCAGCAAAAATTCCCGTATTAGACAAGGTTCATTTTTTACCATTTGATGGTACAGGTTCTGACGGTAAAGATGCTTATGTAAAAGTGGGAGCTAAAGAAAATTATTGGTTTGGAACAGATCAACTAGGTAGAGATTTATGGACACGTACATGGAAAGGCACTCAAATTTCTCTAGTTATTGGTATTGTGGCTGCCTTATTAGATATTTTTATCGGAGTAGTATATGGCGCTATTTCAGGATTTTTTGGTGGGCGAGTAGATGATGTAATGCAACGTATTTTGGAAATCATTGCTTCAATTCCAAACCTTATTGTAGTAATTTTATTCGTACTTATTTTTGAACCTTCTATTTGGACGATTATACTAGCCATGTCAATCACAGGTTGGTTAGGAATGAGTAGGGTTGTTCGTGGTGAATTCTTAAAATTAAAAAACCAAGAATTTGTAATGGCATCAAGAACTTTAGGCGCATCAAAATTCAACTTGATTTTCAAACATATTCTCCCTAATACATTAGGGGCTATAGTAGTAACATCTATGTTTACTGTCCCAAGTGCGATTTTCTTTGAAGCATTCTTAAGTTTCATTGGTATAGGTGTCCCTGCACCACAAACCTCATTAGGATCTTTAGTTAATGATGGTCGTGCAATGTTATTAATTCATCCACACGAGTTATTCATTCCAGCAACAATTTTAAGTTTATTAATTTTATTTTTCTATCTATTTAGTGATGGTTTACGCGATGCATTTGACCCTAAAATGCGTAAATAATAAAGGAGGCACACGTTATGTCAGAAAGAGTATTAGAAGTCAACGACTTGCATGTTTCCTTTGATATTACTGCTGGGGAAGTGCAAGCGGTTAGAGGCGTAGATTTTTATTTGAACAAAGGTGAAACGTTAGCAATAGTGGGAGAGTCTGGTTCTGGAAAATCAGTAACCACTAAAGCGATTACAAAGCTATTCCAAGGAGATGCAGGCCGTATTAAAAAAGGTTCAATTGATTTTCTTGGTGAAGATTTAGCAAATAAATCTGAGAAAGAATTAATTAAATTACGTGGAAAAGATATTTCGATGATATTCCAAGATCCAATGACATCACTCAATCCGACGATGCAAATTGGGAAACAAGTAATGGAACCTTTAATTAAACATCGTAATTATAGTAAATCTGAAGCAAAAAAACGTGCTTTAGAAATTTTAAATTTAGTTGGATTGCCTAATGCTGAAAAACGTTTCAAAGCATACCCACATCAATTCTCTGGTGGTCAAAGACAAAGAATTGTTATCGCAACAGCTTTAGCTTGTGAACCTAAAGTATTGATTGCAGATGAACCAACAACAGCATTGGATGTAACAATGCAAGCTCAAATTTTAGATTTAATGAAAGATTTGCAGAAAAAGATTGATACATCAATCATATTTATTACACATGACTTAGGTGTAGTAGCTAATATTGCAGATAGAGTAGCAGTAATGTACGGTGGACAAATGATTGAAACAGGTAATGTTGAGGAAATATTTTATGACCCTAAGCATCCTTATACATGGGGATTATTATCATCAATGCCTGATTTAACTACTAGTAATGATACAGAACTAATTGCGATTCCAGGTACACCACCTGATTTATTACATCCTCCTAAAGGAGATGCATTCGCACGTAGGAGTCAGTATGCTTTAGATATTGACTTTAAACAAGAGCCACCTTGGTTCAAAGTGTCGCCGACTCATTTTGTTAAGTCATGGTTATTAGATGAACGTGCACCTAAAGTAGAACCGCCTGAGATGGTTAAACAAAAACAACGTCATATGCCAAATAATTATGACAAACCACGTCAAGTAGAAAGGGTGTCGTTCAATGAATAATAAAGAAACTTTATTACAAATAAAAAATTTAAAACAATACTTTAACGAAGGTAAGAGAAATGAAGTTAGAGCCATTGAAGACATTTCTTTCGATATATACAAAGGAGAGACATTAGGATTAGTTGGAGAGTCAGGATGTGGTAAATCAACTACTGGAAAAGCAATTATAAAGCTAAATGATATTACAAGTGGAGAAATTTTATATGAAGGACAGGATATTCAAAAAATTTCTAAGCGTAAAGATTTATTAAAGCTTAATAAAAAGATTCAAATGATTTTCCAAGATCCATATGCATCACTTAATCCTAGATTAAAGGTCATGGATATCGTTGCAGAAGGTATTGATATACATAAATTAGCAAGCAGTAAAAAAGACCGTAAACGACGTGTTTATGACTTACTTGAAACGGTAGGTTTAAGTAAAGAACATGCGAATAGATATCCACACGAATTTTCTGGTGGACAACGTCAACGTATCGGTATCGCGCGTGCGCTAGCAGTGGAACCGGAATTTATTATTGCGGATGAGCCTATTTCAGCTCTAGACGTATCAATACAAGCTCAGGTAGTTAATTTAATGTTAAAACTTCAGCGAGAAAGAGGAATTACCTTCTTATTTATTGCCCATGATTTATCAATGGTTAAATATATTTCTGACCGTATTGCGGTAATGCATTTTGGGAAAATTGTTGAATTAGGTTCAGCTGACGAAATTTATTATCACCCATTACATGATTATACGAAATCATTATTATCAGCGATTCCTCAACCTGACCCAGATAGTGAGAGAACACGTAAACGTGTAGCATACCAAGAAGATGAATCTAAAAATTCTGAGCGAAAACTTCAAGAAATAAGACCAGATCATTATGTTTTTGTAACTGATGAAGAAGCTGCTCAATTAAAACAAGAACATCAAACGCAAAGCGTTTAAATGCAGGGGAAGGAGGATGAATTTACTATGAAATCTTTAAAATATATAGCAACTTTATTAATGGTGATTTTAGTACTTTCAGCTTGTAGTAATAATAAAAGTTTATATTCAGATGATGGCCAAGTCTTTAGAAAAGTTATTACACAAGATATAAGTACTTTAGATACGGCATTAATTACAGATGCAGTATCAGGAGATATAGCTGGCCAAGCATTTGAAGGCCTATATTCAATTGATAAAGGCGATAAGGTTACTTTAGGTGTAGCTAAAGAAATGCCTAAAAAAAGTAACGGGGGCAAAACTTTAACAATTAATTTAAGAAAAAATGCTAAGTGGTCTAACGGTGACCCAGTAACTGCGGATGACTTTGTTTATGCATGGAGAAAAGTTGTGGACCCCAAAACAGCATCTGAATTTGCTTACATAATGAGTGATATTAAAAATGCAGATTTAGTTAATTCAGGAAAAAAACCAGTGAGTGAATTAGGAATTAAAGCACTAGATAAATATAAACTTCAAGTTGAATTAGAAAAACCTGTGCCTTATATAAATGAACTATTGGCTTTAAATACTTTTGATCCTCAAAATTCTAAAATTGCCAAAAAATATGGAGAAAAATATGGTACAAAAGCCGATAGAGCAGTTTATAATGGGCCTTTTAAAGTAATTAATTGGCAAGTGGAAGATAAAATTCAACTTGTAAAAAATGACAAGTATTGGGATAAAAAGAATGTTAAATTAGATAAAGTAAATTATAAAGTACTAAAAGATCAACAAGCTGGTGCATCATTATATGATACAGATTCGGTTGATGATACGATCGTAACATCTGAGCAGGTTAACAAATATAAAAATAGTAAAGCATTGAACCATCGTTTAACTGCTGCTACATTCTATATTAAAATGAATGAAAAAACTGTTCCGGAATTTAAAAATAAACACTTAAGATTAGCTATTGCGCAAGCTATTAATAAAAAAGGATATGTAAAATCTGTTTTAAATGACGGTTCTTTAGCCTCAGACAATTTCACTGGTATTGGAACTGCTAAAACACCAGACGGCAAAGATTTCGCAAGTACAGTTTCATCTCCATTAAAATATGATACCAAAGAAGCAAAACAAAATTGGGAAATTGCACAAAAAGAATTAGGTAAAAAAGAATTTACTTTTACTATGAATACTCAAGACACCCCAGCAGCGAAGATTGCTGCTGAATATATAAAATCGCAGATTGAAACAAATTTACCTGGTGTTACTCTAAAAATTAAACAAATGCCATTTAAACAAAAAATAACTCTAGAGTTAGCAAATAATTATGAAACGTCATATGCAGGGTGGAGTCCTGACTATCCAGACCCAACGGCTTTCTTGGAAATAATGACAAAAGGTAATGCTCAAAATAATACTGATTGGGGTAACGAAGAATACGATAATCTTATCAAAGAAGCTAATGGTTCTTTACTACGTGAACCTGATAAGAGAAATGAAGCTTTACAAAAAGCTGAAAGTATTTTACTTCACGACGCACCAGTTGCACCTATATATCAAAAAGGTGAAGCACATTTAACTAATCCACAAGTTAAAGGGTTACAGTATCACAAAGTAGGCCCAGATACTACACTTAAGCACGTGTATATCGATAAATCTATTGATCGTGAAACAGGTAAAAAAAAGAAAAGTGAATAATAGAAATAGCCATGGGAATCATTCCCATGGCTATTTCTATTACTAATGTATTATCTTTTACGTCCCAGTCCCATGGCACGTTCCATTTTTTTCAATGTTTTGAATGACGCTTTTTGAGCTTTATCGCGACCATGATCTAGGATGTCATCTAGTTTATCTGAATTGTAAAATTCATTATATTTTTCTTGGAAGTTAATTAAGAAATCTTTGACGATTTCTGATAAGTCTGTTTTGAACTTACCGTATCCTTCATTTTCGTACTTAGCTTCTAAATCTTTAATAGACTCATTTGTTAAGCTAGAGTATATTGTTAATAAATTTGAAATACCTGGTTTGTTATCACGATCAAATTTAATAATTCCATCTGAATCTGTTACAGCACTTTTAATTTTCTTTGCTGCCACATTAGGCTCGTCTAGTAATGAAATAAAGTTTTTCTGATTATCATCACTTTTACTCATTTTCTTCGTTGGGTCTTGTAAACTCATGACGCGACCACCTACTTTAGGCATACGAATTTCTGGTTTAACCAAAATGTCATTATAACGACTATTAAAACGTTCGACTAAGTTACGTGTTAATTCCATATGTTGCTTTTGGTCTTCACCAACTGGAACAATATTAGTATTGTATATCACAATATCTGCAGCCATTAATGGTGGGTAAGTTAGTAATCCTGCTGGAATACCATCAGTACGTTTTTGAGCTTTATCTTTATATTGAGTCATACGTTCAAGTTCTCCAACACTTGAAATTGTTGTGAGCATCCAACCTGCTTGCACGTGTGCTGGTACTTCAGATTGTATAAATAAGGTAGCTTTTTCTGGGTTTATGCCAGATGCTAAATAAATAGCCGCAAGTTGACGGATTTGTTTACGTAATTTGATTTTATCTTGTGGCACAGTAATTGCATGTTGGTCGACGATGCAAAAATAACAATCATAATCATTTTGTACATCAGCAAATTGTTTTAATGCCCCAATATAATTACCGATTGTGGGTATTCCACTAGGTTGAATTCCTGAAAATAATGTCTCCATATTAGATGCCTACTTTCTTAGTTTTAATTCATATTATTTAAATTATAACAGTATTTCTTTAAAATGTAAGTTATGTTAGTATGTAGTTATACGTTAATTCTAAGCCTTTAAATTTAGGTTTTTAGAAAATTTGAGATTTCTCAGAAAAATTAGGATTTTCTCATTTAATTTTAATGTTAGTTGGTTATACTAACATTGTAAGGTTAAGAGGACTAAATAAATTATCATTTCTTAATCAATAAATTCAAAAATAATGAATAATATTCATTCAATAGGAGAGTGAGATGTATGGTAACATTATTTACTTCACCAAGTTGCACATCTTGCCGTAAAGCGAAAGCATGGTTACAAGAACATGACATTCCATATACGGAGCGTAACATTTTTTCTGAACATTTAACAATTGATGAAATCAAACAAATTTTAAAAATGACTGAAGACGGTACTGACGAAATTATTTCTACTCGTTCTAAAACATACCAAAAATTAAATGTTGACATTGATTCTTTACCACTACAAGATCTTTATGCGATCATTCAAGATAATCCAGGACTATTACGTCGTCCAATTATTCTAGATGAAAAACGTTTACAGGTTGGCTATAACGAAGATGAAATCAGACGTTTCTTACCTAGAAAGGTTCGTACTTTCCAATTACAAGAAGCGCAACGTCTTGTTGATTAATTTTAAAATTTAATTGAAGATTATAATAATATGAAACAGCACTATTTTAGTGCTGTTTTTTGTAACTCAAAAAGGGAATATGTTAGTATATATAACGATTGTAAAATAGTTAAATTTAATCAAACAAATAAATTGTAATTTCCACCACGTTCTAATACAATATGGTTACTATTCATCGACTGTAAGGAGTGAGATGATATGAGAATAGAACGCGTTGATGACACAACAGTCAAATTATTTATAACTTATAGTGATATTGAAGCTAGAGGATTCAGTCGAGAAGATTTATGGACTAACCGTAAAAGAGGCGAAGAATTCTTCTGGTCAATGATGGATGAAATCAATGAAGAAGAAGACTTCGTAGTTGAAGGACCTCTTTGGATACAAGTACATGCCTTTGAAAAAGGTGTGGAAGTTACGATTTCTAAATCTAAAAATGAAGAAGCTATGAATATGTCTGATGAAGATGCAAATGAGCAATTTGAAGAACAAGTTAACGAATTACTTGCAAATACATTAGAAAATGAAGAGAGCATTGAAGATTTATTCGAACAAAGAGCACAACAACAAAAGCACTCTCATAAGTCTGAACAAAAACAAACGAAACAACGTCCGAACATAAGAACAGTTATCGTTAAATTTGATGATTTAGAGCAAGTTATTAGTTATGCATATCACCATAATTTATCAACTGATGAATTTGAAGATTTATTATATATGAATGACAATAAATATTACTATGCTATTCACTTTGATGAATCAGTCAGTCAAGAAACGATTAACGATAGTTATAGTCAGATGTTAGAGTTTGCATATCCAACAGATAAAACTGAAGTATACTTAAATGATTATGCTAAGATTATTATGAGTCATAATGTAACTGCTCAAGTGAGACGTTATTTCCCAGACACAGTTGAATAATGAAAGTTTTTACCGAGGCAATGAATATTGCTTCGGTTTTTTTGTGTTGAGAAGTAAAATCACCATTTCATACGTTTAATCTTATGAGGTGAGTGAAATTTATGTTAATCGCTATAAATCAACAAGGCGAGCAAGTATATGCACATCGTGCAAAGAAACAGGACAGCTATTATTGTCCGCATTGTAGCTCACAACTATTATTAAAGTGTGGCACAAAAAAAATCCCGCATTTCGCGCATAAGGTTGATAGCGTATGTTATTGTGCAAAACAAGAATCCGAACAACATTACTTTGTAAAGTGTTTTATTGCGAAAATGTTATCACAACTGCATTATCACGTTCAAATTGAACCTTATTGTCCAACTATTCAACAATACCCAGACATACTAGTGAATTCAAAATACGTAATTGAAATTCAATTTTCTAGAATAGATATTGAAGAGATCATAGAACGAACAAAGGGATTTAAACAGCTGAATATGGAAGTCATTTGGTTAATTCAAGATTGTCGATATCATAGGGGAAGGCTATATCTCAATTCATTTCAAGCACATTTTATACATCCAATAAACAGGTGTTTATATGCATGGAATCAAAAGAACAAGTGTGTTGTTTTATATAGTCAAATTCAGCATATTGGTGGCAAACAATTTATCGCAAAACAAACAGTAATTGAAATCAACGAATTAGTGAATCAGATTAGTATCATGTCTACGCCATATCAACACATTTTCAAGCTAACTAAATCTGAAATACATTATTACTTGAATCAATGTAGAAGGAAAAATTCCGTCCTTGAACCATCGTTAAGCGCAATGTACCATTTAAGATTAACAGATGAAGCTGTTTATCATAACTTCGGCTACATATTCCCTTATCAACTTTATATTGAGAATCATCCAGTTCAGTGGCAATTACAATTTAAATTATTTAATGAACAAGAGTGTGATGTACATCAGTGTTTAAAAGCCTTTCTTAAATTTAGGCAGATGTACCTTAACACTATTTCTATGGATTATGTTGTCTCAGAACTTATTAATCATTACATTAAATATAGTTAAAACGTGCAATTCATAGGGAATAATGAGAAAATTATAACATTAGTTATTATAGGAGGTTTACTATATGAGTCAACAATTAACAAGAGAAGAGCAAGAACGTAAATATCCAAATGATACGTGGGATTTAACAACGATTTTTAAAAATGATGAAGCTTTTGAAGAAGCATTAAAAGAGGTTGAAGGTTATCTAGGTAAAGAAGAGCAATTTAAAGGGCACTTAGCAGATAGCGCTGATACATTATATGATGCGCTTGCATTAGAAGATGAAATTGGTACTAAACTAGAGAAAGTATATGTGTATGCACATTTAAAACAAGACCAAGATACTTCAAACGATAAATATACAGGATTCGAGTCACGTGCACATCAACTTATAATTAAAATTAGTTCCGCATGGAGTTTCTTAGTACCAGAAATTCTTCAAATTGATGAAGATAAACTTCAATCATTTATCGAAACTAATGACAACTTAAAACGTTATGAATTTGATTTAAAACTTATCAATGAAAAACGACCACACATTTTAGATGCCGAGCAAGAGAAATTACTTACTGAGGCTCAAGATGCACTATCTACACCAAGTAATGTGTACGGTATGTTTAGTAATGCAGATTTAGAATTTGAAGATGCAGTAGATAAAAATGGTGAAAAACATCCATTAACACAAGGAACTTTTATCAAATATTTAGAATCTGATGATCGCGAGTTACGTCAATCAGCATATAATAATTTATATAAAGCTTACGGTGCTTATAATAATACTCTAGGTTCAACATTAGCAGGGGAAGTTAAGAAGAATGTCTTTAATGCTCGAACACATAACTATAAAACAGCTCGTGAGCGTGCGTTAAGTAATAATCATATACCAGAAGAAGTCTATGATAATTTAGTGAAAACTGTGCATAAATATTTACCATTACTGCACAGATACACAAAACTAAGAAAAGAATTATTAGCTGTTGATGAGCTGAAAATGTACGATTTATATACGCCAATGGTTAAGGACGTTAAATTTGAAATGCCTTATGAAAAAGCAAAAGAATGGATGTTAAAAGCGTTAGAACCTATGGGTGAAGAGTACCTTGATGTAGTAAAAGAAGGTTTGAATAATCGATGGGTCGACGTTTATGAAAATAAAGGTAAACGATCAGGTGCTTACTCATCTGGTGCACATTTAACTAATCCATTCATTTTATTAAATTGGTCAGATACTGTATCTGATTTATATACGCTTATCCACGAATTTGGTCATTCAGCACATAGTTATTTCAGTCGTAAACATCAACCATCTAATTCTAGTGATTATTCAATCTTTGTTGCTGAAGTTGCATCAACTTGTAATGAGGCATTACTAAGTGATTACATGGATAAACATTTAGACGATGAACGTCGTTTATTATTATTAAATCAAGAACTTGAAAGATTCAGAGCGACTTTATTCCGTCAGACTATGTTCGCAGAATTCGAACATAAAATTCATCAAATTGAAGAAGCAGGCGAACCATTAACTGCAACACGTATGAATGATGAATATGCTAAATTGAATAAACAATACTTTGGTGATGTTGTTGAAACAGATGACAATATTAGCAAAGAATGGTCAAGAATCCCTCATTTCTATATGAATTACTATGTATATCAATATGCTACTGGATATAGTGCAGCTCAAAGTTTAAGTCATCAAATTTTAACTGAGGGTAAACCTGCAGTTGAAAGATATATTAATGAATTCCTGAAAAAAGGAAGTTCTAATTATCCAATTGAGATTCTGAAAAATGCCGGTGTGGATATGACTTCACCAGAACCTATTGAGCAGGCTTGTGAGGTCTTTGAACAAAAATTAGATGCTTTTGAAAAACTTATGAAAGCTTAGAATGACTGTATCCGTTTACAATATGTTAAGTTTGTGACAATTTTAAAATAAGGGGTCTTTAATATTGAAACACCTATGTTAGCGTGTTATATTATGAACATGAAATTAATCACATAACAAACATACCCCTTTGTTTGAAGTGAAAAATTTCTCCCATCCCCTTTGTTTAGCGTCGTGTAATCAGACACGGCGTTTTTTTTATACTCTTTTTTAATAACTACCACTATCAATTAATTCCCCATTGTAGATAAATTTTTCATTGTACTTCGACGCCACTACTATACATTGCAATTGATTTATATAACAATAATAGAAACAGAGTCGTTCAACCTTAAATTGATGTGTACACAAAAATAAGCCACCCAATGCATGAATATAATCATCATTGAATGGCTATTGTTAGCTATCCTATATTCTAGGCATTTTTGATTGCCAAAAATCTCCTTCAGGATATTGAAGTTTTTCTACTTTTTGTTGTAACGCCAATTTCTTAAGTTCTTTTGTCATTAACTTTTCGGGCCACTCATATATGGTCAATAGTTCTTCCATAGTAACGAGTTGTTTCTTTTGAATATAATGCTCAATTTTGGGTGGAAGATTTTTTTCAATTGGCGTACCCATTAATTCATTAATAATATATGTGTAAATGTGATATGGATATAATCCTTCTACTTTCAGGCCTTCCTCATGAACATCTTCACTGAAGAATACGAGTGAAGGTGCTTGCTCAATTTCCATTTCTCGAGCAATGTGTAAATCTATTTTTAAACTTTCGGTTAATTTGCTTTTTTGTAAATCTTCTTTGAATTCATTGTAATCTAAACCTGCATTAATGATGCAGTCACAAATCATTTCTTCCGTAATAATATCCTTCTTAGGAATAATTTCATTTTGCATTAAATGGATGAAACGTTCCGCTCTTAAACGACCTTGTAATTCAGCCGCTTTATAAGCTAAGGCGATATTATCAAAATCAGATGTACTTTGCGCTTGGCACTTAGTAAGTACTTTCAATGAAGGGTTTAGAATATGTCTGATACGGATATATTGATTATATTCAATTCTTAATTTAGAAATAATCGCTGATAATTTAAAGCAATCTGTATTAAATGGATCAAAAAATGAATAAATTTCAATTTTATTTACAGGTGACAGATTAGCATCTTCACGACTTCTATTGTCTACAATTTTTAGTTCTTCAGCCATGTTTTACTCACCTTCAATTATATTTAGGAATTTACCATGTGGTTAGCGGTTAGACGTAAACGTTCATATAAATAGTCTCCAACATCAGCTGGAAACTGTGCTTCGGTTATTGCAGTATGCATATTTTCTAACCATGCATCTCTTTCATAAGTTGTAATTTTAAATTCCATATGTCTCTTTTTTAACATCGGATGTCCATGTTCTTCAGTATATAGGTTCGGTCCACCTAGAAATTGAGTGAGAAATTGCTTTTGTTTTCTACTCGTTTCGGCAAAATCCCCAGGGAACAAATGATTGATTCTGTCATCTTTCTCAACTAGAGCATAGAAATGATCAATCATATTATAAAGTGCTGTTTCACCTATAATATCGTATGGCGTTTTAGACATAATATCACCAATTTCCGTTAATATATTACTAATATAACATGAATTTTTACATTTAAAAGTAATTTGACTTTTTACAGCGACGTACTGCTACTTGTCAATTTGATTCTTATAGTCAAAGAAACGTTGAACTTTATTGTTAGGTACGGTGTGCTCAAGATTAAATTCTTCTAATAAACTATGAAATTTTTTCAAACCATTGTTATAGTCAGTAACTTCAAATTCTAACTCATAATCAACTTTGTCGAAATAATCACTTCGATCTAATACTAACAATTCATTTTTATAGTTTGTTTCTAAACGAGCTGTTCTCAATGCGCCTAATATAGTTAATTCGTTGTCATTAATACCGTATGATTCGACAATTTCTCGTATATCTTCTGGTAGTGAGTTATTAGATATTACATCACCTGTTTTAGGTATATGTTTAACCATATGATTATATTCCATTAAACCTACGTCGGCGGGCACTTTTAAGGTCATTTCATATGTGTCGTTTTTAACTCGGATTCGTAATGCGGATTTATGATCGCGCAATGTGAAGTTAGGAGTATCAATATAGTAGTTTATTTGAATAAAAGGTTCTTTATCTTCAAAAAAAGTATATTTAAATTTATCGTATACATCTTTACTTAGTAATTGTTTGAATTCTATTTCATTATTCGTCGCCATAATTGCACCTCTAAATCCATTTATTGTAATTCATTATGACTGAGTTATATAAATATTTAAAGTAATTGTATATGAATGAAAAGTTAAATCTGAGTACTTAAGTATAGTTTATAAAATGATTTGATTTGTCATGACATAATGAGCTTCATTCAATAGTGGATAGACGAGTAAGAAGTGCATTTCAAACGTGTGTTATACAGTTAAATTATGTTAAACTAATAAAGAATAATAAGGAGGAACAAGCATGCGTATTTATGTAAATGAAATTAAAATTAAAGATGATGGCATTTATTGCTACTCAGAAGATCCAACTGATGGATTAGTAGAAGTAGGGCAAATGCTTGTTGATAGTGATAATTACGGATTTGCCTACTTATTAGATGACGGACAATCATATGATTACTTGATTTTCGTTCAAGAAACATGGTCCATGTTGCATGAGAATAGAGGCAAGAAACTAATAGTAAACGATGACTTGGTTTTAGAACATTTTCAAGAGGAATTAGATTACATACTTGAGAATGTTGAAGGAAATAATAACTATGGTAAGGAGTTTGTTTCAGCTGTTGAAGAAACTTTTGACCTAAAGTGAAGCGGAGTGAAACAATATGAATCAATGGGATCAATTTTTAACACCATATAAACAAGCCGTTGATGAATTAAAGGTAAAATTAAAAGGTTTGCGTAAGCAATATGAAGTTGGAGAAGATGCTTCACCCATTGAATTCGTTACTGGTCGAGTAAAACCAATTACGAGTATTATTGATAAGGCGAATAAAAGGGGTATACCGTTTGATAGACTACGTGAAGAGATGTACGACATTGCTGGTCTTAGAATGATGTGTCAATTTGTGGACGATATCGATGTGGTTGTTAATATGCTTAGACAACGACAAGATTTCAAAGTGATTGAGGAACGTGACTACATCAATAACACAAAACAAAGTGGTTATCGTTCATATCATGTGATTATTGAATATCCAATTGAAACATTAAACGGTCAGAAAGCCATTTTAGCGGAAATACAAATACGAACATTAGCAATGAATTTCTGGGCTACAATTGAACATACATTAAGATATAAATATGACGGGGATTATCCAGCGGAAATTCAGCATCGTCTTGAGCGTGCAGCCGAAGCGGCATATCTTCTAGATGAAGAGATGTCTGAGATTAAAGATGAAATTCAAGAAGCACAGAAATATTATTCTCAAAAACGTGCAAAAAAACATGACTAATGAGGTGTGGGGATGCGTTATACTATCTTGTCTAAAGGTGATTCAAAATCCAATGCATTAAAGCATAAAATGATAAATCATATGAAAGATTTCCACATGGTAGAAGATGCCGTTAATCCAGAAATTGTTATTTCGGTAGGTGGAGATGGAACTTTATTACAAGCCTTTCATCAATACAGCCACATGCTTTCTCAAGTGGCATTTGTAGGTGTACATACAGGACATTTAGGTTTTTATGCTGATTGGTTACCTCATGAAGTTGAGAAATTAATTATTGAAATTAATAACTCTGAATTTCAAGTCATTGAATATCCATTATTAGAAATTATTGTCAGATACAATGATAATGGTTATGAAACACGTTATTTAGCTTTAAATGAAGCAACAATGAAAACGGAAAATGGTTCAACACTTGTAGTTGATGTGGGCATTCGTGGTAAGCAATTTGAACGTTTTAGAGGTGACGGTTTATGTATTTCAACCCCTTCAGGTTCAACTGCTTATAATAAGGCATTAGGTGGAGCACTAATACATCCCTCACTTGAAGCTATGCAGATTGCAGAAATAGCCTCTATCAATAATAGAGTATTTAGAACAGTGGGTTCACCACTTGTTTTGCCAAAGCATCATACATGTTTAATCACACCTGTTAATCACGATACCATTTTAACAACAATTGATCATGTTAGTTTAAAACATAAAAATGTCAATGGTATTCAGTTTAGAGTGGCTAATGAGAAAGTGCGTTTTGCTAGATTTAGACCTTTCCCATTTTGGAAAAGAGTACATGATTCATTCATTGAAAGTGAAGATGGACGATGAAATTTGAATATGTGATACAGCATAATGAAATGCTTAAGTCTTTTTTGCAGCGTCACCAATATTCTAAAAAGACAATTAGCGCCATTAAACATAATGGCGCTTTAATTATTAATAACAGTCATGTAACTGTCAGAAAAATGATGATGCCAGGTGATGAGTTAACTATTGCGTTACCAGATGAAACACCTAGTTCATATTTGATTCCATCACGTAATCCAATTGAAATATTGTATGAAGATGATTATTTAATTATTGTGTCAAAACCAAACTATTTAAATAGCACTCCGTCAAGAGAACATCCGCATGATAGTTTGATAGAACGTGTACTTTATTATTTAAATGTTGGTCAGTTAATCGATACATCGATCGTACCGCATATTGTTACACGTTTAGACCGTAACACTAGAGGCATTGTAATATTTGCTAAGCATGGGCATATCCATCATTTAATGACGACGAGTGCAATAGATAAAAGGTATATGTGTGTATGTTATGGTCAAATGCAATTGAGTGGTGTTATAGAAGAACCGATTGCTAGAGATAGCCAGAGTATTATTACTAGGAAAATTGATGCTTCAGGAAAATACGCAAAGACTTCATATGAAACAGTAATGACCAAACCTGAAGCGAGTTTATGTGAAATTAAATTACATACTGGAAGAACGCATCAAATACGCGTTCATTTTAATTATGTAGGACATCCTCTTGTTGGTGATGATTTATATGAAGGAAGTCATCCTGAAATTCATACGCAATCTTTACAATGTTATAAAGTGACATTCATACATCCAATTTATAATAGAGAAATTGAGATAGAGATAGATTATAAATGGCTACAAAACATTTTTGCAGAATTATAATAAGATTTGGAGGTGTTGACGTTGTCATTAGAAACAGAAAATAATGACTATAATACTGACGAAGTGTATAACCAAAATTTGTTAGATAATCTATTAAAACAAGACGATATAGATCGTTTTAGAGAAGAATTTCTAGCAATGCACGAGTATGAACAAAGTGAATATTTTGAAGACACTACAAATGAAAATAGACAAAAGATATTTGAATTTTTATCACCTCAAGAAGTAGGGGAATTCTTTGAACAATTAGAAATAGATGATGAAGCATATGAAGACCTTTTTGATACGATGAATGCACATTATGCTAGTAAAGTTTTAGAAGAGATGTCTTCTGATAATGCTGTAGATATATTAAATGAACTTTCGAAACCGAAAGTAGCTAGTTTGCTAACGTTAATGAACCGTGACGATGCTAATGAAATTAAGCATCTATTGCATTATGAAGAAGATACAGCCGGCGGTATCATGACGACGGAATATATCTCATTAGATGTCAATACTCCGGTTAAAGAAGCATTAATGTTAGTAAAAGAACAAGCACCAGATGCCGAAACGATTTATGTTATTTTTGCCATTAATACCGATGGACAATTAGTTGGAGTATTATCTTTAAGAGATTTAATTGTAGCTGAAAATGATGCATATATAGAGGATATCATGAGTGAGCGTGTGATTAGCGTTAATGTAGCAGATGACCAAGAAGATGTAGCTCAAAAAATGAGAGATTATGACTTTATTGCAATGCCAGTAATTGATTATCAACAACATTTACTTGGTATTATTACAATTGATGATATTCTAGATGTTATGGATGAAGAGGCTAGTGAAGACTACTCTCGTTTAGCTGGGGTATCTGATATTGACTCAACAAATGATTCTGTTGTGAAAACTGCTACTAAACGATTACCTTGGCTTATCATTCTTACATTTTTAGGAATGATTACCGCTACTATATTAGGTAGTTTTGAGGCAACATTATCACAAGTTGCATTATTAGCTGCATTTATACCTATTATTAGTGGTATGTCCGGAAATTCTGGTACACAATCACTTGCGGTGTCTGTACGTAATATCTCTACTGGGGAAATTGATGAACAAAGTAAATTTAAGGTTGCATTAAGAGAAGCGGGAAGTGGCTTGCTTTCAGGATTAGTTTGTGCCACTGTTTTATTTATTATCATCGTTGTTATATATAGACAACCATTTTTAGCACTAATAGTTGGAGGCAGTCTTACTATTGCAATGACGGTTGGTACGTTAGTTGGTTCTATGATTCCATTATTTATGAATAAACTGAATATTGATCCAGCCGTAGCCAGCGGACCATTTATTACAACAATTAATGATATTGTAAGTATGTTAATTTACTTTGGTTTAGCAACAACATTCATGTCATATTTAACATAGGGGGACAAAATGGAGTTCTTTTCACTAGTCATTGTAGTTCTAGCAGCATTTTTTACACCAATTATTATAAATAGACTGAACATCAATTTTTTACCAGTGGTTGTAGCCGAAATCATCATGGGTATTATTATTGGACAGTCTTTCTTAAATCTAGTACATAAAGATAGTATGCTTAATATATTATCAACGTTGGGCTTTATCTTTTTAATGTTTTTAAGTGGTTTAGAGATTGACTTTAGCACTTTTAAAAAAGATAAGAGAAATCGACAAGGTACGAACAAACATGAAAAAGATGTACCAAGCCATCTTAATTTAGCACTAACCGTATTCGCATTTATTATGATTATATCAGTAATATTAGCTTACGCGTTTAAATGGTTAGGACTCGTAGATGATGTGTTATTAATGATAATTATCATATCAACGATATCACTAGGTGTCGTAGTGCCTACTTTAAAAGAAATGAATATAATGCGTACAACTATCGGTCAATTTATATTATTAGTAGCCGTATTGGCTGACCTAGTAACGATGGTACTGTTAACTATTTACGGTGGTATCAATGGTAGTGGTAATGGTTCAGTTTGGCTTTCAGCAATTTTACTTGTATTTACTGCTATTTTCTATATATTAGGCGTTTTATTTAAGCGTATGAAATTTTTACATCGCTTAATTGGTGGTACTACACAAATAGGCATAAGAGCAATCTTTGCATTAATTATTCTTTTAGTTGCACTTGCAGAGGGTGTAGGCGCTGAATATATACTAGGCGCATTCTTAGCTGGTGTGGTTGTATCCTTGCTGAAACCAGATGAAGAATTAGTGCATACACTTGATTCATTTGGGTACGGGTTCTTTATTCCAATCTTCTTTATCATGGTTGGTGTTGATTTAAATATTCCGTCATTAATTAAAGAACCATCATTATTATTAATTATTCCGGTGCTTATTCTAGCTTTTATTATTTCAAAATTAATTCCAGTTTTCTTTATTAGACGTTGGTTTGATAATAAGACAACGATAGCATCAGCATTTTTACTTACTTCAACATTATCATTGGTTATAGCATCTGCTAAAATTGCAGAGCAATTAAATACAATATCATCTGAAATGTCAGGCATTTTGATTTTAAGTGCAATCATTACGTGTGTGTTTGTACCGATTATTTTCAAGAAAATGTTTCCAATTCCAGATGAGGCTAATCGTAAAATTGATATTGCATTAATTGGCAAGAATCAATTGACGATTCCAATTGTGCAGAACTTGTCACCACACTTATATAATGTGACATTATATTATCGCAAAGATTTAGGAGATAAGCGTAATTTATCTGACCATATAACTGTTGTAGAAATAGCGAATTATGAAGAACAACTCCTAGAAAGATTAGGGTTATTCAATCAAGACATCGTAGTTTGTTCTGCTAATGATGATAGTCTTAACCGTGATGTGGCAAAATTAGCCAAAGCACATGATGTTAAACGCGTAATTTGTCGACTTGAAAATAGTAACGAAGATGAAGAAATGAAAGGTGAAGGTATTGAAGTATTCAGTAATTTCATTAGTAATAAAATCTTCCTACAAGGCTTAATTGAAACACCAAATATGTTAAACATTTTAAGCAATGTTGAAACATCATTGTATGAAATTGAAATGTTAAATCATCAATATGAAAATATTCAACTACGTAATTTCCCATTTGGCGGAGATATTATCTTCGTTCGAATTATTCGTAATAATGAATCAATCGTGCCTCATGGTGATACACAACTTAGATATAAAGATAGACTTATCGTAACGGGTTCAAAAGAATACGTAGATGAATTAAAATCAGATCTAGAATTTTATTATTGATTTAGAAAAAATTAAAAACAGGCGTCAGGGGTGGGACAGAATTCTTTTTAAATTCATGGTCCCACCCCAATTTGCTTATCTTATAGAATTTCTTTATAAAAATCTTTTTTGCTAGGGCCCCGCTCGAAAGGATGTCTATAACTGAGAATACGCAATTTTTTGGCGCTCTCTCAGTTCATTTAGCTTCTGCGAATTTGAAAAATAGCATTATGATATTATTTATGTACCAGGCTTTCATATATGACCAGGTAATAATATTGCTTTATCATTATGAAGCAAAAATGGTAAAATAATAACGTTAGATTAGTCTACATTGTTTGTACAGTGAGATTAAGATATAAAAAACGATGATTAAGGAGTTATTTCGAATGATTAATCTTGAAAATAAAACCTTCGTAATTATGGGTATTGCTAATAAACGTAGTATCGGATTTGGCGTTGCAAAGGTATTAGATCAATTAGGGGCTAAACTTGTATTCACATATCGTAAAGACCGTAGCCGCAAAGAGTTAGAAAAATTATTAGAACAATTAAACCAAGAAGATCCAAAATTATATCAAATCGATGTTCAAAAAGATGAAGATGTAGTAAATGGTTTCGCTAAAATTGGAGAAGAAGTAGGCAATATTGATGGCGTATATCACTCTATCGCATTTGCAAATATTGAAGACTTACGTGGACGTTTCTCTGAAACATCACGTGAAGGTTTCTTACTTGCGCAAGATATCAGTTCATATTCATTAACAATTGTTGCGCACGAAGCGAAGAAAATAATGCCAAACGGTGGTAGTATTGTTGCAACAACATACCTTGGTGGTGAATTTGCCGTTCAAAACTATAATGTAATGGGTGTAGCTAAAGCAAGTTTAGAAGCTAATGTTAAATATTTAGCTTATGATTTAGGCCCGGACAACATTCGAGTAAATGCTATTTCTGCTGGACCAATTCGTACATTAAGTGCTAAAGGTGTTGGTGGTTTCAACACAATCCTTAAAGAGATTGAAGAACGTGCACCATTAAGACGAAACGTGGATCAAGAAGAAGTAGGTAAAACAGCTGCTTACTTATTGAGTGATTTCTCAAGTGGCGTAACTGGTGAGAATATCCATGTAGATAGTGGTTTCCACGCAATAAAATAATAAATTAATTCAATTACTTGGTGTGTATAGCACCAAGTTTTTTTATGTTTACAAAAAGAAGTGAACTTGAATTCATTGTAAATTCAAGTTCACTCCTGAAAGTTTTTTAAATTTATATCAATCTAGTCTTTAACGTCGCTATTAGCTTTATCAATGATGCGTTGACGATATTTAAAGACATTGCTTGCAATAGTCTTAAGTACTGCATAGAGTGGTACGGCAATTAAAATAAGTGTGAAACCACCTAAATCTCCTGCGGCTAAAATAACAACAATTATTGTAAGTGGGTGAATACTTAAAGATTTACCCATAACATTTGGTGTAATCACATTACCTTCAAGTTGTTGAGCGATTAATGTAACAACACAAACCCAAATAAATGTAGTAGGACTATCTATGATACCGAGCACAGCTGCAGGTGCAAATGATAACCATGGTCCTAAGAAAGGTATTAAGTTAGCTACACCAGCAAATAGTACTAATAAAGGTGTATATGGTAAACCAATTATGGTATAACCAATATATAAAATGACCCCTAAAATAACACTTACAGTCACTTGGCCTTGAATGTATGATTTTAATGTGAAGTTTAAATCTTTCATTAAGTCGACTACAAATACTTTACGTTCTCCCTTGAAAAATTTAGCAAGAGCAGGAATGAATTTTTCATGATCTTTTAACATGTATATTAAGAAGAACGGTACCATGATAAGTAAGAAGACAGTTGAAATAAATGACGTTAAGTATGTAAATGAATTAGCCAAAATTCCAGTCATACTATCACCAATTGATTTTACAGCAGAATTAATTCTATCTGTTACATCACTTGGAAGTTTATCCATTTGCGTAAGTGAGAAGTTAACAATATGCTCAGCTTCTTTTTGCAGTGATGGTGTTGCTTTGATTAAACTATTCACGTTAGAGATAATAATTGGTGCTATAAATGCGACTACGATAGCAATAATAGCAATTAAGCCAATAAAAATTGTAGTGATACTTGCCCAACGAGGGAAACCCCACTTTTCAAGAATACTTTGGAAAGGTAAGCAGATATAGAATAAAAATCCGCTAATCATAAATGGAAGAAATACAGAACCGATAATGGTTACAATAGGTGCAAAAACACTTTGTACTTCCATAAACAATTTAATTAGCACGAACAAGATAACTAGGGCAATTCCTGTTCGGAACCAAACTTTGTTAAGCATAAGCTTACGTCCTCCTATTTTCATTTGTTCATTATTTAATTAGTATATATCAATTAAGACGCGTTAAAAAGGGAAATTTTAACTTCTAAAGAGATACACTGAGATTAATGGAGTTCATATTTAATAATGTAATTAATAAATAAAGAGCCATATTTTGAAAAAAGTGTTATAACTATGTATAAATTACCAAATTTCGTAAGTATGAAACATTAGATTTTTATCAGAGATTTAAAAGTCATCATTATCTTGATACAATAAGTATATTCTATTTAGGGGGCGTCAATGTCATGTCGAATTTTAAAGCAGGCAAAATTAATAAACATATATTACATAGTAATATCTTAGAAAGAGATGTTACATTATCAGTATATTTGCCTGAAGATTACTCTGAATTATTTAAGTATCAAGTCATTATATGTTTTGACGGGTTAGATTTTTTAAAATTTGGAAGACTTCAACGTGAATATGAACGGTTGAGAAGAGAAGATGAAATTCAACGAGCCATTATAGTTGGATTTCATTATGAAGATGTTGATAAACGTAGAGAAGAATTTCATCCACAGGGTACTAGAAGTAATAAAACCGTACAAGCTGTTGGTAAAGAGTTGCTACCATTTATTGATAAGACGTTTCCAACTTATAAAGTAGGTAATGCCAGAATTTTAATTGGAGATAGTCTTGCTGGTAGTATAGCACTTTTAACCGCCTTGACTTACCCAACTATTTTTAGTCAAGTAGCAATGCTTAGCCCGCATTCAGATGAAACTGTAATAGATAAATTTAATAAGTGTATTCAATATAGTGAATTGTCTATTTGGCACGCTATTGGTTTAGAAGAAGAAGATTTTGCTTTGCCAACAACTGGAGAACGTGCAAACTTTTTAACACCAAATAGAGATTTAGCAACAGTCATTAAAGACAAAGAGCTCACATATCATTATTTAGAATTTGAGGGTGGACATAACTGGAAATCTTGGAAACCTCTATTATCAGACATACTTAAATATTATTTAAGCGATGAAGTAATTACACAAGAGTCAAATGAGGTTTAATTACTTGTATTTTTAATAGGATCATCAATGCCAAGATTTAATTGAGATCATTTAATGTACAATACTACGAAATAAAATATTTAGATATTGTAAACCTTTTCAAAAAATTCTGCTAACTAATAACGTAATATATAGAATTTTGCTATAATAGTAATATGTTAAACAAAGGAGGAATTTCAATGAATATAGGATTAGCATTAATTCCGTCAAAATCATTTCAAGATGAAGTGAATGGTTATCGTAAACGTTATGATACTGAGTATGCACGTATCATGCCTCATATTACGATCAAATCACACTTTGAAATCAATGATGATGAATTAGATTCAGTAAAAGAAGAAGTGAAAAAAAGATTAGAAGGTTTCGGACCTGTAGATGTTCATGCTACAAAAGCTTCAAGCTTTAAACCAACTAACAATGTAATTTATTTTAAAGTTGCTAAAACTGATGAATTAGAACAACTTTTCAATTTATTTAATACTGAAGATTTTCATGGTGAAGCTGAGCATCCATTCGTGCCACACTTTACGATTGCTCAAGGTTTAACAAGCCAAGAATTCGAGGATATATTTGGTCAAGTAGAATTAGTAGGGGTAGACCTTAAAGAAAAAATTGAAGAACTTTCATTATTACGCTATGACGAAGAAGAGGATAAATGGAAAGTGATTGATACTTTCAAGTTAGCGTAAAATTAAATAATATGTAAAATAAAAATCTAGCTAATGTACAGTGTATGATGTACATTAACTAGATTTTTAGTATTTTATCTACTTTTTATTAGAAACGATTTGCTTTGCCTCGATACTTTACAAAATAAACACCGTAGAATATCGCTAATACTAAAAAGATTGCTGCAGAAAAATAAAATGTATTATTTAAACCATTAGAAAACTGAGCGATTAAGCCTCCAAATAAAGGACCTATCATAGAACCAAATCCTTGAACACTATTAAATACGCCCCAAGTTTCTTCTTGTTCAGCGGGATCGATTTGTCCTGCCATAAATGTATTCCATGCAGGCAATAATATCCCATACATTAAACCTATAAATATCGCTACAATCCAAACGATAAGGATATTTGTTACTAAAGATAAACCGAAGATAAATGCTGTGAATAGTATAAAACCTGTAAAAATAACTGCATACATAAAGCCTTTACTATTTTTATCAATAATCTTAGATAAGAATAGCATTGAAAAGGCACAACCGGCACCACCTATAGCGATGGCAATGGTGTACTCAATAGTACTTACGCCTACTACCTTTGTAGCATATGTAGGTAGTATAGGTAGCAATGCTGAAATAGAAGCACCTTGTAATAAAATACCAGGGAATAACACTAAGTGACGTTTCATAACATTAACGATTTGTCCTAATTGTTCACTAACCGGTTTAGTATTATAATTTGTTAATTTAATATCAACAAAATAATACAATACCCATGCAATAACTACAACAAGTGACATCATAAATGCAAATCGAGTAGGATGTAATTTAACTAGAACATTCATAAATGCCCATCCTACGAGTAACCCTAATAACCAAGCAAAGTAAACATAGCCCATTTGTTTACCACGTTGTGCTTCTTCTACACTTGATAACATGATAACCCATATAGGACTAACAGCAATACCCAACATGATAGCACTAAAAATGATAACTATTGGATTAGTTGGGAACCAAATGACTAAGAATAAACTAATAAAAGCTAATAAAAAACCTAAGGTTAATACTAGCTTAGTACCAAATTTTTTCAAAAGAAATCCGATGACAAAATTCGTTGCCGCATCGGATATAAAGTGAATTGATAATGCCGCTGAAGTCACTGCAACAGCAATAGAGGTAACGGTTGGTAAATAATTAACGTAACTTAATACATACATTCCCCGTGCAAACTCCATTAAGAACAAAATAACGAGCATTATCTTGAAGTTCTTACTAATTCCTTTATTACTTAACGAAGAATCTGGCATATAAAGGAACCTTTCCATATATTTCTTGTTGTTGTGATGAACTGTCCAAGATATTTAATAAATCGGTACATAGTCTATAAGTTGAATGGTTAACCTTTTCTTCAGTCATTTTATTAGTCATAGCTTGTAAGCGATACTCGTGATTTGTTAAATCAGAAACAATATCTATAGCTTCTTCAGGTGTATTCGCGATTTTGCCATATGATTTATCTTGGAAATATAATGCATTTTCAAGCTCTTGACCTGGAGCCGGATTCAAGAAAATCATTGGTAAACTACGTGTTAAACCTTCGGAAATCGTAATGCCACCTGGTTTTGTAATCATAAGTTGACTTGATGCCATCCATTCATTCATATGTTTTGTATATCCTAGAATAAGGACATTGTCATATGATTTAAATTGCATTTCTAAAGTACGCTTTAACCCTTTGCTACGACCACAAACCATTACGATTTGTGATTGTGGACTTTTCTGAAGGATGTTATCAATCATATAGTCAAATCCTTTTGATACACCAAATGCCCCGGCAGACATCAGAATAGTTGGTTTATCAGGATTTAAATTATGTTTCTTCAACCAAGCCACTTTATCGATGTCAGATTCAAATTTATCGGAAATAGGTATTCCAGTCACTTTTATATCAGAAGCAGGGATACCAGCATTGACGAAATCACGTTTGGTATCGTCAGTAGCTACATAATATCTATGAGAGTTAGGCGTTATCCAGTTTTTTTGTAGACGGTAATCTGTCATAACAGTTGCGATTGGAATATTTATGTTAAACTGCTCTGTTAGCACTGACATTACTGGAGTAGGGAATGTCAATAAGATTAAGTCTGGTTTTTCTTTAAGTAGTAGATTGATTAATTTATTTAATCCATAATATTTATAAAAACATTTATCTAATTCATCAGGGCGACTATAATAAAAGTTTTTATACATATTTCTAAAATACTTAAAGCTATTGATATACCATTTTTTGCAAATAGAAGTTAAGATTGGGTGTGCTTCCATAAACAAATCATGCTCAATAACTGATAGATGAGACAAGTTCATTTCATTGAGTTGATTAACAACACTTTGTGTCACTTGTAAATGTCCATTTCCAAATGAGCCGGTAATAATCAATATCTTTTTATTTTGAGTAACCATTAATAGTCACCCTCCATTAATTTAAATTTAAAACACGCAATAACGCATTCTGATTTAACTATAGTAGCAATAAACATACTTACATAGTTATCATAATATATATACCCTTTATTGAAAGTATAAAATTCATTTATAGTGCATTATAGCATATTAAGGAAGTTAACATCATCTTTATATAACTATCCTAGCATTAATAGATTTAAAAGTATTGAATTAAAGTGATATATATAGGAAATTTTAAAATAATTAACTATTAATTAATAATTCCTTCAATTATATTAATGAAATCTTTAGTTTGAGGTGTAAAACATATCAAGTTCGTATTAAATCTAATCAATATTTTAATGATTATAAATTTATCAACAACTTCAAAACGTGTATAATAAATTTATTGTAAAAAAAGGAGCGATACATTTTGAATGCGAATGAGTTGTTCGAAAAAATACGAGTTAAACAAGTAATAGGCACTTTAGATATAAATGTTACTGATATCACTACAGATTCACGTACCGCTAGTGAAGGGAGTATATTCGTCGCATCAATAGGCTATACAGTTGATAGCCATAAATTTTGTCAAAATGTTGTTGATCAAGGTGCAAAAGTCATTGTGGTTAACCATCAACAAGACATTAACGGTGACGTGACGCAGGTTATCGTACCAGATACATTAAGAGTTGCTAGCCTGTTAGCACATACTTTATATGATTATCCTAGCCATCAATTAACTACAATAGGTGTGACAGGCACTAATGGCAAAACTTCAATTGCTACTATGATTCATCTTATTTATAGAGGTTTAGGTAAAGGAAGCGCATATTTAGGAACAAATGGTTTCCAAATAAATGAACATAAAACTAAAGGTGCCAATACAACACCAGAAACAGTGTCTTTAACTAAAAAGATTAAGCAAGCGGTTGATGAAAATGCGGAAGCTATGACTATGGAAGTATCTAGTCACGGTTTATCACTAGGGCGATTAAGAGGTGTAGAATTTGATGTTGCGATATTCTCAAATTTAACACAAGACCATTTAGATTTTCATGGCACAATGGAAGCCTATGGACATGCTAAATCATTGTTATTTAGTCAACTGGGAGAAGATTTATCGAAAGAGAAATATGCTGTTTTAAATAATGATGATGATTTCTCCAAATATTTAGCATCAGTTACACCATATGAAATATTTACATATGGAATAGACCATGACGCTCAATTTATGGCTAAAAATATTCAAGAATCTTTACAAGGTGTTCAATTTGATTTTGATACGCCTATAGGAACTTACAGTGTTAAAACACCATATGTAGGTAAATTTAATATTTCAAATATTATGGCTGCCATGATTGCAGTCTGGAGTAAAGGAACATCTATGGAAGATATCGTCAGAGTAGTTGAGAATTTAGAGCCAGTTGAAGGGCGTTTGGAAGTTCTAGATCCTTCGCTACCAATTGATTTAATTATTGACTATGCGCATACTGCTGACGGAATGAATAAACTTATAGATGCAGTAAAACCCTTCGTGAAACAAAAATTAATCTTTTTAATTGGAATGGCTGGAGAACGTGACTTAACTAAAACACCTGAAATGGGCGCAGTAGCTTGTAGAGCAGATTACGTAATATTTACGCCAGATAATCCTGCTAATGATGATCCTAAAATGTTGACTGCTGAACTAGCTAAAGGCGCAACACATGATAATTATGTTGAATTTGATGACAGAGCTGAAGGGATCAAACATGCCATTGATATAGCTGAACCGGGCGATACAGTAGTATTAGCTTCTAAAGGAAGAGAACCTTATCAAATCATGCCTGGACATATTAAAGTGCCACATAGAGATGATTTAATTGGACTTGAAGCGGCATACAAAAAATTTGGCGGTGGACCAAGTGAACATTAAACAATTATCTATAAATGACGAAATTGTTAATGTTTACTTATATATAATTGAAGATAAAAATCAAATCATGTTGGCTATTCCAGATATATTTTGGGCAATAGAACTTGATTTGAATATGGACAGTAATGATGTCAAAGAAGAATTGTTAATGCAATTATTTGCTTTTATCGAGGAAAATGAAGCAAACAAAATTGCTTTAAATTTAACAAACTGGATTGTGAATGATTTTAAAGGAGATTAATAGATGAGTTTAAAAGAAGAAGTTGAATCAAGAAAGACGTTTGCCATAATATCTCACCCGGATGCTGGTAAAACGACACTGACTGAGAAGTTGTTATATTTTAGTGGTGCAATTAGAGAAGCGGGTACAGTTAAAGGTAAAAAAACACGTAAATTTGCAACTAGTGACTGGATGAAAGTGGAGCAAGAACGTGGTATTTCAGTAACGAGTTCAGTGATGCAATTTGACTATGATGATTACAAAATTAATATATTAGATACACCAGGGCATGAAGATTTCTCAGAAGATACTTACCGTACTTTAATGGCAGTGGATAGTGCAGTGATGGTTATTGACTGTGCCAAAGGTATTGAACCTCAAACTTTAAAGCTATTTAAAGTTTGTAAAATGAGAGGAATTCCAATTTTTACATTCATTAATAAATTGGACCGCGTAGGTAAAGAGCCATTTGAATTATTAGATGAGATTGAAGAAACATTAAACATTGATACTTACCCTATGAACTGGCCAATTGGTATGGGTCAAAATTTCTTTGGTATTATCGATCGTGAGTCTAAATCTATAGAACCATTTAGAGATGAAGAAAATGTTTTACATTTAGATGATGATTTTGAACTACAAGAAGAGCATGCTATTCGTAATGACAGTGCATTTGCTCAAGCTATCGAAGAATTTATGCTTGTAGAAGAAGCGGGTGAAGAGTTTGATAATGATGCGCTATTAAATGGTGAATTAACACCCGTGTTCTTTGGTTCTGCATTAGCTAACTTCGGTGTTCAAAACTTCTTGAATGCATATGTTGATCATGCACCGATGCCTAATGCACGTCAGACTAATGAAAAAGTTGAAGTAAGCCCATTTGACGATGAATTTTCTGGATTTATTTTCAAAATTCAAGCTAATATGGACCCTAAACATCGTGATAGAATTGCGTTTATGCGTGTTGTTAGTGGTGCATTCGAACGTGGTATGGATGTAACATTACAACGTACGAACAAAAAACAAAAAATTACGCGTTCAACATCATTTATGGCTGACGATAAAGAAACTGTTAACCATGCAGTAGCTGGAGACATCATTGGTTTATATGATACAGGTAATTATCAAATTGGAGATACTTTAGTTGGTGGCAAGCAAAAATATAGTTTCCAAGATTTACCTCAATTCACACCGGAAATATTTATGAAAGTTTCAGCTAAAAACGTAATGAAACAAAAACATTTCCATAAAGGAATTGAACAGCTTGTTCAAGAAGGAGCAATCCAATATTATAAAACGCTTCACACTAATCAAATTATTTTAGGTGCCGTTGGTCAATTACAATTTGAAGTGTTTGAACATCGAATGAAAAATGAATATAACGTTGATGTTGTTATGGAACCTGTTGGTAGAAAAATTGCGCGTTGGATTGAAAACGAAGATGATATTCAAGATAAAATGAACACGTCTCGTTCAATATTAGTGAAAGATAGATATGATAATTTCGTCTTCTTATTCGAAAATGAATTTGCAACACGTTGGTTCGAAGAAAAATTCCCAGAAATTAAATTGTATAGTCTTTTATAAGATTATGATTGAAAATAATGGGTATTTAAAAATATCTCTTTAAATAGACAATTTGTTAAACGTTAATTGTTTATTTATATTAAGTATAGTGTATAATACACTTAACAAATGAATACCTATGACAATTTGTCAGAGGGGAGTAACTTGAAGACCATCAACTACATGATGGTTAGCGCTTTATCGTCATTACGAAGTATTATCTTCCGGTAAAGTGGGCATTTATTTGCTAAGTGAGACCTTTGCTATTATTTAGCATAGGTCTCTTTATTTGTATTAAAACAAAAAGGAGCTGTCCACTATGGATCCGAGTTTAATTTTACCCTACCTATGGGTAATTCTCGTTCTTGTATTTTTAGAAGGGCTATTAGCAGCTGATAATGCGGTTGTAATGGCTGTTATGGTAAAACATTTACCACCTGAACAACGTAAAAGAGCGTTATTTTATGGTTTGCTAGGTGCATTTGTATTCCGTTTTCTTGCCTTATTCTTAATTAGTGTTATCGCAAATTTCTGGTTTATCCAAGCACTTGGTGCCGCGTATTTAATTTTTATGTCAATAAGAAATCTTTGGCAATTCTTCCACAAAAAACATGAAGATCAACCTGAGGGTGACGACCATCATTTTGACGAGTCTGGCGTAGAGAAAAAAGTTGGACCTATGCAATTTTGGGGCACTGTTTTAAAAGTTGAATTTGCAGATATAGCTTTTGCAATTGACTCAATGTTAGCAGCGATGGCAATTGCTGTTACATTACCTAAAGTCGGCATTCATTTTGGTGGGATGGACTTAGGTCAATTCTCAGTAATGTTTATTGGCGGAATGATCGGTGTTATTCTAATGCGTTTTGCCGCTACATGGTTTGTTGACTTACTAAATAAATATCCTGGATTAGAAGGAGCTGCTTTCGCAATTGTAGGTTGGGTAGGTATTAAATTAGTTGTTATAGTACTTGCTCATGAAGATATAGGTATTTTACCTGAACATTTCCCTCATAGTACATTATGGCAAGCTATCTTCTGGACAGTTATGATTCTTTTAGTCGTAATCGGTTGGTTAACGTCAGTACGTAGCAACAAGAAGAAAGCCAATAAATAGTATTAAATAAGTGATTGAGCCTTTTAGATTTGATGTGTACCATCAAGTTTAAAAGGCTTTATTATTATAAATTGTGCATTTTAGTGATTTGATAAGAAAAATTCAATTTTGAACCTTCAATTCATTGCTAATTGGCGATATTGATATTAAACTTTAGTTAATGAATAAATTAATTAAAGCCACAACCACAAAACATAATTTAACGTTAGCATGATAGATTGTGAGTTAGTCGATAGGAGTGGACACCTTTGGATAATGATAAAAAACACGTAATACCACGTGAACAGTATCGTCGAAAACGACATGAGTATTTCCATAATGAAGAACGCGAAGAACGATTAGAACGTGAGAGAGAACAACGTGAGAGACTTGCCAAAAAAGAGCAAGAACAAGCAAAAGTTAATGAAGAACGTGTTAAAGATAACATGCGAAAAGCAAGAATTGAGAAATTAACACAAGAAGAAATTCACCAGCAACAACATCTAGCTAAATTACGATCTGATAATGAATCTGATCAAGAATTAAATGATACTAACACGCATCATTTAACACTACCTGAAGAGCAACAACTAAAAAATGAACATAAAGAAAATAATGATAAGTTAACTAAACCTACTGACGAAGTGGAAAAACAGGAGAAAGAAGACAATAATTCTACCTCTTCCAAACATGGTGAAATAGAACCAAAATATAGTAGAGTTGAAAAGAATAAAGGAAAACAAAAACAAGCTAATATTAATAAAAGTGAAGTTAATCATCTTGATAAAAGTGAACAAACTAAAAAACAAAAAGAGACTAAAGAATCATCGGAAGACGTTTTAGAAACGAATAAAAATCAAAAAATTGAACAAAAGGAACAAAAAGAACAAAAAGAACAAAAAGCAAGTTCTAATGAAACTTCTAACAAGGAATTAAATTCTCATACTAAAGATAAAAATAATAAAGTTGAAGATAATCAAGACTTAAAGAAAGCATCTAGTCAAAATTTAGCTCATTCTAATAAGTCAGAAGAAAATGAACACTCAGAAGATAAGCCTAAGAACAATGATACGATGGACAAAGTAAAAGACTTTTTAAAATTACATTGGCTTAAAATAGTCATAGTAGTTGCAATCATATTAATTGTTATACTAATTAGTGCAATTATCTCAACGATTAATCAAAATAGTAGTATTGAACAAAGTAGTAACAATGATACGAAATACACATCAACAATGAAGAATGCAGAAACAGCTGTTAAATCAGTGGTAACAATTGAGAATGACACACCTAAGAACATAACAACACAAACAATTGATAAAACAAATACAAACTCAAATAATGAAGTTGGTTCAGGTGTCGTCTACAAAGCTGTAGACGATACTTTTTTTATTTTAACTAATACACATATAGTTGGAAGTAATAAAAGAGTAAACATTACATATGATGATGATAAAACAGCTACTGCTACAGTCGTTGGGAGTGATATGTGGTCAGATATTGCAGTGCTTAAAACAACGATAAAAAATAAAAACGTGCAGCCAATTAAAATAGGTCATTCAAAACATTTAAAGCTAGGTGAATCCATCCTAGTTGTTGGTAATCCACTTGGAAATGATTTTAAAAATACAGTGACGAAAGGTATTATTTCCGGATTAAATAGGGCAGTACCTGTCGACTTCGATAAAGATAATAAGAATGATGAATTGGTTAATACATTTCAAATTGATGCTTCAGTTAACCCAGGTAATTCAGGAGGTGCTGTCGTCAATAGAGTTGGAGAATTAATAGGCTTAGTATCGTTAAAAATAAATATGCCTAATATTGAAGGCATGGGCTTTGCAATTCCAATAGATGCTGCACGTGAAATTGCTGAGGAATTAGAGAAAAAAGGTGAAATTCAATATCCTAATACTGGTATTGGAATTAAAAATGTTTCAGATTTACTGCCTTATGAAAGAAATTTATTAAAAGTACCCGAAGATGTTCAAAATGGAATCGTAGTAGAAAAGTTAAAAGAAAATGGTTTAGGTAAAAAATCAGGTTTAAAAATTGGTGATGTAGTTGTAGAATTAGATAGTAAATCAATTCAAAATAATTTACAGTATAGACAAATAATTTTTAATCATAGACAAGACTTAAAAACATTGTCGGCTAAAATTTATAGAGAAGGAAAATCTCAAGAGATAAAAATTAAATTGAAATAATGTTGAGGTGACAAATGAGTGTCTATTTTCAGTAAGTTACTTAAAAAATCTAGCCCTCAACAGGGGATAGTTTTATATTATTTGATAGCCATAGTTGTCGCTTTTTTATTATTAAACCTCCCATTTGTGCATAAACATGGTGTTGATGTTAGCCCAATCGATACGCTATTCGTTGCTGTATCAGGCATTAGTGTTACTGGACTATCTCCCGTTAACATAGTAGATACATATTCAACATTTGGCCAAATTATTATATTAATCATACTTAATATAGGCGGTATTGGCGTCATGGCGATTGGTACAGTACTATGGGTTGTGTTAGGGAAACATATAGGTATCCGCGAACGCCAATTAATTATGTTAGATAATAATAAAGATACAATGAGTGGAACCGTTAAGCTGATATTAGAAATCATCAAAACGATATTAACAATAGAATTTATAGGTGCGCTGTTATTAGCATTTTATTTCTATAGAGATAATCCAGATTTAAAAAATGCACTCATGCAAGGTTTATTTGTGTCTGTCTCTGCTACTACTAACGGTGGATTAGATATCACAGGGCAATCATTAATACCTTACGCTAAGGATTATTTTGTTCAAACGATTGTTATGTTTCTAATCGTATTAGGATCAATAGGATTTCCTGTATTACTTGAAATCAGAGCATATGTAAGGAATAGAGTCAGTCATTTTAGATTTTCACTATTTACCAAAATAACTACATGCACATATCTATTTTTATTTGTTTTTGGTGTTTTAGCCATATTAGCATTAGAACATCACCATGCTTTTAAAGGATTAAGTTGGCATCAATCCTTATTCTATTCATTATTTCAATCTGCAACAACACGTAGTGCTGGATTACAAACCATTGATGTAACAAACTTTAGTGATGCAACGAATGTAATAATGAGTATCCTCATGTTTATTGGTTCATCTCCAAGTTCAGTTGGTGGTGGTATACGTACAACTACATTTGCGATACTAATTCTCTTTGTAATTAACTTTAATAATAATGCTGAAAAAACAGCTATAAAAGTGTTCAATCGAGAAATACATGTAGTTGATATTCAACGTTCATTCGCCGTATTTACTATGGCATCAATTCTAACATTTGTAAGTATGATTGTTATTCTCGCTACTGAAAAAACAAATCTAACATTTTTACAAGTATTCTTTGAAGTCATGTCAGCCTTTGGAACATGTGGTCTATCTTTAGGTGTTACAGACGATATTAGTGGACTTACTAAAGTAATACTAATGATATTAATGTTTATAGGTCGTGTTGGTTTAATTTCATTTATTATTATGATAGCTGGACTTAAGGAACCGGATAAATACCATTATCCTAAAGAACGTGTTCAAATTGGTTAAATAGATTAGCATTCTCAGAAATTATTAATTCTGAGAATGCTTTTTTGATTAGAAATAAATAGCACCTACAGATTAATAAATGTTAAACTAGCTTTAAATAAGGGGTGTGTAAATTGGAGAAAAATGAACATATAAATATAGATATCTTGGCAACATCAGATATGCATAGTCATTTTATGAATGGAGATTTTGGATCAAATATATATCGTGCTGGTACCTATGTTAAAAATATTAGAGAAAACAATGATAAAGTCATTTTATTAGATAGTGGGGGAAATGTAGCTGGCTCATTGGCAGCGCATTATTATGCTATTGTCGCACCTTATAAACGTCATCCTATGATTAAATTAATGAATGCTATGCAGTATGATGCTAGTGGTATAAGTCCGGATGATTTTAAATTTGGATTATCATTTTTGACTAAAGCAGTATCACTATCAAGGTTTCAATGGTTATCTGCGAATATAGAATTTGCATTAACAAAGGAACCATATTTCTCAACACCTTATATAATTAAAGAATACGATAATGTTCGAATCGCAATTGTAGGTTTAACTGCAGATGGATTAATGAAAAACGAATTCGCTGAAATGGAGAAAGAGGTTAGTATTGAAAAAGCACTATTATCTGCTAAACGCTGGATTAGATATATACATGAAAGTGAACATCCTGACTTCTTAATTGTAATCTATCATGGAGGACTATATAAAATAAATCAAACGAATACAAGACATAGAAAAGGTTCTCATGAAGCGGAAAAAATAATGAAGGAAATAGGTGTGATCGATTTAATGATAACAGCGCACCAGCATCAAACGATTATAGGTAATGATTTTGAAACAGTATATGTTCAAGCAGGACAAGATGCTCAAGAGTTAGTACACGTCAAAATTAAATTTAAAAAACGTACGAACTCGTTCGAAAAAGAAAATATTGAATCTACAGTAATTAATTTAAGTGAGTATCCAGAAGATCAGGAATTACTTGAGACAACGTATTATGATCGTAAAGCCTTAGAACATTGGTCAAAGGATATTGTTTCAGAGAATAAAGTCGATTTACAGGTTAATGGCTTGGAAGACTTACTAAGTAGTCCACACCCATTCATACAATTATTACATGATAGTCTACATTTAGCCTATGAGAATAATATTACTTGTATTAACGTGCCTAAAAATGGCGAAAAGGGATTAAAAGGTATAGTGACTAATGAGGATGTCTATAATGCTTATCCACACCCTGATAAAGCAATAGATATAACACTTAGAGGCCATCAAATTAAAAAGATGCTTGAATATACTTATTCTTATATTCAATTTGAGCAAAATCAATTAAGTATGACTATTATTGATGAAACATTATGTACATTGTGGCAAGGATTTGATTATGAGGTAGATATGTCAGCGCCTCGTTTTGATAGAGTGAATATAAAAAATATTGAGTTAGATGAAAAGCATAGAGTTACAATGACAGATTATTGTTATAGAAATTATCGTCAATACTTGGAAGATGAATCAATACTTCATTCCACATATGATCGACCGATGAGTTCACTTATCGCTGAAAAGCTAAATCAACCTGATTATTATTTAAAGTTGGACTCTAATTTTTCAGTAGCGTATTAAAAATAGTACTCATATAAGTAAACGTATTTAAATTGTAAATTACTTCAAAAAAACTTTTCTTAGTTTTAACTAAGAAAAGTTTTTTATCCATGAAATATTAATAATAGTATAATTGCCACAATTTGTCCTAAAGAGGTAGTTACGATGCGACGTGTATATTGATAACTCAATGATAATACTAATTGAGCTACAAAAATAAATGCCACTATCCACCATTTATCTAAATAAATAAATAAAGAACTAGAACATAATGCAGTAATCAAGATGATTAACCAAGTAGGCAATTTATATTGAGTCAGTTCTTTTTGTAAAACAGTTCTCATGTATAACTCATGACAAGGAATTACAAAAATTAACGTCACTAACATTTGCCATTTGAAATAAACACCTGTTCTTGATAATTCTTTAATAAGTTCTGCATATGTTATTTGTGGTGAAAGTAATGAAAAAATTAATTGTATTATAACCAAGACGATACCTGTAGCGATACCAACTCCGATAGAAGTTAAAAGTCGTTTAGATTCTATGTCCCTTTGGTAAAATACATAACTAATACCTGCAATTAACATAATACCAGTGTATAGATACCAGTACTCTTGATGCTCTCCCCACATAACAAATAAAATCAAATGGAATACAATGAAACTTGCTATAAACCAAATTAAAGCTTTTGATATATTTTTCATTTTAATGTATACCTTCTTATTCAACGATAGTATATCGTTTATGATTAATAACTGTTTTTTCTGGTAAGTCTAATTCATTGAAGGTATCCATAATTGTTAAGTCTACAATAACTGAATTGTCATTAATTTTCTCAACACGGCCTCTTAAACCGTCATAAAATTCTACGATATTTCCTACTTCTGCAACAGTCATACGGAGTCCTCCTAAATTCATAACTAGGCTATATTGTACTAAAAATTTGCATAATAATAAACAAATATATGCTAAAAATGGCAAATAATATTTTAATTATGAAAATAATGTCAAAATTGAGTAAATAATTGGCAAAATAACTAAATATAAGGCATAACTAAACTAAGGGCATATACGAGAGAGTCAAAGGAGAGATATAGATGAAATTTGTAAGTAATAATAATATTACTGATCCTACAATTAACCTTGCCATGGAAGAGTACGTGTTAAAACATTTACCTTCGGATGACAGTTACTTTCTATTTTATGTAAATGGACCGTCTATCATTGTCGGAAAAAATCAAAATACTATAGAAGAGGTTAATAAACAATATGTAGATGAAAATAACATACATGTTATACGCCGTATTTCAGGTGGTGGCGCTGTATACCATGACCAAGGTAATCTAAATTTTAGTTTTATTACAGATGATGACGGTAATAGCTTCCATAATTTCAAAAAGTTTACAGAGCCAATCGTACAAGCACTTCAATCAATGGGTGTAGATGCTGAAATGACTGGTCGTAATGATATTCAAGTAGGGCAAGCTAAAATTTCAGGGAATGCCATGGTTAAAGTTAAAGATAGAATGTTTAGTCACGGCACATTAATGTTAAATAGTGACTTGGGAGAAGTACAAAATGCATTGAAAGTTAATCCTAAAAAAATTCAATCTAAAGGTGTTAAGTCAGTGCGTAAGCGTGTAGCAAATATCGATGAATTTTTAGAAGAATCGATTTCAATTGATGACTTTAAACAAATCATTCTAAAAACAATTTTTGGTGAACATGAAGTTGAAGAATATAAGTTAACAGACGAAGATTGGAAGAATATAGAAGCATTAAGTAATGAGAAATACCGTACCTGGGAATGGAACTACGGTCGAAATCCTAAGTATAATTTTGAACGAGATGAAAAATTTGAAAAAGGATTTGTACAAATTAAATTCGATGTTAAAAAAGGCAAAATTGAACATGCTAGAATCTTTGGAGACTTCTTTGGTGAAGGAGATGTAACAGAGTTGGAGAACGCACTTGTTGGCGTTTTGCATGATTACAATCACATTAAGGAAGCTATGGAAGAGTTTGATTTCTATCATTATTTCGGCGCTATTGAGAAAGAAGATATTTTAAAATTGATGTCTTATTAATATAACTAAGCGGCTATATAGGATTTAACCTATAGCCGCTATATTTTTATTTATTTAAATGATCTATAGCATATTGCGCTTCTTCTTGCGTGAACTTTTCACCGTAACTAGAAGTGAGTTGATCATAAATTGCATCATTAGACATATCTTGTTGATTTGCATAATCCTTAGCTTTTTCTAAAGCATTTTTCTTATAATCAACTTTAAGATTATCAATTGCATATTGAGCAGCATCTTCTGGGAATTTTTCTCCCGCATCAGATGTTAATTGATCATAAATACCTTGTTTAGACATATGCATAACATCAGAATATGTCTTAGCTTTATTAAGAGCCGATTTTTGTTCTCTAGTAGCATCAGAATCATTTGAACTTTGTTGCTCAGTATTATTAGAATTAAGACTATTATTAGAATTACTAAAAGAAGCAGTACAAGCTGATATTCCTATTATGATAAGGATTAATAAAACTAGGCAACCACCACAACCACCACATCCCCATAACCATCCTTTTTTCTTATTGGACTTATGCTGTTGGTAATCTTGAAATTGTTGCCATTGTCTTTGCTCTTCATTGCTCTCAAAATGTCGATCAGCCATTATTTAACATTCTCCTTCAAAATTTATATTTTATACAAATAAGTATATTATATAAATTAGACATATGGAACAAAATATTTTTAAATTTTAAATTTTTTAATATTTTAAATTAATGTAAGTTCTAACGTAAAATTAATGTTAAAGAGTAAATTAATAATTTAATAAATAGTTTATTTGAAAATGAAATAGGAGTAAATTAGCTTTTATGAGTGGAAAATAGAAATGTAAAAAAACCCTCCAATAAATGGAGGGTTTAAAATGACGGAAACGGAGGGATTGTCTGTTACCTTTAAATAAGGGGTTTCAAGCACTTCGTTGTCGACTTGTTGTCGGTTTTAGAAAAAAGAGAGTTTTGAATCTAACATTTCATCTTCTTGTGATTTCATCTCATCAAGCAAATGGCTATATACTCGCCATGTAATTTCTATGTTTGCATGGCCCAATCTCTTACTAACATATTGTATACTAAAACCATGACCTAATAACATTGAAGCGTGTGTGTGTCTTAGAGAATGAAGTCCATAATCGCTTTTCAATTCGTTTTTAGCCAATATATTTCTCATAGCAGTAGTTACTGCTTTGTTAGTAATGAGTGAAATACCAGTGTTAAATATATAACCGTCTTTATGAAGTGGTTTAGAACTTATCACATCTATAATATGTTTCATATCTTTAGAAGTAATCGCTACATGACGGTCGGCTGATTTAGTCTTAGTTCCTCTCAAGTGGATAGTGTTTTGACTTTTATTTATATCCACTCTTTTGAGTTTCTGAACTTCACTAAATCTAGCACCGGTTGCTATCAATATATAAATTGCTAGATAAGATAAATGTGATTTAGTAGATGCGGTTTGTTTTAATAATTGGTAGTCTTTTAATGATAAATACTTTTGCTTTTCACTCATTGCTGCTTTTTTCTCATAGATTGGTGCATTCCACGTAGGGTCTTTATAAATAAGTCTTTCATTTAATGCGTCTTTAAAAGCTTGAGAGAAACAATTATTAAGTTTTTTTACACTTTCTTTTGTTCTACCTTCTTTTCTACCACCTAAAAACATACCTTCAGCATATTCTTTGAGCATTTCTCTGTAACCTAATTGGCTAACTTCTTTAATAAGAATAGAACCGAATTTTTCTTCAAACACATTTAAAGCACTATAATATCTGTTTAGCGTCGATTGAGATACTCTATCTACTTTATTTACTTTAATCCATCTTTCAAAGTATTCTATAAAGGTTATATCGTTTGCTAATTGACCACCTTTACTTAGATCAATATATAACTCTCTTTCAGCTTGTATAGCGTCTTTTTTAGTTCTAAACCCTCTTTTTCTGTATCGTTTTCCTTCATATTGGAAATCGTAAGTCCAAGTGCCTTTAATCTTTTTAACAGACATAAAATCCATCCTTTCTATAATATTTCCGTATTGGTTGTGGTGTTTCACCTCTTTTAAAGGAACGTATGTTCTACTAAATGATTAAAAAATAATAAGGGTACGTGGGAGTACCCAGAAATATAAAAATAAATGTTTTCATGTTATAATCAAATCAAAAAGTAGGTGAAAATTTGTCTCCCAAAGTAAGAGTTAGAAAAAAACCAGTTGTTGTTAATGCAGAAAAAGCTAAAGAAGCTATGATCATCGATACTTTAGAAGGTCGTATGAAAGCTGAAAAAGGTGATTGGATTATAACAGGGGTTAATGGTGAAAAGTATCCAGTTAAACCTGAAATATTTGACCAAACATATGAAGTACTTCCCGACTAAACCTCGAGAAGTGCTTTTTTAATAGCTTCATATGTGAAAGAATATGCCCAATTAACATTCTTTCCATAAATCTCTATAGGTGACTTATAGCGTCTGTCAATTTTTATTGCAACAATTGATTTGTTTAATTCATAAGCAGTTTCTAATTCCCAATTTACCCATTCAGAATTGCAAGTGTTTTCTCCAATAATGCATATAATTTTATCGGAGTCTTTGATTTTCTCTTTGATTCTTCTTTTTATATAATAAGCATCTGTAGAATTAATACTTATTCCAATACTTGTATCCTCAAACTTTACATCGAAGAAGTTTTTATTTGGATTTTCAGACCATCCTACTAACAAATTTTTGTATCGTGTACCTTCGTCATCAGCTCTATAACTTACAAATAATTTTCCTAACATTTTTCTGCCTCCTTAATATCCTGTCTCATTGTTTGCCAATTAATATTCTCATTAGAGATAATAGATTCAACACGCGAAACTAAAAGTTTTATCGGTTCTTTTTCGTTGTCATAAGGTTCAACATTGTTTAAATATAGGTATTTTTCATGCTTTAATACCTCACATGTAGTTCTGTACTGAATATAATTTTCATGAAATTTTTTTATACTACTAATAGATTGAGAAATTACAATGAGCAAACCTAATACTGATGTAACAACAGTAAAACCTAGTGAATTAAACACTAGCGAAAAGGGCGTTATTGCTGGAATTAATGCACCTGCAAAAATTTGTATATACTTATTTAAATTGTAATACTTTTGACAAGACATGCTTTTGTTATCATACCAATTTATTTGATCTTCTAACCTATCACGAAGGTAATCTTCCATCCCTCAACCTCCTTTGCTTAAATAATCTTCGTCTTCATCTACTTTGCTCTCAATAATTTTAAGCACCTGTCTTACTTTATGAGATGTGATATCTTTAGGTAAAGAATAGGTGAAGTAATTATTTTTATTCGTTTTCACTTCGTAAACAATTTCACTTGATTTTATTTTGCAATTTAAAATTATCAATTCTAGTCTCCTTAAAATAGATAAATTCAATACACCTCATGCAACCTAAATACTCTCAACGGTTCAAACGTAATAACATAATTGCCGTAGTGTGGCAAAATAATTTATATCAAACCGCCACTAGGGTGCTGTTAATCTTTATAAACATCTTTATTTTCAGTTAACGGTATATCGCTCTTTACCATATGTTCCAATTGTTCCATAGTATATACTGGGACTTTCACTAATTCGTCCCAGTGTTTAGGTTCTTGTTCGAAATCACTTTTCATATCTTACCTCTCCTTTATTACTCAAAAATTTGATAGTTATAAATCACTTTACCTATCACTTCAATTTCATCTGTATTGTTAATATCATATGTATTCGTTTTAAACTCATCTGAATAACTGACAGGATCTAAATGTAATTTTGTTTCTGTTCGTCTCACTCGTTTTACAGTATATTCTCCGCCCAAACGCAAAACTAAGATATCGTTATTATTCAATCTATAATCTTGATTACATCTGTAATCGTGAATAATGATATACGAGCCATTAGATAACACTTTATTCATGCTATCGCCATTGACTTGTAAAGCAATACATTCTTTAGGGTTTCGACCATTAAAAGCAATATCAGGTACTTCTAATTCTTTAGCATCTACTTCCACAGTTTCGAAATTACCAGCTGATACTTGACCGTAGTAAGGTACTTTGAATTGAGTGTTTATATTAGGCATTTCTACTTCTTCGACTTCACCTAACAAATAACTTTTTGAAACATTAAATAAACTAGAAATCTTTTCAACCATCCCCATTCTCGGCTCGTTTTTACCGTTTTCCCACATTCGTATTGTTCCTTCTGAAACATCTAATTTTTTAGCCATTTCAACTTTTGATAATTTGTTTTTCAAACGCACTTCTTTTATCGAATTTTTAAAAGCCATTTCAAAAACCTTCCTTATATAGTTATTTTTTAACTACTTTTATTATACTATGAAAAATCGTAATTTCAATACATAAAATACGATAATTAAAAATAAAAATTCGATTTTTTTAAAGTAAATTATGAAAAACACTTGAATTCGTATTTTAGATACGATATACTTAAGTCAGTTCTTAAGCAAGGAGGGAACAAAATGAATGATACTAATCAAACGCTAACTTTAGAAGAATGGCGAAAAAGAAGACGACATACTCAAGAATCATTTGCTAAAGCTCTTGGCATATCATCTTCAACTTATAATATTTGGGAGAATAATCCTGATATGATTAGACCTAAAGAAGCGTTTAGAATTGCTAAAACGTTAGAAGTCTCAATTGATGAGATTATTTTTTTAAAAGATAAATCGTATTTTAAATACGTTTTAGTTGAAGAGAAAGAACCACAAACAACTTAATAAGGAGGTGAGAATAATTGAAAGAAATTGAAAATGTCGAAATAGACAAACTTAAATTCGATGAAGATATCAACCAACTCGTTCCAGAAATGACTGAAAAAGAATTTGATGATTTAGTTACGAACATCGAAACGCAAGGGCAACATACACCGATACACATTAATTGGGATAACACGGTGTTGGACGGTCGTCATAGAGTTAAGGCTTTGGAAAAGTTAAATATTAATACAGTTAAAGCTATTAGAGAAAATCTTGAAAAAGACGAAGCTTTTAAATTTGTAAGAGATACAGCAGTTGAACGTAGGAATTTAACGACTAACCAAAGATTGAACATAGTGTTAAATGCCAAAGATTTGATCAGCGATATTCAAGAAAGAGCTAGAGAACAAAGAAAAAAAGCAGCAATTGAAACTAATAAAAAGAAAAAACAACAAGATATCAAGCGCTTTGGTTCAGCTGAACCAAAGCGTGAAGAAAGTAACACTCCAGTAGTAATAGAACAACCTAAAACTAATCAATATAGCACCCCAGTACATGAAAATAAAGAACTAGCAGAGTTAGCTGGTGTTAGTAAATCAACAGTAGTTAGAGCGAAAAAAGTTAAACGTGAAGACCCTGAAACTTATGAAAAAGTCATCAAAGAAAATAGCGGTTGGAATAAAGCTTATAACGAACTGCCATCAGTTAAAAACAAAGAGTATCAAAAAAACCTCAAAAATAAACGAATAGAGGTGGAAAGTGAAGTGCCTAATGAAGAATTAGAATTATTAGCTCAATCTCAAACTTTAACAAAAAGATTTCAAGACTTAGCGCTATGCACTAAGAATTCAAACGATATTGAAAAAGTAATAAACAAAGCTTTAAAAACAAACTTTGAAGATATTAAAGAAGCTTATTTCAAAATCGAAAGATTATATTCGTTAATTGGATTAAAAATTGAAACAAATGGAGGAACAAAATAATGAAAAAATTAAATGATTTCCCAAGTAGATCAGAAAAGGTAGTAATTAATCAATTAGGAGTAGACGAAACATATCAACGACCAGTATCAAAAGCTAAAGTAAATAAAATTGTTAAAAATTTCAATCCTATCGGCATGGGACCAATTCTAGTATCTGAAAGAGAAGATGGAAGCCTTTGGATATTTGATGGTCAACACAGAGTAGAAGCATTAAAAATTCTAGGCGAATTAGTTTGGGAAGTAACAATTTATTCTGGAATGACATTAAAAGATGAAGCCACTGCATTTAGATTATTACAAGAAGGTTCTAAAGCAAATGCTGCTGAACGTTATGTAAGTGAATTAGCTGCTGGCGTAGAAGAAACTTTAACGATTGAAAATGCGCTTAATCAAATTGGTTTTACAGTAGATAGAAATACAAATAATTACACAATTCAAGCAGCAGACACTGTTAAAGAAATATATCGCAACGGAGGACCAAAATTGCTTAAAGATACAATTTGCTTAATTCGTGACGCATTAGGTACTCAAAGAAAAAATTATACTCGAGTGATAATGATCGGAGTATCACAGTTCATCAAAGAATATCCAGAACAAGATAGAAACTGGATTGTTAAAAAGTTAAGTCAAGAAGGTTTGATTTCTTTCAAAAACAAAATTGAAGATTATAGTCGAGCTACTGGTAGTACAAAAAAAGTTGCGACTGTAAAAACGCTGGTACGAATTTACAATCACAACAAAAGTAAAAAATTGCAGTTAGCAGAATAATTAACAATTTAATTCTACCACACGAGGTGGTTAAAAGCCACCTCTCACAATCGAACAAACAACTTAAAAAAGCACATACTTTGTCGTGGAAAGCATGTGCTACGGAAATTTTGTTTGATTCTAGTCGCCACGACTAACAGCTCAAGTTTTGCTGGTATCGTCCCCAGCCCTGTAATGAGCTTAGGTGTTCAATCAAAGTCTAGCGTCCCGTAAGTTACTACCTTACAGTGCGCATGCCTTTTTAACGCCTCAGTTGGCGATGGAGCACAACAAACGATGCCCTAAATTTAGATTTACTTATCTATAGAACCACAGGGTGATTTAAAACCTCGCATAAGCAAGGCCATCACCTCCCAGTTTATGTGGGGTTGAGATAAGTATATAACGAAATTCCGATATAGACAATAAGGAGTGTCATCATGCTGAATTTGAAAGATTTAAGAGAGAAAAAGGGATTAAGTCGTTATCAACTGGCTAAGTTAACGGGATTGCAGAATTCTACAATCCGATCAGCTGAATTAGAAAATAACAATCCCGGATTTCTAACAGTGAAAAAAATCTGTGATGCATTAAAAGTTGATATTAAAGAAGTGCAAGAAAAGCTTTAAAGGAGGTGAAACGAAATGAACAAACTTAAAGCAATCAAAATAGCACTCCTAATCGTCATCTTGGCGGAGGAGATTAGAAGTGCTAGGAAACGTACTATAAGAATTAATGTCGGAATAGACGAAAAACAATTAGCCAAAATTGTAAATAATGGAAAATACAAAAAATACTAAATTAACTTTTTTTCTAATAGGAGGTTCGAACCATGCTATTTACAAATATTTGTATGCTGCTAACAGTAATTTTCATGATATTAGCATTAATCATTAACATTAAAAATTAAATTTACGTTTCTTACTAAAGTAATAAATACGTTTATCAGTAACAATTTCAACAACTTTCGGTTGTTCTTTTAGATGATACGAAAATTCTATCTTCGCATTAGGAATAAAAATTTCATTTTCAGTAAAAGGACTACAACTATACGGAGATGCAAAAGGATTAGGATATTTCTTCCAATCATCTTCTGGAACTTGTACATGAATGTTTTCTAATTTCTTATTACTGCTATCAAGTAAATTAATTTCTTTAACAGTGATTGTTTTTGGAGAAACATTCGCGAGAACGAAACCAAATTTTATCGGTTCATTTTCGTTATCTAGTTGATCAGTATAGAATTCGCTTATTTCGATACTAGGACGATTACTCATATAAGCGTAGACGAAACTAGCAATAGCTACTAACAAAGCAATTACAGCAATGATATTAGAAAACAAAGTTGATTGGATAAATTCCATTAGACATACCACCTTATATATTAATAACTCAATTATACATGAAAGGAGTGTTAATAAATGGAACAAACTATAACAGTCACATTACCCGACACTCATGTTCTTATACCTAAAGTTGAATTTGAAAGATTGGTAAGTAATTCATTACCTGCATTTTGGACTATGGAAGATCTAATCAAAGAGTCGAAGTTGAGCAAGTATTTAGTATTTAAAAGAATATTAGAAGTTCCTAGATTTAATAAATATCTCAAAGATAATGACATTTGGTTTGAAGGTCAAGGTGGTAGTTCATCTCATTACTTCGACGCTGAATTAATGTGGAAGTTCTTAAAAGATTATAAGAAAGAGATTTACAAGGAGGTGAAGAAATGACTAACGAAGATAAAAGTGTATTGATCAGCGGCATGATGTTCAACGTAGTATTTTTTTTAGCGATGATGATGAACGTGTTCATCACTAATGCAGTAGCGTTTGCAATAGTTGCGTCAACAGTAACGTATCTATTCTTTGACAAACTATATTACGCACAAAAAAAGACTGAAAGTCGCTGCAACGACTAACAGTCAAACACTTAACAAAAATTTCATCTTAATCATATAACGGGAGGCACATATATGCAAGAGGTAACTATATCTTTAAAAGAACATAACAACCTACTTAAAGACAGTAGAGATTTAATGTTAGTTAGTTTAGAAAACAAACATCTAAAAAGACAACTAGACACTGCTAACGAGCATATCAAAGATTTAAACGACAATATCAATTTATATATTAGCCTATATCAAAGAGCAGATGCTAGAGCGGATAGAGCAGGTAAACGATTGGAGGAGTACGTGAATGCAAGAGCCAATATTAAATTGTGAAGTAGAGTATCGCATTAAAGATAATCACTTTGGACGCTGGATCACTAATAAACCTACTGCTCAAGAATATGCTAATTACAATGCTTTAAGAAGTAATGCTCGTAAATTTAACGGTTTAGATGAAATCGATATAGATTGGGATAAACATTTGATTGAAGTATCAACAATCGAAACAAAAGAAACACGTAAAGTATACAATTTTGAAGATTTGGAGGAGGTAAACGATGGCTGAACAACCTAACTTCTCAGACAAGTTCAGAGAATTAAATAGTAGAGATGTTAGCGCTCACGTTGAAAAAAAACAAAACTTAAATTATTTATCGTGGGCGTATGTACAACAAGAATTAACTAAAGAAGATCCAAATTATACAGAGAGAGTAATTGAATTCCCATATCCAGATAGTAATAACGAAAACTTTTTCGTACCTTACCTTAAAACGAATGAGGGGTACATGGTATGCGTCGAATTAACAGTGTTCGGTGTAACTAAACGTGAATGGTTACCAGTTTTAGATTACAGAAACAAACCAGTAACCGTAGGAAGTGCTACTGCAATATTTGATATTAACAAAGCAACTAAGCGATGCATGGTTAAATGTGCAGCTAAGTTTGGACTTGGCAACTATTTATATCTAGGTGAAGAAACGCCAAGTGGAAGTGATGACGACATAACAGTTTTAGAGGAACGTATAAATGAATTTGTGAATTTAGCAAATGAAAAAGGAGGAGATTCATCAGTAGAAAAAACAAAAAGATGGTTAAAAATTTCTGACATAAATAATTTGAGCAAAAAGCAAATAGCGGAAGCACATAACAAATTAGACAACATAACTAAAGAATTAGATAAGGAGAATGACCAATGATAAACAGAGTAATTTTAGTAGGTAGATTAACGAAAGATCCAAATTTTAATGAAGGTAATGTAGCGAATGCAAGATTTACATTAGCAGTAAATAGACCGTTTAAAAATAAAAATGGCGAACAAGAGGCTGATTTTATAAACGTAGTAGCTTTCAGACGACAAGCGGAAAACGTAAATAATTATCTGTCAAAAGGACAACTTGCTGGAGTAGACGGCCGTATTCAGACACGTAGCTATGAAAAAGACGGCCAACCTGTATATGTAACAGAAGTCGTGGCTGACAGCGTTCAATTCTTAGAACCAAAGAATAACAATCAACAAAACAACCAACCTCAACAACAAAGAGGACAAGCACCAGCAGGCAATAACCCGTTCGCTAACAACAATGTTGACGACAATATAGATGATTTACCTTTCTGATTGGACTGATTTAATTGGCTAAAATCAAAAATTACATTACTCAAGATGACGGTACAACTACCGTTGTCATTGAGGGTGTAGAACTAGACAACAAAACTTCACTCTTGCTTGATAACGGGTTTGAAGTAGAAGTCGATGTGCAAGTCGTAGACCCTTTCAGAATTACCGACAAACAACGCAGGAAGATATTTGCACTTGTAAAGGACATAGAGGCTCATACAGGGCAACCAATGCAATACATGAGGGAAATGTTCCAAAATTACGTATCGTTTCTCTATGGCTACGATAAACGCATTTCGTTGAGTAACTGCTCCCGTACACAAGCAAATCAAATTATAGAGGTAACTCTCGACTGGATATTTCATAACAATATTCCACTTGCATATAAAACAAGCAACTTACTCAAAAATGATAAAGCATTTCTATATTGGTCAACGGTCAATCGCAACTGTGTAATTTGTGGTAAACCACATTCTGATTTGGCACATAGATACGCAGTAGGTAAAGGGCGCAATCGCAACAAGATAAATCATGTAGGCAATCAAGTATTAGCACTATGTCGTTCTCATCATTCGGAACAGCACCAAATAGGAATGAATACATTTAATCAAAAATATCACTTAACAGATAGCTGGGTTGATGTGGACGATCGACTAAATAAGATGTTGAAAGGAGTGATTTCATGAGTGACAGATTAATAGATATAACTGGTGGTTACGGAACTGTCTATAAAGAAGTATTGAAAGATAAAAACCTAAGCATTGAAGCTAAAGCAATCTATAGTTATCTATCTTCTTATGCCGGTGGAAAAGACACTGCTTTTCCTAGTATCGGACTAATATGTCATGAATTGAATATAAGTGAAAAGCGTTTCTATAAGCACCGTAAAGAACTTTTAGATAAAAACATTATCAGTAAGACGCGAGAAAGAACAAACAACGGTTTTAGTAAAACAATTTACACAATTAACCACCATTTCGTACACGGTCAATTCGTACGCGTACGAAACGTACACGGACAAAATGTACACGGACAAAACGTAGGTACTAAGAATAACAATAATAAGAATAACAATAATAAGAATAACAATAATAAGAGTGACACGTCACAAATTTTCCAGTTGGTTAGTAAAGAATTAGAGATGATACAAAGTCCTTTGAAAGCACAACAATTAGAAGAGGTTGTTAATGAGTTTAAAGATAACAAGCTAGAAGTAATTACAGTAGCTATTAATTACTGCAAAGAAAAGGATAAAGGGATTAACTATCTTATTAAAGTATTGGAAAACTGGAATAAGGAAGATATCAATACTAAAGAAAAGGCACTAACTAAATTGTCTCCTAAGAAAAAGAAACGCAATGAAACAGAAAATATATTTGCTTCCATGAAAGAGAAATTAGGTGCTAACCAATGAGTATGACAAAACAACAAGCATTAGAAATCATAGAAAAAGTTAGTCAAATATACAACATGGATTTTAACGAATCTAAATTAGAAACGTGGATAGATGTATTAAGTGAAAATGGAGATTATGAACCTACTGTTAAAGAAGTTAAAAACTATATTACTAGTGGTAACTCATATCCGCCTAATTTACCAAGAATAATGAGGAAATACCCTAAAAAACTTAAATACGAAAAGCCGACTGACAAAGATAAAGAACATCGCTGGAGAATGGAAAATGATCCGGAGTATGTAGAAAAACGTAAAAAGTTGCTTAAAGAGTTCAAGAAAAGTTTACGTGAGTTTGAGGTGCAGGATAATGAGCGAACGTAGAAGTATCGAAAGCACCATTATTTCAAGTTTATTAAAGAAACCTGAACTGATTGAAAACTTACGTGTTAGACCTCATATGTTTTACTACGATGATTTCAGAGTGTTTATGGAATATGTATTTGAAGTAGGTAAGGTGGATCACCAAGATATATATCTTGAAACGACTAAAAACAAAGCGTTTTTAAACTTCGACACTATTCAAAAACTTTATAACACTGACTTTATCGGTTACGGCATATTTGAGCGTTATCAACAGAATTTACTAGAGGCTTATCAATTATCACAAGCAAATGATGTTATCAACGAATTCAATCAATCGCCATCTATGAGGTCGTTTGAAGAAATGTTAAACGGATTAAATGAAGTGTCAATGATAAGCGCAGATGACGAAACGAATACTAAACAAATCGTAGATGAGTTTATCACAGAACTTTATAGCGATGAACCAAAGCAAGTAATCAAAACAGGGTTTCCACTTATGGATTACAAAATAGGTGGTCTGGAGCCTACACAACTAGTAGTTATCGCAGCACGACCATCTGTTGGGAAAACAGGTTTTGCAATTCAGATGATGCTTAATATCGCTAAACAGGGTTATAAAACATCGCTATTTAGTTTAGAGACAACAGGCGTAGCGATATTAGAACGAATGTTATCGACTGTGACAGGAATTGAACTGTCACGTATTAAGAAAAAAACAGATCTAAGCTACGATGACTTAACTAAATTAACAAGTGCTGCAAGCGAAATATTAAAACTTGAAATAGATGTTAATTCACAAAGCAACGTAAGCACTCAGGAAGTCCGTAAACAAGCCATGAAGAACAAAGATAAGCAACAGGTGATATTCATCGACTATCTTCAATTAATGGAAACAGATAGCAAATTAGACCGTAGAAATGGCATTGAAAAAATCAGCCGTGATTTAAAAATAATAGCAAACGAAACTGGTGCAATTATCGTATTACTTTCTCAACTTAGTCGTGGTGTAGAAAGTCGAAATGACAAACGACCTATGTTGTCTGACATGAAAGAAGCAGGTGGAATTGAGGCTGACGCAAGTTTAGCAATGCTTCTTTATCGAGATGATTATTATAACCAAGACGAAGAAGATGAACTCGGTAAGTCGATTGTTGAATGTAATATCGCAAAGAATAAAGACGGAGAAACAGGTGTCATAGAATTCGAATACTACAAACGTACACAAAGGTTTATGACATGACGGTTATCGAATATAAAAAGCTACTTGGAACAATGTACCGACAAGATTATAGCAATGATCAACTTATCGGAACGTTACTGATTGAAGTTGGTCGGGCTATCAATCGCTTGTTGGAAGAGAATAAGATATCGCCATTCGATGAATACGAAAAAGTGAAAGACATTATCGAAAAAGATACGAAGTGGAGGCAAAGCGATGGGACTTATAAAAAATCAACCTAACGCATATAGCCTATATGAAAGCGACGGTTGGGAAATGCTTAGGGTTCTGCCTAGAGATGACGGTACTTTCTATCTTGCTAATAAAGGCGGAATGAGTGATAAGCATTTTAAAACATCTGTAACTAAAGATGAGTTAGCAAAGATGAAACGTAAGCATAAATTATTTAGAAAAGAAGAATTACAACAGCAGACAACAATAGATGAATTCTTGTTCTAGGAGTGACAACGTGCGGATAGAAATTAACTTTAACGAAACGTATGAGGCACCTATTGGATCGCCTCGTCCACGTTTCAGAAATACAGGCAGATTTGTTCAAACATACATGCCAACCTCATATACGGCGCATAAGAAGTTTATACAGAACCAGTTACCTAAAAAGATGTTGAATACACAACTTAAGGTGTCGCTTTATTTTTATTTTAAACCGCCTAAGAGTTGGTCAAAAAATCAGAAACTGATAGCGATAGGTCAGTACAAACGTACTAAGCCTGATATAGATAACTTAATCAAAACTGTGTTAGATGCAGCGAATGATCATCTATGGAAAGACGATAACCAAATCGTTGAAATACACAGTTTTAAGCAATATGCAGAGGAACCGAAAATAGTTATGGAAGTGGAGGAATTATAAATGTCTAAATTAGCAGTTACATTCAAAATCGAAGGCACCGCTTACATTATTCCGGATAACGAAAAGCAGACGGAAGAGCAGGTGCTTGAGATGGCAGAGAAGTACCCAAACGAATTTGACAAACACTTAGATATTAAAAAAGTAGAAAACGTTAGCGTTATATCAGAAGGGTGGAAGTGACACCATGATAAAAGTGAATTTAGACGGTAAACGTTACAGATTATGTGATGTATATAAATATTTTGATGTATCTGATAGCACAGTGCGTAAAAGATATAAAGAAGGCTTACGTGGACCAGAACTAATACATGGCAAAGGAGTTTATGAATATGGTGCAGACATACGAAAGAAACGAAAAGCAATTAACGGCTAAGCAGTTGTATAAGATACAACAAGCTGAAATTAGACACGAAAGAGCTTTAAAACGTAAACGTAGAGAAGAACGCATTGCTAGGGCTAAACGTTCAGAGCGCGAGGTTGCTAAGCATAGAGTGAATAGTAAATATTTTAAAAATCTAGTACAGAATAATCTTGTGGTTAAAGTCAAAACAGATCAATACGGTAATGTGCAGAGGGGGTAGCGGAATGGAAAATGTAAGAATAATTGATTTGAAAGTAGATAATATTGTTCAGTTCCAAGCAGCATTTAAAGGTGTTACTGCTATGCAAACGGCCATAGTCAATCGTGTGTATGCAAAAGAAAAAGGTTTGAAAACAGTTTGGTATGCAGAGGTTGAGAATGCAGGCGGTTATAAATTTACACTTACAGATAATGATGATTTTGTGAGAATTAATGAACCGTTTACACGTAAGGTCGATTTTATAAATGAACCACCACATTACACATACGGCGATATTGAAATTATAGATTTTATCGAGCAGGTTACTAAAGATTACAAACCAGAACTCGCATTTAGTATCGGTAATGCAATCAAATATATCAGTCGTGCTAATCATAAGAATGGTAAAGAAGATTTAGAAAAAGCACGCTGGTATCTTAACAGAGTGTTTGAGAAGTGGGAGGACAAGTAAATGACAATCGAAACTAAACGTATTTATGAAATCACTAGAGATAAATTTCATGGGGTTTTTTCTAATCGTGAGTATGATATTTTGTGCGAATTTAGAGAAGAGCCTTATGCGGTTATTGAATACGATAACAAATTAATAAAAGTGGAATTATATCAAGTTGAATTTATCGAGGAGGACAAACAAATGACTAACACATTAGATCGATTAGTAGAACAAGTACAACAATGGAGTATTGATAAAGATTTACACAATGGTAATTCAGATAGACAAGCACTTAAATTCTACGAAGAAGCTGGGGAAGTTGCATCAGCATTATCTCGTGGCCAAATGGATGCATTAAAAGACGGTATAGGCGATACAGTCGTTACATTAATCATATTGGCCCAACAACATGATATGAGTTTACAGGAGTGTTTACAGTATGCATATGACGAGATTAAAGGAAGAAAAGGAAAAACTATCAATGGAATATTCATTAAGCAATCAGACCTCGAAGGATAAGGATATTCTAGAAACTGTAAAGGAGATTTTAAACAAATGACACAATACCTAATACGCCAATTCAAAGACAGTACAGGACGCATTCACACAGATGTTGAGAAACCACGTAGTAACGAAACTCTCTCTATTGTGGAGGCAGAGAGTAAGGAAGAGGCGTTAAGTAAATTTGAGGGGGATAACAATGATTAAACGCATACTAAAAATATGGTACATTATCACAGTGTACGAACTAAGCAAATATCTAACTAACGAACTTATCGTTAAGTTGCAGAGTGAAGATGACGTGGAAGTGCCTAGTGATTATGCTAGAGAGAGTGATCAGACAGATTTGAATGGAGTAAAACGATGACAGGTTGGATAGTATTAATACCGATTGCCTATCTCATTTGGATAATAGTTAAAAGCAAAATGGAGGAATGAATTGTGACATTAAGACGCTCTACACAGATTTATTTAGAAAGCGAATTAAGCAATTACAAGTATATTGATAAGGATATTGCGCGTGTACGTGAAGAAGTGCTTAATCCGTGGCACCCAACTGATACAAATATCGGTGGAGAACACGTACACAGTAATATAAGCGTTACGGAGATAAAAGCGACAAGAGTAGTAAATGATAGACGTTTATCACAATTGGCAAGAATGAAATCAGCAATTGAAGAAGTATATCATTCTAGTACACCGGAAGTTCAAAAGTTAATGGAACTATATTACTTCAAAAAACCTAGAACGTTAAATCTTACAGGTGTAGCACAAGAGATATGCGTTAGTAAGTCGACTGCGTATGATTTAAGAAAAGATTTATTAACTCGTTTAGCTGATGAGTTAGGGATTATTCATTAAGTTTGGAAAAGTTCTGGAAAAATAACGTCAACTTAGCCTATATAATGATATTGTGGCTACGGAAATAGTCATAACATACTCCTTTCTATTTAGTTACGTGGGAAAAGTCTTCCTAAGCTTTTCAAATATTGATGCCTATCTGAGAGAACACTCAGGTAGGTTTTTTGTATGCTGATATGACATTTAAAACGTGTGATATGAGTGTATAAACGCTTTAATTTTCTTTAAATTGGAGGTGATTTGGGGAATGAACTCAAAACAATTGAAAGCAATCGCATTAATGGTGGAGGGTAACTTAAATCAAAAGCAAATCGCTGAAGAGTTAAAGGTGTCTGTTCAATCTATAATAGCATGGAAAAAGAAACCAGAATTTCAAGAAGAGTTACTTAATGCTGAACGTAATCTACTAAAAGGACTGACTGGTAAAGCGATTAAGACGATGGAAGATTTATTAACTGCAAAAAGCGAGTTAGTTAGATACAACGCAGCAAGTGACATCTTAGACAGAACAGGACATAAACCTACTGACAAAGTTGAGGCAGAAGTAATTACTCCAACTTTCATAAACGATGTGCCAGCCGATGACTGATAGTAAAGTAAGTATCGCTAAAACAATCGGTGGCGGGTACAACGAGTTCTGGCACAACAAAAACTTTTATAGAGTAGTAAAAGGTAGTCGCGGTAGCAAGAAATCAAAGACAACTGCACTCAACTTTATATACAGATTAATGGAATATGAATGGGCTAACTTGCTTGTAGTTAGACGTTTTAGCAATACAAACAAACAATCAACATATACAGACTTGAAGTGGGCTACAAACCAGTTAGGTGTAACCCACTTATTTAAGTTTAACGATAGTTTACCAGAGATTACTTACAAACCGACTGGCCAAAAAATATTGTTCAGAGGACTTGATGATCCTTTGAAAATCACATCAATTACAGTTGATAAAGGAATATTGTGTTGGTGTTGGATAGAAGAAGCGTATCAAGTTGAAACTTACGATAAATTCGCAACACTTGTAGAAAGTATTCGTGGTAGCGTCGATAGTCCAGATTTCTTTAAACAGATTACAATTACATTCAACCCTTGGAGTGAGCGCCACTGGCTTAAATCTACATTCTTTGATGAAGATACTAAGCTAAACAATACTTTTTCCTATACAACGACCTATCGAGTGAATGAATGGCTTGATGATGTCGATATTGCACGTTATGAGGACTTATACAGAACAAATCCTAGACGTGCAAGAATTGTGTGTGATGGTGAATGGGGCGTAGCTGAAGGACTTGTATTTGACAATTTCGAAGTGAAAGAGTTCGACTGGTTGAAAGTATTCAAACGGACACAAGAAAAAGCGCATGGTAGTGACTTCGGATTTACTCACGATCCAACTACATTGATTAGTACCGTTGTAGACATCAAAAACAAAGAATTATGGATATACGACGAACACTATGAAAAAGGTATGCTCACTGATGAGATATATCAAATGTATGTAGATAAAGGGTATAAAGATGCGCTTATTGTTGCAGATAGTGCTGAGAAACGTTTAATTGCAGAGATTAAGCGTAAAGGTATTCCTAACATTAAACCGTCAATCAAAGGACAAGGCTCAATCATGCAGGGCGTTCAATTTATACAAGGCTTTAAGATATATGTTCATCCCACTTGTGTAAATACGATTGAAGAACTGAATACTTACACATTTGAACAAGATAAAGAAGGGAATTGGCTCAATAAACCAATTGACGCTAACAACCATTTGCTCGATGCACTTAGATATAGCCTAGAACGTTTCCACTTACCTCATAAACAAACGAAAGCAAACGTTAGGAAGAACATTAGCACAATCAAATCAATGGGGTTATAAGGAGGGATAACGCTTGTTAAAAGTAAATGAATTCGAAAGAGATGCAGAATACCGACAACATCGAGATAAGATATATAGACGTGACGCAGTAGAAACGTATCGTTACGACGGTACATTAAGCGAGATACTAGATGACTATGATTTCATCAGTGAATGTATTAGTCATCATTTAGAAGCACAAGTACCTAGATTACAAATGCTTGATGATTACTATCAAGGACTTAACTACAATATCATGCGTAATCGTAGACGTAGAGAAAGACACTTAGCAGATAATCGTGCAGCACATGATTTTGCATCATACATCGCAGACTTTATTAATGGTTATTGTTTCGGTCATGCGATACAAGTACAAACAGAAGATGAAAGTACGCAAGAGAAGATTAACGGACTACATAACTTAAATGACATTGATACACACAACCGTTCTATTGGACTTGACTTATCTATCTTTGGGCGTGCTTATGAATATATTATCCGCAATCAAGATGATGAAGTGAGATTGTACAAATCTGATCCACGTCATACATTTGTGATTTACGATAATACGATTGAACAAAACAGTTTAATTGCAGTGAGATACTGGCAAACGTCAACAAGAGAATATGATGACACAGATATTTACAATGTAGATATCATTACACCTAATGCAACTAATTTCTTTTATGCTAATAAGTCTACTAACCTATCACTGCAAGAACGCAGACCGTCAGAGCCACATTCATTCGGTAAGGTAACAATCACAGAGTTTAGTAATAATGAAAAGCGTCGTGGAGACTTTGAGAAAGTTATTCCACTTATTGACTTATATGACAATGCACAATCAGACACAGCTAACTACATGAGCGATTTGAACGACGCAATGTTATTGGTAATAGGTAATATGGAATTAGATAGCAATACAGCACAGTTACAAAAAGATGCGAATGTATTCCACTTAGTCCCACCTGAATACACAAATATGGATGAGAGAACGACTGAGGGTAATGTAGATGCTAGATATATCTATAAGGAATATGATGTGAGTGGCGTTGAGTCGTATAAAGATAGAATTAGTCGTAATATTCACATGTTTACTAACACACCAGATATGACCGATGAGAACTTCTCAGGCAATCAATCAGGTGAAGCTATGAAATATAAATTATTCGGATTAGAACAACGTACTGCAATTAAAGAAGGTTTATTCCGAAAAGGTTTACGTAGGCGTTACAAATTAATCGGTCAAATTATGAGTATCAATCGTGAGTTAAATAGTGATGCTATTCGTGACCTTACATTTACATTCACTCGTAACATTCCTAAGTCGATTAAAGATGAAATGGATATGTACTTACAAGCTGGTGGAGAACTAAGCAATCAAACTTTAATGTCGCTTGTATCATTTATAGATAACCCTCAACAAGAAATAGAACGTATCGAAAATGAAGAAGATGAACAACTTCAAAAATCAGATGAACGTATGTATAACAGACAGGGTATAGACAACCAAAACGATATTGAGGAGTGATAGTCTATGTCCTACTGGGAAGATAGAGCAAAGGAAATCATTGATGAAGAAAGTAAATCAGATTATGAAATTGCTCAAGAGATACAACGTATTGTCGATGAGATGAATGAAGATATTGAAAATGAGATCAATCGTTTTTATACAAGGTATGCGATTAATGAAGGTATTTCATTTATTGAGGCTAAGAAGAAAATTGATGCAGTAGATGTTCAAATGTTCCAACAGAAAGCGAAACAATATGTTGAGAATAAAGATTTTAGTGAGAAGGCTAATGCAGAATTAAGAGCCTACAACACTAAGATGTATGTAAGTCGTGAGAAGTTACTACAAGCGCAATTAGGACTTATTGTAACTTACGCATATGCTCAGATAGAACAATCTATGTATAACTACATGGAAAGTGCTTATTATCGTGCATTAGAGCAACAAGCAGGTATCTTAGGAGAAACGCTCCAAGTATCTATCAATGATGTTAAAACAATCGTATTCACGCCGTTTGAAGGGCATAAGTGGAGTACAAGACTTTGGTCAGATATGGACGTGGTAAGGCGACACGTACAAAAGACTACACGTCATGTATTACTACGTGGCAGACATCCTTATGAGTTTGTGAAAGATTTACGCAAAGATACTGGGGCAACAACTTACAACATGAAACGCTTGTTACTTACTGAAACTGCAAGAGTACAAACGTTAGCGTCTAAACGTCATATGTTAGAAGAACACGGTGCAGATGCTGAATATCAATTTGTAGCAAAAATGGATAGTAAGACTACGAAAACATGTAGAAGTTTGAATGATAAAACATTTAAAGTAAAAGACATGGTGCCAGGCGTAAATGCTCCACCTATGCACCCATTTTGTCGTAGTGCGGTCGTTCCGCACGTTGATGAAAATAGGCGTGATAAATTCTTCGAAGAACGTAAAGGTAAGTATTTTGGAGGTGTGGTTAAATGACAGATGCGCTTAATCGTATCGCCAATGCTTTAGAACACATTCATGTAGAACTGAAGCGTCTGAATGATACAAACCCTAGTAACCAAGCACAAGCGAAACCTAAGCAAGATACAAAGAAATCATTTGAACCTAAAAACTTTATTTAAACTATGACCTAAGTAAGTCATTAAACTGCTCATAAACTATAACTAATTATAAGGGTTAAGAAACTTGTTTCCCTATCAAAATAAATCTAGCGCACTAATCGGGCTTAATTGACTGATTGGGGCGCTTTTTTATGCGATAAATTCGAGTGCTTAACGTTTATGAGGAGGATAAAAAATGATTAAAGATGACTTATACAAATTAAATTTACAGTTTTTTGCAGAAAACGAAGGCGATTCTGAAAACACTAACGAAGATGATAATAAAGAGTCAGAAAACGATAACGATAGTAAGCAAGAAACTTATACAAAGAATGAAGTGGACTCGGCTATCAGTAAAGCAGTAGACAGCGCATTGAAGAAACGTGAGCGTAAGCACCAGCAAGAATTAGAACAAGCTCGTGAAGAAGCTAGAAAAAAGGCTGAAAGCTACGCAAAACTAACCGAAAAAGAAAAGCGTGACAAAGAAATTGAAGAACGTGAGCAAGCGTTAGCTGAAAAGGAAAAAGAGTTTAAACTACGTGAACTTAAATCTGATGTTGAGAGTGATCTTAAAGATAAAGGTTTACCTACTTCATTCGCAACGTCACTTATTCATTTAGAAGATAACGAAAAGATCAGCGAAGTTGTTCAAGCTATCAAATCGGATTTTGATGCAGCTGTAAAAGAACAAGTCAAAGAAGCTACTCGTCAATCTACACCAAGTAATCAAAGTAGTAGTTTTGGCAGACAACAAGCGAGTAGCAAGTCTATTCGAGAACTTGCTAATGAAAATAGAATCATAAAATAACGGAGGTAATTAATCTATGGCAGATGTTAAACCACAAGTATTTAATCCAGATCATGTAATGATGCATGAGCATAAGGAAGGGGAATTGTTAAACGACTTCAACCAACCTATCCTTTTAGACATCTTACAAAACTCAAAAATCATGCAATTAGGCAAATATGAAGATATGAACGGTAAATCTGAAAAAGAATTTACTTATTGGGCAGATAAACCAGGCGCTTACTGGGTCGGTGAAGGTCAAAAAATCAGAACTACTAAACCTAGCTTAGTAAGTGCTAAAATGCGTTCACACAAATTAGGTGTAATTGTCGTAGCATCTCGTGAGTTCTTAAATTATACTTACTCACAATTCTTCGAAGCAATGAAACCGCAAATCGCTGAGCAATTTTATAAGAAATTTGATGAAGCTGGCTTATTAAACGTTGACAACCCATTTGCTCAATCAGTAGAACAATCAGTAACAACTTCAGGTAATGTTGTGAATGGTCCTATTACTTTAGAAAATGTATTAGCGTTAGAAGATGAGTTATTAGAACATGATGTAGAAGCTAATGCTTTCTTATCTAAAACACAAAACCGCACAGCTTTACGTGGTGTACGTGACGAAAATACTAATGAAAGTTATTATGATCGTTCTTCTAATACATTGGACGGACTTCCAGTAGTTGACTTAAAATCTGATGAAATTAAAAAAGGTGATTTATACGCTGGGGACTTTAATAAGATGTTCTACGGTATTCCTTACAACATGTCTTACAAAATTTCAGAAGATGGTCAGTTGTCTACTGTGCAAAATGAAGATGGTAGTCCAGTAAACTTATTCGAACAAGAATTAATCGCTTTACGTGTGACTATGGACGTTGCATTCCACATCGCAGACGATAATGCATTTGCTAAATTAACTGAAGGTGCAACTACTAACCCTGAAATAAGTACACCAGAACCTGAAACTGTCTAATTAATCTAAGGAGGTCTGACACATGGCTTATTCATACGAAGTAGTGCGACCGTTTGTTGATGCAGAAGATAACAAACCATATGAAGTGGGCGATATTTACCCTACTGACATCACAGATGAACGTATTACTCAATTGCTACATGCTGATAACAAATATAATAAACAATATATTAAGTTAGTTATGGATAGTAAGAATACAAAAGCAGAATTAATTGAAATTGCAGATAAACATGGTATTGAAGTATCTGAAAAAGATACAAAAGCAGACATCTTAGACACATTGGAGGGATAGTATGGCTACATTAGAGAATGTTAAGCTATTACTTTCTATTAACGATAATGTTCAAGATGAACTTTTAAAAAGAATAATAGATAACACTGAAAAGCGTTTGATTAGCTTACTTCCTAGCGATATAGAAACTATCCCGGATAGATTGGAATATATCGTGGAAGAAGTAGCGGTCAAGCGCTTTAATCGTGTTGGCGCAGAAGGTATGACGCAGGAAAGTGTAGATGGGCGTTCTAATACGTTTCAAGCAAACGACTTTGATGAATATATGGATGTAATAGATCAATATACGCCACGAAACTCAGATAAACGTGGGGCAGGTATTTTCTATTGAGATATAACAAGAGAGTCGTGTTTGCTAAAGAAACGGAAGCAAAGTATAACCCTAAAACAAGCAGAACTGAAACATACGAAAAGCGCTACGATGCAATACCATGTAATATCAGTCCGCTAAGTCCACAAAAAACAGTGGTGCAATACGGAAACATCAACAAAGACATCAATATCATACGTTTAAACGGTCATTTTGAGCCTACTGCGACGCATGCTTATATTAACGATACTAAGTATCAGATAACCAAAAGAATTGATTATGAACACGATACAGTGTTCTATATCGAGGAGGTTAAGTGATGCGTTTCGGTGGTGGAGATTTAGATGACTTAATCAGAGATTTTGACCGAATGAACAATACTATTGATGACAATGTAGATGAAGTATTGCAAGATAATGCAAAAAAATTCAGAAAAGATACAGTTAAAACTGCTAAAGAAGTAATGAACAAAGGTTATTGGACTGGTAACTTAGCTAGAATGGTTGAACAAGCTAAAGAAGGGCATCTCAAGTATGGTATCACTTCAAAAGCAGGTTATAGTGGGTTCCTTGAATATGGAACCAGATACATGGAACCAGAATCATTTATGTTCCCAGTCTACCAAGAGTTCACTAAAAAAGTCAGAGCAGACCTCGAAAGATTAATTAACGGTTAGGAGGTATGCGATGCGTCAATCAGTGAATTTACAATTGTTCAATTATCTTTATACAAGGTTTGAAGAACTTGGCGTGCCTATCATTCGCACAAGCGAACTTAACCAAGAATTACCTTATCCATTCATCGCTATTCAAGATATTAAAGACGATATCAATCGTTTAACTTTTGACAGTTACGGTGGCAGTCCTACTGCAACTATCCATATCTGGTGTAAAGATGACGATAAAGGTAAGAATGATGAACTTTATATGCAGGTTCAGTCAATTGTGCTAGATGAGGTACAACTAGACGGATATACATTGACACTCCCACAAGTTAGTGTGAATGAAAGTACAGAACAAGAAACTAATCAAACGTTGTCACATACAACTATAAGTGTAGAGTACGCAAGCCATTAAATAGGCTTGCTTTTTTAATACAAAAATTTAGGAGGTATTCAACTTATGCCAACAAAACAGGGTACTGATGAATTAGTTTTAATTCGTAAATTAGGCGATAGAAAAGATGCTAACAAAGTAATGTTAGTGACTGAGTTAGAACGTGAAACTGAAAAAGATAGAGATACAGAAGCTACATTTGATGGCTCTGTTAACTCTGGTGGTACATTAGAGTCTACTGTAACAATCAATTGCTACATGGATCAAAAAGACACGTTATGCGATGAAATCGAAGACGCAACAGAAGATGATACGCCATATGAATTATGGGTAATCAATAAGCGTGTTCAAAATAGCGAAGGTAAGTACAAAGCTGAATATAGACAAGGTTACTGGAATAGTATCACTCGCACTAATGAAGCAGACGGTATTGCTGAATTTGAAACAGAGTTTGGTGTTTATCTTAAAAAACAACGTGGTTATGCTACATTACCGCAAGCAATCGAAGCAAACAAAGCTGCTTATGGCTTCCACGATACTGTTGCATCTGATCCAGCAGACGACGGTTTGGCTGAAAGTATTCCACAACCAACAGAAGTTGAAACTGTATAAACATGAGGGGAAATATCCCCTCTTTTTTATTTGCGCAAATAAAAAAATAAGTGAGGTATTTAAATTATGCACATTAAATTTAAAGATAAAGAATTAGAATTATCATTCGGATTAGGTTTTTTAAATAAGATTGATAAAGAATTAGGCTTAGAAGTAGAACAAATGACAATCGGACAAGGTTTGAATATGTTGGTACCTAACCTACAAAACGGAAATGTTGTTGCATTAGCTAAAGTAATCAAATCAGCAACTGCTCATCATAAAAAGAAACCACAAACTGATGAAGAATTAGAAGCAGTTTTAGAAGATATCGCAGAAAACGAAGGTATTGATACTTTTAGTGAACAAATCATCGAGGAATTGGGAAAGAGACCTTTAACCCAAAACCTAGTACCAGACGAGTACAAACAAGAGAAGAAGAAAAGCAAGTAGATGACGATGTATTAACATTTGATAGAGTAGTTGTCGTTTGCATGAGTAAGTTAAAGATATACGACTTAAACAAAATAGAAATGATGACACTTAGAGAATTTAACTATCGTATGTATGCACTTGAGTATGAACAACTTGATAAAGATATGGATATGTATAAACTTGCCTTTGCTATACGTGACGCTCAAGCCGAGCAAAAGAAACGTGGTGGCAAAAAAGGTGAAACAGAGTACAGGTTTAGAAGTGCTAACGACATTATGGACTACGAAGAAAACGTCAAACGTCTTAATAGAGGAGAGCCTCTCAAATTTGGTTCAGACTCTAAGCAAGAAGTTAACGCACCATCTGATTTGCTCAAAATGATTGCAAATCACAACAATTCTTTAAGAAAGGAGTGATAACGTGGCAGAAGCAAATTATAGTATTAAAGCGCAAATCGAGGCGAATACACGTAAGTTTAAAAGTGCTATTCAATCAGCTAAGAAAGTGGCTCAAAACTTCAAGAAAACACAAGAGTCAATCAAAGATACTAAATTAGATGGCGACTCATCTGGTGTAATGAAAGCAGTCAAAGCAGCAAGAGATGCAGTAAAAGGCTTTGATAATACTCATGCAGATGCAGAACTTGACGCAGATATTTCTGATGTTAGAGAAAAAGTCGCACAAGCTAAGTCGTTGGTTGAAAAGTTCGATACTTATCGTGGCGATGCAGAATTAGATGCCGATGTATCTAAAGCTACTGCAAATATTAAGAAAATACAGAATTATTTAGATATGTATGATAATTCAAATGCAGAAGCAGACGCTGATGTAAACATTAGAAAAGCTATTACGCATATTTCTGAATTGCAACATAACCTAGATAGTATCGACGGTAGCAAGTATTCAGCAACATTAGATGCAGATGCAACTAGAGCAAGAGAATCAATCAAATTAGCTAAGAAGCAACTTAATGACTTTGCTCATCAAAAGGCTAAAGCTAATCTTGAAGTTGATAGCGCTGGGGCTATTGCTCACATAAAAGCGTTCAAAGCTATGCTACGTTCTATTCCTAACCGACATCGTACTCGGCTTGATGTAGATGGAAATCCGGCAATGGCTTTCTTTAAACAACTGCACAAAGGTTTAGAAGATTATAGTAATTCATTAGATAGCTTAGCAAATGATATTAGATCATTTGGAACAGTATTTGAAAATATGATTAAAGGATCGTTACTTTCTAATATTTCGTTACTCGTTCCAGCAATCGCAAGTGTAGTTCCTGCATTAATGGCGGTATTAAACGCATTAGGCGTAGTTGCTGGTGGTGCGCTAGGTGTAGCTGGTGCATTTGGTGTAGCTGGTGCTGGTGCAGTAGCATTTGGTGCTATGGGTATCAGTGCTTTGAAAATGTTATCTGACGGCACACTAGAAGCAACTAGAGAAACTGAACGTTATCAAGCATCGTTAGAAAGTTTAAAAGGTGCATGGGCAGACCTTATTAAACAAAATCAAGCGCAGATATTTAACACATTAGCTAATGCGATTGACACTGCTAAAGTTGCTTTAGCTGGACTTACACCATTTATCAATGGCGTATCTAAAGGAATGGAACAAGCAAGTGCTAAAATGCTTAATTGGGCTAAAAACTCACAAGTAGCACAGAAGTTCTTCGAGATGATGGGTACAACTGGCGTAAGAATATTTAATAATATGTTAGATGCTGCCGGCTCATTTGGTAGTGGTTTAGTTAGTGTACTTACACAAATAGCACCATTAGCCGAGTGGGTATCGCAAGGCTTTAAAAAAATGGGACAAGCATTTAATGAGTGGGCGCAATCTGTTGAAGGTCAAAATGCAATTAAATCATTCATTGAATATACTAAACAGAATTTGCCATTGATAGGTCAGATATTCGGTTCAACATTTAGAGGTATATTCAACTTAATGAAAGCATTTGCTCCTAACACTCATTTAGTATTACAAGGCTTAGCAGATATGGCTAAGCAATTTGAACAATGGAGTGCAACGATTGCAGAGAGTGACGGATTTAAAAAGTTCATTGAATACGTTCAAGAGAACGGACCTAAACTTATCCAATTGCTAGGTAATATCATCAATATTCTTATTAATGTCGGTGTAGCTATGGCTCCATTAGCATCAGTAGTTTTAGATGTGGTGTTAGCTATAACTGAATTTATAGGAAAGCTAACAGAAGCTAATCCTATTATTGGTATGATTATAGGAATTGTAGCAACGTTAGCTGGAATATTAATGGCATTAGCGCCAGCGTTCATATTTGTAAATCAAGTGATAATTCCTCTTATTTCAACGTTTGGTGGTTTAAGTGGAATAGTTAATATCGTTATGGGCGTTATAGAAGGTTTAGGCGGTGTACTTGCAGCGTTATCTGGTCCGGTAGGTATAGTAATAGCAGCGGTTGTAGCAGTAATTGCTGTATTCGTTGCTTTGTGGAACTCATCTGAAGTAGTTAGAGATGCAGTTACAGACGCATGGAACGCTATTTCTAGTGCAGTTGGAGATGCTATTCATGCAGTTATCGGGTTCTTACAAGATTTATGGAATGAAGCACAATCAATATTAGCGCCATTGGTACCAATTTTTAAAAATACATGGGATATTATTGTTAAAGTAGTCGAAACAGCAGTTAAATTATTAACACCTATGGTATCTCAAGCATTTAACACAATGGTTAATGTTATTAAAGTAGCGTGGGAAGTTATTAAAGCGATAGTAAAAATAGCTATGGAAGTCATTCTTGGCACGATTACTGCGTTACTTCAAATCTTAGCTGGTGATTGGTCTGGTGCATGGGAAACTATATCAAAAGTCGGCGCAGATATTTGGCAAGCCATTGTAGATATGGCTAAAAATATTTGGCAAATTTTAGGAGATTATTTACAACAAACATGGCAAAATATTGTGAATGGCTTTTCTCAAATATTTGAACCATTAATTAGTCTGGCTAGTCAAATTTGGCAAGCAATCGTTAACGCAGTATTAACAGTTGTCGTTCAATTAGGTGTATTCCTAATGAATTTATGGACTTCTATTGTTACAACTGCACAAACAATCTGGACGACTTTGGTCACAGTGGCTTCCACAATTTGGCAAATGATTGTTACTACAATCGTTACAGTAGTTCAAACGCTAGGTGTGTTCTTATCAACTATATGGCAAACCATTGTTACAGTTGCTCAAACTTTCTGGACGTTGCTTGTTACAGTTGCACAAACAATTTGGACTACATTAGTTACTGTAATTACAACAGTGGTTCAAAGTATAGTAAGTTTCGTTCAAGCTGGTTGGAGTTTACTTTTATCAGTAACAAGCGCAATCATGTCTGCAATTTCTGCATTCATAAGCGCTATTTGGTCAGCTATTGTTAGTATTATCACTTCGATTGTATCAAGCATCATTTCGTTCGTATCAAGTGGTTGGTCGTCGCTAATGAGTATCACTTCATCAATCATGAGTGCCATTTCTAGCTTTATTTCAAGCATTTGGTCATCAATCGTTAGTTTTATTACTAACGCGGTATCAAGAGCAGTTAGTTTTGTATCAAGTGGCTTTTCTAACATGCTTAGCGCAGTTGGTTCTGCAATGTCCGGAATTGTAAGCGCAGTAATAAGTGGTATGTCAAATGTTGTTAGTTCTGTAAGAAATGGCGTATCTAATGCTGTAAATGCTGCTCGTAGCTTTATAAGTCATATGGTTTCTGTTGGTCGTGATTTAATCATGGGACTTATTAATGGTATTAAAGCAATGGCAGGACAAGTTGCATCTGCTGCAAAAAATGTAGTAATGGGTGCGGTTAATGCTGCTAAAAGCGCCTTACACATCGGTTCACCTTCAAAATTATTCAAACAATACGGTGTATGGACTATGGAAGGTTTAGGCATCGGAATTAATAAAGAAGGTAAAAATGTTATCAGTGGCATGGGTAGCATGGCTAATAGTATTACAGACGCGTTTAATAGTAATTTAGCCATTCCAGACATAACTGCCAACATGAAGAAAGTAAACGCTAATATGAACGCTCAAGTGCAACATACACACAATATCAAGACAAATCCATCACAACGTGTAGTACGTATAGAGATGGATGTTAATAATGAAGCACTTTCGGCAATTGTTAATGGTCAAACTGCAAATGAAGATGCAATGTTTTCATTCTAAGGAGGTCGTTCAATGGATATAGAAATTAAGAAAAAGGACGGACAGCGTTATACTTTGAACGACTTCGGTTTCAAAGTGGAAAGCGTGACTGTCGAAAGTATAGAAATAGAAAAAGACTACAAAACAAAAGAAAATACAAATGGGCGCATTAGACTAAGTACACAATATCGTAAGCGTAATATTAAAGTTGAATGTTACGTTATTTCGACCAAACTAAATGATAACCCTAGATTAAGAGATGAGTTTTATGCTTTAACTACAAGTAAAGATCCAATATTCATTAGAGAATTGAGAAGAACTGTACCACTTAATTATCGTTTTATTCAACCTACTAAAGATGATTATCAAGATATAGATGAATATAACAATTTAGTACTTAATCATGAGCCGTTTAATAATAATCACTACGTAAATGGTAGACAATATCAAGTGATTTGTAACGGCGTTATTGAGCCTAAAGAAGTAGGGCGTAAAATTCAATTTTCATTAGATTTTGAAACTGATGAATTACCTTTTGCTGAAAGTATCGGAACATCATTGGAATTAGAGAAACGACCTGACAGAGAATTATGGTCGAATGATATGTTAATTCCTTTTGATGAAGAAGATACCCGTCGTAAGTATTCATTTACTAACGTATATAACAATTCAGTGTACTATCACGGGAATGTACCTAATGATCAATTCAATTTATTTAAAAAAGTAACAGTTGTATTAGGGAAAAATGTTAAAGCAACGGAAATTTTCAAATTTACGTTAGGTAATAGTGATGTTATGACAATCGAAGGTGCTAATTTAAAAAAAGGCGACAAGATTGTCTATGACGGTGTACAAACATTTAGAAATGGTATTCCTATTAACGACTTAGCATCAAATGCACAACCAAAGTTTTATCCGGGTTGGAATAATTTTGAATTCAATCAGCAAGTTAAATCAGTAACATTTGACTTGAAATTTTATTACTTGTGAGGTGTAGACATGCCAATATTAGTTACTCCAATACGTGGGCGTAGTATTCCATTGTACGTGTCTACTACCGAAACATCTAAACTTGGTTCTGATATAGTCTTACAATTTGAAATTGTTGAAGATGAGTTTAATTATCAAATTGTCAGAGGTTTACAAAAAAGATGGACGATTTCAAGAGTACAAGGTTCGAACGATAAAAGAGAATACGTAGTATTTATTATTGACAGACAGACACATGGTAAGAAACAACTTGTGTCTGTCTCTTGTCGTTATAAGCCGTTAGATATCATTAAACATACTCGTGTTTATGAAACGATAGATGGTAGTTTTACCGCCGATAAGTTTCTTAAACAGATATTCGATAATACTGGACTGAAATATAAAATAAATGGCTCTCTTGGTTCATCTCAATTCGAAAATGCTGGCGAAGGTGAAAGTTTAGAAGATTTGATTAAGAAGTTTTGTAGTCACTTCGATGTAGAGTTCGATATTGAATTTGATAATAAAAAAGGAACATATACATTTGTATTTACACCTTTTTTGAATAAAAATGCTAGTTATCATATAGATGATGAAATCAACGCCAATAATATGAAAGTTGAAGAAGATAGTAGTGAACTTTATACCTATGCTGTTGGTTACGGCGATTACGATGATGAAGGCGGTAGTACCGCAGCAGGATTTGTTATGAAGTTTGAACATCCTAGTATCAAAGACTATGGTCGTTATGATGCACCACCGATTAAAGATGGTCGTATCAAAGATGAAGAAGTGATGCACCAAAAACTTCAATCATTAATCGAAAGTTCAGTTAAAACATCAATCAGTTTAGACTTTATCGCTTTGAACGAACATTATCCCAACGCTGTTCCTAAAGTAGCTGACATCGTTAAGATTAATCATTCTATTTTAGGTATTAATGAATTTGTTCGTATTGTTGATGTAAAAACAGTAAGGGATAAAGATAATATTATTGTTAAACAAGATGTGACTTTAGGAGATTTTAAACGTGTAGATAGATATAAAAAACGTGTAAGTGAAGCAGCGTCGGCAGTTGGGAAATTAGGAGGACAAAATAGCTTTGTCCACACATACAAAGTAACGACTGCAAAAACAAATGCAGCTATTAAAACTACACAACGCCAACAAGAAGATAGTGCTACTAAAGATATAAAAGCGACTAAAGAAGATGGCACAGTCGTTAATTTAAGTAGTGCTGATATTGTCATTGATGCTAATGGCAACTTGAAACTAAAGTAGGAGGTTTGAAATGAGAAAAACGATATATACCGACTTAGATGCAATATTTGGCGCTCGTTTTGTTAGAGAAAATGAGTTAAATTTTATTGCCACAAGAGATATGTTAACAAATATCGAAAAGTTATTAGATAAGCATAGTCGAAATGAAACAAAAGCACATACTGCCGAACAAATTAAGTACACACTTCCTACTGGTCCTAGTACCACAGTTGATAAAGAACTTCGTTATCAAAATGAACGTGTTAGAAATTTAGTACTAGGTAATTTAGGAAACGGACAACAAGAAGTGCGTGACAGTCGTGTTTCTATGGATGGTCAAAGCCACTCATTATTATCTGAACGTTTAAAACATGATTTTTCATACATTGAAGAAGAAACAGATAAGTTGATGAATGTTACTGATGATCCTGCATATTTATTTAATCCACCTTACATGAAAAGTGCTGAACGTGGTGTAAATGAAACACCATTAAGTAATGATCCAACTGAAAATTTAAAAGCATTCTATGATGTGTTTGTCGATAATAAATATTGTTTCAAAAAATACATCGGTAAAGACCAATCAAACAAATACAACGTATATAGTTATACATTTGAGCCGGAACATTACAGTAAAACAGTATTAGTCACTTGTTGTATTCATGGTAATGAGTATAGTGCGTTTTACGCTATGAGCCGTTTCATGAACTTAGTTGTAAACGAGTGGGAAAAATACCCACAACTCGCTTATTTACGTAAAAACGTGCGTATTGTCATGGTTCCTATCGTAAATCCATGGGGCTTTGCTAATCAAGAACGTGAAAATGTAAATAATGTCGATTTAAATCGTAACTTTGATTACTACTGGGAAAATGGTAGCGGTAAAAGTCCGAGTGGTAAAAACTATAAAGGCTCTAAAGTATTTAGTGAACGTGAAAGTAGAAACATGAAAACACTCGTTGAAAGTTTAGACGAAATTACAGCACATATGGACTGCCACAACATTGTATCTCAAGTTAGTGACTATTGCTTATTCTACCCTAGATTTGCAAATCAACCTAATAATGAAATGACACAACTTTTAATGGAATTATCGAATTATGGTGATTATGTTACTTGGGGTTCAAGTACATTAGCGTCATTCTCAAATTGGGTTGGTATCACGAAAGGTATTACATCATTCTTACCTGAAGTATATGAAGGTCGTGCTGGTAAACCTAGAGGCGCAGAAGAAATGTGGCGTAGCGTATATTACTTAGGAAATATTCTTTTAAGATTATCAAGTCTTTATAACGGCCAAAACGGAAAAACAGCAAACGAACCTATTGTTAAATCGTTTGTATATAGTAGTCGTTATAACAACTCTGGCGTTAAACCATTCTCACTTATCGCCAAAGATGGATATCAACGTATGTTGATGACACAACAACGTTTTAAAGTCACTGCAAATGGTTTCGTAGAATTAAATGGATCAATCACAGTTCAGTTATCTAAAGATACAGTATTCGGGGTTAATCCGGGAATTGCACAAAACTACAATCCATTTAGTGGTAATGGCAAAACAAGAAGACGTCAATTATTTAAAATTGAACATAAATTACCGGCTGGCATTCATACTATTCCGTTACATGCAGTGGCACCTGTTCAATTTTCTACAACAACACCCGACAATGTTAAACGGACAAATGAAGTTATGGCAGTGGTAGACGTAATGAGAAAAGAAGGATATGCAAAAGTATTGAATATGGTACTTAATGTTAAATTCACACCTAGTCATTCTCATAATGCTGTTCAAATGTTTACTTCAACAGGATATGGCAACCAAAAAGAGCAAACATTCAAACAAATCTATCCAAATAAACCAGCACCGTTTGATATTCGTAATAAGATTATTACTAAAAAATAAGGAGGTTTTTAAATGGACGGTTTGAAAAAAGAAGCGAAAATCACAGTTGTTGAGGAGCCACGTTTGAAACCTATTACTGATGAGAATATCGGTTTTTACAACATGGATATCAATACAGCAGTTTTAACGTTTCAAGTAAGAAAACAAGATTATCCATTAGAAATCAGTAAAGTAAATACTGATATTTATGCTTACTTTGTATCTGATAATGGATCGTCAACTGGACGTGTTCAAGTTGATTACGTTAATCCGATGCAAGGTATCATTCAACTTACTTTGGATAACAACTTCTTAAAAGCTGCAACAGATACTTATGTGACAGGTCAAATTTACATTAAAGCTGTTGGTCGCAAAGATACTGTTGTATTAAATGAATTCCGTTTCTATGTCAAAGATGCGTTGATTAATCAAATTGATGCCGATATCAAAATTAGTTATATTCGTGAAATTGACGATTTAATTGATAACTTCAAAAAGAAAATTGAAAATGTATCTCAAAACTTTAGCGATATCGAGACAGCACAAGCTGATTTTACTGCATTTGTAAATGCTCAAAAAAATACTTTCATTAAACAAGTTAATGATATGAAGAATGAGATGAATGCATTTGCCAACAATACGCAAAAAGACCTTATAGATCGACTGAACTCAATTGACGACAAAATGTTGCAAACGCTTAGCGAATTGGAAAATGGTACAGAAAATTTTGTTACTGAAGATGAATTAAATACGTTACTTGCAAATTATCCAACTAACGAACAACTGACTACACAATTAGATAGTAAAGCAAATGTAGGAGATGTTACCGGAAATCAATCAGCTGAATTGCCTGATTTTGACGTAATAATTAAAGAAAAAGTAGATGAAGCACTTGCTAATGCAACATTACAACGTTTCACATTTACTGATGACAACGGATATATTCCTAGAATTGATAACCCTGACCTCTATACTATGAGTGGTATTGACGCGTCAGGTTTTTATTATGCCTACAACCCAGTTAATTCACCTGATCCAAACAACCAAAGCGGTTATTTACTTGTTATGGCAAGAAGTAGTAGTTATAAGAAAGTGTTATTCTTCCCATTCAATCGTCATGTATTTTATTCACGCAATAAGATGGGCGATACAACAGGTTGGGGAAATTGGTATGATGCAACGAATAATATAAATGTAGGCGAAATGATTGCAGATATTGATGAAACCTAATAGAAAGAAGGTGCTAAATAATTGGAAAATGTTAAAGTCAAAATTATTCAGTCCGAAGAATTTAAAACCTTCTTTTATGCCGGAGATTTAAAAATGCTTTATGTATTGATTTTGTTAATGGTCTTAGACATATTAACTGGAACAGCTAAAGCTATTAAAGATAGAAGATTATGGTCGAGAAAAGGACTGTTTGGTTATGGAAGAAAGATACTTATTTTCGTTATAATCGTTGTTTCAAATATAATAGACCAGATATTAGGATTGAGTGGCGGTTTAATTATGATTACTATTTTATTTTACATTGCAAATGAAGCCTTATCAGTAGTTGAAAACTGTGCAGCAATGGGCGTACTAGTACCTAAACAATTAGCTGAAAGGTTAGCAGTTATAAAAAATGAAGGAAGTCAACCACCTTCAATTACCACTGAAATCAAAGAAGAAATGACAACAAAATATAATAAAGAACTCGAAGATAATGAAACATCAGAAATAAATATCAAGATGAGAAAATAGTCGGCGTTTACACGTCGGCTTTTTATTATACAAAAAGGAAGGTGGATAAATGGCAATTTTACCTTCATCTGGCAAACCTACAGCCAAACAGGTAGTAGCATGGGCTAAATGGTTAGCTGATAACAAATTAGGTGTCGATGTCGATAAACGTCTGGGATTCCAATGTTGGGACTTACCTAACTATATTTTTGACAGGTATTGGGGATTTAGAACATATGGAAACGCTGATGCAATGGCACGACGTGACCAATATCCAAATAGTACATGGAAGATATATGCGAATACACCTAGTTTTGTGCCGAAGCCGGGTGACGTTGTTTGTTGGACATATGGAGCATATGGTCATACAGCAATTGTTGTAGGTCCTAGTGATACTAATACATTTACGTCAATTGATCAGAACTGGTATGGGGCTAACCACTGGTACGGGAGTAAAGCTGCATATGTTAAACATAGTTACAGTGGTATGGGTGGTAATCTTTATTTCATCAGACCACCTTATAAAGAAGAACCTAAAACTGAAACGCCACCTAAAGATACAACACCTGTTCAAGATAAAGGCGATACTTCTTCAGACAAACCGGCATCAGAAACTAAAAAAGAACCACTTAAAGAGCAAAAAGTTATTACAGTAACGGCAGAAGATGATGAGAAAGTAGATTATCCTAGATTTATACCACATAGAATTGCTAATGGAGAAGTAAGAGGTCGCAAACCTAAAGGCTTAGCAGTCAAGAACGCTGGAACAATGTGTTCTGTACAACAGATGTATTATGACAGAAACAAATATATTTCTAATTCTGAATATCCACATTTCTACATTGACCGACATCATATTTGGCAACCACGATATACAGATGTCAAAGTACCTAGTGAACCAGACTATATCGTAATCGAAGTATGTGGAGATTACAGCGACACCAAAACAGATTTTTTACTTAACGAATTACATGCAATCATATTTGGTGTTGGGCAACTACAAGGGTATAACATTCCACTTAAACGATCATCTTTGAAAGTATCTGACGACTTATGGCGTACCGTTATGGAACACGGTAACTTTGATCCTTTAATTGACGGAAAACCTTCTTCAAAGGTACTTGATAAAGTCCAAGCGTCACTACTTGAGTTATACCAAAATAGAAATAAAGTACTTAAAGAAGTGAAAAGCGGTAAAACGACTAAAATTGATATCAAAGTTGATAAGAAAGAAAAGTCATCAAATTCTACTTCAACAAGTAGCACGAGTAAACCATCAACTTCTACGTCTACATCAACAACATCTAAAGTTTCTAGTAAACCTAAAGTTATTGTCGTTTATAGTAATTACACATTTAATCAAGCAGTTAATATTCAAATGACAAAATGGCCACAAATCAACAATGGTTCTGGTTGGTACAATGCTAGTCGTTCTGACACATTAAAAGCAATGAACAGCTTAGAAATTTGGAATAGTTCAAGTCAAAAATACCAAATGCTTAATTTAGGTAAATATCAAGGTATCTCAGTATCTAAATTGAATTCAATTCTTAAAGGCAAAGGAACACTATCAGGACAAGGACAAGCTGTATCTGATGGTTGTAAAAAATATAATGTAAATGAAATTTACTTAATTTCACATGCATTCTTAGAAAGTGGCTATGGCCGTTCTAATTTTGCTAGTGGTGTATATGGTGCTTATAACTACTTTGGTATTGGTGCTTATGACAATAATCCTAACTACGCTATGACTCTTGCTAAAAATGAAGGATGGACCACTCCAGCTAAAGCGATTATTGGCGGTGCTAAATTCGTTAGACAAGGTTATATCGATAAAGGGCAACAAACATTATACAGAATGCGCTGGAACCCACAAAGTCCCGGCAATCATCAATATGCTACTGATGTACGTTGGGCGCAACACCAAGCAAATACAATTAAAGGTTTATATGATGAAATCGGTCTAAAAGGTGAACACTTTATACGTGACCGATACAAACAAACATAGGACTACATGCTGTCAGCATGTGGTCCTAATTTTATGTAAAAGAGGTGTTTTAATGGAAACATTTAAGCAAGGTAAAGTAACTGCTCGTATAGATGAGCGAGGTATTGATTTAGGTAATATTAACGTTAATCTCTATACAATGGATAATTCTACAACAACATTAGATATTCATATTAAAAAACGTGATATATTTAGTGAAAATAAAGAGTTTATTCCGATTAATTTAAATCAAACGACATTCAAACCAGTATTACACTTAATCGCTGAAGATGGTTCTATTTTTACAAACGAAGAATTAGAAATAGTGAAAGCAGAAGAAGGTCATGTACGTTACAACGTATCTGATTATGTAACAAAGCATGTAGGACGTGTACAAGCAAAATTGTTCTTAATTGATAGTAGTAATTCTACTAATAACAGTTCACATGTGGCAGATTTCTATTTCAAAGTGAATGATAGTGGTCTCACAAAAACAATTGGTAAAGAAATTCATGTTGATATACTAGATGACATTGTTGAACGAATTATGTTAAAAGACATTGAACGTTTTAGAGGTCCAAAAGGTGACAAAGGCGATACTGGTCCACAAGGGCCAAAAGGTGATAAAGGTGATAAAGGTGCAGATGGAATAGATGGCGAAATGGGTCCACAAGGTGAGCAAGGTCCAATCGGTCCGGAAGGTCCAAAGGGTGACGTTGGTGAAAAGGGTGATACAGGGGAGCGTGGTCCACAAGGCGACATAGGTCCAAAAGGTGATATAGGAGATAGAGGTCAAAACCTAAAATATAATGATTTAACCGATCAAGAAAAAGAAGAACTTAAATCTGTTATTTCTTCTCAAGCTATTTCTGATTTTACACTAGGTAACAACTCAATAGGAACTAACAAAATAGATTTTATTAAAAGTGGTAAAAACATCTACAATAAAAATAACCCTACTCCTGGAAGAATAAGTACAAATAATAATTTAGTTTCAGATGATACTGTTATTACAAGTAGTTATACAAAAATAAAAAACAATACTACTTATGTTACTAACCAATCTATTTGGTACAATTTGTACGACAATGGACTACAATATATTGAATACAAATTCGTTCCTAAAGGTAGTACATTTACAACAACTGCTTCTACTGCATTTATAAGAATCGCAGTCAAAAAGGATGTTTCTGATACTTTACAAGTAGAAGAAGGTACTAACCAAACTACTTATGAACCATTTTATTATGTAGCTGAAAAGGTAAAAGACACAGAAATCTTAGAAGCTAGATATAGCACATCTAAAAGCAAAGGTTATAATAAGTTAAACGACCGTTTACAAGATATTGAAGAAAGTTTGTCTGATATAACAGTTTCTAATGGTGGAAATATAGCATCTGACGAAAACGCAGAAAAGGTATTTGTGGATGAAATGAACAAGAAAGTTAAACAACTTGGCGGAACCTCTAAGTTCCTTAATTCGTCTGGTTTAACAGCAACAGGGCAATTAGCGTATGCTTATGATTTTAACGTAATCACATTACATGCAAGTACAAAGAATGAAATTGCAAGTGTATGGGGACAAGATACGTATTCTTTAGACATTAAAGGAATAAACCCTAGAACAGTAGAAGTTAATTCAACAGTTACAAGTCCATCTTTGGAAAATTACTACTCTTTAATCGGCGGTAAAACAGGAACGTTAGGTTATATACACAATTTAACTGCAATAGTAGCAGATAATGACGATTTATATATTGGCACAATTATGAAAGGTTCTGAAGACAGATTTGCCGATTTAAAAATTGCGATAGATGAAACAATCAAAAAAGAAAATGGTAAATCATATAATATTGATTTAGTTGGAACAAGCGATACGATTTTTTCTGTGATTAAATACCCAAAATATAATCCAACGTTAACAACTAATAATAAACCTACCCCTATATTGTCTAAAAATGAAGATATCAGAACAACGCCAGCAAGTATGACTAAGGTGCTTACTTGTATTGTGCTAATAGAGAATATAAGCAATCTAAATCAGACTATTACATTCCAAGAAAGTGACTTTGTTGGTGGCTCAGGAGTAGAGTTGAAAGTTGGCGACGTTATCACATTAAGAGATGCGCTATATACAATGTTACTATCATCTTCTAATGACACTGCCAAAGCAGTAGCTAGAGTTGTAGGACATCATATTATAAATACAAGAAGATACATTTAAGTCGATGCATATGTATCGGTTTTTTTATTTTGGAGGTTCTATTTAATATGTCAGACTTATATAGTTCAATGATTGAATTACAAGGTAAAGAAAACAACTGGTCAATTGAGATGAATACAAATAAAAGTAATGTTCTTAGCTTTGCGCCACATGGTGGCGGTATTGAAGCTGGTTCATCCGAACTCGCATTACTCATTTCTCAAAAGTTAGATTGTAACTACTTCACGTTTAAAGGTAAGTTACCAAGTGACAATGTAAAATTGCATGTGACATCTACTCGTTACGACAACCCAGAACTACTTAACTTAATGAGAAATATTGATTACTCAATTTCTGTTCATGGTTATGCCGATAACGAGTATGCTCGTACATTGATTGGTGGTAGCAACGAAGAACTAAAAGCACTTATCAAACGTAATTTAATTAATCGTGGTTTTGATGTACAAGACGCACCAACTAATTTAGGTGGCGCTAAACCTAATAACATCACGAATAAGACTAAAACAGGTTTAGGTGTTCAACTTGAGTTATCAACCAAACAACGTAAATCATTCTTTAGTAATAATGATTTTAGTAAAAAGGTAAGAGAAGACAGATATCGTTGGCGTGCTGTGATGTATGAATATGCACAAGCGATTGAATATGCAGTAAAAGAATATTTAAACTAAGTCGGCACTTATGTGTCGGCTTTTTATATTGAGGTGATGAAATGTACACAAACGTACTTAATTTAGAAGAAAGTATAGATGGTAACAGAATTAAGCAAGGCGACCTATCCATCATGCGTTACATCTTAACTGACGCAAATAGTGACGATTTACAGTTAGATGGTAAACCAGCAAAGGTATATCTAACTGATAGTGAAGGCGTTAAATATATCTGTGACACAACAGTTAAAGAACAAGACAGCAAATACCTATGCGATATAGTTATCGACAAAATCATTCCTGCTGGTACTTATACATTAGAGATATGGGTGGATAACACTTACTGTTTCCCTAGTGATAGAAAAAGTAAAGTTAAGGTTGAACCAAGCGTATTAGGTAATGAATTAGAGAAAATCAATACTGAGAACATGTACGGAGAAGTAATCGAATATGCTAAAACTCACAATTTAATCAAAGATGGAGAAAATGGCGTAGACGGAAAAGATGGCGTTGATGGTGTGAACGGTCAAGATGGTAAATCTTTCACACCTAGCGATTTGACAGATGAAGATTATAAAAAGATATTAGACTACGCTATTTCTCACGAATACTTCAAGCAAGAGCCTATCGAGACTTCAAAGATAGAAATTGGAAAAGAAGAACCAACAGATAAAACAAAAATTTGGATAGATACAAATGGAGGTAATCAATAATGACAAATGCAATTCCTAAAATTTATAACGAACAAACTAACGAATGGGTAGAATTAATGGCTAAGCCTATTGCAAAAGAAGTAGTGGAAATTATGAAAGAAGATTTCATGAAGAATAAAGGGCAAATTAAATTATTAGAATTGCCTTACGGTACAGATGAATATGGAGGAACACTTTCTTATAGATTATTTTATAACTCTAAACTTTCTCAAAGTACAGTTGATTATTCTAGCTTTATTATTACTGATTATTTAAAAGATATGTTCAATCAATTAGACGATAAAAGAAAACTAACTTACTCAGAAATAATAGCTAATAATAATATTAAACCTTTTTTTAGATGAGATTATAACCTTAAATCTTTGTTACCAAGACGAATGGAGTACCAAATTTTTCTCAAGTAAAGATTTAGGGAACATTGACATTATAAACAATAATTGCACTGTATCTTACATTTTTAATGATAACCCTATCGAAACAAATCAATATAAACACACAGTATAACATTATAAGCTGACCTATTTAGGTCGGCTTTTTTGAATAAGGAGTGAAAAAATGGAAAGTATTATTGCATTTGCAACAGTGATTTCAGTTATAACTATCGCATTAACACAATTAGTTAAGCAAGCTGGCGTATCAAAAAATATTGTGCCTTTAATTGCTATCGGTATTGGTATCGTTTTAGGTGGTGTTACAGCTTTTATTCCAGAAATTGTTACCGAATTATCGATTGGTGGTCGTTTGCTTGCTGGTTTGATTAGCGGGCTAATGGCAACAGGCATTTGGGAAACTGTAAGAACACGTACAGGATCAACTAAAGATAAAAATAATAAAATTGGTGGAGGTCGTGCATAATGACAGAAAAATGGAATGGTGTTCCCGTTAAATATGATTTCTTGCCTATTGGAACACGTAGAAGTGGGCAACCCTTAACAAGTAAAAAACCTTTATTTGCAGTAGCGCACGACACAGGGAATCCAGAAACCACTGCACAAACAAATGTTAATTATTATAAAAACACATACATGATTGATTGGTCATTAGTAGCAAGCGCACATATCTTTGTCGATGACAAAGAGTGTATTGTTTGTATTCCAGTTACTGAGAAAGCATGGCATGTATTATATAATACACCAACTGACAACCAATGGTATAACGCTGATGCAAACGATGTAGCATTTGGTGTGGAAGGTAGTTATTTCCCTAGTAGTCAAGAACGTTCTCGTAAGTCATTAGATAATATGGCACGTGTATTAGCTTATTTATGTAATTATTGGGACATTGATTACAAAACAGAAGTGCCAGGTCATCAAGATATTCAAAATGACAAAATCGATCCCGGCAATTTATTAGAAGCATGTGGTTATTCACGCAATGTTAAAAACCTTGATAAGCAAATAGCAAAATACATTAATGGGGTACAAGAAAAAACAAGCGAGAAACCTAGTGAACAATTATCAGAGAAGACAAAAGAAAAAGCGACGCCATCACCACAAAGTGTTGTTAAGTATAAAGAAGCGATTGAATATATGCACAGTCTGAAAGGTCAGTTTGTAGACTTTGATAATATGTATGCTTATCAATGCGCAGATTTAAGTGTAGACTTCATATATCACGTTACCGGTGGAGTTAGATTTTATGGTAACGCCAAAGAATTGCATACTTTAAATGCTATGCCTAAAGGTTGGAAAGTAGTTAAAAACACAAGAAATTATGTTCCTCCTATTTGCGCTATTGCAGTGTATACTGAGTGTATTTATAGAGAATGGGGGCATACAGGCTTAGTTTGGGACAATTCGGGTGGTACAAATACATTCACAATCTTAGAGCAAAACTATGATGGAAATGCCAATACACCAGCTAAATTGCGTGAAGATGATTATACAGGCTTAACCCACTTCATTGTTCCAGACTTTGCCGATGATAGCGTAGATTTAACAGATATTAAAGAAGTTAAAACAGCGACACGTAAATCAAATGGATCATTGACTATAAATGCAACACCTCCTAAAAAACTCACATGGAGTAACCAACCATACTTCAAAGCCGTTGCAGATAATGCTGGCGTAAGTATTTGTAGACCAAATCATAACAATGTCATGGTGGTTACAAACGAAACATATAAACCGGGCGATGTATTTTATGTTTATGAAATTCGTGATGGTTGGGCTAGAGTATACAGTGCTAGCAATAACGGTTTTGTATGGTATGAACGTCTTATCGTTAAAGATGTTTACAAAACTTCAGGTGGGAGTAAATTAGCGAATAAACCGAATAAACAAATAGTTAACCAAAAAAACAAACTAGATAGTACTACTGGGTTAAAAGTTGGTAGCATTCCACCTAAAAGTATGAAGAAATCATCTAAGGCTAGATTTAGAGCAAGAGTTGACCATTATGGAGCCACTTTAGTTAAATTTAAAGGTAAGGAATGGTATACAACAAACGATGTTTATAGAGCAGGATATAGTCAATTTTATGTGTTTGAAGTTAAAGAGGGCTGGTGTCGTGTTTATTCAAAAAATAATAACGGGTGGATATGGTATGAGCGTTTAAGAGTTGCAGAAATATTTTAATGTGTTATAGTATGCATAGTACATTATCTGAGCCTCCAATTTAGGGTAGTCCTAGTGACTGCCCTATTTTTAATGCCTAATATTTTAAAAAATATTTTATTACTTTCTTATTGTGTAGTATAATTATATATGTAAGGTTGATATATACCTTACAGACCTACATGTAAGGAGGTGAGAGCCGTTGCATGAGGTTATAAAAATACTCCTAGGAGAACCAGTACAAGTCGCAATTGTACTAATTATCCCAGGAGTCCTAAAACAACTTAGATTATGGCACATTGACTATTTAAGTCAAAAGCCTAACAACAAAGATTAATATAACCGGAGGCGTTAAGCCTCCTCCTTACATGTTTATTATATATTTTATTAAAGGGGGTTTCAAGTAATGAATTATATTATGACATTAATAGCTATTACAGTTATTTTACTTCTCCCACAATTTATTAAATACGCAAGAATTAAACACATGAAATCATTAGGATACAGATATGAAGGTGAAAAACTTGTCAGAATACAAGAAAAAAATAATTGAATTGATCGAGAGTGATATAACAGGGTATCAAGTATCCAAAGATACAGGGTTAAGCCAAACGGTTATGTCGTCTTTAAGAACTGGCAAGCGCTATATAGACAACTTAAAGTTGGGAACAGCTGAAAAGCTATACGAGTACGCATGTAAAGTGTTATAGTGGTAATCTATAATCACTACATTAACCACCCACAAATGACACTGTGTGGTTTTTCTAGTAGATTTCTAATAATTTTCTAGCTTTATGACTGACATAGATGTCACTCGCAAATATGTTATAATACATTCATTTCCTGGCTAGCAAAAAACGCAATCCCTAACAAGGAAGTGGCACGCGTTACAGGTTCAAGTGTCTTAACCGTATCTTAATAGGTACGGTTATTTTTTATGCCTAAAAATAAAAGCGAAAACCGGGATAAATTCCCGGTTATTTTTGTACTTAAAATCACACGGAAGATATTGATTTAAATAAAAAAGCGCCATCTGAAAAAATAGGTGTGGGTTCAGATAACGCATAGAAAATTAAATAATTATAGAAAAGGTTATTTTCTTGTTCAACATAAATATAAGGATGAACTCCAAAAGTGAGTATATCAAATATTTACATAAATGAAACCGAAAAAATAAGAAATATAATAAAAACACTTCTAGGACATACAGTATCGGCAGTACTGATAGTTCCGGAAGTGTTAAAACAACTTAGGATAAGAAATGGCATCTCGGTTACCTAGACCGAAAACCAAATAACAAAGGATGATTTTTTCGGGCCTTAGGAGGAGCTCCTTGTTCTTAAAGTATATAACAAATTATGGAGGTTTTCAATTATGACAGGACAAATGTATATATCGATTATAAAAATAGTGCTATCTGAAAACTTTACAGAGAGATCAGATAGCGCCGAGAAGTAATGTCGTAGATAGGAGTTAAACATTCACCTATAGTTTTATCGATGAACTAGATATAACGATAACAGATAATATCTAGAAAAGAAATAGAAAAGCTTAATCATTTTCAATATACTGTTGAGATACTAAAAAAGGTAAAAAACGAAACGTCTCTAACCCTAGAGCGACAAGCGATTGAGGAGACAAACCGACAACAAAACCGACAACATTGAGCAATATTCAGTAAGTTGTCGACTTCGTTGTCGGCTTAGATTTAAAACTATTTTAAACTATATAAAGAAAACCCCGTAATAACGGGGTTTTTAATCTCTATTTGATACTATTTAAAGGTAACAAACGGAAACGGAGGGATTCGAACCCTCGCGCCGCTCTCGCGACCTACACCCTTAGCAGGGGCGCCTCTTCAGCCAACTTGAGTACGTTTCCATATGGCTCCGCAGGTAGGATTCGAACCTACGACCGATCGGTTAACAGCCGATAGCTCTACCACTGAGCTACTGCGGAATAATATGTATTTATATAATGTATCTCTATGAGCACAAATATTATTATATCAATAAACTTAAAATTTGCAAGGGATTATATTTAAAAAATATACGGAACATTTACACTATATTAATATAAAAGTCCCGTATGATTTAAAATTAAACGTAAAACTATTTATCTTGTAATAGTGAATAATGTGAAAGTGCTTCGAAAATATTTAAAGTCGTTTTCTCATAATCAATTGGCATTTCTGGATTGTTTGACTTCATACGAGATTGTTTATCGACCATGTAATAATAAAAAATGCAGTTAGAGTATTGGTGCCAAATACTGTGGTAGGAAACATTAAGTGTTAATGTTTGATGATTTGCAAAAATAATTTTACATTTTCGATTTTTAAGAGGTTTAATTTCATGTACATAATGCATATTAATCCACATGTTTTCTTCTAAACGGTCTGAATGCGTAGGGAAAAAATAAGTGGGGAAGAGAGGAGTCAATAAAATAGGTGGTTTACTAGTAATGCCGGCAATTCGTTGAGTTTCGGATTTCTTACTAATATAGCTATTACCATAAAATTTACATGAGCGTTCGACGATTTTTTGAGTTTTGAATGGGCTTGAAACTATTGTGGAATCATATTTCCATATTTCTGATCCTTTTGTTTGCTCATAATCATCAATGACGGGTTTGATTATCATATCTCCTTTTCGAATAATATATACAGTATTTTGGCTTTGAGAAATATTTGTCATCTCTTAACCTCCTTAAATTTATATCATTATTAAGCGCTAAAAACTCAACGATTAATAATATAAATTTATTATATAAAATTTTTATATGTTGTCAAGATAATCATTACATATAAAATTACACTTATTTTTTTGTGAAAAGTCAGAATATTCGATTGATTTAAAAAATAAAAGCTTGTATACTATCCTTATACAAAAAAGAAAGGCAGTGATTACAATGAATCACAACACGAATGTCAAAAATACGACACTAGAAGATTTTGTAACGACAGTTAATGATTTAGGCGTTGAGCTAGTCATTGAAGAGGCACTTCGTCTAGGACGAAAGAAACAGTTAATGAAATTGATTGATGAAGCGTTGATTAATAAGAACGAAGAAGATTTTATTAACTATACTACTGAATATAAAAATCTGGAGGCATTTCTCAATGAGTAAATTTGGATCCTGTAACTCATTATAAAAGGTCTATTCACTACTTAAATCAAAGTTAGCGAATAGACCTTTTTACATTTTATTTTTGACCACCGTTTGATTTTCCCTCAATTTTATTTCGAATCCATTTTACTAAATATCCTGTTATAACAATTCTAAGTACGCGTTTGATAATATTCATACTAGCTTACTCCTTTTTTTAGGTTTATTTGAGTTTACCCGTTCTACACATTATTAAAGATAATTTCTAAAATTACTGATTAAATTTTTGGATGGCGGTTATTTGGTATAAATATATAGCCATTTTGATCAGCTTTAGTTGTAAAGACTATGATAATACCATGGATAATTGAAATAATGGTTGGAATAGTAGTCCAAAAGAACACTAAATGAAGCACGCCTTGCCACACTTTGTCTGCGTAAAATTTATGAATGCCGACACCACCCAAAAATAAAGAACATAATACATATAATGTTTTATTAACTCTCATAACTATGTTGCCTCCTTAATCTCATATTTTAAGCATTTCAAAAATTAAATCAAATATTACTGAGGTGATTGGAAAAATGATTATAATTACAATCAAAATGTTTCAATTTACTGCAATTAATTTATTATTATTTGTAAATTTTATATAATATAGTTAACAAACTAATGGAGAGGAGAATGGTAAATTGATCAGAAAAGCACGTCCGAGCGACAGTAAGGAAATAGCGGAATTATGTTATATCATTTGGCATGATATGGAACTAGATATTGTACAAGAAATCACTAAAGAACGTGTTATTCATGCAATTGAAGAGAGTATAGTCAATATTAAATATAGAACGAATTATAATAACATTTGGGTATATGAGCAAGACAATCATGTTGCAGGATGCATCATAGCATATAAGGGTGATAAAGAATTAGAGTTAGAAGCTACATGGAATAAATTGCCGTTGGAAGAAGACATAAAAGCACTAGGTACGCCATTACCTTTGAAAGAATCTAAAGATGATGAATGGTACATTGAGGCTGTTGCAACATTCTCGGAATATAGAGGACAGGGTATTGCAACTAAATTATTTAATTATTTAATATCTACATACTCAGATAGAAAGTGGAGCTTAAGTTGTGACTACGATAATCCAAGAGCTAAGAAATTATACGAACGTTTAGGTTTTAAATGGACTGAGGATATAGAGTTGTATGGCCATCAATATTTACATATGGTTTATTCTTCATAGGTAAAAAATAAAACGGAGGAGACAGAAACTATAATTAGTTTCATTGACTCACTCCGAATCACCTTACTATGAAATATTTAAAATTTATCTGAGGATATTAAATGCCACCTAATAGGGCACTAATATAAATACCTAAAGCGTATAATACACCAAAAATTGTGTTGGTTTTTCCAGTTGCAGCCATAGCAGGCATCATACTTGCAGGTGTATCATTCTTTTTGAAACGACGAATGGCTTTAACTGGCATAGGGAATGATAACAAGACAAGTAGATAAAATAGTGAACCACCATCTACAAATAATGCAGTATAGACAACGAAAACGTATGCAATGATATACATAACTGCCATAAATGTAATTGATGCGCGTTTACCTAATAAAATAGGTAGAGTTTTACGTCCACTCGCTTGGTCTTTGACTCTGTCGCGTATATTATTAGCCATGTTAATTAGACCAATTGTAATTACTATTGGAATACTAATCCAAACCACAAAGCTATTGATATTGCCAGTTTGTATGAAGAACGCTAATAAAATAATAATCATGCCCATGAATAAACCAGAAAACAGTTCACCAAAAGGTGTCCAAGAAATTGGCATTGGGCCACCTGTATATAAATAGCCAATTGCCATACAGACGATTCCTACTGGAATGATCCAAAATGAACTATTCGCTGCTAAAAAGATACCAAGCAATGCAGCAACGATATAAAAAGCAATTGCTAGATTCATGACAAGTTTTGGACTCATACCATTTCTTACGATAGCACCACCGATACCAACGGAAGTGTGATCATCTAAACCTTTTTTAAAGTCATAGTATTCATTAAACATGTTTGTTGCAGCTTGGATAAGTAAACAAGCGATTAACATTGCAATAAATAACATGAATTTGATGTTATCTTGACTACCTAATAAAAAAAGTTTTGCAGTTGCAGTACCAACTAAAACTGGTACAACAGCAGCAGTTAAAGTATGAGGTCGCATCAAATGCCAATATTTTCTAACAGTAGAATATTGTTGATATTGATTTGCCATAATTTGATCTACCTCTTATTGTATATTGTTTTAACATATGTATTTTAAAGGAATAGTAAATAAAGGTCAATCAACGTGAAATATTTCTCTAGAAGATTAAGCAATTATGCCACCATAAATAGTTAAAAATGATACAATATTGTAATGAGAAAAAATAGATAATGAAAGAAGTGAAATGAATGGCTGCGAATATAAAGGAAGATGACATTATTGAGTCAATATATGAAAGTAACAAAAGCTGGGTATCTGTTGAAGTAAAAATTGATAGAGAACTTGCACCTGATGAATTATTCAATTTAACTGAATCTCAGGCAGGAGATCGCTTTTATTTTCGCTTAAATGATAATGCGTCTTCATTTTTCGGCTATCATGCTGTTCAAAGATTCAAAAATAACTTTGATAATAAGCAATCGATCTTTCGTGAGTGGGAAAAATTTAAAAAAGATATTGAATTGGTACACCCGGATATAGAAAAGCATCATTTGAAAGTCATTGGAGGATTTCAATTTTCTAGCCATAAATCTGATGATGAATGGCGTGAATTTGGCATTAATCATTTTGTAATACCTCAAGTTTTAATATCAAATATCGGAGAAACTACTTATCTGACATATACAGTTGAAAGAGCCCAATTTGATATTGAACAGTTTAAAGAAGTAGTGAATTACTTTGAAGAAACTCAAATTGCTAAAGCTGAACATGATGAAACATTGGGGAATATCTTACGAATGGAAGATATCTATGTTGATGAGTGGAAAGAACTCGTTAGGGATGCGATTGCTCAGCTTGATGAAAATAAAAAAATCGTTCTTGCAAGACGTCGTATGATTAAATTTGATAAACCAATTAATATACCTTATGTGCTTAATCGAGCATTACAAAGCGAAAGAAACAGCTATTTATTCATTTTAGAATCCAATCAATCTGTATTCTTTTCACAAACGCCAGAACAACTTTTAAAAGTAGAAGACGGTGTTCTATCTACAAAAGCTGTAGCTGGTACGATTAAGCGATCTAACGACATAGACGAAGATGAAAAAAATATACAAGCATTTTTAAAAGATAAAAAGAATTTAGGTGAACATGATTTTGTAGTTAAAAGTATTCTAGATGACATAACGCCTTATGTTGATAATATTGAATATAATCATTCACCTAATATTTTAAAAAACGACCATCTATATCATTTATATACTCAAATTCAAGGTCAGTTAAAAAACAAATCCTTTATAGGACTAATTGATGAAATGCATCCTACACCAGCTTTAGGTGGCTACCCTAAAAATGAAGCACTCAAATTTATTGAAAAAAATGAATTTGGAACACGAGGCTTATACGGCGCACCAGTTGGTTATATCGACATGAATGATGATTGTGAATTTATTGTAGCAATACGCTCAATGTTAATAAAACAAAATCAAACCACGTTATTTGCAGGGTGTGGTATCGTAAAAGATTCTGACCCTGATAGTGAGTTAGCTGAAACTGCAGTTAAATTTTCACCGATGATGAATGCTTTAGGAGTAGTGGATAAGAATGAATCATAATGACGCACTAACAAAACAAGTATATACATTTGCTTCGGAGTTATATGCCTATGGCGTACGTGAAGTTGTAATTAGTCCCGGCTCAAGATCAACGCCATTGGCCATTGCTTTTGAAGCACATCCTAATATTAAGACATGGATACATCCTGATGAACGTAGTGCAGCGTTTTTTGCTTTAGGCTTAATAAAAGGTAGCGAACGCCCTGTAGCTATTTTATGTACCTCTGGTACTGCGGCGGCAAATTATACACCAGCAATTGCAGAGAGCCAAATCAGTCGTATACCTTTAATTGTATTAACAAGTGATCGTCCACATGAATTAAGAAGTGTGGGGGCACCACAAGCAATTAATCAAGTTAATATGTTCGCAAATTATGTTAATTTTCAATTTGATATGCCTGTAGCAGATGGTACTGATTACATGCTAGACGCAATTTATTATCAAATGCAAATTGCAAGTCAGTATCTATATGGTCCACATAGAGGTCCTATTCATTTTAATTTACCATTTAGAGAGCCATTAACACCTAACTTAGAAAGACAAGAGTGGCTAACATCTTATTCTAAAAAGCTGCCACATTATCAAAAAAATATTAATGTTCAAGACATCAGACATATATTAAAAGAGAAAAAAGGGTTAATAATAGTTGGTGATATGCAACATCAAGCTATCGATCAAATACTTACTTATGCGACCGTGCATGACATACCTATACTTGCAGATCCATTAAGTCAATTACGTAAGTATAATCATCCAAATGTGATTACGACATATGATTTATACTATCGTGCAGGTCTCGACTTAGATGTTGATTTTGTAATAAGAGTTGGTAAACCTGTTATCTCAAAAAAATTAAATCAATGGCTTAAGCGCACAAATGCATATCAAATTTTAGTGCAGAATAATGACAAGATAGATGTATTTCCAACGCCACCGAGTATTTCATATGAAATATCTGCAAATGATTTCTTTAGAAATCTTATCGAGGAAGCAGCTGTCGATCGAAAAGACTGGATAAACATGTGGCGAACACTTGAATCACAGGCTAGAAATACAATCGATAAACATATGACAAATGCAACAGATGAAGCGGCATTTGTAAAAATATTAATTGATAAATTAACTAAAGACGATGCTATTTTTGTAAGTAACAGTATGCCAGTTCGTGATGTCGATAATCTACTTTATAATAGTGAAGTTGAAGTATATGCGAATCGTGGTGCAAATGGTATCGATGGAGTTGTATCAACTGCTATTGGAATGGCTGTACACAAGAAAATCACGCTGATAATCGGCGATTTAGCATTCTATCATGACATGAATGGTCTTTTAATGGTTAAAATTAATAATATTAATTTAAATATTGTTTTACTTAATAATGATGGTGGCGGTATATTCTCATATCTTCCACAAAAAGCATCTGCTGAAGCATATTTTGAACGTTTGTTTGGAACACCGACTGGATTAAATTTTGAATATACAGCATTACTTTATGATTTTACATTCAAACGATTTAATACTGTGGCAGATTTTACTCAAGAAAAGCTATCACATATGAATTCACATATTTACGAAATGGTAACCAATCGTGATGACAATATGTCACAACATCAAATTCTATATAAGAAATTGAGTGGTATTCTAAATGTTACACTATAACTTCTATCAATCACAAAACAATTCAAATCAGTTATTAGTACTTTTACATGGCTTTATTAGTGATAGTCGTACGTTTAATGATGATGTTCAATATTTTTTAAAAGAGGCTAATGTTCTTACAATCGATTTACCAGGGCATGGACAAGATCAATCACCAATTGATGTAACTTGGGACTTTCCATACATTACGACACAATTAGATGAGTTATTAGATATATACAAATCTTATGATATTACTTTACTCGGATATTCAATGGGTGGCAGAGTGGCCTTGTATTATGCGTTATACGGTAAATGCTCTTTATCAAAATTGATAATTGAAAGTAGTTCCCCAGGAATTAAAGATGAAAATAATCGACATGAGCGTCAACAAATAGATGCAGCAAGAGCGAAAGTATTAAATATTGCTGGGTTAGAGGTATTCGTTAATGATTGGGAAAAATTACCACTATTTTATACGCAATATGAATTAGATAAAGATAAAAAGTCGGCTATAAGAGAAATGCGATTATCCCAAAATCCACATAAATTAGCAAAAGCATTGCGTGATTATGGTACTGGCCAAATGCCTAATTTATGGGAACAAATTGGTAATATTCAAATACCTTGCTTTATTTTAACTGGTGAATTAGACCAAAAATTTGTTAAAACTGGACAAGCTATGAATAGGGATATGAAATACAGTCAAATCCATTCTTTTTCAAATGTAGGTCATACAATTCATGTGGAAGATAAGGCGGAATTTGATACAATAGTATTAGGTTTTTTAAAGGAGGAGCAAAATGACTAGACAGTGGGAAACACTTAGAGAATATGATGAAATAAAATATGAATTCTACGAAGGAATTGCTAAAGTAACGATTAATCGACCTGAGGTAAGAAATGCATTTACACCTAAAACAGTAGCTGAGATGATTGATGCATTTAGTCGTGCACGTGATGATCAAAACATTTCTGTAATCATCTTAACAGGTGAAGGTGACAAAGCATTTTGTTCTGGCGGTGACCAAAAGAAACGTGGACACGGTGGCTATGTAGGCGAAGACCAAATCCCACGTTTAAATGTATTAGATTTACAACGTTTAATCCGTGTCATTCCTAAACCAGTTATCGCAATGGTTAGAGGTTATGCCATCGGTGGTGGTAACGTATTAAACGTAGTATGCGACCTAACAATCGCTGCTGATAATGCTATTTTCGGACAAACAGGTCCTAAAGTAGGTTCATTTGATGCTGGTTATGGTTCTGGTTACTTAGCAAGAATCGTTGGTCATAAAAAAGCACGTGAAATTTGGTACTTATGTCGCCAATATAATGCACAAGAAGCTTTAGACATGGGCTTAGTTAATACAGTGGTTCCATTAGATCAAATCGAAGATGAAACAGTTCAATGGTGTAAAGAAATTATGAAACACTCTCCAACAGCTTTACGTTTCTTAAAAGCTGCTATGAATGCGGATACTGATGGCTTGGCTGGATTACAACAAATGGCTGGAGATGCTACATTACTTTACTACACTACTGATGAAGCTAAAGAGGGTCGTGACGCGTTTAAAGAAAAACGTGATCCAGACTTTGATCAATTTCCTAAATTCCCATAAATCAGTAACGGTAAAATAAAAAAGTATAATTTTAGGACACTTATATAGTGATAAACTGATTGACAGTTAACCACTATTTTAAGTGTCCTTTTTTAATTAAGGTTATATATTGTAGTTTGCTTTTAAGAATCTTTCTAATCGACGCATACCCTCTTTTAAGACATCCATGTCATATGCATAAGAGATACGAATGTAACCTTTACCTATATCGGTGAATGATGATCCGGGAACCATTGCTACGTGTGCTTCTTCAAGCACTTTGACGCAGAAATCGAAATCATCAGCAGTATAGTTACGAATACTTGGGAATATATAAAAAGCACCTTCTGGTTGAGCATCCAATTCGAAGCCCAATTCTTTTAATTTATTTACTAAATAGTTACGACGCTCTATATAAGCTCGGTTCATATATTGAGGCGCATCTAATCCTTCATTAAGTGCAGCAATACATGCGATTTGTGATGGTACATTTGCACATATACAATTATATGCATGCATAAATGTTAACTTTTCAATTAGATACTCAGGGCCTAGTAAGAAGCCTATACGAATACCGGTAGCGGAGTGAGACTTACTTAACCCACCAATAAGTAATAATTGATCACGAATTTCCTCAAATTCTGCAAATGAGACATGCTTACCTTTGAAAGTATTTTCTGCATAAATTTCATCGCTAATAATAAAAATTTCTTTTTCTTTCAAATAATTTACAATGCCTTTTACTTCATCACGTTCTAATATCACACCAGTTGGATTCGTAGGATAATTCAGCAAAATTGCTTTTGTTTTATCAGTATAATGTTGCGCAATTAATTCTGGAGTGATTTTAAATTCTGTATTTGTAGTATCTATATAAATAGGCTTACCACCTAATGTATCAACTAAAGGAATGTAGCCTGCATAAATAGGTCCTGGAATTAATATCTCATCTCCAGGTTCGATAATACTTCGCAATGACGTATCAAGTGCTTCACTCGCGCCATTCGTAATAATGATTTCCTCTTCACTATAATAAAAACCGTACTTATTTTTGAAATAATTACTTATTGCCTGTCGAGTTTCCGGCAATCCCTTATTGTGTGAGTAACTAGTTTTATCTTCTTTAATCGCATTGATGTATGCCTCTTTTACCACATCTGGCATAGGAAAGTCGGGTTGACCAATCGTTAAATTTACACAATCATCAATGTGCTTCATACGATTAGAGAACTGGCGTATACTTGGTGCTCTTAAAAATTTGGAATTCGTATTTAAAGATAATTTCATTTTTTACACCTCAAAAAAACCAAATTATAGTAACATTAAATGTTACTACAAAATTTTTAGAATAATCTTATAATAACATATTTTTTAGTCACCATAATTTGGTAAGTCCTTTTGTATTTAATTTTTTTATTATCCTCTAAAAGAAGAAGGTTTCTTCAAATTAATTAAAGGATTCGTCCATTTACAAACAAAGTTCGTCGATAGTAAATATACAATTAACACTGAAATGAGAATTAAATAACCGTAAGTGAATACTGATATATGATCTTTAAAAGGATATATTTCCAATCCTCTAACTATACCTATAACTAAACCATGTAATAAATAGACGTACATTGTGCGATTTCCTATATAAGTATAAACACGTTCATGATTACTCATTAAATTGAGGAATGAGAACATAGCTACAAAGATAACGAAGTATAGCAATAGTCTTTTCAATGGGCTGTACACATCTTCATTATTATTTTCAAGTGAAGTATAGGGACTACTACCTAAAAGCCAATCTGAATTGATTGGGTGTATATAGTAGACGATGAAAAATATAATAAGTACAATGATTGAAATTAGCCTTAATTTTTTATTTCTCAATAATTGAGTATGAGCTCGCGTTGTTAAATAACCAACATAAAAAATCGGGAAAAATATGATTGTTCTTGAAATACTCATATAACCATCGATATCATCAGAAAAACCTGCAAGTATTGAAATAATCAAAGCGACAGGTAATACATAATATGCTTTATAGCGACGTACTATGACAAGGATGACATGGAAACAAAATAATGTAAGTAAGAACCACAAAGCAAATACAGGATTAAAAGGGTCCATTTGAATTGCATCACTTTTACCAGTTACAAAATAATAGATAGAAAAGAATGCATAAAATATAGCGTATGGCGCAATCAACTTTTTAGCTACATTCTCTAAGTAATGTGGTTTATCTAAATGTTTCGCAAAGTATCCAGAGATAAATAAAAACGATGGCATATGGAAACTATAAATTAACAAATATAATGCAGATAAGTATTTACTTTCAGAAGTATAAGGTTCAATCATATGACCGAATACGACTAAAAAGATAAGGATGGCGCGCGCGTTATCGAAAAAGTAATCTCTTTTTGTATCCATCGACATACGATTGTCTCCTTTTTTAATTAATAACTGTATTTAATTTAGTATATATTAACATTGAAATGCAACAATTTAGGATGAAATGTTGGGTAATAACTATTATTTGTATGTAAATTCTATTTGATTTTAGAAAAATAGATTTAAATATGAATAGTATTTGCATAATAGGGAAGAGAAAGTTATCACATTAAAGGAGTGGATTAATATTAACATATTAAAAGACATCATTAAGCTGATACATCCAATGGTAGGTGGGAGTATCATCGGTCGAATCATAGCAAAGGAATCACAACAGGACTACAAAAATTTTAGGAAACCACCATTTTCTCCACCTACAAAAGCATTTCCAATCGTATGGCCAATATTATATTTATTAATGGGCGTTTCATATTTAATCACTACTAAAAATAAAACAAAGACAACTCGAATTAAAGTGACACATTATACGCAGTTAACTTTAAACTATTTGTGGTCGATCCTTTATTTTAAAAAGAAAGTAAGAGGTATTGCATTAATTGAAAGTATCATGTTGTTTATCTCAGTATTTGCTAACGCAGTATCAATGTTTAAAATACATCGAGTGGCTGGGTTATTACAGATTCCATATGTACTTTGGTCTGCATTTGCAAGTTATTTAAATGCAGGTAATTATTACCTTAATAAGGACAATCCTAACTATAAATAGCAATGGAATATATCAATGATTCATAGTTTAAATATATATTTAGCGAGATGCTTTAAAACTTAATGAAATTAAAATTGAATTATTTAGAATTGTATTGTGACAAAATATTGAAAGTACATGACATATAAAAAAATCATAGTATAATAGTATTATCAATTACAAAAGTGGAGTAGAACAACAATGTATAATCAACTAGAAAAACTTATTACACTAACTAATAATGACCTTAATTTGGTTAATAGACGTTTTGGACAGCGTACAGATATTACAAATGATCAATTAGAACTATTGAGAATTTTATATAGTTATGATCGATTGTCGCAATATGATTTAACGATGAAGATTAGTAGAGAGCAATCCATTGTATCTAGATGGATTAAGAAATTAGTGCAAAAAGGATATATAACTAGTCAACAATCTCATGAAGATTTACGTTGCAAAGACTTATGCCTAACAGAAGAAGCTCGTAATTTGATTCAACAAATCAATACGGCAAGATGTGAGTTAATAGAAGCACGTTGTCAGTGTCTAAGTAAGGAAGAAATACAAAGTTTAAATCAACTATTAGATAAGCTAAATAGTCGTCACATATATATTTAAATAAATGAGTCCTATTGTCTTAATGAATTTAGCCAAATAATCATTATAGCGATAGGGCTTTTTTAGTACAGTTAAATGGGCATAAAGAATATAACTTTTAATTGAATGTTTAAAATTGTACGAACTTGCAACATATATAATTAAAATAATTATAAAAAGACAATTTCTATAGTGTATCAATAGAAATTGTCTTTTTAATTTATCCAAGAACTTATTGTCCTAGAATCTTGGTTATTCAAATGAGAATTTTATGTCTCATTCATTTTATTAGTGAATAGAGTTATTTATTTACTATAGCTTGAGATATCAAAATATTTACCAACAGCTTTAATTTCATTATAAAGTTGTTTTAAATATTGAGCGTTAGCATTAGCCCAATTAATATCAGTTGCATATTGGTGTGTAGCAGGGTGGTCTGGATTCCAACGCATTTTATATAGCGTGTTTTGGCCTGCTTTAATATAGTCTTTACCTATAAATTTAGCACCACCAATAATCGCTTTAGACACTGTATTCCAACCAGCTTGCTTAGCATAATTAATACCATTGTATAGTGGATTAGCATCAAAAGCGGCTATACCAAATACATTATGATATTTTGTAGCACTATTAGTAGTAACATAGTTATTTACGATGTTTGCACCTTTAGCTAATTGAGATTGACCATTACCAGTTTCAATTAATGCATGTGCAATTAAGTAAATTTCATTGATACCTGAAGTAGCAGCAGCTTGACTGAATGCTTGACCTTGATTTTCAAGAACACCTTTACCTTTAAGTAATTGATTTAAACTTGCTACAGAAAGGTTTTGCGGGCGATCTAAGCGTAAGAATTGATATTTAAGCGTATCATCTTTAGCTAATTTTTCTGTGTTCATAGCATTTTTAATTTCACTATAAGTTGCGTTTGACCAACCATAACCGTTTCTTTGAACTTGTGGTGGAGCCCCGTACGCATTTTGTTGAAGTGATACAGCTTGATTTAATGTTCTATATGATTTTGAATATTTAACTAATTCTTTTTTCAAATCAGTATCTTTAATCCATACATATTTGCCATTACTTAATTTACCATAATACCAAGTTTTACCATTAACGACTTTACGATTTGTTACTTGGAAGATTTGTTCATTAAAAGCTTTTAATGAAGTTGCTTTAGCTGAACTAGGGTCATCATAGTAATAACCATTAGTAGTGTTGATAATAAATTCATATTGATATTTTTCACCATTATCTGATGAAGTATTTGATGAAGTTAAGTCATTCTTAGCGATCCAACCAGTTTTACCGTTAACTGTACCGTATAGATAAGTTGTGTTTCCAATAACAACTGATTTAGATACTTTAAATGATTTATTAGCTAAATCTTTATTATCTAAACGTTGTTGGTTTGTACCCCACGCAATTGAGTATAGACCATTATTTTTGTCGTTAATTTTATAAGTACCTGATGTTTTTTGTTCAGAACTAGAGTTTTGAACTTTCAAGTCTTTAACATTGAACCAACCTAAAGGTGTATTTGTCGTAGTATTTTGAAGTAACACATAAGTATTACCATCAATTGTTTTTTCTTTAGAAACGTTGAAAGTACGATTAGCATACTTAGTTGCATTTTTACCTGTTTTATCATAAACAGTTGCACGTGCACCGCTGTTGTTCGCATTAACTTGAGCTACTTTCGACACAGTTTGAGTTGATGCAGTAGATGGCTTAGTAGCTTTAGTGTTTACAGCAAATTTAGCATTTACTTTAGGTGTTTGTTTAACATCAGTTGATTTAACCCAACCCCAAATATTGTTGATTACACCGTGTAGGTATGTTTCGTTACCAACTTTAAGGTTATCAATTGATTTTAACTGTTTACCACTTGAAGGTACTGTAGCTTTAACTTGTTTAGCTGTTCCCCAAGGTGTGTCGTAAATATTTGCATTTCCATTAATATCGTAATAAGTAGCATTAGTTTTGTTAGGTGTTGTAGTTTTAACAGAAATTTCTGAAGCAGGTACCCAACCACATGAAGTATTACCATTATAATCAGAAATTAAGTAATAATCTTTATTGTTCAACGTAGCTTTCTTAGTTATGTTGTACGTTTTTCCACCAATAGTTGCGTTAGCTTTCACATTTTTATCATAAACAGTTGTATACGTTCCTTTATTTTTAGTAGAAACTTGACCTAGTGTATTCTTAAGATTCGATACTTTTAAAGTATTATCTACAGTAGGTGTTTTACTTCCAGAAGATGGTTTAGTTATATTAGATAGAAATGCTTGGCTAACCCATCCATTTTTACCATTTAAAGACCCATATAAATAAGTGGCTTTGCCAACTTGTTGAGACTTTGTTGCTTTAAATGGTGCTGTATTAGATTTTGAAACAGTTCCAGCCACTTGATTATAGTTACCCCATGGCACTGTATATAGCGTAGCACCTGATTTTATATTATATGATTGGTTTACTTTTACAGGAGATTTTACTGTATTATAAACGGTTTCTCCTTGCTTAACCCAACCGTAAACTTTACCACTATTGTAGTCAGATACTAGATAATACTTATCTTTACCAAGTGTGGCAGATTTAGTTACAGATAAAGTGTTATGAACTTGGTTAGTAGCTTTACCTTTATCATCATAAACTGTTGTGTAAACACCACTATTATCAGTTTTAATTTGAGCTAAGCCACTATTTGACTTAACAGTTAATTTAGGTGCTGTAGTAGTGGAACCACTATTACTTGAACCACCTTTATTGGTATTAGATGAGCTGCTACTTGAAGTAGTACCCCAAGGTGCTACTTGGCCTGTTTTAATTAAATATTTTTCATTAATTAAATCGTATAATTCATTATAAGTATAATTATGGCTTTGTAGGTAAGCGTGTGGGTCAGAATGGTCTGTACCACCTAGGAATCGACTAATTGCATAGTGAGTCCAAACTGTACCTTGACCATCATTTTCAGCACTATTAGGTGTTAATCCATAATATTGTAATTGTGTTGCAGCATAATCTGCATAGTTATTCATTGATTTAGCGAATGAAGCATAGTCATGTGTATGAACAATTTCAACATTTATAAAACGATCATTAGCATATGGACCCGCACCCCATGATAGGTAGTCAGTAGGGGCAGTTTCTATAATACGGTTACCATCTACAAATGCATGAACGAAAGCTGAGTTGTAATTGTTTTTCATGTAATTAATTTCGCCATCAATAGTTGAGTTATCATTAGCTGTATCATGAACTACAATACCCTCTGGTTTACCTACACCATTACGATATCCATATTTAGGGAAATAAGATGAATAATTTTCTTCGATTTTAGGTGCTTGTAAGTTATTCGAACGAATATAGTTGTTGATTGATGAACTTACTTGTGGTTTATATTTCGGTAAAGATGATGTAGTTGCTTTAGCTGCATAACGTTGAACTGTTTTTACTGAAGTAGCTGGACCACCTTTGCCACCAACTGATCTAAATCCAGAATAACCTGATTGTGTACTGTTAGATGTAGATGTTTGAGTTGTTTTTGATGCTGTTGCATTCTTCGTATTAGCTTCTTGTGATGTTTTAGCTTGATCTACGTTTACTTGGGTTGCATTATTATCATTATTACTATAAGTACTTACTTTCTTATCACTGCTTTGCTCAGACTCTATTTGCTTGTTAGACTGAGCCACTTGATTAGTTTGTGATGGAGTAACAGATGATGAATTCAATTGATTCTTATTTGATGAAGTTAAACTATTCTCTTGTTGTGAGTTAGAGCTACTTTCATCAATTTGATTATTAACATTTTGTGTAGTGTTTTGATTACTATTAGCAGACGTATCATCATTTGACTGAACTTGAGGTGATGATAAAGTGTTTTTAGAAGCTTGCAATGTTTGCTTATTAGCATCAATATTACTTTGTGTGTTATTGATATTAGTTTTTTGATCAGATTTATTTGAAGTTGAAACTTCTTGCTCTTTATCTTGAACCTTAGCTTGTTCACTATTTGAATTAGTAGCGTTTGTGTTAGCAGTACTTTGATTTTGCGTACTTTGTTGATCTTGTGAAGTCTGTTTTGTTGTAGTTAAATTATCTAATTTAGCATCATACGTTTTGCTTACTGTAGCAACAGATGCTTTAACATCAGAAGGATTTTGATACGTTTGTACCCCTGATACATTTTGAGCTGAATTAGTTACTTCTTTTTTAACTTGCTCAGCATTTTCTATATTTTGTTGATCATCAATAACATTATTTGTATTATTCGAATTTTGATTCGCTTCAGCTGCATGTGCATGTTGTGAAGTAAATGCAGCACCAAATAATGTGATCGCAATCATCGAAGGAAATTTTAAATTAAACTTTTTGGTCATATTGTTACTCCTCGTTATTATTAATATTACAAATTCATTATAGTATTTTAATTAAGGCTATGATTTGATTTAACTTATTTGTAAACTAACTTTAATACTTTCTTACATATAGTAAACAAATTATGATTTTACTAAGGACTACATTACTAAGCACAGGTAATTTAAAATACATTAGTTTAAGCTACTATTAATAAAATGGGATAGTCTATTTAATTAATTACAAGTACTCTATGAATTTAGAATATAAATAGTTTAAATATTCTTATACATTTTTATATGATCGATATTTTCCTCAATAAAAACTGGGCCCGTTTGAATATAACCTAGTTTCTCATAAAAGCCTTGAGCTTGGACTTGAGCATTTAAAACTAATTGATTGTATCCTTTATCTTTTGCAAAACGTTCAATAGCGTGCATCATTGTTTTGCCATACCCATCTTTTCTGTAAGGTTTTAAAATAGCAACTCTTTCTACTTTTGCTGCGTTGTTATAAGGTCTAAATCTCGCACATGCAAAAGGTACATGATTTTTGTCGTAGCCAATAATATGTGTAGATTCTTCCTCAAATGAATCTAATTCATTTTCCAAGGGAACACCTTGTTCTTTCACAAATACTTCTCTTCTAATATAAAAACATTCTGATAACATATCTTTGTTTTTAACTATTTCAAACATCTTAATTCCCCCATATATATGTAATTATTAAAAGTTGCAAAAATTAAATTTATAAAAGTATAAAGTTATTCTATATGATTTAAAGATATAAAAAAACTCCTTTTTACAACAAATTCGTAAAAAGGAGTGGAAATTGTTTTATTATAAGGCTTCTTGGCGAACAATCGCACTGTACTGCCAAAATATTCTCATTTGAGCAATATTCCAATTATTCATTCCCATTGTAAAGCCTGAAGGTTTAAATAATGTTACATCAGTAACTTCTAATGCTGCCGCAATAAGATATTGAAGAGGAACGCTAATACTTTGCATTGTCTCAGTAATACCATTTTCATCATAAACCCATGAGAACGGTAAATCCGATTCAAAAACATCTACTTTATTGAAGATTTCTGGTAAAGCAAGAATGTAGCACGCACCATTTACAATTGGATTAACAGAATTTTCACCATAGTAGACTAATAATGCTTCATAATTTTCACGATGTTCATGATTAACGTAAAAGAATTCACTTCTAAATAATGCCATGTCTTTGCTATGAATAATTTGTTGCTCTAAAACATTAAACATACCATTAATGTTAGCAGCTTTTTCATATGTTTTACGTGACATAGTTTGTGCTCCTCTCAATTAGTAAATTTGATTTTGATTGTTATTGAATGAATCAGTATTATTCGTTTGATTGTAGTTTTCACTTTGAGTATTGTCTTGACTACCTTGGTTAAAATCTTCGTTTGAGTTTGAACTATTTTCATCAGATGACTGTACATCATTATTGTTGTCTGAATTTGTTGAATCATCATTGTTATCATCAGAAGAAGATGAATCTTTTTGATTATTTTTCAATAAAGACTGATCAAGAGGTGTAAGTGGTACAAGTGTACCGTAATGTTTAATAACGCGTTGATCTAAGAATTCATCCTTATCTGTTATTTTAGATAGTCCTAAATCAGAACGCAATATATTTGAATATTTCATAATACTACTTACGCTCGGATTATAATAGTAAATATTTTGTAAGTAATCATCTTTACCCTTGAGTTGAGACTTTTTAAATTCAATGTCATCAGATAAGTACATAGATGCTAGAGATTTGATTTCAGAAGAAGTTAAATTATGTTTCGCATTTTTCCCAACTATTTGTACTAAATCATCTAATTTATCATATGAATCAAGGCTCTTAGCTTTTTGGAATAATAATTTAATTAAATCCATTTGTCTTTCGCCACGTTTTAAATCAGAATCGTGATGTCGTGTTCTTGCAACGGCTAGCGCTTCATCACCATTAAGTTTTTGATAGCCTTTTTTAATTTTAATTCTACCGCTATCGTCTGTATTAGGCTCATTTAAGTCGTAAGGGACGTCATAATAAATACCGCCAAGTTCATCAACTGCCTCAACGAAAGCATCCATATTTACTCGTACATAGTAATCAACAGGAACGTTTAATGTCGCCTCGACAGAATCCATAGCAGCTACAGGTCCTCCGTAAGCATGTGCGTGAGTTATCTTATCGTAATAACCAACTTTTGGTATATAACTAATCGTATCACGTGGGATACTAAGTAATCGTATTTGACGCTTTTCAGGACTGAAGGTAGAAAGAATCATAGAATCCGTTCTTGAATGTTCTGTAGTTTGGCCATTTTTACGACGACCTTCATTATCATCAATTCCTAAAAATAAGATTGAAACTGCATCTTTAGAAGGGTTTACTTTTCGTTCACGTATGTTTGATTGACGCTTCGAATCAGATTTATCATATGAGGCTTGCATTGCACTTTCAGAAGTTTTATACAAATTGATGATAAAAATTACAGGAACAACGATTAGTACTAGTGTAAGTAGCATCATAAAATATTTTAAAAATCGGTTCATAGCATTTGCTCCTATACATATTATCTTTTATAAGAGATTTTATGATTTGAAAAATAAAAATCGTTACATTTTTATTTAACATGAAGTATAAAATCAAAAATAAATTTATATTTTTTATTTTTTGCTTGTATTCAAAGTTGTAAGGATGGTGCAATTATATATAATGTATACTCTCATAGCCTTAAATTGTATTACTTTTTGGAGAGAATTACAACTTTAAGTTTAATACAAAATTTACATTATTAAAATAGAATTTACAAAAGATGATTAAGCAATATTAGATAGTACTTTATCATACTAAAGTACGATGTAATAAAAAATTATAAGTATATGATTAAAGAGAGATGAATTCAGTGGTGTTGTGTTATATAATATAAAATATTAAACGAATAAAAAAATGATTTAGATAGAATAGGTTTTAATTTAGATATACTTCTATATTAGACGTAAGAGGGACCCCATGAAAAATAACAAATTAAAAATTATAGCTTTTATTTTAGTATTAATTGTTTTAATACTTCTCATTACATTATTCGTCATTAAAGTTACTAACTATAGTATTAAGGATAGTGAATATAACAATGTTAATGATAACAAGGCTTATATAGAACATCGTGATAAAAACCACAAAACAGTCGATAAGCTCAAAACGGTTCAAGCAAAAGATGATAATATTGAACAAATTAATGCGTATTTAAAAAATGTTCATTTCAATGGATCAATTACAGTTTTAAAAGATGGAAAATTAATGCTTGATAAAGGTTATGGTTATCAAAATATTAGCAGTAAGAAAAAAAGCAATGCAAATACGATGTATTTAATTGGATCAGCTCAAAAATTCACTACTGGTTTAATACTCAAGCACTTAGAATTATCAAACAAAATTAATATTAATGACCCTGTTACTAAGTATTTGCCTTGGTTTAAGACAAATAAAACAATTACATTGAAAGATTTAATGTTACATAGAAGTGGTTTATATAAATTTAGTGCTAATCCTAATACAAAGAGTTTAGATGGGGCAGTTCATGATATTCAAAGAAGAGGGATTAATAGTAAATATTATCATAAACATTTATATAACGATGCTAACTATCTAGTTCTTGCGCAAGTTATAGAAGCAGTAACACATCATTCTTATGTGGAAAATTATTATAAATTATTAGCAGAACCCTATCATTTAGAGCATAGTGCTTTCTTTAATGAAAAGCCTTATAAAAAGAATATGGCTACTGGATATAAAGTAAAAAATAATAAACTAAAAACGATGAATCCGAATTTATTAGATCAATATTATGGTGCAGGAAATTTATTTATGTCTACACATGATATGGCTAGATTAGTTAATGATTTACAGCAAAATAATATTTTCAATCAAGCAGTTACAACATCCTTACTTCAAGAAATTGGGAGCACTAAATATCCAGAATCTTATAGATATGGATTCTATTCGACTCCTCAAGTCAATCGAATTAATGGTGTGTTTTTCGGTCAAATATTCACGGTATATTTTAATGAAGATTATATTATTGTACTGGCTACGAATAAAGTTGATTATTCTAAAGTGTCAAATGAGTCAATTATTTCTCATATTTATTATCAATTACTTGGTCAAAATATTTATGAAACCAAATAAAGAGAGCTATAACGAAATGTAATAAAGATGCATTTTGTTATAGCTTTTTTAATTAAAATGAATTATTTAATTGTGTCTTTAAATATTGAGCAGTAGTTCTTATTTAGACTTGAAGTAACAATTTTACAATTTCGATAGGGGGAGTCGTAATCAACAACTGTAGCTCCCTTGGTCAATGTGCCATGTAATTCAATTCGTACACTAGCTAGTATCGTTTCATAGCTTTCAGGATCAAGTAAATATAATACTGTGAAGACATCATATAATTTTAACCCTTTAGCGAAATCTTTCTCTCTATAATGTTGAAAGATTTGATAGAGCATTGAACTTGTTCTACTCATATGTTCAAATGACGCTAAATAGTCATGAGTTAACAGCGATTGTCGCGCTAAATCAAGTCCAATCATAGTAAGGGGAAGGTCACTCTCAAAAACAATATGCGCTGCTTCAGGATCACTATAGATATTAAACTCTGCAAGTGGCGTTACATTACCTCGTCCTGAACTTCCTCCCATTAAGACAATTTCTCTAATATGATCTTTAACTTCAGGAAACGTACTTATTAATAGAGCAATATTCGTAAGCGGACCTAACGCTATAAGCGTAATAGGGGTGTTTGAATGTAAAAGTATTTCCTTCATTGCAGTTATTGAGTTAGTAGAAGCCAATTGGTCATTTGATATAGATGGGAAGTCGTATCCATCCATACCACTTTCTCCATGAACTTGGCTTGCATCTATTGCTTTATTAATTAACGGTTTTGCAGAACCTCTGTGAACAGGTACGTCACTATTGAAGAAAGCTTTCAATTTCAGAGCATTAGCAGTCGTTTTTTCTATATTGACATTTCCATTAACTGTGGAAATCATTTTTACATCGAAGAATGGATGTAATAGAGCAACACTCAATGCAGCAGCGTCATCAATTCCTGGATCAGTATCTATGATTATGGGTAAAGTCATTATTCAAATGCATCTCCTTCACAATAAATGATTTAAATTAAAGATAACTTAAATCAGGTATGATATGAAAGCATAAAGAAAGAACCTGTTTGAAACTCTGACGAGTTTCATAACAGGTTCTTTGTATGAGATAAATATTAAATTATAAGTGGTGAGAATGTCCACCTTGCATAACCCAATACGTACCAATAACAGTCACTAATGTGATGATAATCGCAAAGATAACTTTGAACGATTGTACTTGACCATCTTTACCTTCAGTTAAGTGCATGAACATTAATAATTGAACTGCAGCTTGAATAAAAGCAAAGCCAAAGATGATTGTTGTTTTAGCATGGAATGTCATGTTTGTGTATAGAGTTACGAAAACTGCTAATAACGTCAAGACGATTGAGGCAATAAAGCCAACTGTATGTTTTACGATTGTATTCATCCGCTATACACCATCCCTATCATATATACGGCAGTGAAGATGAAGATCCAAACAACATCTAAGAAGTGCCAGTATAAACTTACAATGAATAATTTAGGAGCATTAAATTTATTAAGACCACGTGTAGCCACTTGAATTAATAAACAAATGATCCAACCAATACCTAATGATACGTGAGCACCGTGTGTACCTAATAGGATGAAGAAACTAGACCAATAAGATCCAATTTGTGGTGTTACGCCTTCAGAAACATAGTGAGCAAATTCGTAAATTTCGAATCCAACGAACACTAGACCTAAAAGGACAGTAAGAATCATCCAGAACATCATTAAGTTTTGTTTTTCTTTACGCATGTAATAAATTGATATACCACATGTGTAAGAACTAATTAATAAGGCAAACGTCATAATTAATACAAGCGGTAACTCGAATAATTCTGTTGTCATTTTGCCAGCATAATCGCCACCATGTTGCAACGTTAATAGCGTTGCGAACAAGGTACCGAATAATGAGAATTCGGCTGTAAGGAAAATCCAGAAGCCAAGTTTATTTAATTGACCTTCGTGCGTACGTGAATCAACAGTATTTGTATCATGACTCATGACCTACAGCCTCCCTTTCTTTAATACGAGCTTCTCTTAAACGAGCTTCATTTTCAGCAACTTCAGAAGCAGGGATATGATAACCATGATCTTGTACGAAACTTTGGTAAACTAATGAACCAAGAATACCTACTAAGCAGATTGCGGCAGGAATTACAGTTTCGAAGATTAAGAAGAAACCACCTAATAACATGAATATACCCATAATTACACCTGTGTGTGTATTGTTTGGCATATGAATGTCTTTATAGTTATGGTTATCTAAATAATGACGACCATGTTCTTTCATATCAACAAATGTATCATAGTCATTCCAATCTGGAGTGATAGCAAAGTTGTATTTAGGTGGAATTGCAGAAGCAGTAGACCACTCTAAAGTACGTCCAAGACCATCCCAGTTATCTCCAGTAGCTTCACGTGGAGCTTTGATATGACTGTATACAATGCTTACTACTAAGAATAGGAAACCAACAGCCATTAATAATGCACCAATAGTAGAGATTACGTTTAATAACCACCAACCATCAGAAGGCATATAAGTGTATAAACGACGAGGCATTCCGTCTAATCCAAGAATGAATTGTGGTAAGAAACATACGTTAAATCCAATCATGAATAACCAGAAGCACCATGCGTTTAATTTTTCGTTTAATTTGTAACCCATCATCTTAGGATACCAGAAGATTAAACCAGCTAGGCAGGCAAATACAACACCAGTAACCAATGTATAGTGGAAGTGAGCTACTAAGAAATAAGTATTATGGTATTGATAGTCAGCTGATGCCATCGCTAACATTACACCTGTAACCCCACCTAATAAGAAGTTAGGGATGAAGGCTAATGAGAATAGCATAGGTGACTCGAACGTAATACGTCCTTTATATAATGTTAATAACCAGTTAAATAATTTAACTCCGGTTGGTACACCGATTAACATTGTTGAAATTGAGAAGAATGAGTTGATTAAAGCACCATTACCCATTGTGAAGAAATGGTGAACCCAAACTAAGAAACTTAAGAATGCGATACCAGCAGTTGCCCACACCATACTTTGGTGTCCGAATAAACGTTTACGAGCAAATGTTGGAATAATTTCTGAATAAATACCAAATGCAGGCAAGATAACGATATAAACCTCAGGGTGCCCCCATACCCAGAAGAAGTTTGCCCATAACATTGGCATACCGCCATCGGCAACTGTAAAGAATGCAGTTCCAAATACACGGTCAGTAGTCATTAATGCAAGTACAACTGTGAATACTGGGAATGCAAGAATTACGATTAAAGACGTAATAAATGTTGTTACAGTAAACATAGGCATTTGCATGAATTTCATTGTTGGTGTTTTACATCTAAGTATTGTTACGAAGAAGTTAATACCAGTCATTAAACTACCAATACCTGAAATCTGAATTGCGACTAGGTAATAGTTAACACCTGGGCCTGGACTAAATTCACCAGCTAATGGTGCATAGTTAGTCCAACCAGCTGCTGGTGAACCACCAATAATGAATGAAAGGTTGAATAAAATCATACCAACGAAGAATAACCAGAAACTAATGTTATTCATAACTGGGAACGCCACATCACGAGCCCCAATTTGTAGTGGAACGACTACGTTCCATAAACCAAATATGAATGGCATAGCCATAAAGATAATCATGATAACGCCGTGCGTACTGAAGATTTCGTTATAGTGATTTGATTCCAAGAAAGTATTATCTGGAATTGTTAATTGAGTACGTAATAGTAATGCATCAATACCACCACGAACGAACATAAGTACGGCACAAATTAAGTACATTAAACCGATTTTTTTATGGTCTACGGATGTGAACCATTCTTTGTAAAGATATTTCCATAACTTGAAGTAAGTAATTACTGCGATTAAACCAATAACTAGGAATGGCGCACCAATTTGTGCCATTGTAATCATCCAGTTACCTTTAACGAGCAATTGATCCCATGGAAAATTCATTAATGTCCACCTCCATGATCATTGTCTGCTTTGCTACCAAATTTAGACGCATTTTCGTCTTTTGCACTTTTACTGATTTTTTCCATTTCCTTAGAGTTATGATCTTCTTCTTTCTTGAATTCATTATCATAAGGATCATTGTTACCAAGAATCATAGGTTTCATACCATGACGCTTATAGTTAGCGTTAGTGATTTGAACCTTACGAGCTGGTTTTTGTGGTTTATCAGTAACATCTTTGTACAAGTCTTTCTCAGCTACAAAGTTAGGATCTTTTTGAACATAATTGTAACGTTTGTAAGCGTAGAAGATGTACTCTGGATCAGCTGCAGGGTCAACGAATGCCATATGCGTACCACTGAATGTCAATTCTTTATTAGGTGTACTTGGTAAGAGTTGTTTATCAAACTCATCTTGGCTAAGTGTTTTCTTGCTCTTAGCATCTTTAACCCAAGAATCGAATTCACTTTGGTTTACAGAGTGAACTTTAAACGTTTGGCGAGAGAAACCTTCACCATTAAAGTTTGAGTTACGTCCTCTGAAAGTACCTGTTTCATCGGCTTGTAAAGTCCAATCCATTGTCATGCCAGTCATGGCATATTTTTGACCACCTAGTTGAGGAATCCAGAAACTTGTCATCGTATCCATAGCTTGTAATTTGAATACTACAGGACGATTTTTAGGAATAGTTAAAGTATTAACCGTTTCAACTTTTTGTTCTGGATAAGCGAAGAACCATTTGTACCCAGCACTTACTGCGTATACAACCATAGGATCTTCCTTACTTTCTGGTGGTTTCTCATAATCGTATAAAGTTTTAACTGTTGGAATAGATAAAGCAATTACGATAATGATAGGTACCACAAACCAAATTGTTTCAATTAAAGAATTGTGGTGCATCTTACCAGTTTCGCTGTTTTTATTGTAGCTATACTTGAAAATAAAAATAGCGAACATGGTAAGTACAACAGCAACAATAACAAGCATGAAGATGATTGAATAGATAATCAAGAACTTCTGACTACTTGCTACTGGCCCTTTTGCATTAAATACTTCAACATTCGAACAACCACTAAGTAAAATTAGCGTGCCGAACATTAGAAGCAAAGACTTAAATTTTGACACTTTTTTGACCTCCTAATACTACAAATGTAGGGCTTATCATTAATTTTAGTTTATTACGCAATATTTACAAGTACTTATCCGAAAAAAATTATAATTATATATAGGAAACAACTAGAAACAATAGGAATGACGGGGAATGTAAGATTTGTTAAAATTATGTGTCTATTCTGTGAAAAATGACAAATTTAAGTGAAATACGCATATAGTTGAGAAACGTTATCATTTTCAGTGTTTTCAAGGGTTTTTGACACAAAAAAGATGAGATTATTCATCTCATCTCAAAAATTTATCATATTATTTAACTTCTATGTATCGAGTTGAAGTTTCTTCTGCACCATCTGAATCAATGACATTATATTTCACTTTATATTTGCCTACTTTAGAAGTATCAACATGACCATCTACAGTGATCTTATGTGTTAAATCACCATCTTCTTTATCATAAGCACTAATTCCATTTAGTAGATTATAATTTTGGCCTTTTTCGATTACGATATCATTCACACCTCTAAGCTCAGGGGAGTGATTAGTTGTTGCTTCTGCACTTAAGTTGGGGGTAACTAGAGTTGCGGAGACGCCTAGCGCTGAAAGTGACTGGATTAGTTTATTCATTAAGTTAACCTCCGTTAAAAAATAAAGTCATTGAGTAATTTAATTAAACTATACAATATATTCTGAAAATAAACATCATACTATAGTCCTAATATATCGTATTATTTTAAGAATTTAAATAATAAGAAGAAAAATATATATTAAGATTATGTAAAATGAACAATTTGTGAATTTAATTACAATTGATTTAAAAATTTTGCAAATTGGAATAGAATGAATATGGAAAAGGTTTGAAATATTTAACTAAATGGGAGTGACTTTCATGTTAAATGAAAAAGAAAAAGGCATTATCAAAGAAACGGTACCTGTATTACAAGAGAAAGGCACTGAAATAACATCATATTTTTACAATAGAATGTTCAATCAACATCCAGAATTAAAAAATATGTTTAACCAAACGAACCAACAAAAAGGATTTCAATCAACTGCATTAGCGCAAAGTGTTTTAGCAGCAGCTGTTAATATTGATAATTTAGGCAACATCATGCCTGTAGTTAAAGAAATCGCTTATAAACATTGTGCATTAGAAGTTCCACCAGCAGGTTATGACATTGTTGGAGAAAATTTAATAGAAGCAATTAAGGCAGTAGTAGGACTAGAAGATGATCATCCAATCATCCAAACATGGAAGAAAGCTTATCAAGAAATCGCAGATGTGTTTATTCAAGTTGAAAAAGATATCTATGCTAGTATGCTTTGGGAAGGTTTCCAACCTTTTGAAATCGAAAAAATCGAACAATTATCTTCAGATATCAAAGCTTTCACAGTTAAATCTACTGACTATGACTTAAGTCAATTTACACCGGGTGAATACATCACTGTGGATGTTAGTAGTGAAAAAATGCCATATCGTGCAAAACGACATTATTCAATTGTATCTGGAGAAAAAGAGCGTTTAACATTTGCTGTTAAACGTGATGTGACAACTGACCATGAAGGTGAAGTTTCAACTATATTGCATGATGAATTAAAAGAAGGAGACAAAATTAATTTATCAGCACCTGTAGGTCCATTTGCGGTTGCAAATCCTGAAAACTCTCAATTATTTATTGGTGCGGGTATCGGTGTTACACCATTAGTTTCAATGTTTAATGGAGTGGTTGTTAAAGATAGCAATGCTCAATTTATTCAAGTAACTGGAGATGTCAACGATACACCATTCACTTCATATTTAGAAAATATTAGTCAAAAATCAGACAAAGCAAAATATGAACTTTATGATCGCGAAAAAAATGGCTATTTAACTAAAGAATACTTAGAAAAATATATAAGTGAAAATACAGAGATTTATGTTTGTGGTGGTGCTAAATTCATACAATCAGTTATTGAAGTATTAAAAGCATTAGATGTTGATCAAAGTCATATTCATTATGAAACATTTGTACCAAAATTAAGTGTTGCAGTTTAATATTGAATTAAATATTTATTAATAGGATTTTATATAAATTATAAATGAATAAAGCACAAGGATGATATTTAATAAACATCACCCCTGTGCTTTTATTTCGAATTGTTTAATTGAAGTTTAAACGAATTACTCATAAGTAAGAATAATTATATTATTCAATGCCACGACGCATTTTTTCAGCTAATAATGTATTATTAAGCACCATAGTAATTGTTAATGGGCCAACACCACCTGGAACTGGCGTAATTGCACCGGCAACTTCTTTAACTTCTTCAAATTCAACGTCACCTTTTAATTTACCATTCTCATCTGGAGTGTTACCAACGTCAACAATAACAGCGCCTTCTTTTACATCATCTTTAGTTACTAAACCTGGTTGACCAACTGCGCTGACAATAACATCAGCATCTTTCAAATGGCTATGCATGTCTTTAGTACGTGAATGTAGAATAGTTACTGTAGCATTAGCTTGTAATAATAATTTTGATACTGGTTGACCAACAATATGGCTACGACCAATAACAACTGCATTTTTACCTTCTAAATCAATATCAGCATGTTTAAGGATTTCCATAATGCCTAGTGGCGTACATGGAACAAAAGTTTGCTCATCAATATATAACTTACCGATATTTGAAGGGTGGAAGCCATCAACGTCTTTTTCAGGATTAATTGCTTCTAAGATTTTTTGTTCACTTACTTGTTTAGGAAGAGGTACTTGAACTAATATTCCACTTACTGAATCATCATTGTTTAAACGGTCTAATTCTTTTAATACATCTTCTTCAGAAGTATCCTCATCTAAATGAACAATTTCAGAAATCATGCCGATTTTTTCAGCAGCTTTCTTTTTAGAGTTTACATAGCTTTGACTAGCACCATCATTACCTACTAAGATTACGGATAATTTTGGTGTGTAACCTTTTTCTTTTAAAGCTTCAACTTGATTTTGTAAACCTTGTCTGTAGTCCTTAGAAATTTGTTTCCCATCTAAAATTTTTGCAACCACAAAAAATTCCTCCTTGTTTGTTTAAATCATACTTATACCTTAACTTTAAATCTTCAGTTACGTCAATTGATAGCCAAAAGACGTAAATTAAAATTAAAAATTAAGTTAAAGTTCGATTTTTGATTGAAAAAGCATCTCATGATTGTTATGCTATATCTGTAATATACAACTAATCGTAACTAAATTTCAAACTTTTGAAAGGGTGTACAACGTGAAAGTAGCGGTTATTATGGGTAGTTCTTCAGATTGGAAGGTTATGCAAGAAAGTTGTGCGATGTTAGATGAATTCGAAATACCGTACGATAAGAAAGTCGTTTCGGCACATCGTACGCCTAAATTAATGTATGAATTTGCAAGTCAAGCTAGAACACATGGATACGATGTCATTATTGCTGGTGCAGGTGGTGCTGCGCATCTACCAGGAATGGTTGCATCAATGACAACAATACCTGTTATAGGTGTACCGATTGAGTCAAAAAGTTTAAAAGGATTGGATTCTTTATTATCGATTGTTCAAATGCCAGGAGGTATACCGGTGGCTACAACTGCAATAGGTAATGCAGGTGCAAAAAATGCTGGGGTATTAGCTGCGAGAATTTTAAGTATTAGTAATGAATCAGTTCGTAAATATTTAGATGAATATGAGCAAAGTCTAGTAGATAAAGTTGGTGAAATGCAAAATGATCTTCAATAAATTAAAATTCGGTGACACGATTGGTATTATCGGAGGCGGTCAATTAGGTAAAATGATGGCTCAATCTGCTCAAAAAATGGGTTTTAAAGTCATTTGTTTAGATCCTAACCCTGATAGTCCGTGTAAGTCAGTAGCTCACGAATTTATAACTGCTGCTTATGATGATGAAGAAGCTTTACATGAACTCGGTGAGAAATCTGATGTAATCACTTATGAGTTTGAAAATATTTCAGCTGAACAACTTATTCGTCTAACTCAAAAATTCAATATTCCTCAAGGTTATCAAGCTATTCAATTATTACAAGATCGTTTAACTGAAAAACTAACATTACAACAAGCAGGATCTAAAATTGTTCCTTTTTTACCTATTAAAGAGGAAAAAGACCTAAATGTTGTGATTAATCAATTAGGATATCCATTTATAGTTAAAACGCGTTTTGGTGGATACGATGGTAAAGGACAAGTCTTAGTTAAAAATGAAGAATCAATTCAAGAAGCCAAAGATCTCATTTCACAACAAGAGTGTGTAGCAGAACAATTTCTTGATATTGCACTCGAAGTTTCTTTAACTGTTACGATTGGTAACCAAAAACAAATTACGTATTTCCCTCTTCAAGAAAATGAACATCGAAATCAAATATTATTTAAAACCATTGTGCCTGCGAGAAGTGATAAGGAACAGGAAGCTAGAGATGAAGTAAATAAAATTATTAATGAGGTACATTTTGTAGGTACGTTTACAGTCGAATTCTTCATCGATAAATCAAATCATTTATATGTAAATGAAATTGCACCACGTCCACACAATTCCGGACATTATTCAATTGAAGCCTGTGATTATTCACAATTCGATACACATATTCTAGCAGTTACTGGACAAAATCTTCCAAAAGAAATTGAGATTTTAAAACCTGCAGTAATGATGAATTTGTTGGGGCGCGATTTAGATTTATTAGAAGATAAGTTCGCTAATCATCCAGAATGGCATGTTCATATTTATGGGAAACCTGAACGTAAACCTAATCGTAAAATGGGGCATATGACAATTTTAACGAATAATGTAGATGAAACTGAGAAAGATATGCTCAAACAGTTTGAAGGGAGAGAATAGTTAATGGCGCTATTGTATGAAGGAAAAGCGAAAAGAATTTTCTCAACAGATAATGAAGGTCAATTGCGAGTTGAGTATAAAGATGAAGTTACGGCTGGTAATGGTGCAAAAAAAGACAAAATGGAAGGTAAAGGACGATTAAATAATCAAATTACCTCTATTATATTTGAATATTTATCTCAGCATGGAATTGCGAGTCATTTTATTAAGCAGCTTTCTGAAACGGAACAATTAGTTGAAGAAGTTAAAATCATTCCACTAGAAGTTGTAGTACGTAACATAGCAACAGGTTCTATAACAAAACGCTTAGGTTTTAACAAAGGTTATGAATTCGAAGCACCGTTAGTTGAATTTTTCTATAAAAATGACGACTTAAATGACCCGTTAATTACGGATGATCACGTTAAACTTTTAAAAATAGCGAGTGATAGTGAAATTGAAACATTAAAAACTATGGCTAAAGATATTAATAAAGTATTAGTTCAATTGATGGATGAGATGGATTTAAGATTAGTTGATTTTAAAGTTGAATTTGGTAAAACCTCTGACGGTAAAATTTTATTAGCTGATGAAATTTCTCCAGATACATGTCGTATTTGGGATAAATATTCTGATTCTAACTTTGATAAAGACGTCTATCGCAATGATACAGGTTCACTTATTGACACATATACAACATTTTTAAATAAATTGGAGGAACTAAAATAATGAAAACGATTGAACTTCACATTACATTACAACCACAGGTGTTAGATACTCAAGGACAAGCACTAAATCGAGCTGTTCACGACTTAGGTTATAAACAAGTTAATGATATTCGTGTAGGTAAAGTTTTATACATGACGGTTGATGAAGCAACTGATGAAGCGGTCGATAACATTGTGACGACATTAAGCGAAAAGTTATTCGCAAATACTGTAATTGAAGAATATAGTTATAAAATCGTTGACGAAAAGGAGAATGCATAAGATGAAATTTGCTGTTCTCGTATTCCCAGGATCTAATTGTGATAGAGATATGTATAACGCAGCGATTAAGTCAGGTGCGCAAGCAGATTATGTTGATTATCGTGAGACATCATTGGAAGGTTACGATGGTGTATTAATTCCTGGTGGTTTTTCATTTGGAGACTATTTACGTTCAGGTGCAATGGCGAGTGTAGCACCAATAATTAACGAAGTAAAGCGCTTGGCTAATGATGGCAAACCCGTTCTAGGTGTATGTAACGGATTCCAAATTCTCACTGAGATTGGTTTATTACCTGGTGCATTACTCCATAATGATTCTCATTTATTTATTAGCAGAAATGAAAATCTAAAAATTGCCAATAATCAAACTCCTTTTACAAATTTGTATGGTGAAAATGAAATTGTAGTTTATCCAGTAGCGCATGGCGAAGGTCATTATTATTGCACAGATGACATATATAACGAATTAGTTGAAAATAATCAAATTATCTTAACATATGAAGATAATCCAAACGGCTCTCATGAAAATATTGCAGGTATTGTAAATAAAGCAGGAAATGTTTGCGGAATGATGCCACACCCTGAACGTGCGCTTGAAAAAATTCTTGGAACTGACAGTGGCGTGAAATTATTTGAAGCAATGGTTAATAGTTGGAGGGAACAAAATGTCTAAGTTTATCGAACCTAGTATCGAAGAAATTAAGCTTGAAAAATTATATCAAGATATGGGCTTAAGTGACGCAGAATATAACAAAGTTTGTGAAATATTAAGAAGAGAACCTAATTTTACAGAGGTAGGCATCTTCTCGGTTATGTGGAGTGAGCACTGTTCTTATAAGCACTCTAAACCATTCTTAAAACAATTTCCAACTACTGGTGAGCATGTCTTAATGGGACCAGGTGAAGGCGCAGGTGTTGTGGATATTGGTGATAATCAAGCAGTAGTATTTAAAGTTGAATCACATAACCATCCGTCAGCTATCGAACCTTATCAAGGTGCTGCAACTGGTGTAGGTGGCATCATTAGAGATATCGTATCAATTGGAGCTAGACCAATCAATCTGTTAAACAGTTTACGTTTCGGTGAATTGTCAGTTAAACAGAACCAACGTTTACTTAAAGGTGTAGTACGTGGTATTGGCGGTTATGGAAATTGTATCGGTATACCTACAACAGCTGGAGAAATTGAATTTGATGATCGTTACGATGGAAATCCATTGGTTAATGCCATGTGTGTAGGTGTTATTGATCATGACATGATTCAAAAAGGGACTGCTAAAGGTGAAGGTAACTCAGTCATTTATGTAGGGTTGAAAACAGGTCGTGATGGTATTCATGGTGCAACTTTTGCATCTGAAGAGTTAACTGAAGAAAGTGAAAGTAAACGACCATCTGTTCAAATTGGTGACCCTTTTGTAGGTAAAAAATTAATGGAAGCCACATTAGAAGCGATTACTTTCGACGAATTAGTTGGTATTCAAGATATGGGTGCCGCTGGTTTAACATCTTCATCATCAGAAATGGCAGCTAAAGGTGGCAGTGGTCTTGAATTACATTTAGATCAAGTGCCAACACGAGAACCAGGTATTTCACCTTATGAAATGATGCTTTCCGAAACACAAGAAAGAATGTTATTAGTAGTTGAAAAAGGTACTGAACAAAAATTCTTAGATTTATTTGAAAAACATGAACTTGATAGTGCAGTAATTGGTGAAGTAACAAATACTGACCGCTTCGTACTTAAATATGAAGATGAAGTATTCGCGGATATACCGGTTCAATCACTTGCAGATGAAGCGCCGGTCTATGTTTTAGAAGGTGAAGAGAAAGAGTATAACACATCTAAAAATGACTATAGCTCTATAAATGTCGAAGAAACATTCAAGAAACTTCTAATACATCCAACGATTGCCTCAAAACATTATTTATATGAACAATATGATCAACAAGTTGGTGCCAATACTATCATTAAACCAGGTTTACAATCTTCAGTTGTTCGTGTTGAAGGTACGAATAAAGCTGTAGCCTCTACAATTGATGGTGAAGCGCGTTATGTGTTTAATCAGCCTTATGAAGGTGGAAAAATGGTCGTAGCTGAAGCCTATCGCAATTTAATAGCAGTAGGTGCAACACCACTTGCTATGACGGATTGCTTAAATTATGGCTCTCCTGAAAAGAAAGAAATCTATCAGCAGTTAATTGATTCTACGAAAGGTATGTCAGAAGCGTGTGAAGTATTAAAAACACCGGTAGTTTCAGGTAACGTATCACTCTATAACGAAACACGTGGCACATCCATTTTCCCAACGCCTGTCGTAGGAATGGTAGGTTTAATAGAGGATATTGATTATCTGAAAGATTTCCATCCTGAAGCTGGTCATAAATTATATTTAGTTGGTGAAACAAGAGATGACTTTGGTGGTAGTCAAGTTGAAAAATTATTATATGGTAAAGTCAATCATGAATTTGAAGCGATTGATTTAAGCGATGAAGTTAATAAAGGAGAAGCAGTCAAGAATGCGATTAGAAGTGGCGTAGCTTCTCACGTACAAACAGTTGGTAAAGGCGGTTTATTGATCACTTTAGCGCGTATCAGTGCTCATTATGGTTTAGGATTAGAAGCTTCAATTGACCTTTCAGATGCACAATTGTTTAGTGAAACGCAAGGTCGATATATTATTGTGGTTAAAGAAGGACAGACGTTAAATATTGAGGGAGCAGTAGAAATTGGTCAATTAACAGATGTTGATGAATTTAAAGTTTCTAATGCTCAAAGTTCGATTGTTGATAAAGTCTCAGAGATTAAAGAAAGTTGGGAAGGAGCAATTGCACAATGTTTAACTACAGTGGATTAAACGAAGAATGTGGTGTGTTCGGCATTTGGAATCATTCAGAAGCCGTTCAATTAACATATATGGGACTTCACAGTTTACAACATCGTGGTCAAGAAGGTGCAGGTATTGTTGTATCAGATGGAGAAGTTTTAAAAGGTGAACGTGGTCTTGGATTGTTAACAGAAGCAATTAAAGGTGATCAAATGGATCAACTCAAAGATGGACACAACGCCATTGGCCATGTTCGCTATGCCACATCAGGTAATAAAGGGATTGAAAATATACAACCATTTTTATATCACTTTTACGATATGAGCGTTGCGATTTGCCACAATGGTAATTTAATTAATGCCCAGACGTTACGTCAATATTTGGAAAAACATGGTGCAATCTTCCATTCTTCATCTGACACTGAAGTGATTATGCATTTAATACGCAGAAGTAAAGCACCAACTTTTGAAGAAGCTTTAAAAGAGAGCTTGCGACAAATTAAAGGCGGATTCACATTTGCAATACTTACTAAAGATGCATTATATGGAGCAGTAGATCCTAATGCCATCCGTCCACTGGTAGTAGGTAAAATGCAAGATGACACGTACATCTTAGCTAGTGAAACATGTGCCATTGATGTATTAGGTGCTGAATACGTGCAAGTTATCCATGCCGGAGAATATGTTGTTATTAATAATGAAGGTATTGAAGTGAAATCATATACGAGTCATACAAATACAGCAATTTCAGCTATGGAATATATTTATTTCGCTCGTCCTGATTCTACTATTGCTGGCAAAAATGTTCATGCTGTTCGTAAAGCATCTGGAAAAAAATTAGCACAAGAAAGCCCTGCAAATGCAGATATGGTTATTGGTGTACCCAACTCATCATTATCAGCTGCAAGTGGGTATGCTGAAGAAAGCCACCTACCTTATGAAATGGGGTTGGTGAAGAACCAATATGTAGCTCGCACATTTATCCAACCGACTCAAGAGTTAAGAGAACAAGGTGTCCGCGTTAAATTGTCGGCAGTCAAGGATATCGTAGAAGGTAAACGAATTGTTTTAGTTGATGATTCAATTGTGCGTGGAACAACGAGTAAACGTATTGTCAGAATGTTAAAGGACTCCGGAGCTAAAGAGGTTCATGTAAGAATCGCTTCTCCAGAATTTATGTTCCCAAGCTTTTACGGAATAGATGTTTCAACGACTGCTGAACTCATTTCAGCAAGTAAGTCACCTAAAGAAATTTGTGATTATATTGGTGCAGACTCATTATCTTATTTAAGCGTAGACGGTCTAATTGAATCGATTGGATTAGATTATGACGCACCTTATAGTGGTTTATGTGTAGAGAGCTTTACAGGTGATTATCCAGCAGGACTATTTGATTACGAAGATAAATATTATAAGAACTTAAGTCAACGTCAACAGGATTATATTAATAATCATAAACACTACTTTGATAGAGAGGGTAATATTCATGTCTAAAGCTTATGAACAATCAGGTGTTGATATTCATGCAGGTTATGAAGCGGTTGAGAGAATGTCTAGTCATGTTAAACGAACAATGCGTAAAGAGGTACTAGGTGGTTTAGGTGGATTTGGTGCTACCTTTGATTTATCTCAATTAAATATGAAGGCGCCTGTACTAGTTTCTGGTACAGATGGTGTTGGTACTAAATTGAAATTGGCAATTGATAATGATAAACACGACACAATCGGAATTGATGCAGTAGCGATGTGTGTAAATGACATTTTGACTACTGGTGCTGAGCCATTATATTTCTTAGATTATATTGCAACGAATAAAGTTGTTCCGGAAGTAATCGAACAGATTGTTAAAGGTGTAAGTGATGGATGCGAAGAGACTAACACTGCACTTATTGGTGGAGAAACAGCTGAAATGGGTGAAATGTATCATGAAGGAGAATATGACCTTGCCGGATTTGCTGTTGGAGCAGTCGAGAAAGACGACTATATTGATGGATCAGCAATAAAAGAAGGTCAAGCCATCATTGGTTTAGCCTCTAACGGAATACATTCAAATGGTTATAGCTTAGTACGTAAATTAATTAGAGAATCTGGTATAGATTTAAATGACGATTTTGATGGTCGTACGTACTTAGAAACATTTTTAGCCTCAACGCAATTATATGTTAAACCAATTCTTGCTTTGAAAAAAGCTATTCAAATTAAAGGAATGAATCATATCACTGGTGGTGGTTTCTATGAAAACATTCCACGTGGATTACCTGATGGATTAGCAGCAAAAATTGATACAAAAGCTTTTCCTACACCAAAAGTATTTGATTGGTTACAACAACAAGCTAATATTGGAACGAATGAAATGTACAATGTCTTTAATATGGGTATTGGTTTCACAGCCATAGTAGATAAAAAAGACGTTGCACAAACACTTGATATCTTAAAACAACAAGGTATTTCTTCTTACGAAATAGGTGAAATTATTGCCAATGCAGAGTCACCCATTTTACTTGAGGGGGTAGAATAGTGACTAAAGTAGCTATATTTGCATCTGGATCAGGTAGTAATTTTGAGAATATTGTGCTAAAAGCAGATAAAGGGGAGCTTAACAATATAGAAATTACTTCTTTATATACTGATCATCACGATGCATATTGTGTTGAACGAGCCAAACAATTAAAAGTAGCAGTTAATATAAATGAGCCTAAGAATTTCACTACTAAAGCAGATTACGAACAACATTTAATAGAACTATTAAAGCGTGAAGAAGTTGAGTGGATAATACTTGCTGGCTATATGAGATTAATTGGACCTGATTTATTAGACGCTTACGAAGGTAAAATTTTAAACATACATCCATCACTATTACCGAAATATAAGGGGAAAGATGCTATTGGACAAGCGTTTAATAGTGGCGATAAGATAACTGGTTCAACTGTACATTATGTTGATAGTGGTATGGATACGGGAGAAATTATTGAACAACGACAATGTGATATAAAACAGGACGATACTAAAGAGAATTTGGAAGAACGTGTAAAGCGTTTGGAGTATGAACTTTATCCAAGTGTTATAGCTAAAGTTATTAAATAAGGAGTTAATCTAATCATGAAAAAAGCAATTTTAAGTGTCTCAAACAAAAGTGGAATAGTGGAGTTTGCTAAATCTTTAATCAAATTAGATTATGAATTATATTCAACTGGAGGAACTAAAGGTGCTTTAGAAGATGCTTCTGTACCGGTGAAATCTGTTTCAGAATTAACACAATTTCCTGAAATTATGGACGGACGTGTTAAAACATTACACCCGGCAGTACATGGTGGCATTTTAGCAGATCGTGATAAACCTGAACATTTAGAACAGTTATCAGAACAACATATTGATTTAATCGATATGGTAGTAGTTAACTTATATCCATTCCAAAAAACAGTCGCAAAACCGGGTGTAACAGAAGCAGAAGCAATTGAAAACATCGATATTGGCGGACCTACAATGTTACGTGCTGCAGCTAAAAACTTTAAACATGTGACTACAATTGTACATCCAGCTGATTATAATGAAGTCATTGAGCGCATAAAGGAAGACCGACTCGATGAGGATTTCCGTAAAGAATTAATGATTAAAGTTTTTGCACATACGAACGAATATGATCATGCCATTGTAAGTTTCTTCAAAGGTGATAGTGAACAATTAAGATATGGTGAGAATCCACAACAATCAGCGCGTTTTGTACGTACTTCAAATAGCAAACACACAATTGCAGGTGCTAAACAATTACATGGTAAAGCTTTAAGTTTTAACAATATTAAAGATGCTGATTCTGCACTTTCACTTGTTAAGAAATTTAAAGAGCCTGCTGCCGTTGCAATTAAACATATGAACCCTTGTGGTGTTGGTATTGGCGACAATATTGAAACTGCATTTAAACATGCTTATGAAGCAGATAACCAATCTATCTTTGGTGGCATTATCGCATTAAATAGAACAGTAACTGCTGATTTAGCCGAAACATTACATGCTATATTTTTAGAAGTAGTGATTGCTCCAAGATTTACTGATGAAGCTTTAGACATTTTAACTAAAAAGAAAAACATACGTCTATTAGAAATAGATATGACTATTGATAATCGTGAAGAAGAATTTGTTTCAGTTTCAGGTGGTTACTTAGTTCAAGATAAAGATAATTTTGAGGTAGCTAAAGAAGATATGAAAGTAGTAACTGAAAAAGTGCCAACTGATGATCAATGGGATGCAATGCTACTAGGTTGGAAAGTGATTCCATCTGTTAAAAGTAATGCTGTTATATTGAGTAATACCAAACAAACTGTAGGCATTGGTGCAGGTCAAATGAATCGTGTTGGTTCAGCCAAAATTGCTTTAGAGCGTGCTATAGAAATGAATGACAATGTTGCTTTAGTATCAGACGGCTTTTTCCCAATGGATGATACGGTTGAATTAGCTGCAAAACATGGTGTCAAAGCCATCATACAACCGGGTGGATCAATTAAAGATCAAGACTCAATAGATATGGCGAATAAATATGGTATTGCCATGGTGACTACAGGCATGCGTCACTTTAAGCATTAATTAATCATTCAAAATAACGGAAGGGGTAATATTAATGAATGTTTTAGTTATCGGAGCAGGTGGTCGAGAGCATGCTTTAGCAAATAAATTGCATCAATCACCGTTAATTGATCAATTACACGTAATTCCAGGTAATGATGCTATGGGTAATGTTGCAAGTGTGCATACTGAGATTGCAGAGTCTGATCATGAGTCAATCTTAAACTTTGTTAAAGAAAATAAGGTTGAATGGGTGGTTGTTGGTCCTGAACAACCATTAATTGATGGTTTATCTGATAAATTACGTCAATCAGGAGTTAAAGTGTTTGGTCCTAATAAGGATGCAGCTCAAATTGAAGGATCTAAGCTGTTCGCTAAAAAAATTATGCAAAAATATAATATTCCAACAGCAAAATATAAAGAAACTAATAACAAAACAGATGCGCTGGCGTATGTAAATCATTGTGATTTACCAATTGTAGTTAAAAAAGATGGTTTAGCTGCTGGTAAAGGTGTAATCATTGCTGAAACACGTGAAGACGCAATTAATGCAGTTGAAACACTTTATCCTGAAGAACATGGTGAAGTGGTCTTTGAGCAATTTTTAGAGGGTGAAGAATTTTCATTAATGACTTTTATTAACGGGGATTATGCAGTTCCATTTGATTGTATTGCGCAAGACCATAAACGTGCTTTTGATAATGATGAAGGACCAAACACTGGAGGAATGGGTGCATATTGCCCGGTGCCACATATTACTGAAGATGTCTTAGAACGCACGAATAAAGATATTGCACAGCCTATTGCAAAAGCGATGAAAGCTGAAGGTTATGATTACTTTGGATTACTTTATATTGGTGCTATTTTAACGTCAGAAGGCCCGAAAGTAATTGAATTTAATGCGCGCTTTGGTGATCCTGAAGCTCAAGTTTTATTAAGTCGTTTGGAAAGTGATTTAATGGCTCAAATTGTTGCTTTAGATCGTAAAGAACCTATTCTATTTCAATGGCAAGAAGATTTTGTTGTAGGAGTTATGTTAGCTTCTAAAGGATATCCAGGCGCTTATGAAAAAGGAGCTAAAGTAACAGGCTTTGAATTAAATGATACTTATTTTGTGAGTGGATTGCGTAAAGAAGATGATGCATTTGTTACTTCAGGAGGCAGAGTTATATTAGCTGTTGGAAAAGGAGAAACAATTGAAGAAGCGCAAAAAGCAGCCTATAATAATGTAGAAAAAATTAAGAATGATAATCTATTTTATCGTAATGATATTGGGAATAAAGCATTGAATAAATAAAAGTAAAAAAATAGGGCGTATCCTGATGAACAGTGATACACCCTATTTTTTTATGAGGTATAACCTGATACACGAGCATCAGTAATCCCAGTGATAGGGAAGTATTGTGAAAGATAAAATGCGATGATTAATATGGCCACAACACAAATTACAAATAAAATATCTTTATAAGAAAACGGTGCTTTATAATAATATGTTCTTGGGCCATCTTTGAAGCCTTTAGATTCCATAGCAACAGACAGTTGATGCGCACGACGGATATTTTGACTTAATATTGGTATCAATAAATGTTTTAATCGTTTTAGGCCTCTATAATTTGAAGCATCAATTATTTGATAACGCATTTTCAATGACCGTCTTAATTGAATTAATGAAGTGAAAATGAGAGGCACCATTCTAATTGCAGCCATAAATGCATATGCAATTTTTGGTTTTACTTTTAAATGTTGCATCAAACTGTAAAAAATCATTACAATTTCGGATGTCAATGCTAATAAAATACCAAACATAGAGACTGTTATAGTTCTTAGTGATAAATGTAAACCACGTACGATGCTTTCAGTACTAATTTGAATGATCCCCCATTTAAATAACATATGCGTACCATCACCATAAAGAATCATAAATAATGATGATAATAAGGCAAATAAGACAGAGGCTAAAATAAATGCACCGGTGATTTTAAATTGAGTCCCATTAAATGCCATTAAAAAAATAAACATAATTATTGTTATATAAATCATATAATCAAAATTGTGAACGAAAATAATGAAAATAAATAATGATACACCAAGTAAAAGTTTTGTAATGATATTAACGTCATCTACAAAGGAATAATGTTTCTTCCAACGTTCAAACATTTGATTCACCTTCCTTCTCGATGAGTTGGTTGTCTTCAACTATTAAACGACGTGTTGGATAACGATGTATGATTTCAGGATCGTGAGTAACCATAATAATGGTTTGTCCATTAGAAACTCTCTCTTGGAATAGTTCAATTAATTGAAATGTATTATGGCTATCAAGTCCAAATGTAGGTTCATCAAGTAAAATGATTTCTGCTCGTGAACTAAGTGCAGTTGCCACACTAAGTCGTCGTTTTTGTCCCATAGATAATTCAAAAGGATGTTGATTTTTAACAGCTTCTAAATGTAATAACTTTAATAGTTTCATCGTTTCTTTTTCAGCGATTGATGGTTCTTGATGATTATAATGAATATATATTTCTTCATAAACTGAATTTGTTATAAATTGTAATTCTGGGTTTTGATAAACTAAATACATATGTTGAGCTGCGTCTTTAATTTTCTTTAACGTAGTATTTTTATATGACATAACGCCTTCATACTTTATTAGTTGCATCATGGATTCTAATAATGTTGTTTTACCTGTACCATTTTTTCCTGTAATAGTAATCCATTCTCCTGAACGAACAGTTAATTCGGGTACTTGGAATAAATGTTTTTTTCCTCGAATAATATTACCATTTTTGTAGGCAAATAGCGTTTCATCTGTACTAGGTGAAAATTCAGTTGATTTTGGGGCATGGTCCCAAGCTTGTGGGTGCCATACACCAAATTCTGTGAGTAAACTTTCGCAATTTTTCAACACATAATCTGGTGTTCCATCTGCTATGATTTGTCCTTCATAATTCATTAAAATAACTCTATCCACGTGTTCCCAGATGTGTTCAACTTTATGTTCTACTATAAGTACAGTTTGATCAGACCATAGTTGAATAAGTCTTTGCCATAAATCAGCTGTAGCATCTACATCTAACATGGCAGTTGGTTCATCTAAGAATAATGTATTAGCTTCTTGTAAAATAGTTTCTACAATAGCGAGTTTTTGTTTCATGCCACCACTTAAATGATTGACAAAAGTATTATCAGTAACATTTAAATCAACAGAAGCAAGAGCTTCTTCAATGAGTGGATCCATTTGACTACGTGGTACTTGTTTGTTTTCAAGAACGAATGCAAGTTCCTCATACACTTTAGGCATACAAAATTGAGTATCTGGATCTTGAAAAATGACGCCCGAGTGTGAGTCAATTTCAAGTTCATCATACTTCATCGGTAATTCAATTAGATTTGGAACGATACCACTTAATACATTAAGCAATGTGCTCTTACCAGATCCAGAAGGACCTAGTAAAAGCACTTTTTCTTTATCTTTAATTTCAATATTTAAATTATCGAAGATTTTACGTTCGCCGTTAGGATATTTTAGACGTAAATTTTTCGCTTTTAACACTTTAATTTCCCCTTATAGGTTGTCGTAGTCTTTTTGAGATGCAGGGCGGAATAATTTCGTTACACCTGTTTGATCTAATGCTTTAACAATCAGATAAGATAATAAACCTGCGATTACAATACCACTAATAGAACGGAAGATAATGAATAAAAGAAGGTTCCATCCTGCTACTTCAGCTAAATAGCCATAATAATAATCAACTGGGAATGATATTAAAACAGTTGCTAATCCTGCTAATACAGCAACCATTAATGATCTAGATTTATATTTGAAAATAGCAAAAATAATTTCACAAGCTAAACCTTGAAGAATAGCATATACAATTGTAGGAATATCAAATTTACCCATAACGATTGTTTCACCAGCGCCTGCAGCAAATTCTGCAATTAGTGCAATACCAGGCTTAGGAATTATTAAATACGCAACGATAGCTGCCATAAACCAAACGCCATAAGTTAATTGCTCAATGTGAACACCGGCAACTTGGGCCACATTATATGCAAACCACCATAAGTTATAAATAATAGCAAATACTACTGCTATCAGAACAGTTACTAATATTTCTGAAAGCTTTAAACCTTTTGACATGTTATTTCCTCCTAAAAAAACGCACAACCATCCGTAGAAAGTTGTGCGTGAATTTAAATAAAATGCTATATGTATTTACCACAATTATTTATATTAGCAACACTTTCCTACGCTAGTTTTAACTAGTTCAGGTTCAAAGGGTTCGAGGGTAAACCTCATCTCAGTATACACACCCCTAGTGCGTTTTATATTTAATTTATTTTAAATGTATGACTTTTAAGATTTAATGTCAAGATGATTTTGCTAAGTTACAAATAAAAAGGGGGAGTAGATTTGGTTTTACTCTGAATCCGCTATTCCCTAATACACTTAACTGTTGAAATCTCTAAAATATTTAAACCTTGTATTAAAAACAAAAAACTGAGAAAAGCTCGAAAAGAGCGTTCTCTCAGTTTTAGTTAACAACTACTTTTTAGCAGTGTAGCGGTTAAATATTATATTGTTCTCAACTTCAGTGAATTGAGATTTCTTAATAATTAATCTAAAGTGTCTTGAACATCTTTTTTAGTTTGCTCAATATCATCTGATTTTTCTTCGTTTTGTTCTTTTAATTTTTCTTCAACTTCTTTTGCTTTTTTAGCATCTTCGTTTGTCATAATTAACACTCCTTGATAGATTAATAATTACATTTTAAGTTTACCCATATAAAAGTAGGATAAACTTATATAGGTCTCGAGATGTATTTTATTGTTTAATAAAGACAAGATGAACATCTTACTATATAATGAATTTTGAGGTGAACAGTATGTCTTTTCTTAAGAAACACACCGAGATAATTTTTAGTTATATTATCGGTATCGTTTCACTCTTCACGGGTCTCATAATATTAATAAACTTACCTTTAATCAATCAATTAAAAGATAAAGAAAAAGTTGAATTGAAAATTCATAATTTATGGGATTTTCTTAATGCATTCTTCAGTGAAATAATTAGAGTGATGAGTAGGTTCATAGGCAACTTTCCTATTATTAGTGCAGTCATAATTATTCTGTTTGGTATTCTTGTAATGCTTATTGGATACGCATTATTTAGAACTACGAAATATGATTACGACATCTCAATTTTCTTTTTAATTATTGGGATTTTATACTTCCTCATTTCAATTACTTTAATGACTCAGGTGTACGGTTTTTGGGCAATTATCTTTATTATTCCTTTTATAATTCACACAGGCTACATTGTATATAAAGATGAACTTAATGTTGCTAATAGAAAAAGCCATTATCTATGGATTATCTTTTCATACGGAATAAGTTATTTAATTACTCAAATTTCTCTGTACGGTAAAATTGATGCCAATGAAATTGCACCAATAGATATCTTAAGTGTAAATACATTTTTCTTAGTTATGTGGTTATTAGCGCAAGCTTCAATTTGGAATTTCCTATTCTTAAGAAGAGCTTTACCACTAACTAAAGAAGAATTGGGTGAAGAAGAACCAGAATTATCAAGAACAAGTAAGGGAAATGTTTCGAATCAGTCTAAAGTTCATTTTAAACAACTTCAAGATAAAACATCAGAATATGCACGTAAGACGAGAAGAAGTGTCGATTTAGAAAAAATCAGATCAAAACGTGATAAATTTAAAAATAAATTCAAAAATGTATTTAACATTGAAGAAGATGATATACCAAATTGGATGAGACGTCCTAAGTGGATTAAACCAGCATATGTAGAAATATTCTGTGGCTTCATTCTATTCTTATTTACATTTATCGAATTTAATAACAGAAACGCATTGTTTGTTTCCGGTGAATGGGAACTATCTCAAACGCAATATGTTGTTGAATGGGTAACATTGTTATTGTTAATGTTTGTAATCATTACATACATTGCAACTACATTTACACATTTCTTAAGAGGTAAATATTATTATTTACAATTATTTATGATTAGTATTCTATTCTTTAAATTGTTAACTGAATTCGTAAACATTATGATTCATGGATTATTATTATCAATTTTTATTACTCCAACACTAATCTTAATGTTGATGGCGGTTATTATCGCATTTACGTTACAATTGAGAGAAAGACCTTAATTATTTCAAATTTTACTTAGGTGGAAGCGTGAAATCTATGGTGACAAAATAGACTTCGCGATCCACCTTTTTTGTTTATGTTATTTTGTGTAATGACAAATTCATATTTGTTAAAATGATAACGAATAATATTTAGAAATTTTTATAAACTTAAAACTACAAAAGCATTCAAATTAGGAGCGTTTACAAATGAAAATAGCAACTTTAAATAGAGGTAAGGAATCAAAGTATTTAAATCAATATCCACTTGTGGATGAAGATGATATTTATAAGAATGATCATTTAAAAGAAGGCGATTTATTTTATCTTATGAACGGTCAAGAACAGTACATTGCGACTGCATATGTAGGACGTCAACATAAAGGTTTAGGCTGGGTATTGAGTTATGATCAAAACGAAGTCATTAATACTTCTTTTTTCGAGAAACAATTTCAAATTGCATTACAAGAGCGTGATTATTACTATCACATTGAAGGTACTAATGCGTTTAGACTATTTAACGCTGAAGGCGATGGTGTTGGAGGTTTAACAATCGATAATTACGATGGTCACTTATTGATTCAATGGTATTCAAAGGGGATTTATAAGTTTCGCTATAATGTCATTGAAGCCATTCAACAAGTATTTCCATTTAAGTCAATTTATGAAAAAATGCGTTTTAAAGACTCTGAATACACCGGTGGACATGTACTCGGTGAAACACCTGATTTTCCAATAGTTATTGAGGAGAATTTTACATTTTACAATATAGACTTAAATGATGGTTTGATGACAGGTATATTCTTAGATCAAAAAGAAGTACACAAGAAATTACGTGATCATTTTGCAAAAGAGAAAGATATACTAAATTTATTTAGTTATACAGGTGCATTTTCAGTAGTAGCTGCTCAAAATGCTAAATCAACGACAAGTGTGGATTTAGCCAACCGTTCACGTAGTTTAACTGAAGAAAACTTTGGTTTAAATGGTATTGACCCTAAAAGTCAATATATATATGTCATGGATACATTTGATTTTTACAATTATGCTGCACGACATGGCAAAGTATACGACACAATAGTTATTGACCCACCAAGTTTTGCAAGAAATAAGAAGAAAACATTCTCAGTACAAAAGAATTATGATGATTTAATTAATGGTGCATTAAATATACTTGCTCCAAATGGCTCGTTATTATTATGTACAAATTCAAGTGCTTTCTCATTAAAAGCATTTAAGAATGTTATTAAAACAACACTTAACGAAGCGGGTGTAACTTACGATATTGAGGAAGTAATGGGCTTACCTAAGGACTTTAAAACACATCCGCACTATAAACCCTCAAAATATTTAAAAGCTGTATTCATTAATATCAAGCATTAAATAATAAAAAGTGGGTATAAATGTTTAATGAATGAATTATGAAAGGTGTGTCTATTAATGGGCATTATGAATAGATTTTCAAGTGGAGTTACAAATAAAGTTGGCAATAAAGTTTTAAACATTGAAGAAATTAAAGAAAAAAGTATTTTACCAACAACGAAAGAAGAAATAGCTGAGCGCAGAGCTAAAGCAGAAACAATTGTGAAGAAGAAGTCACTTTTATCTTCAGGTATGAGTGTAGTACCAATTCCAGGATTAGATTTCGGTGTAGATATTAAATTAATGAGAGATATTATTGAAGATATTAATAAAATTTATGGTTTAGATCACAAACAAGTTAATACACTTGGCGATGATGTGAAAGAACGAATTCTTGCAGCAGCTGCTATACAAGGTAGTTCATTTATTGGTAGAAAAGTGTCTAGTGCAGTACTTAAAGTGATTATTAGAGATATGGCAAAACGTGCTGCAGCAAAACAAACTAAATGGTTCCCAGTTGTGGGACAAGCTGTCTCAGCATCAATAAGCTATTATTTCATGAATAAACTTGGACGTGAACATATCGAAAAATGTGAAAAAGTGCTTCATGATATTATTTAAATTGAAAATGTTGTAGTATAATTGAAGTGAGCTTAGTGATAAAGCTAAAATAATTATCATACAAATTTGTCTTAAAATATCATTTAAACCGAAGTTGTTATAGGGATTTTAATTAGTGTTTTGTGCATATTGTAAGTAAGTAAAAAATATTGAAGATTAGAATCTAATTTATACAATTTGAAACACTTGTTTATTTCTATAAAAACCGATTATAATAGTTTTTCAATCCTATTAGAATTGAATTTAGTATTATATTTTGGTAGTGTTATGGTATAAAATTATGTTAGATTATGACAAATTTGAATATTCTAACTTTGCGAAGGAGAAATAGATTATGGAACAAAAATCTTATGTAATTATCGATGAAACTGGTATTCATGCACGTCCTGCAACTATGTTAGTTCAAACTGCATCAAAATTTGATTCAGATATTCAATTAGAATATAACGGTAAGAAAGTTAACTTAAAATCAATCATGGGTGTAATGAGTTTAGGTGTAGGTAAAGATGCTGAAATCACTATCTATGCTGATGGAAGCGATGAAGCAGACGCAATTCAAGCTATCAGTGATGTCTTATCTAAAGAAGGTTTAACTGAATAATTATGTCAAAATTAATTAATGGTATTGCGGCATCAGACGGTGTCGCAATTGCTAAAGCTTATTTATTAGTAGAACCTGATTTATCATTCACTAATGAAAAAGTCACTGATACTGATGCTGAAATCCAAAAATTCAGAAATGCGTTAGAAGCTTCTAAAATTGAATTAACTAAAATCAGAAATAATGCTGAAAAACAATTAGGTCCTGATAAAGCCGCAATCTTTGATGCGCATTTATTAGTACTTGATGATCCAGAGTTGATTCAACCAATCGAAGACAAAATTGCGAACGAAAAAGTGAGTGCCCCAGAAGCGCTTGATGAAGTAACTTCACAATTTATTACAATCTTCGAATCTATGGATAATGAATACATGAGAGAGCGTGCAGCAGATATTAGAGACGTATCTAAACGTGTGCTAGCACATCTTTTAGGTGTTGAATTACCAAACCCAAGTATGATTGATGAAAGTGTTGTTATCGTTGGTAACGACTTAACGCCTTCAGATACTGCACAATTAAATAAAGAATTTGTTCAAGGTTTCGTAACAAATATTGGTGGTCGTACGAGCCATTCAGCAATTATGAGTCGATCATTAGAAATTGCTGCAGTTGTTGGTACAAAATCAGTTACTAAAGAAGTTAAACAAGGCGATATGGTTATCGTTGACGGAATCACAGGTGACGTTATTGTTGACCCTACAGAAGATGAGTTAATTGCTTATCAAAACAAACGTGAACGTTTCTTTGAAGATAAAAAAGAATTACAAAAATTACGTGATGCTGAAACGGTAACAATCGACGGTGAATATGCTGAATTAGCTGCTAATATCGGTACACCTGATGATTTATACGGTGTAATGGAAAATGGTGCTGAAGGAATCGGTTTATATAGAACTGAATTCTTATATATGGGTAGAGATCAAATGCCAACTGAAGATGAGCAATTTGAAGCCTATAAAAAAGTGCTAGAAACAATGAAAGACAAACGAGTTGTAGTTCGTACATTAGATATTGGTGGCGATAAAGAGTTACCTTATTTAAATCTACCTAAAGAGATGAACCCATTCTTAGGTTACAGAGCAATTCGTCTATGCTTAGATCAACAAGATATTTTTAGAACACAATTACGTGCATTATTACGCGCGTCAGCATACGGTAAATTAAACATTATGTTCCCAATGGTAGCTACAATCAATGAATTCCGTGATGCTAAAGCCATTCTTTTAGAAGAAAAAGAAAACCTTAAAAATGATGGTCATGACGTTTCTGATGAAATTGAGTTAGGTATCATGGTTGAGATTCCATCTACAGCTGCTTTAGCTGATATCTTTGCTAAAGAAGTGGATTTCTTCAGTATTGGTACTAATGATTTAATTCAATATACTATGGCAGCTGACCGTATGTCAGAACGCGTTTCATACTTATACCAACCTTATAACCCAGCAATTTTACGCTTGGTTAAACAAGTCATTGAAGCTTCTCATAAAGAAGGTAAATGGACTGGTATGTGTGGTGAAATGGCTGGAGATGAAACAGCTATTCCATTACTATTAGGTTTAGGATTAGATGAATTCTCAATGAGTGCGACATCTATCTTAAAAGCTAGAAGACAAATTAATGGTTTAAGTAAAAATGAAATGTCTGAATTAGCTAATCGTGCAATTAATTGTGCTACTCAAGAAGAAGTAAAAGATTTAGTTAATAACATTTCTAAATAATGATGTATTCGAAACACCTTAACTTTAGTTGAGGTGTTTTTGTATTACAAAATAAAAAACCTAACAACTAAATAGTTCCTTTTTAGTGTTAGGTTATTAGTGTGATGACTTTATGATTTAATGTGACACTTAGTGTTGATTTTATCCAAGTCAACTTGATACATTGGTTCACCATCTAAGAGTATAAAAGGTGTGGCAAATGCATCGTAATCAATCATCTCTGAACGATACTCATTATTCGAGATATTTTTTTCAATGTAATCCACCTTGTGTTCTGTAAGATAATTTTTTACAAATGTACAAGGCGGGCAATCATTTTGAGTATAAATAACTAATTCCGTCAATTTAGTTCACTCCCAATTTGGTTATTATCATGAAAATTACTATATAAAATTTTTGATTCAATTGCAAACTGTGAAAATTATGTGAATTACATATTAAAAATCTTTCTTAAATTTAAGCAAAAGGATTTAGTTAGAAATTAGAACATAATATAATTTAAATTAATTGCTTTTTAAAAATTAGATATAGAAAAGGTGATAAAATTATGGATTCCGTTGAAATTAGTCGTTTCCTAACAGGTATGACTCTAGCAGTACATATCATCTTTGCGACTGTCGGTGTTGGTATGCCTTTAATGTTCGCAATCGCAGAATTTTTAGGAATTAAAAACAAGGATCCTAAATATATAGCACTAGCTAAGCGTTGGTCGAAAGGTTATACCATTACTGTGGCTGTTGGTGTTGTAACTGGTACGATTATCGGTTTACAATTATCATTAATTTGGCCAACATTTATGAAAATGGGTGGGCACGTGATTGCTTTACCTTTATTTATGGAGACTTTTGCATTTTTCTTTGAAGCTATTTTCCTTAGTATTTATTTATACACATGGGATCGCTTTAAAAATAAATGGACACACTTCATTATTAGTATACCAGTCATCATTGGTGGTTCATTCTCCGCGTTCTTTATTACTTCTGTAAACTCATTTATGAATACACCTGCAGGTTTTGAAATGAAAGATGGCAAAATGGTTAATGTACAACCACTTGAGGCAATGTTCAATTCATCATTCCTAGTTAGGGCGTTTCATGTAGTAGCTACAGCAGGTATGACAATGGCGTTTATTCTTGCATCTATTGCGGCTTTTAAATTATTGAAAAATAAATACAACAAAGATGCAGAATATCATAAAAAGGCCTTAAAGATGACTATGATTGTTGGTTTCATATCAACATTATTGTCAATGTTAGCTGGAGACTTATCTGCTAAATTCTTACATCAAGTTCAACCAGAAAAACTTGCAGCTTACGAATGGCATTTTGATACACAATCTAAGGCTGATTTAGTATTTTTCGGAGTTTTAAATGAAAAGACTCAAGAAGTTGAAGGTGCAATCAAGATTCCAGGTATGCTTAGTTTCTTGGCGGATAACAATGTAAATACTAAAGTAGAGGGTCTTAATGACTTCCCTAAAAATGAATTACCTCCATTAATCGTTCATTATTTCTTTGACTTAATGGTAACGATGGGTGTGTTATGTTTTGTTATTTCAGGAGCCTTTATTTTAACTTTAATGATTAAAAAACTGCGTAAATACGTTACGCATAAAGGTATGCTATATGCAGTTCTTCTAACAGGGCCAGCTGCTATGTTAGCAATCGAATTTGGATGGTTTTTAACTGAGGTAGGTCGTCAGCCATGGATTGTTAGAGGTTATATGCGAGTAAGTGAAGCTGCTACTCAGGCAGGAGGAATAACACTTGTAACAATTCTATTCGGACTACTTTATCTAGTATTACTTTTTACATCTGCATATGTTTTAATTCGCATGTTCAAAGACAAACCTGCTCAAGATGATGTAGATAAAGTCATTGAAAAAGGAGGTCATGCTTAATGGATTACACAACTATAGGTATTACCGTACTTTGGACTTTCTTATTCTTATATATCATTGTTGCTTCAATTGACTTTGGTGCAGGTTTCTTTACCTTACACACAAAATTAACTGGGGAAGAGAAAAAGATAAATCACTTAGTAGAGCGTTACTTAAATCCTGTTTGGGAAGTTACTAATGTTTTCTTTGTTTTCTTCTTTGTCGGATTCGTAGGATTTTTCCCTGATTCAGCGTTATACTTTGGTACTGTGCTATTAGTTCCTGGTTCAATTGCGTTGATTTTAATTTCTATTAGAGGAAGCTTTTACGCGTTTGAACATTATGGTCAGGATACTAAATTACCATGGATTATCATGTATGGACTTACAGGTTTGTTAATACCAGCATCATTGGCAACGGTATTAACTATATCAGAAGGTGGCTATATTACTGAACGTGGCTCACATTTTGATTTAGATTGGTTTCAATTATTACTAAGTCCATTTGCATGGTCAGTCGTCTTTCTAGCAATCATAAGTGTATTATATATTTCTTCTGGATTTTTAACATATTATGCTTCGAAAGCTAAAGACGAAGTAGCTTATAAATATATGCGACAATGGTTTATTTTCTGGGGACCTCCAATGATTATTATTTCTCTATTTGTTTTCTTATCTCTAAGAATTCAAAATGCAGATCATTTTAATAATGCAGTTCAAAATTATTGGTGGATGTATGCATTAAGCTTTATTTGTTTTGTAGTAGCCGGAATTTTAAACTTCATCAAGAAATATCATGGTCTAGCATTTATCATGGTTATATTACAAATGGCATTCGCTTTTTATGGATACGGAATAAGCAAATTACCTTACTTGTTATATCCCTACATCAAAGTAAGTGATTCAGGTGTTAATGCTTCAATGGGCTTAGCACTAGTGATTGTATTTATTTTAGGTTTACTTTTATTAGTTCCATCGTTAATATTATTATTAAGATTATTTGTATTCGATAAAGAATATGTTGAAGGTAAAAAATAATTAAAATAATAAAAGGGGGCTGAAATGATTAACATCTATGTACATTAACTTGGTTAGTAGTAATCTACATGATGTCGATTGTTTCAGCTTTTTCCTTATTTTTTTATAGATAGGGGTAGCCATTAAATGGAGAAAGAATATGTTGTTATTGGGTTAGGCCGATTTGGTGGAAGTATTGTAAGAGAATTAAATGCATTAGATATGGATGTTATGGCAATTGATAGGGATGAGGCACGTGTCAATGAATATAGTGATATTGCAACGCATGCTGTAGTAGCTGATACTACAGATGAAGCAGTGATGAAAAGTTTAGGTATACGTAACTTTGATCATGTTATAGTAGCGATTGGTGAAAATATTCAATCTAGTACATTAACTACGCTAATTCTCAAAGAGTTAGGTGTTAAGAAAGTTACAGCTAAAGCTCAAAATGATTATCATGCTAAAATTTTAAATAAAATTGGTGCGGATACAGTTGTCCATCCTGAAAGAGATATGGGACGACGAATCGCTCATAATGTCGCAAGTGCTAGTGTTTTAGATTACCTTGAATTGGCAGATGAGCATTCACTAGTTGAATTAAAAGCAAGCGAAAAAATGACAGGCCAATCGATTATTGATTTGGATATTCGTGCGCAATTTGGAATTAATATAATAGCAATTAAACGAGGCAAGGAAATTGTTGTATCGCCAGACCCGTCTATGAATATAGAATTTGGAGATATATTGATTATGATCGGACACGATAATGATTTAAATCGTTTTGAAAAGAAAATTGTAAGATAAATGTTGCATCACAACTATTAAATGACTACTAAATAAAAAGCTATTGATTTCATATTTAGTAACATTGATATTTGTGATGTTTTTATAAACAGTTAGAAGAATTTAAAAATCAGCAACATATTTTAAGAATAAGATGATGGAGTGATGATTCTACTAAATGAGATATGTATTAATAGTATTAGGAATAGTATTTACTGTAATCGCGTTCATAGGGGCAGTATTACCATTACTACCTACGACACCTTTTCTAATTTTAGCAGCGATTTGTTTTACTAATAGTTCCCGGAAATTCAAAATATGGCTTGAAAGCACTCAAATTTATAAAAATTATGTTGAAAATTTAAAAAAATACAAAGGGTATACTATGAAAGAAAAAATAAGAATACTTATAAGTTTATATATAGTAGTTGGTTTTTCTATTTTTATGATTTCAAACTTATATATTCGAATTGGATTAGTGATAATGGTCGTGATTCAAACAATTGTATTATTTACATTTGTTAAAACGTTGCCAGCAAATTTTAATCAAGAGAAAGATTCATAGATGAAATTTCATAAAAAATCCGTAAATGAATATTATAATTCATTTACGGATTTCTCTATGTGAAGTGCATCATTATATTTAATCTTCGTTTACTTTCATAATTACAGGTAAAATCATTGGGCGACGAGCAGTTTTATCGTATAGATAAGGTTGTAATGTCTCAATGATTGAAGATTTAATTTGATGCCATTGAATATTTGGATTAGCATTTAATTTAGAAATTACGTCGGTTTTAATTTTGCGTTGAGCGTCATAAATTAATTGACCTGATTCACGCATGTACACAAAACCACGAGAAATGATATCTGGACCTGAAAGTAATTTATTAGTGTTGAAATCAATACTAACCACTACAATGACTAATCCTTCTTCAGATAATAATTTACGATCACGAATTACAACGTTACCTATATCACCAATTCCACTACCATCTACTAACACATTACCAGAAGGTATGCGACCGGCTTTACGAGCAGAGTCATGTGTTAATGCGAGTACATCACCGATATCAAAGATAAAGACGTTCTCTTCTTTAACACCACAGTCGACACCCGTTTGTCCATGCGCTTTAAGCATACGATATTCACCGTGTATTGGTAAGAAAAATTTCGGTTGAATCAAGCGAAGCATAAGTTGTTGATCGCCTTGAGAACCGTGACCTGATGTATGGATATTTGAAATTTTACTATGGATAACATCAGCACCAGCTTTATATAATGCATTAATCGTGCGATTGATACTCTTAGTGTTACCTGGAATAGGTGATGAACTAAATACAACAGTATCATCAGGTATAATTTTAATTTGCTTATGAGTTCCATTTGCAATTCGTGATAAAGCCGCCATCGGTTCACCTTGAGATCCTGTACATAAAATTAGTAATTCATGTTTTGGAATGTTGTTAATCTTATTTGGTTCAACAAAAGTTTCTGGCGGTGCTTTAATATAGCCTAATTCCATACCGATTTTAATATTATTTTCCATGGAACGACCAAATGTTACTATTTTACGATTGTATTTAATAGCAGCCTCAACCGCTTGTTGTACACGGTAAATGTTAGAAGCAAATGTAGCAAATATGATACGTCCTTTACAGTTACGGAAAATTTTATCTACATTTTGACCTACTTCACGTTCACTTAATGTGAAATCAGGTACTAATGCATTTGTTGAGTCAGATAATAGACATAATACGCCTTCTTTACCCAATTCTGCCATTTTAGCAATATTCGCAGGTTCGCCTACAGGAGTGAAATCAAATTTAAAGTCACCTGTATGAACAATCTTACCTTCAGGTGTATCAATTATTACACCATAAGCTTCAGGAATACTATGTGTAGTTAAGTAAAATGATATTTCAAAGTGTTTAGACTTAATAACACTATCTTCTGTAATCTCATTTAATGAAGCATTACGTAATAAGTTGTGTTCGTCTAACTTGTTGCGAATTAATCCTAATGCTAATGGACCGCCATAGATAGGTACATTAATTTGCTTTAATAGGTAGGGCACACCACCTATATGGTCTTCATGTCCATGTGTAATGAATAGACCGACAATTTTGTCTTGATTTTGTTCGAGGTAAGTGTAATCAGGAATTACATAATCAATCCCTAATAAATTATCATCAGGGAATTTTATTCCGGCATCAATGATAACAATTTCATTTTTATATTCGATAGCATAAGTGTTTTTACCGACTTCACCTAAGCCACCTAAAGCATATACACCTACTTCGTTAGCATGTAATTGCTTCATTATTGAGCATTCTCCACGTTAAAATGATCAGAATGTTCTTTTTCATATTCTAAATGTGCGCCCTCTAATTTAGTAATGAATTCGATATTGTAATTGCGGTCTTTTAAATAACGTCTTACTTGTTCTTCTGTTTCACCTTCAACATAAATCGTATTTGTGTTTTCACGAACGATTACTTCGTCTTTATTATGTTGGAAAAATACTTTAAATACTGCCATATTGGATAGTTCCTCCTAAATTTAAACATCTAAATTGATTATATTAATCTGAACCCTAATATATTAACTTGATACATCAAATCTTGTTGATTACGACAATAGGAATTGCTTCATAAATCATAAATAAGAAGATAAATTTATCTGTATAAATAATGATTTTAAAGTCACTTGATGATTGTCGACCTAGTGATATACATTCATAGAAATATCTTGTAAATTTGACTCTCAAGCTTTCACTAAGGTAATTGTTAATGTCGTTCATTATTTGAAAATTAGCGTTAAACTAAGATTTCAGTTACTACTCATTTTACCTTATGTATATAAATAAATAAAGCAGTTTATATCTCTTCATTACTTCATCAACGTTATATATTTTTTAAAAATTATTAAAAGTAATAAATTCAATTTAACAACCATAATACAAATAAAAAACTCAAACTAGTTCCATCATTGAAAATAGTTTGAGAAAAATAAAATTGTTAAAAGTTATACTTCAACAGAATCAGGTAGTGGAGTTAATGGATTATCTTGATCAATATAGTCATAGAACATAACACCATTTAAATGATCAATCTCATGTTGGAATATAATTGCTGGGTAACCTTTTAATCTCAATTTAACTTCGTTACCATCAATGTCTAACGCTTTAATTGTTACTCTGAAATGTCTATGAACTAAACCAGGGATATTTTCATCCACACTTAAGCAACCTTCTCCAGTAGGTAAATAAGCACGTTGAACACTGTGACTCATAATTTTAGGATTAACTAGCATATAGTCATATGCTTTTCCATTTCCATCATCAGGTAAATAGACAGCAATCATTCGTTTTGAAACATTAATCTGTGGGGCGGCTAGACCTACACCAGAACGTAAACCATATTTTTTTGCAATGTCATCATCTTGACTATTAATTAAAAATTGACGCATTTCTTTTAATGTACTTTTATCTTCATCAGAAAGAGGTAAACTTACGTCTTCAGCTTTAGCACGTAACGTAGGATGACCATCTCTTATAATATCTTTCATTGTTAACATGTCATACACCTTCCTTACAATAAAATATAACAGAAAAATGAATAATAAGTACATTATCTTATTTCATTTGATTTATAAAGTATAATTCTATATTATTACAGTCGAATGACTACTAGGAGGTTTACACTCAATGAAATTACGTAAAACAGTTGCGGTAGTAGCAGCATCAACTATTTTATTAGCAGGCTGTACAACAGATAAAAAAGAAGTTAAAGCGTATAATGAAAATATTCAAAAAGCTTTTGATAAAGAGCAATCAATCAATAGCATTAGCAAAAAATTAAACTCACTTGAGGAAAAGAAGCAAGGTTTATATAAAAAAGCTAATAGTGATAACGAGGATACTCGTAAGAAAGCTGCTGATGATATTCTTGAAAATATCAAACAGAGACAAGAAACATTCGATAAAGAAGTATCAACTTTAAATGATTCTGAAAAACAGTTTAAAAAAGGCGAGTCACATATTGATGAAATTAAAAGTGATGATAAGAAAAAAGAAGTTAAACAATTAGACGATGCTGTAAAAAATAAATATAAAGTTCATGATGAATATGCAAGTGCGTATAAAAATGTCTTGGAAAAAGAAAAAGACTTGTTCGAACTTATTAAACAAGATGGTGTAACTCAATCGCAAGTTGATGAAAAAAATGATGCATTGAATAAAGCTCAGAAGAATTTCCAAAATAAATTTAAAGATTATTCAAAAGCTATGAACACAGTTAATAAAGAAAAACAAGATGTTGATAATCTGTAGCAATATAAGCATTAGTACAGATTAGTTGATTGGAATGATACAGTTGTAAAAAACTGTATCTTTTTTAGTAATACAGAACTTTACTAAAATATTTAACAGTATAAATAAATTGTGGTACACTATGAGAGGATAAAATGAATTTCTATTATATGGGAAAGGTATGGTGAATTGAATGGCTCCTAAGTTACAAGCCCAATTCGATGCAGTAAAAGTATTAAATGATACTCAGTCGAAATTTGAAATGGTTCAAATTTTGGATGTAGATGGTAATGTCGTAAATGAAGACTTAGTACCTGATTTAACTGATGAACAACTAGTAGAATTAATGGAAAGAATGGTATGGACACGCATTCTTGACCAACGTTCTATTTCATTAAACAGACAAGGACGTTTAGGTTTCTATGCGCCTACAGCTGGACAAGAAGCTTCTCAATTAGCTTCACAATATGCTTTAGAAAAAGAGGACTTCATCTTACCTGGTTACCGTGATGTGCCACAAATCATTTGGCATGGTTTACCATTAACTGAAGCTTTCTTATTCTCAAGAGGACACTTCAAAGGAAATCAATTCCCTGAAGGTGTTAATGCATTCAGTCCACAAATCATTATCGGTGCTCAATACATTCAAACTGCTGGTGTAGCATTCGGTATTAAAAAACGTGGAAAAAAAGCAGTTGCTATCACATACACTGGTGACGGCGGTTCTTCACAAGGTGACTTCTATGAAGGTATCAACTTTGCTTCTGCTTATAAAGCGCCAGCAATTTTTGTTATCCAAAACAATAACTATGCTATTTCTACACCACGTAGTAAACAAACAGCAGCAACTTCATTAGCTCAAAAAGCTATTGCAGTAGGTATCCCAGGCATCCAAGTTGATGGTATGGATGCATTAGCTGTATATCAAGCTACTAAAGAAGCTCGTGATCGTGCTATTAATGGTGAAGGTCCAACATTAATTGAAACTATGACTTACCGTTATGGTCCACATACAATGGCTGGAGATGACCCAACTCGTTATAGAACTTCAGATGAAGATGCAGATTGGGAGAAAAAAGACCCATTAGTTCGTTTCAGAAAATTCCTTGAAAACAAAGGATTATGGAACGAAGAAAAAGAAAATGAAGTTATTGAACGTGCTAAAGACGACATCAAGAAAGCTATCAAAGAGGCTGATAATACTCCAAAACAAACAGTTATTGACTTAATGGATATCATGTACGAAGATATGCCTCAAAACTTAGCTGAACAATATGAAATTTACAAAGAGAAGGAGTCGAAATAAGCCATGGCACAAATGACAATGGTTCAAGCGATTAATAATGCGCTTAAAACTGAATTGCAAAATGACGAAAACGTATTAGTTTTCGGTGAAGACGTTGGTGTTAACGGCGGTGTATTCCGTGTAACTGAAGGTTTACAAAAAGAATTCGGTGAAGACCGTGTATTCGATACACCATTAGCTGAATCAGGTATCGGTGGTTTAGCTCTTGGTTTAACTGTTGAAGGTTTCCGTCCTGTAATGGAAATCCAATTCCTTGGTTTCGTATTTGAAGTATTTGACGAAGTTGCAGGTCAAATTGCTCGTACACGTTTCCGTTCAGGTGGTTCAAAAGTAGCACCTGTTACAATCCGTGCACCATTCGGTGGTGGTGTTCATACTCCTGAACTTCACGCTGATAACTTAGAAGGTATTTTAGCTCAATCACCTGGTATTAAAGTAGTTATTCCTTCAGGTCCATATGATGCTAAAGGTTTATTACTTTCATCAATCAGATCTAATGACCCGGTTGTATATTTAGAACATATGAAATTATATCGTTCATTCCGTGAAGAAGTTCCTGAAGAAGAATATACAATTGACATCGGTAAAGCTAATGTAAAAAAAGAAGGTAACGACATCACATTAATCGCTTACGGTGCAATGGTTCAAGAATCTGAAAAAGCTGCTGAAGAATTAGAAAAAGAAGGTTACTCAGTTGAAGTTATTGACTTACGTACTGTACAACCTATCGATATCGATACTTTAGTTGCATCAGTTGAAAAAACTGGCCGTGCTGTAGTAGTTCAAGAAGCTCAACGTCAAGCTGGTGTTGGTGCTACTGTAGCTGCTGAATTAGCTGAACGTGCTATTCTTTCATTAGAAGCACCAATCGCTCGTGTGGCTGCTGCTGATACAGTATATCCATTTACACAAGCTGAAAATGTTTGGTTACCAAACAAAAACGATATCATTGAAAAAGCTAAAGCAACTTTAGAATTCTAATATTTTAGCTTATCAATTAGCTAGCAAGCAGACTTATAGGAAGTAAGTAAAATGTTTACTTTTTACTCTATGTGTGAATAAGTAAGTGTAAACTAGAGATTTAGGGCAAAATAGTTTGAGTTTAGGCTTTCAAATTATTCTGTCCTTGCTCTATGTTATAAATTTATTAAATGATGAATAAGAAATCTAGGAGGACAAGAACGTGGCATTTGAATTTAGATTACCCGACATTGGTGAAGGTATCCACGAAGGTGAAATTGTAAAATGGTTTGTTAAAGCCGGAGATACAATTGAAGAAGATGATGTATTAGCAGAGGTTCAAAATGACAAATCTGTAGTTGAAATCCCATCTCCTGTTAGCGGTACTGTTGAAGAAGTTGTAGTTGACGAAGGTACTGTAGCAGTTGTAGGTGATGTTATTGTCAAAATCGATGCACCTGATGCAGAAGATATGCAATTTAAAGGTGGTCACGATGACGATGCTTCATCTGAAGAAGCACCAGCTCAAGAAGAAGCTAAAACTGAAGAAGCACCAGCAGCATCAGCTTCACAAGATGAAGAAGTAGATGAAAATAGACAAATCAAAGCTATGCCATCTGTTCGTAAATATGCACGTGAAAAAGGCGTTAACATCAAAGCAGTAGCTGGTTCAGGTAAAAATGGTCGTATTACTAAAGAAGATATCGATAACCACTTAAATGGTGGCGGTGCTCAAGCAGCAACAGCATCAAATGAAAGTGCAGCTGCTTCAACATCAGAAGATACTTCTGCAGTTCAAACTCAATCAGTACCTGAAGGAGACTTCCCTGAAACTACTGAAAAAATCCCAGCAATGCGTAGAGCAATTGCGAAAGCAATGGTTAACTCAAAACACACTGCTCCTCACGTAACATTAATGGATGAAATTGATGTTCAAGATTTATGGGATCACCGTAAAAAATTCAAAGAAGTTGCAGCTGAACAAGGTACTAAATTAACTTTCTTACCTTATGTTGTTAAAGCATTAGTTTCTGCACTTAAAAAATACCCAGCACTTAACACTTCATTCAATGAAGAAGCTGGCGAAATTGTACACAAACATTACTGGAATATTGGTATTGCTGCTGATACTGACAGAGGCTTATTAGTTCCTGTAGTTAAAAATGCAGACCGTAAATCAATCTTCCAAATTTCAGATGAAATCAACGAATTAGCAGTTAAAGCTCGTGATGGTAAATTAACATCTGATGAAATGAAAGGTGCAACATGCACAATCAGTAATATCGGTTCAGCTGGTGGACAATGGTTCACTCCAGTTATCAACCACCCAGAAGTAGCTATCTTAGGTATTGGCCGTATTGCTCAAAAACCTATCGTTAAAGATGGTGAAATCGTAGCAGCTCCAGTATTAGCTTTATCATTAAGCTTTGACCACAGACAAATTGATGGTGCAACTGGACAAAACGCTATGAATCACATCAAACGCTTATTAAATAATCCAGAATTATTATTAATGGAGGGGTAAAACATGGTAGTTGGAGATTTCCCAATTGAAACAGATACTATTGTAATTGGAGCAGGTCCTGGTGGATATGTTGCAGCAATTCGCGCAGCACAATTAGGACAAAAAGTTACTATCGTTGAGAAAGGTAACTTAGGTGGTGTATGCTTAAACGTTGGTTGTATTCCTTCAAAAGCATTATTACACGCTTCACACCGCTTTGTAGAAGCTCAACACTCTGAAAACTTAGGTGTTATCGCTGAAAGCGTATCACTTAAATTCGACAAAGTTCAAGAATTCAAAAAATCAGTTGTAAACAAATTAACTGGTGGTGTTGAAGGCTTATTAAAAGGTAATAAAGTTGAGATTGTAAAAGGTGAAGCTTATTTCGTTGATAATAACAGCTTACGCGTTATGGATGAAAAAAGTGCACAAACTTACAATTTCAAACACGCTATTATCGCAACAGGTTCTAGACCAATTGAAATTCCTAACTTTGAATTTGGCAAACGTGTTATCGATTCAACAGGTGCATTAAACCTACAAGAAGTTCCAGGTAAATTAGTCGTTGTAGGTGGCGGTTACATTGGTTCAGAACTTGGTACTGCATTTGCTAACTTTGGTTCAGACGTTACAATTTTAGAAGGCGCTAAAGAAATTCTTGGCGGATTCGAAAAACAAATGGTTCAACCAGTTAAAAAAGGCATGAAAGAAAAAGGCGTTGAAATCATTACTGAAGCAATGGCTAAAAATGCTGAAGAAACTGAAAATGGCGTTAAAGTTACTTATGAAGCTAAAGGTGAAGAAAAAACTATCGAAGCTGATTATGTATTAGTAACTGTTGGTCGTCGTCCAAACACAGACGAATTAGGTTTAGAAGAGTTAGGACTTAAATTCGCAGATCGTGGATTATTAGAAGTAGATAAACAAAGCCGTACTTCTATAGACAATATATATGCAATTGGTGATATCGTTCCTGGTTTACCACTTGCTCATAAAGCAAGTTATGAAGCTAAAGTAGCTGCTGAAGCTATCTCTGGTCAAGCATCAGAAGTAGACTACATCGGTATGCCAGCTGTATGTTTCACTGAACCAGAATTAGCTCAAGTAGGTTACACAGAAGCACAAGCTAAAGAAGAAGGTTTAGACTACAAAGCTTTTAAATTCCCTTATGCTGGTAACGGCCGTGCTTTATCATTAGATGATACAACTGGTTTCGTTAAACTTATCACACTTAAAGAAGACGATACTGTTATCGGTGCACAAATTGCCGGTAATGGCGCTTCAGATATCATTTCTGAATTAGGTTTAGCTATTGAAGCTGGTATGAATGCTGAAGATATCGCATTAACAGTACATGCTCACCCAACATTAGGTGAAATGTCTATGGAAGCTGCTGAAAAAGCAATTGGAATGCCAATCCACACAATGTAATTTTTAGTCAAACTGACTAACTATATAGATCGAATAACTTTAATTAGATTTGATTGAGGTTATTTGACATCCAAGAGGGGTGCAACTCAAGTTCATGTTTGAACTTAGTTTCACCCCTTTTTTATAATTATTTAACCAAAAAAGGGTAATAGATTACTAATAGCTAATACAATGAATGGAGGAATAAAATGGAATACCAATATCCACTAGACTTAGATTGGTCTAATGAAGAAATAGTTGATGTGATTGCTTTCTTTAATAAAATTGAAAATTACTATGAAAACTCGGTTAACGGTCAAGACTTAATGAATCATTATAAACGATTCAAAGAAATTGTTCCCGGCAAAGCAGAAGAAAAGCAATTATTTAAAGAATTTGAAGAAAAAAGTAATTATAATAGTTATAAAGTTGTACAAGAAGTAAAGAACAATCCCGAATTAACATCATTCAGTGCAAAATAACTTATAACGATTTAACGTTAATTATTAAAAATCATAATATCTACATCATTAATTTTAATTAATTTCAAAAAAGTATTGAAGTTAAAGCTATATTTTGTTACTTTTATTAAGCATTAAACAAAATGTTTAATATTACTAAACAAAGTATAGCTTTTTTAAGGTGATTAGCGATGCAAATTGGAAATAAATTACGTAATTTAAGACGTCAAAAGAATTTAACGCAAGAAGAGCTAGCAGAACGAACAGATTTATCAAAAGGGTATATATCTCAAATTGAGAGTCAACATGCTTCTCCTAGTATGGAAACATTTTTAAATATTCTAGAAGTGTTAGGTACTTCTCCTAGTGATTTTTTTAAAGAGAAGTCAAAAGAAAAAGTGCTATACACTAAAAATGAACGAACTATTTATGATGAATATGATAGAGGTTATGTACTTAATTGGTTGGTAATGAAATCTAATGAATTTGAAATGGAACCGCTCATATTATCATTAAAACCAGGTGCGTCTTATAAACATTTTGATCCATCTGAGTCAGATACATTTATTTATTGCTTAAAAGGGTGTGTAACACTTACATTAGGAAATTCACGATATCAGGCAAATGAACAAGATGTTTTATATTTTAGGGCTAATGAAATACATCAACTACATAATGAAACAACCGATGAAATTGAAATTTTAATTGTTGCGACAGCATCATATTTATAAAGGGGGAGTATAGTAATGGAGCCATTGTTATCTTTTAAAGGTGTGACAAAAGGTTTTGACGATGTAACGATATTAAACAAAATGGATTTAGAGATTGAGTCAGGACATTTTTATACATTACTAGGTCCTTCAGGTTGTGGTAAAACCACAATATTAAAACTTATAGCTGGGTTCGAACAACCAGATGATGGAGATATTATATATTTAAATAAATCAATAGGTGATTTACCTGCAAATAAAAGAAAGGTAAACACTGTTTTCCAAGATTATGCTTTATTTCCGCATTTGAATGTTTATGACAATATTGCTTTTGGTTTAAAGTTGAAAAAGCATTCCAAAAAAGATATTGATAAAAAAGTAATGGATGCATTAAAACTAGTAAAATTATCAGGGTATGAACAAAGAAATATTAATGAAATGAGTGGCGGTCAAAAGCAACGCGTTGCTATCGCAAGAGCAATAGTTAATGAGCCAGAAATTTTATTATTAGATGAATCTCTATCTGCTTTGGATTTAAAATTAAGAACTGAAATGCAGTATGAATTACGTGAATTACAAAAACGTTTAGGAATTACCTTCATATTTGTTACTCACGATCAAGAAGAAGCATTAGCGCTAAGTGATTACATATTTGTTATGAAAGATGGTAAAATTCAACAATTTGGTACACCTACAGATATTTATGATGAACCGGTCAATCGTTTTGTAGCTGATTTTATAGGCGAATCCAATATTGTTGAGGGTAAAATGGTTCAGGATTTCGTAGTAAATATATATGGTCAAGATTTTGAATGTGTAGATGCTGGTATACCTTCAGGCAAAAATGTCGAAGTCGTCATTAGACCTGAAGATATTTCATTAATAGAAGCAGACAAAGGGTTATTTAAAGCTACTGTTGATTCAATGCTATTTAGAGGCGTTCATTATGAAATTTGTTGCATTGATAGAAAAGGATATGAATGGGTCATACAGACAACTAAAAAAGCAGAAGTTGGAAGCGAAGTAGGACTCTATTTTGACCCTGAGGCAATACACATCATGGTTCCAGGTGAAACAGAAGAGGAATTTGATAAACGTATTGAAAGTTATGAGGAGTTTGACAATGCGTAATATAAATAAAGTACTAATCATTCCATATTTATTATGGATGGTGTTATTCATAATAGTGCCGGTTATTTTACTTGTATATTTCTCATTCACTGATTTAAATGGTCATTTTAGTTTGACAAACTATGAACAAATATTATCAATGAAATATTTAAAAATGATGTGGGATTCGATTTTTTATGCAGCATTAATTACTATAATCACTCTATTAATTAGCTACCCTGCTGCTTATTTTATTCGTTCGTCAAAAAATCAAAATATGTGGTTGCTCATTTTAATTATTCCGACGTGGATAAATCTATTACTTAAAACATATGCTTTTATTGGTTTACTAAGCCATGAGGGTTTAATAAATAGATTTCTAAATTTTATTCATTTACCTTCGGCTAATCTATTATTTACACCGGGTGCATTTTTATTAGTAGCAAGCTATATTTATATACCATTTATGATTTTACCTATATTTAATAGTATGAAAGCTATCCCAAATAATTTGTTACAAGCTTCTAGTGACTTAGGGGCTAGTCCATTTACTACATTTAGAAAAGTTATCGTACCTCTAACTAAAGAAGGTGTCATGACAGGCATTCAAGTAACATTTATTCCAGCATTATCGCTATTCATGATTACAAGATTAATTGCAGGTAATAAAGTTATCAATATTGGTACATCGATTGAAGAACAATTCCTAGTTATTCAAAATTACGGTATGGGTTCTACAATCGCCATATTCTTGATTGTATTTATGGCATTTATTTTAATCATTACTAAATCGAAATCTACGGACGAAAGAAGGTGAATTAAATGAAGTGGTATGGAAAATTATATATTGGCATTTTATTAGCTATATTATATATTCCGATATTTTTCCTTATGTTTTATTCATTTAATTCAGCGGGAAATATGATTCATTTTGAGCATTTTACTTTGGAACATTACCAAAGTCTATTTCAGAATGATCGTCTGATGTCTGTAATTTTTAATACGGTAGCAGTTGCGCTATTAGCAGCTGCAATTTCTACCATAATAGGAACATTTGGTGCCATTTCATTATATTATTTAAGAAATAAAAAATTTAAAGTAACATTATTAACGCTTAATAATGTGCTAATGGTTTCGTCTGATGTAGTGATTGGTGCCTCATTTTTAATTATGTTTACAGCAATAGGGCATTTAACTGGTTTAGGACTAGGTTTTGGAACAGTGTTAGCGTCGCATATTGCATTTTGCATTCCTATCGTAGTTATCGTAGTGTTACCACAGTTATATGAAATGAATAATAATATTTTAAATGCTGCACGTGATTTAGGTGCTACGGAATCACAAATACTTGGACGTGTATTAATACCTAATTTAATGCCTTCAATTATAGGTGGATTCTTTATGGCGCTAACATACGCTTTAGATGATTTTACAGTAAGTTTCTTTGTAACCGGTAATGGCTTTAGTGTATTATCTGTAGAAGTTTACGCTATGGCACGTAAAGGTATTAGTATGGAAATAAATGCAATTTCAACTATTTTATTTGCAGCTATTGTATTAGGGATTGTTGGTTATTATGCAATACAACATACAGTTAAGAGACGACAATTAACTAAGCGAGGTGTAAATCAGTGAAGCAATTTTTACAGTTAATATTAGGTGCAATTGTCGTTGGATTAATATGCTTAGGTATAAGTCACTGGTTTAAATCGCAGGATAATACTAGTACTGGTGAAAAGATATACGTGTATAATTGGGGAGAATATATAGACCCCGCTTTAATTAAACAATTTGAGAAAGAAACAGGTATTCGTGTTATATATGAAACGTTTGATTCTAATGAGGCCATGGAAGCTAAAATTAGAAATGGTGGAACCCACTATGATGTGGCTTTTCCTAGTGAATATACCGTTCAGAAATTGAAGCGTGAAAATTTATTGGAACCACTAGATCATAGTAAAATTCCAAATATAAAAAATTTAGATTCTGATTACATGAACATGTCATATGATAGACATAATAAGTATTCACTACCTTATTTCTTTGGTACTGTAGGCATCTTATATAATAAAGAGGTATACCCAAATGAAGACTTTAGTAGTTGGCAAGCATTATATCAGCCTAAATATAAAAACGATATTTTATTAGTTGATGGTGCACGAGAAATTATGGGATTAGCTTTGAACAAATTAGGATATAGTTTAAATGATACAAATCCAAGTCATTTAAAAGAAGCAGAGAAAGATTTGAATCACCTTACACCACAAGTTCGTGGCGTTGTTGGAGACGAAGTCACAATGATGCTTGAACAAAATGAGGGGAATATTGCAGTAGTATGGAGTGGTGTTGCAGCTCCTTTAGTGCAAGATAGTGACAAATATAATTATGTTATTCCAAAAGAAGGGTCTAACCTATGGTTTGATAATATGGTTATTCCTAAAACCGCTCAAAATAAAGAAGGGGCTTATAAATTTATGAATTTCCTTCTTGATGCTAAAAATAATAAGCAAAATACAGAATGGGTCGGATATGCTACACCTAATAAAGCGGCTCGTCAGTTGTTACCTAAAGAAGTTAGAGATGATCATCGTTTCTATCCTACTCAAAAAGAGCAATCACGATTAGAAGTCTATAAAGATTTAGGTCCTAAAACTTTAGGAGAATATAACGAAAGTTTCTTAAACTTTAAAATGTCTTTAAAATAGACTATAAATAGTAGTTATTTTATAATGAATTAGATATAATTATTTGATAAGTAAAATAAGGAGTTGTAATACATGTCAGGAGAACGTTACACGCAAATCAAACGGCCTGTGAGTCGTCTGACTGAAAAACTTTTAGGTTGGTTTAGTTGGATTTTCTTACTTATATTGACGGTTATTACAATGTTTATTGCACTCGTGTCATTTAGTAATGATACATCAATTCAAAATCTTGAAAACTCAATGAATAGTAATGAACTAATTCAGCAAATTTTAACAAATAATAGTTTAAATACAACACAATTTGTAATTTGGTTACAAAATGGTGTATGGGCAATTATTGTTTATTTCATAGTGTGTTTGCTTATTTCATTTTTAGCACTTATATCTATGAATATGAGAATACTTTCTGGATTCTTGTTTTTAATTGCCTCAATTATTACATTGCCATTAGTATTATTATTCGTAACATTAATTATTCCTATTTTCTTCTTTATTATTGCAATCATGATGTTTGCAAGGAAGAGCAAGGTCGAGACAGTGCCTATGTATGGTCCATCACACGGCTATGAAAATCAATATTATCCTAGAGATGAATATGATGATCGTTATTATGGATCTGATAGAAATATTAATGATGACTATGATTACGACGATCATAATCAATATAATGATTATGATGAAGACTATGTTGAATCACCACGTAAAACCAAAAAATCTGAACGTCGTACACGTCGTAAAAAGCCTTATTACAATGATGATATCGATAGTAATTATCGAGATAACAACTACGATGAAACAACGATTCGTAATGATGGAGAGCAAGATTTAGCAACTGATACTGAGGAAGATAAATATAATCAATATCCAAAACGTGCAATTACTGGAGAGTATCAATCGGATGCTGATGATGTTGAAGCAACGGGAGTACTCTCTAGACAGGCTAAATACAACAAAAAGGCGAATAAAAAATCACAATTTGATAACACTAGTGATGAAGAGTCTTACGATTTTGCTGAAAATGTAGTAGATACTGAGCCAAAAGTTGATAAAAGAGAAGAAAAAGCACAACGTAAGAGAGAAAAAGCTGAAATTAAAGCTAAGAAAAAAGAAAAGCGCAAAGCTTATAATCAACGTATGAAAGAGCGTCGTAAAAATCAACCAAGTGCTGTTAGTCAACGTCGTATGAACTATGAAGAACGTAAACAAATCTTGAATAAAGATGACATCGAATCAGAGAAAGACGTCAACAACCAAGAAGAAGATAATAAAAACTAATATACATTTAAAACGGTTAAGTCATATATGGCTTAACCGTTTTTGTGTCAATATCCACAATTTAATTCATGAAGTTAGTCGCAAACAGATTACAATTTTAGTATGATTTAATTAAATACTTTAATAATGGAGGCTAAGAAAGTGAGTAGAAAAGTAGAGTTAATTCTTGGATGGATTGCTTGTGGTTTAAGTATTATTTATTTAATTATGTCATCACTATCTTACTTTATGGTTAGAAATAACAATAATACTGAACAATATCAACAAATGCTAAAACAATTTGGAAATCAAGATGTTAAAGTTACACCTGAAATGGTCAACTTTGCTATGGCTTTTTCTATGGGAACATTAATCTTTTCAACGTTGTTAGGCATTATTGGTATGTTAATCATTAAAGGTCGTCCTATTTTAGCAGGTTGTCTTTTAATTGTCGCAGCATTAGTAGGTATATTTAATATGAGTTTAATTGCAGGAATATTGTGGATTGTTGTAGCAATCATATTATTTGTTAAAAAGGATCCTAATCTACCTAAACAAAAACCTAAATCAACAAAAGTAAACACGGATGAATGGCAAACTGAAAAATCATATAATGAACGTAAGAAAGATGATCCATATATTTATTAAAATATAAAACTAAAATCTAACGACTTAGTATTTATAATGCTAAATCGTTAGATTTTTTTATAATTCTTTAAAGGTTTCTATTATTAGATAAATATTTAGGAAACTCAATATGATGATCAAACCCCAAGCACATATATTAACCCACTTTTTATTTTTAAACGGACCCATTAATTTTTCATTACTTGTGGCTAATTGCAGAGGTATTAATGAGAAAGGTAGTGCAATACTTAAGAACACTTGTGAAAATACTAGCAATTGTTCCATTTTAGACTCATTGCCTCGGAAAATAACAAGACATATTAAAACAGGTATGACAGCCAAACTTCTTGTGACTAAGCGTCTCATCCAATTTGGTATAGAAAGTTTTAAGAATCCTTCCATAACTATTTGACCTGCGAGTGTACCAGTGATTGTTGAATTCTGACCGGATGCTAATAATGCTATTGCGAATAGTGTACTCATTATACTTCCCATTACAACACCTAACACAGGTTGTGTTCTTAAAGCTTGATATAAATCATAGAAACCACCTAAGCTATTTGAATTGACGCCATAAAACAAAGCAGCCCCTAGAACAAGTAGCAAGCAATTTACAATAAATGCGATACTTAATTGAATATTAGAATCAATTGTTGCGAATTTAATCGCTTGGGCTTTTTCAGTAAAGCTATGGCGATTATACTTACGTGATTGCACGATTGATGAGTGCAAATATAAATTATGAGGCATAATTGTAGCGCCAATAATACCTAATGCAATATACAAGATACTATGATTAGCAATAATTTGATAATGTGGAACAAATCCGTTTAGTATTTCAATTAAATTTGGAGATGAAATGTAAACTTCAAAAACAAAAATCATTAGTACAGTAAAGATTAAAGTACCGACGATTGCTTCAATCTTTCTAAAACCAAATTTCATTATAAAAAGTAATAAAAATACGTCAAAAACTGTTATTAAAGCACCTATGATTAAAGGAATATTAAAAAGTAAATCCAAAGCAATCGCGCTTCCGATTACTTCAGCAATATCAGTGGCAATGATTGCAAGTTCAGCAATCACCCAAAATATAATTGCAGTTGGTTTGTTTAAATAATGACGAGTCATTTGTGCTAAATCTTTATCAGTAGCGATACCTAAACGAACAGTCATACTTTGTAACAACATTGCTGATAAGCTAGATATTAAAATTACAAATAATAAAGTATAACCAAATTGTGCGCCACCTTGCATTGATGTAATCCAATTTCCTGGATCCATATAACCAACAGCTACAAGTAAACCTGGTCCTAGAAAAGCTAAAAATTTCTGACTAGTACGTTGCGAGCCATTAAATTCGATTGTGCTATTAATTTCATCTAAACTACGTTGTCCTTTGTTGTCTATTACACCCATGAAAAAACTCCTTAAACTAATATATTTTATAATAATCTAACTTTATTTTTAGGTCAATCTAATAAAATTGGGTGTAAAAAAAGTGGGACAGAAATAATATTTTCCAAAATTTATATCGTTGTTTCCCCAACTTGCTCTGCTTGTAGAATTTCTTATTTTGAAATTTTCTTTGTTGGGGCCCGGCTCAGCCCGGCAAGGTTGAATCGAATTAAAAAAGCTTGTTACAAGTGCATTTTTAAATCAGTCAACTACTGCCAAAATATATTTGTAGCCTGAGTCATTGAATTATGGCCCAGGCTCTTACAAAGGTAAACATAGTTTACAACTCATATTGAATTAAATGTTTTATTTATTCATAGAATTTTAAAAATTCATCAAAAGTTTCTTTTACGAAAGATAGGAAGGCTTTATCAGATTTTAATTCAGCATCTTTAGGAGAGAGGGAGCGTGCAACGAAAAACTCTCCTTTCTTAACATTCTTAACACGATCAATTGCTTTATGTAATTCATCGTCACTTAAATCTTTAATGTAGGATTTTTCAGGTTTCATGTGGTCTAAACTCACTTGATAGTCCTCAGGCAATTGTTTAAGCACATCAAAGTGTTTATCAAACACTTTTACACGTTCAGCTTTATCTTTACCTTCATGCATAACACCGAACATTAAAAATAAATGGTCTTTAAATAAACCAATTTGGAAATGAGGTAGCATCTTATATCCACGTTTATTTGGAGCAAAAGCTACCCATGTATCTACAGGAGGATTTACACTTCTACGAGCATGTTTTGCAACATGTGCATAAAAAGTTTCTCCAGTTTGAGAAGTGAAATATTCACTAAAATAGTCTCCTAGTTGATTAAGTTGAGGTCTTACATATTCATTTAATGCTTCCATTCGAGCATCTAGGCCTTCAACTTCAAACGCTTTGAAATCTTTAGGTTTAAATGTATATTGTGTCATTAGCGTTGCTCCTTTTCAGAATAATTAATTTAAAGTTATTGTAGCACAGAATGACTCAATCATTCCAAAAGCAGAATTAAGGTTTCAAGCGTTTAAACTCACAATTATAAGGTATACAATGATGTATAGATAATATTGCCAGAAATTCTGTATAATAGAAGACAACAGGAGATGATGATATGTCACTATATGAATTTGCACAAGGTTTAATACTAGAAGCGGGCAACAAAGTTAGAATAATGATGAAAGAAGATTTAAGTATTGAAACGAAATCGAACCCAAACGACTTAGTAACAAATGTTGATAAAGCAACTGAAAACTATATATACGATGCAATTCTAAGAAGTTATCCTGATCATCGCGTCATTGGTGAGGAAGGACATGGACATCATATGGAAGACGTCAATGGTGTGGTATGGGTTGTTGATCCAATTGATGGAACTTTAAATTTTGTTCATCAAAAAGAGGGATTTGCGATTTCCATAGGTATTTATCGAGATGGCAAGCCATATGCAGGTTTAGTTTATGATGTAATGAAGGATGTACTATACCATGCTAAAGTTGGCGAAGGTGCTTTTGAAAACAATCATGAATTAAAAACCATTGATAACACGCAACTTAACCAAAGTTTAATAGGAATTAATCCAAACTGGGTTACTAAACCAAAAATGGGACCCATTTTTTCAGAAATTGTAAACCAAGCAAGAAGTTGTAGAGCTTTTGGAAGTGCGGCATTAGAAATTATAAGTGTAGCTAAAGGACAATTGGCTGCATATATCACGCCAAGATTGCAACCATGGGATTTTGCAGGTGGTTTGATTATTTTAAATGAAGTTGGTGGAATTGGAAGTAATTTAATGGGTGAACCGCTCACTATTGAAAGTGCTAATTCTATTTTAGTTGGAAATAAAGCAACGCATAATGAGATTCTAGAAAATTATTTAAATCCTCATAATGAGGTATTAACAGAGTTACATCAACGTTTTAGAAAATAAAAAATGTCTCGGTCAGTCAACTTTGAAAGGTGAATTTCTTCCAAATTTTGCTACCGAGACATTTTTCTATATTAAAGCCAGTTATTTTCACGATATTTCTTTTTAAGCGTGAATCCAGCGCCAAAAGTTGCAATGAAAAGTATAAATGTTAAAATCATCATTGGAATACTACCAGCTCCAACACTGAAACTAAAAAGCACTAAAAATATTACTGCTATAATAGATAGCACCCAAAATATACCTTTAGACTTAGGTTTTTCCATCCCATACCCCACCTTTTTGTTATCTTTTACTAATAATATGATATAATAAAAAAGTTGTAATTAAAAGTGGGAGTTTATTCGAGAAAGGAATAATAAAATGACTAATAGAAGAGAAGATGTACGTAATATTGCAATCATTGCGCACGTTGACCATGGTAAAACGACTTTAGTAGATGAATTACTAAAACAATCTGGAATTTTCAGAGAGAACGAACATGTTGACGAAAGAGCAATGGACTCTAATGACTTAGAAAGAGAACGTGGTATTACAATTCTTGCTAAAAATACTGCGATTGACTATAAAGGTACAAGAATTAACATCTTAGATACACCTGGACATGCTGACTTTGGTGGCGAAGTTGAACGTATTATGAAAATGGTTGACGGTGTTGTACTTGTTGTAGATGCTTACGAGGGAACAATGCCACAAACACGTTTTGTACTAAAAAAAGCATTAGAACAAGATTTAAAACCCGTTGTAGTAGTAAATAAAATTGACAAACCATCAGCTAGACCTGAAGGGGTAGTAGATGAAGTTTTAGATTTATTTATCGAATTAGAAGCGAATGATGAACAATTAGACTTCCCAGTAGTATATGCATCAGCTGTCAATGGTACTGCTAGTCTTGATTCAGAGAAACAAGATGAAAACATGCAATCATTATATGAAACAATCATAGATTATGTTCCAGCGCCATTAGATAATCATGATGAACCATTACAATTCCAAGTAGCATTATTAGACTATAATGATTATGTAGGACGTATTGGTGTAGGACGCGTATTTAGAGGTAAAATGCGTGTCGGTGATAACGTGTCACTTATTAAATTAGACGGTACAGTTAAGAATTTCCGTGTGACTAAGATCTTCGGTTATTTTGGATTGAAACGTGAAGAGATCGAAGAAGCACAAGCTGGTGATTTAATTGCGGTTTCAGGAATGGAAGATATTAACGTAGGTGAAACAGTTACACCTACAGACCACCAAGAAGCTCTCCCTGTATTACGTATTGATGAACCAACTCTTGAAATGACATTCAAAGTAAATAATTCACCATTTGCAGGACGTGAGGGTGATTATGTCACTGCACGTCAAATCCAAGAACGTCTAGATCAACAACTTGAAACAGACGTTTCATTAAAAGTTACGCCAACTGATTCTCCTGATACATGGGTAGTTGCAGGTCGTGGTGAGTTACATTTATCTATCTTAATTGAGAATATGAGACGTGAAGGTTTTGAACTTCAAGTATCTAAGCCACAAGTTATTTTACGTGAAATTGACGGTGTTCTAAGTGAACCTTTCGAACGTGTTCAATGTGAAGTGCCTTCTGAAAATGCAGGTTCAGTAATTGAATCATTAGGTGCACGTAAAGGTGAAATGTTAGACATGTCGACTACTGATAACGGATTAACGCGTTTAATCTTTATGGTACCTGCACGTGGTATGATTGGATACACAACTGAATTTATGTCTATGACTCGTGGATATGGTATTATCAACCATACATTCGAAGAGTTCAGACCTCGTGTTAAAGCACAAATTGGAGGTAGACGTAATGGTGCGCTTATCTCAATGGACCAAGGTCAAGCAACTGCATACGCTATCATCAATTTAGAAGATCGTGGTGTTAACTTCATGGAGCCAGGTACTGAAGTGTACGAAGGTATGATTGTTGGTGAACATAATCGTGAAAATGATTTAACTGTTAATATTACTAAAGCGAAACATCAAACAAACGTACGTTCAGCAACTAAAGATCAAACACAAACTATGAACCGACCAAGAATTCTTACGCTTGAAGAAGCTTTAGAATATATTAATGATGATGAACTAGTAGAGGTTACTCCTCAAAGTATTCGTTTAAGAAAGAAAATCTTAAATAAATCATTACGTGAAAAAGAAGCTAAACGTGTTAAACAAATGATGCAAGATGAGTAATTAAAGTTTATAACGTAAAATATAGTTTGAAACATCAAATTTGAAAGCCAGTAAATGAAATTTTGTCATTTCATTTACTGGCTTTTTTGAGTAAAACCTAATTAAATTTACTAAAATAATTACAATTCTTCACTCTTAATAAAGTTAAACGGTTGGTGTTTGTTAAGACGTTGTTTTGGTCTATCTAAACGACTTTTACAATCATCGCACATAAAAGTTCTTATAGGATTATTTCGAAGTCGTTTGGCTTCAACCGTATTTTCATCAATTAAAACCTTTGTATCACAAATGATACACTGAACTTCACGCAAATTAGATCACCTCTATATGCGTAACATACTTAAATTCATGTGAGTATCCTTTTTTATCTGGGTTGAAAACAAAGCTGTCTACTGCATTATCATCATACATACGCTTTCCATCTTTCGCAAATTGGAAAAATAGATAAGGTAATAATTCTATTGGAACTTCAATTGAGAACTCATCATTAAATAATTTTATCGCAGTAGCATTGTCTTTTGGTTCTGCAATTTTAAAGAAAGGTGTCATATTGATTGCAAATGAATCTTCTAATACAGAACGCTTACGATATTTTATCTCTGAGTTTAAAGTAGGTGGATTCGTTTGACCTTCAAGAATCGCTCTATTCCATTCGCGATTATCTTCGAATCTAATTGGTTTCGTTCCTTCAAACACACCACTTTCAATGTCTTCAATTTTTACTTTTCTATCATCGAATATCCAAGTTGTACTATCCAAAGTGATAGGGAACTTGACTAAGCCTTTGATTTGAATCATTTTTTTGCCCACTCCCTAATTTCGTTCTAGTCATTATTTTATCACAATTAAATTCTTGTATTCACTGAATAAACTTGCTTTTTAAAAAGTAGTAAGATAAACTTTTGATATGAAGATATTTAATGATAGGGGGGAGTATGTGATGCCGAAGCAATCGAAGATGAGTAACGTGGCTTATGAGCAATTAAATCAAGATGCTGATAGAATCTTACATTTAATTAAAGTTCAAATGGATAATTTAACTTTACCTTCATGCCCGTTATATGAAGAAGTTCTCGACACACAAATGTTTGGTTTACAAAAAGAAGTTGATTTTGCAGTTAAGCTTGGCTTAGTTGATAAAGAAGACGGCAAAAATTTAATGCTTCGTTTAGAAAAAGAATTATCTAAACTTCATGAAGCGTTTACAAATGTAAAATAACTATCGATTAAATATATAAGTAAAGTTTATTCAATTACTTTTCGTTTATAAATTTGAGTTATTTGTAATATTAATTACATACAAATTATCTCACCATAGTGACTGAAATATTATGTTTATAATATTTTCAGTCATTTTATATTTTAAGCATTATTATCATATTAAATATAGAAATTTTGAAAGTAATGAATAGATTTAAATTTAGTTTATATTTGTTAAACAACGAGCACAAAGTATATAATAGTTTAGACGGAAAATTTGGTTTAAAACGTAATTTTATTTACCATTATAATTTTAAAATTCTAGAATTGGATGATCATTTTTATGAGTAATTTAAAAAATATATTTAGATACATAGGTAGAACTGCAAAGTTCATCGATTATCCATTATTAATTACATACGTTGTTTTATGTCTTTTCGGTTTAATCATGGTTTATAGTGCAAGTATGGTTGCTGCAACTAAAGGGACGTTAACAGGTGGACTTGAAGTATCTGGCACGTATTTTTATAATAGACAACTCATTTACGTTATTATGAGTTTTATTGTCGTATTTTTTATCGCTTTTATGTTGAATATTAAAATATTACAACAACCCAATATTCAAAAATGGATTATGATTATAATCTTCGTATTACTATTTTTAACACTTATTATAGGTAAAAATATTAACGGATCTAAAAGTTGGATAAATCTTGGATTTATGAACTTACAAGCATCGGAATTATTGAAAATTGCATTCATATTGTATATTTCATATGTAATAAGTAGAAAATTACCGCAAGTAAGAGAGAAAATTAAAGTAATTGCTGCGCCACTATTTTTAATAGGCGTATGCTTATTTTTAGTATTGTTGCAAGGTGATATTGGTCAAACGTTGTTAATCATGATTATTATTGTTTCAATGTTTATTTTTGCAGGTATCGGTGTCCAAAAATTAGTAAGAGGACCGGTTTTGCTTATTGCAGGAAGTTTCATCGCGATTGCATTGCTCTTTATTGTAAGTGGAATGATGCCACATTATTTAAAAGCGCGTTTTAGTACATTAATGAACCCATTTAGTTCAGAAGCCGGTACAGGTTATCATTTAACTAACTCATTGATGGCAATTGGTAATGGTGGATTATTTGGTCGTGGTTTAGGCAATGGAATTATGAAACTTGGTTATTTACCAGAAGCACATACTGACTTTATATTTGCAGTCATTTGTGAGGAACTTGGTTTAGTAGGTGGATTATTCGTCATTTGCTTATTATTTTTCATAGTTTATCGTGCTTTCGTATTAGCTACTAAAACACCATCATATTTCTATAAATTAATTTGTGTAGGCGTTGCTAGTTATATTGGCAGTCAGACTTTTGTCAATTTAGGTGGTATTTCAGCAACTATTCCATTAACTGGTGTACCTCTACCATTTATAAGTTTTGGTGGTTCATCAATGTTGAGTTTAAGTATCGCAATGGGTCTACTATTATTAGTCGCAAAACAAATAAAAATTGATGAAAAACGATCACAAAAAGCTAGAAAACAAAAACTAGGTATAACTAGATAATCTCTTAAATAAGGATGATAACCTTTACGTGAAATAAAGCTTAATTTCATGTAAAGGTTTTTACATTTTTATGAAAATATAATATACAACGTCATTGTAAGTGGAGTATTATTATTTAAAATGATAATATAAAGTTATAACTAATGATAATTTTTAGTGATTACCACAGAAATATTTATTTTTAATAGTTTATTAATACGGAAATCATTTTCATTCATTTTAGTTACTTTACAAAGTTTACAACAACTATTTAATAAATAAATATAGCTTTATTATTTGAGTTAGTATAAAATTTTATTATCTAATTAGTTAGAATATTCAAACTTTAAAAGGGGAGTGCCTTTTTTGAAAAATATAAAAAAATTATTAGTAGCTAATCGTGGCGAAATTGCAATTAGAATTTTTAGGGCAGCAACAGAATTAAATATTAAAACAGTGGCAATATACTCAAATGAAGATAAAAACGCTTTGCATAGATATAAAGCAGACGAATCTTATTTAGTAGGAAAGGATTTGGGGCCAGCCGAAAGTTATCTAAACATTGAACGTATTATAGATGTGGCTAAACGAGCTGGTGTAGATGCCATTCATCCTGGTTATGGTTTTTTAAGTGAAAATAAACAATTTGCAAAACGTTGTGATGAAGAAGGAATTAAATTCATTGGTCCGCATATAGAACATTTAGATATGTTTGGAGATAAAGTCAAAGCTAGAACAACTGCAATAAATGCTAATTTGCCTGTTATTCCAGGTACAGATGGACCGATTGAAAACTTTGAAGCAGCAAAAGCATTTGCTCAAGAAGCTGGCTTTCCTTTAATGATTAAAGCTACGAGTGGTGGTGGCGGTAAAGGGATGCGTATCGTACGTGAAGAAGGAGAATTAGAAGACGCATTCCATCGAGCTAAATCTGAAGCCGAAAAGTCATTTGGTAATAGTGAAGTATATATTGAAAGATACATAGATAATCCCAAACATATTGAAGTACAAATTATTGGGGATGAATATGGTAATATTGTTCACTTATATGAACGTGATTGTTCGGTGCAACGTCGTCATCAAAAGGTAGTGGAAGTAGCTCCTTCAGTTGGCTTATCAAAAGAATTACGAGAACGAATTTGTGATGCAGCATTACAATTAATGAATAATATCAAATATGTTAACGCAGGTACGGTAGAATTCTTAGTATCAGGGGATGAGTTCTTCTTTATTGAAGTTAATCCTCGAGTTCAAGTAGAACATACAATAACTGAAATGATTACTGGTATAGATATTGTTAAAACTCAAATTTTAGTTGCTGATGGTGCTAACTTATTTGATGAACGCGTTTCTATGCCACAACAAGAAGAAATTCAAACATTAGGTTATGCAATTCAATGTCGTATAACAACTGAAGATCCATCTAATGACTTTATGCCGGATTCAGGCACTATTATCGCTTATCGATCTAGTGGTGGTTTTGGTGTACGTTTAGATGCTGGTGACGGTTTCCAAGGTGCAGAAATATCTCCTTATTATGATTCACTATTGGTTAAGTTATCAACACATGCGGTTACATTTAAACAAGCTGAAGAAAAGATGGAACGCTCTCTTCGTGAAATGCGTATACGTGGTGTGAAAACTAACATTCCGTTTCTAATTAATGTGATGCGTAATGATCAATTCCGCAGTGGGGATTATACGACTAAATTTATAGAAGAAACACCCGAATTATTTAATATTGCACCGACTCTAGATCGTGGTACTAAAACGTTAGAATATATCGGTAATGTAACGATTAACGGTTTCCCTAATGTTGAAAAAAGACTCAAACCTGATTATGAATCGACAGCTATACCACAAGTGTCACATAGTAAAATTAATACGTTGAACGGAACGAAACAGCTGCTAGATAGTAAAGGACCTAAAGCAGTAGCTGATTGGGTACGAGAGCAAAACGACGTATTAGTCACTGATACTACTTTTCGTGATGCACACCAATCACTCTTAGCAACTCGCGTTCGTACTAAGGATATGATGAATATTACTTCTAAAACTGCTGAAGTGTTTAAAGGTAGTTTCTCTTTAGAAATGTGGGGAGGCGCAACATTTGATGTCGCTTACAATTTTTTAAAAGAAAATCCATGGGAACGACTTGAAAGATTACGTAAAGCAATTCCCAATATTTTATTCCAAATGTTATTACGTGCTTCAAATGCAGTTGGCTATAAAAATTATGCTGATAATGTGATTGAAAAGTTCGTAAAAGAAAGTGCGAATGCAGGCGTAGATGTCTTTAGAATTTTCGACTCACTTAACTGGGTAGATCAAATGAAAGTTGCAAATGAAGCGGTTCAAAATGCAGGTAAGATTTCTGAAGGTGCAATCTGTTATACCGGTGATATATTAAATCCTGAACGTTCAAATGTATTTACACTTGAATACTATGTAAAATTAGCAAAAGAACTTGAACGTGAAGGGTTCCATATCTTAGCAATTAAAGACATGGCAGGATTGTTAAAACCTAAAGCAGCATATGAACTTATCGGAGAATTAAAATCTGCGATAAATTTACCGATACATTTACACACACACGATACAAGTGGAAATGGTCTACTTATCTATAAAGAAGCGATAGATGCAGGTGTAGATATCATTGATACAGCTGTTGCTTCAATGAGTGGTTTAACAAGTCAACCTAGCGCCAATTCGTTGTATTATGGATTAAATGGTTTTAATCGAAATCTAAGAGCAGATATTGAAGGATTAGAAGAACTCAGTCACTATTGGAGTACTGTGCGTCCATACTACAGTGACTTTGAAAGTGACATTAAGTCTCCTAATACCGAAATTTATCAACATGAAATGCCTGGTGGACAATATTCAAATTTAGGGCAACAAGCAAAAAGTTTAGGTTTAGGTGAACGTTTCCACGAGGTCAAAGATATGTATCGACGTGTTAATTTCTTATTTGGCGATATCGTAAAAGTAACGCCATCATCTAAAGTTGTAGGTGATATGGCCCTTTATATGGTGCAAAATGACTTGGATGAGCAATCAGTGATCAAAGAAGGCCATAAGTTAGATTTCCCTGAATCGGTTGTATCTTATTTCAAAGGTGATATAGGTCAGCCAGTCAATGGCTTTAATAAGGAATTGCAAGATGTCATCCTCAAAGGTCAACAACCACTAAAAGAACGTCCAGGTGAGTATTTAGATCCTGTGAATTTTGATGAAATCAGACAAGAACTTGAAGCAAAAGATTATGGTGAAGTGACTGAACAAGATGTAATCAGTTATGTATTATATCCAAAAGTATTTGATCAGTTTATGCAAACAAAACAACAATATGGTGACTTATCATTATTAGATACACCAACGTTCTTCTTCGGTATGCGTAATGGTGAAACAGTTGAAATAGAGATTGATACTGGTAAACGATTAATTATTAAACTTGAAACAATTAGTGAGCCGGATGAAAATGGTTATCGAACAATTTATTATGTTATGAATGGTCAAGCACGTCGTATTTCTATAAAAGATGAAAATATTAAAAAAAATACGAACTTGAAACCTAAAGCTGACAAATCAAATCCTAGTCATATTGGTGCTCAAATGCCTGGTTCGGTAACTGAAGTTAAAGTTACAGTTGGTGAAGAAGTAAAAGTAAACCAACCTTTATTAATTACAGAAGCGATGAAGATGGAGACAACGATTCAAGCACCATTCAATGGAACTATAAAACAAGTAACGGTTGTAAACGGCGATGCGATTGCAACAGGGGACTTACTTATTGAAATTGAAAAAGCAGATTAAAATCAAAATTTATTTTAAAAATGAGCTAATTAATAGATTTCATATTGAAGTTTGAATAGATTAAGTCAATGGAGTAATAAATATTTATAAACGTCATCGTTAATAAAATTTTTAATTAAAAAGAGTCCGGGACATAAAGTTCTTGGATAAGTGAAAAAAAGACAATTTCTATTGAAATAATATAGAAATTGTCTTTTTTATAAATTTTTTGATTATTTTCAGCTCATTGAGCTACTACTTTTCTTATATTAAGTGCCATTAATACAAAGCCAAGTTCTCTTTTGACTTTATTGAGTCCTCGGACAGACATCCGAGTGAAACCCAAAATAGCCTTCATAAATCCAAAAAATAGGTTCCACATCAATTTTTCTTTGACTGTATATATTTTTTGTTTCTGGTTCTGAAAGCTTTTTGTTAATTTGGGTTTTAAAATATTCCCAGTTATAATTCTTCATTATTTTTTTGTTTGCTTTTGAATTGAATTTAAAAATGGAATCATCGTTCTAGTATCCGTTGGATTTTGATACACATTATAAGATAAAACAAATTGGGAATTTGTCGCTATTTGTAAATTATACCCTGGCTTAAGTTGTCCATTTTTCATGTGATCTTCTTTCATTCTCATATATGTCGCATCATGATCTGTCTTAGAATAACTATTTCTATCCTTTAAAATAGATTTTTGAAATTCGTATCGATACTTTCGCTCAAAATAATCATTGATTTGCTTTTTGTATTTTTTGATTTTAGTTCTTTTGAGACGTATTTGTTTTCTTGTTTTAGTACATTTTTCATTGTTGATATGTTGGTTTAAATCTTCGATTTCTTTATCTAAGTGACTACCAATCAAATCTATTTCTTCTTTTGTTAATTCATTATCATGATCTTCTTTAATTTCCGGTATGATTTTATTGGTTACCAATTCATGGTAGAGGGCTTTAGAATCCTCATTCATTTTTGATTCATGGTTTTGAATACTCTTTTTCCATACAAATGTATATCGATTGGCATTTGCTTCAATTTTTGTACCATCAATAAAAATAGCTTTATCATCTATAAGATTTTGTTTTACACACTGACTGTAAAATTGAATAAATAAAGATTCTAATAAAGCATCTACTTTTGGATTTACTCTAAATCGATTAATTGTTTTATAAGAAGGTTATTGATTTTGTGATAGTCACATCATTCGGATGCTATCATTAAGTATTTTTTCTATTTTACGACCTGAGAATACAGATTGTGTGTAGGCATATAGAATCACTTTTAACATCATTTTAGGATGGTACGAAGTTGCACCACGGTGATGTCTGAATTCGTCGAATTCATTGTCAGGAATTGTTTCAACAATATCATTTACATGTCGTGAAATATCATTTGTGGGGATAAGAACTGAAGTTTCCATTGGTAGAGTAAGTTGAGTCATGTTATAATTTTTATACATAAGGCACCTCGTTAATTTAGTTTAGTGATGTTTATTAAATTATACGAAAGTGCTTTATTTTTTTAAAGTATTACAATGTAAAATTACATATAAATACAAAGTATTTTGGCGAGACTCTTGAGGGAACAGGACAAGCTGAAGACTACAGGCTGAAGCTGTCCCCTAAGAAAGCGAGCCAACAATACGGAGTATTGTAAATAAAGAAGCCAGTAAATGAATTTGTTAAAACTCATTTACTGGCTATTTCTCTAGGAATTATGTCCCAGACTCTTTTATACTAATAGGTTATTTGATTTTTTCACTTCTGATGGTACGTAGCATTAACATAATAAAGTAAGCTATCATACCGAATAATATTGTGATAAATAAAGCGTGTAAAAGTGCAATGAATAAATTTACATTAGTCATTACAGATAGAGCTCCAGTAATTACTTGTAAGATGATAAGAATAAATGCAGTTGTATACCCATATCGAATTGTTCTATTCTCAGAGTAATTTTTAACTGCATGAATAAACGTTATCATTATCCAGAAGAACGTTATAAATGCCATACCACGATGCGCAAATTGTACCCAATCTTGCTCTGTATGTGGAATGATGTCATGGAAAGGTAAAGGCCAGCCACCATATGCTAAACTTGCTTTTGCATGTCTAACTAAAGCCCCAGTATAAATCGTTAAATATACAATACCTGTCATCATCCATGTTAATCTTCTTAATGGCTTTCTGATATATAGTTCATCAGCTTCATATTTTTTATCGACTTCAAAAATGATAAGCATTAAAACAAACACTGAAGAGAAACTGATTAAAGATATACCAAAGTGCAGTGCTAATACGTATGAATTTTGTTGCCAAATGACAGCTGCTGCACCAATCAATGCTTGAACTAGTAAAAATGCAATACTAATAATTGCTAATGGCTTTACCTCTCTAATATAGCCAATATGTTTCCATGCTGTAATAGCTAACCACAGTACAACGATTAATGATAAACCAGAGACGGCACGATGACTTAATTCGATAATTGTATCGATGGGTAAATTTTGAGGGAGTAATGCACCGTGACATAAAGGCCAAGATGATCCACATCCATCTTCCGAGCCGGTCTTAGTAACTAATGCACCACCAAGTTGTACAAATGCCATTATGATAGTTGCTAATACAGATAACCACTTAAGGTTTCGTTTGTTAAACAATGTTATACACCCCATAATTAATCAAGAGTATTTTGACAGTGTAGATAAATTAGTACTGAATGCTCTTAATTAATGTCTATTTTTATTACAATTTTATTATTAAAATAATTATACAACAATAGGAACTAACAAAAAATTAGTGAAGTAGAATGTCGTTAAAGTGTCACAATTAAATTTGATATAAACTAGTCAATTTTTAGTAATTGCTATATCATAGTATTATATGAAAATTTTAAGGAGGGGGATCATGAGCAAAGAGCAAACTTTGTCACAACCATCGAGCCGTGTATCGTTTAAAGAGTTACAACAAATTATTAAGATGGGTTTAGTTCAAGGTAACTTAATTCCTGCATTTGCAGGTGCTTGGTTAGCTGTTGTGATGAGCAATCATTCCTTCCTATCGTCAATACCTCAAATTCTATTAATGTTGATTGGATCAACATTAATTATGGGTGGCGCTTGTGCATTAAATAATTATTATGATCAAGATATCGACAGAATAATGCCAAGTAAGCAAAATAGACCGACAGTTAATGATAGAATTTCAGATAAAAATTTATTAATTTTAAGTTTTGGTATGATGTTAGTAGGAGAAGCTTGTTTATTCTTATTAAATGTACCATCAGGTGTACTAGGACTCATCGGCATTGTGGGTTATGTGTCTTATTATTCAATTTGGTCTAAAAGACATACAACTTGGAACACAGTAGTAGGGAGTTTTCCGGGTGCAGTACCACCATTAATTGGTTGGGTTGCTATTGATGGAAATATTAGTCTTATTGCAATTGCATTATTTTTAGTTGTTTTTTGTTGGCAACCAATTCATTTCTATGCTTTAGCAATTAAACGAAGTGATGAATATTCATTAGCTAATATACCTATGTTACCATCTGTTAAAGGATTTAAACGTACTAGAATAAGTATGTTTATATGGTTAGTCTTTTTACTTCCACTACCATTTCTATTATCAAGTCTCGGAACAACATTTGTAGTATTAGCGACATTGCTTAATTTAGGTTGGCTATATGTTGGTTTAACTTCTTTTAAGAAAGCGACAGATCAAACTAAATGGGCAACAAAAATGTTTATTTACTCCCTAAATTATTTAGTAGTATTTTTCGTTTTAGTTGTTGTTATCTCACTGATAAAAATGATTTAAAATATACAAATTAAATAAGGATGAAACATATGAATTTACCAATTCTACCGACGATTAGTACAAGTTGTATTGTGATTAGTGCTATCTTTGTTGCCATTGGATGGTGGCAAATCTGGCATAGAGATATAGATAAGCACAAGAAAACAATGTTATGGGCAGCAATCTTTGCATTAACTTTCTTTATTATCTATGCATCAAGAACTATTTTTATAGGTAATACAGATTTCGGGGGACCAGACTCAGTTAGAACGTATTATAAAATTTTCTTAATTTTCCACATTAATTTAGCTACAATTGGTGGCGTTCTAGGGTTAATTCAAATTATTACAGCATATAAAGATAAATTTAAATGGCATAGAAAAGCAGGTCCAATTGCATCAGTTATATGGTTCTTTACAGCTATCACTGGTGTAGCAGTTTACTTACTTTTATATGTATTTTACCCAGGTGGAGAAACGACTTCACTAATTAAAGCAACATTAGGATTATAATCGAATTTATTGTAACAAATTAAATACAAATTGATTGAGACTAAGACGTCATTGTCTTAGTCTTTTTTGTAACATCAATATCAATTTATTTGTAAAAGGATGACTTGGTAAAAGTAGTAATGCTAAGTAGGATGTCTTGATTAATAAAATAGTTATTTTGTACAATAGATATAATTCAAAATAGGTGGGTGAAAGATGGCAAAATTAATAATTAAAGTTTTAAGTGTAATATTTTTAGTATTATTTCTTATATATTTATTTTACTCACCAAGACTTAAATTTGATTTATTAGAAAATCCAAATAAAACTGTTTCAACTAATCATTCAGAACAAGCGCCTAAGACACATAACACCAGTGAAAATCCATCACCAAAAGAGGGTGTAGGTACTTGGATTGGTAAAGATATAGATGATTTAACTGATAAATTTGGTCAAGCAAGTCGTACATATCCATTTAAAGGGCACTATATGAATTACGTATTTAAAAAAGATGAACAATATTATATTGTTTCAACTAAAGAAAATAAAATAAAATCAGTTTATGCAACGGGAAGTAAAGCTAATGTTGCCCCTTTAAAAATTAATGAGAGTGCATCACATATTTTTGAAAATACAAGTATTAACCCGGACCCTTCTATTAAAGTGAATGGTCAAAGTTATAATTTCGAATTATCTGATGAAGATATAAAAACACAAACATTGATTAAATATGGAAATGTTTATGCACAGGTCTATGTGGATCAACAATCGAATCAAATTATGGGTATTCGCTTTCTTGATAAAGAAGCACTAGCATTTCTTAAGCCATATCCTTTAGCTAATGAATCTGATGATAACTATAATGAAGAAGATTTTGATAAAGCTAAGAAAGATAAACTTCCTTATGAACAAAATCCTAATCAATTAATGACGCTATATGAAATTACGAATGAGATGAGAAAGTTAAAAAATATTAAACCACTAAAAGTCAATTCAGATATAGCTCACATTGCATCAGTAAACTTATATGAAGCAACAGGTTCTAATGATGTTGAATTTACTGAGGATGCTTTGAAAAGCCAATTAAGTAACGAAAACATTTCATTTATTTCTACAAGCCAAAATGTCGGATATGATTTTGATGATGTACCGACACTAATTCATAGTTGGATGAATTCTGATATGCACCGTTCTAGAATGTTGAATACTAAATATGAGGAAATGGGTGGAGAAGTTATGAAAGATTATTATTCACTTATTTTTCTAGAAAAATAATCTATTTATGGAAGGGGAACCATACATTGTATACAGAAGAAACAATGTCAATTCTTGATGATATAGAAGGACTATCGGATATGATTGTTCAATCTGAACTTTATCATGATTTTCGCGCAGCACAAGAGATGCTAAACAATGATGATGAAGCACATCTTATGTATCAGGCTTTTTTGAAATCTAAAGTTGCTTATGATGAAGTTATGCGTTTTGGGAAATATCATCCTGATTATCAAAAGGTTATGTTAGAAACAAGAAGACGTAAAAGAGCTTATGAAATGTTACCAGTCGTCATGGATTACAAATCTAAAGAGGTAGCTCTACAAAATTTAATTGATGAAGTAGTAAGTAAAATAGCATTTTCAGTTTCGGAAAATGTCAAAATTGAAGCGGGAAATCCATTCTTTAAAACAGGTCATGATGGATGTGCGACAGGTGGTACTTGTAATTGTAGTTTGTCATAAAATAAGGAGAAAGAAATCATATTGCATTTGATTTCTTTCTCCTTTTACTTTATAGCGCGTTTATTTCTCAATGTTGAGACTTGATTTGAATTGTTTACCTAAATCTGGGCGATCTGTTACTAATGTATGAACACCTTTATGATATAAATCGGTCATTAGGTCAGTGCTATTAATTCCGTAAAATCCAGGCACTATATTTAATAAGTTTAACCATTGAATAAAACGTTTAGAAGTCAATGGAATACCTTTAAATTGGGTCGGCATTTGAAATGTATCAGCAACGGGTTGATACTTATTTCCTAATCCTAAATTAAATTTGATAAATCCTTCTGCAACTTCTTTTTGACTTGCTCCAATAGCAACTTGTCCTTTACTTATTTCTCTAAAGCGATCATTTTGTTCTTTGTAGAAGCTAGTTACAAGTACGCGATCTTGTGCTTGATTATTAATAATATCTTCATACATTTTTGTTGGCGCAACTGTTCCTTCATAACTATCTGGTGCATCTTTTAAATCAACATTAATATACATATTAGGATACATTTTTAAAAGCTCATCAAAAGTTAAAATTTTTGCTTCATCATGACCACGATATGGAAATTGGCCATTAATATCTTTAAAGTGATAACCAGCATCTAAACGCTTTAATTCTGAAACTCTATAATCACTTACTTTGCCTGAACCATTTGTAGTACGATCTACAGTGGCATCGTGAAAGACAATTAGTTTTTCATCTTTAGTAAGTCGAACATCCGTTTCAAAACCATCTAACTTGTTAGCGACGGCGTTATCGAATGCCAATTTTGTTTGCTCAGGTCTCACTGCCATGCCGCCTCTATGTGCAAAAATGTATGGTGCCTTACCATTAAAGAATTTAGGGATTTCTTTAGTTTTATTTACCTTGTTACCTTTATTTATAAAAAATAAGCTACCCAAAAAACTAACGCTTGCTAAACTTAAATTAAGAACCCATCGTTTTTTGATCGTCATTTATATTGCCTCCTTGTTATTATTGAATTAAGCGTACCAAACTTCACACCAACGAAAAAGTAAATAGCTATTTGATGCACAGGGATACAGTTCATGGGATTAAAGGATTTTATAATATAAATAGTCGTGGTATAGTTATTATGCATAATAAATGGAGTGTGTATAGTATGGAATTAATTCCAAGAGTGAGTTTGATCGTTTATTTAAAACATATTAAGCATGAGCGTCAAATTAGAAAGTATGGACATATTATTTATACGAATAAACAACGTAAATATGTTGTATTGTATGTTAATGAAAATGACGCAGATGCAATTGTTCATAAATTAATGAAACTAAAATACGTTGTGGATATAGACGGATCACCGTATAAATATTTGAAAAAAACTTATGAAAAAGAAAAACATGAAATTCTATAATTTTATTGCATGGGTGGAATCCAATTTTGTAGTCGTAATACACTTATCAAATACTTAAAGTATTGGTCTAACGTGTGGAACGCTTCTGGTGGTTGTACATCTATACCGAATATAGGTACATTATATTGATTTGCTTGATTATTAATGAGTTCAAATTTTTTATTGCTGTCAGGATATGGATATTTAAGCGCATCAAGCATGATGTACATAGCTTGGAAATGATTACCTGAAGTTGGATTCATAATCATTGCAACTGATGAAAGTTGTTTTGAAGATTGTGGTGTATGAAAGTATACAATTTTATTTATCCGGAGATGGTTGTATTCTATTAAGGTATTAAATTCAAATAGGTCTGTTAATCCTTCTCCCAATACGATAAATGACTGTTTCATAATATAATCCTTCTCCTTTTTACAACAAATTATAATAAATAACCTAGAGAAATGGAAGTGTAAGTCAAGATGAGAGTTATTGCTGGAAAACATAAAAGTAAAGCCTTAGAGAGTTTAGAAGGTCGTAATACACGTCCAACTATGGATAAAGTGAAAGAAGGTATATTTAATAGCTTACAAGAAGTACATGGTTTAGGTTTAGACTTATTCGCTGGAAGTGGCGCATTAGGTATTGAAGCATTATCTCGTGGTATGGAAAAAGTCATATTTGTAGATCAAAATTTTAAAGCTGTCAAAGTGACACAAGCTAATTTAAATCAATTAGACCTACGTGATCAATCTGAGGTCTATAAAAATAATGCTGATCGTGCACTGAAAGCTTTAAATAAGAGAGAGATTCAATTTGACTATATTTTTCTTGACCCTCCATATAATAAAGGTTTGATTGATAAAGCTTTAGAGCAAATTGCAGAGTTTAATTTATTGAAAGAAAATGGTATCATCATTTGTGAGTTTAGCAATCATGAGCAAATCAACACAAATGGATTTAAAGTGATTAAACAATATCACTATGGTCTTACTGATACTTTGTTACTAGAAAAAGGAGAGCAAAATGGCTAAAACGAAGGCGGTCATTCCTGGTAGTTTTGATCCTATTACATATGGACACATCGATATCATCGAGAGAAGTGCAGGGCGCTTTGATGAATTACATATTTGTGTGTTAAAGAATAGTAATAAAACTGGGACGTTTAATATTGACGAGCGAATGGCATTAATTGAAGAATCTGTAAAACATTTATCAAATGTTGAAGTACATAATTATAACGGTTTGTTAGTAGATTTTTGTGACAAAATTGGTGCTCAAACAATCATTAGAGGCTTGAGAGCAGTCAGTGATTTTGAGTATGAATTAAGACTAACATCAATGAATAAAAAACTAAATAGTAATGTAGAAACGATGTATATGATGACTAGTACAAACTATTCTTTTATTAGTTCGAGCGTCGTAAAAGAAGTGGCGCAATATAAAGCTGATATATCAGATTTTGTACCTCCAAATGTCGAGAAAGCATTAAAAGAAAAATTTAAAAAGTAATAGATGAGGTTAAAATAATTCCACTCAAAATTATACGAGGCAAATTTAATTTGTATAGGTCTACATTTAATCCGCATTAGCCGACTAGGACTGAGAAAAAGCTTTAAATTAAGCATTTCTCAGTCCTAGTTCTTTTTATTAATAATCACAGGTGTATTAAAATCATTAGCCCTTTGACCAGATATTAAATTATAAATATGAGTTGCTTTAATTTCATTTTTAAATAAAGAGGCAGTTTCCTTGTTAATATTTGTTACATAAAAGCGATTAGGGAATTGTTTTTTTAAGTGCTTTAAATACTGTTGCCCTCTTTGATTCATGCCTAGAATTCGCACTCCCCGAATTTCATCATCAAAATCACTTTTGTTAATATTTAGTAATATTTGCATCAGAACGCGCTGTATGTGCGTGTATGTGAAACGTTTAGTTTTAATTAAAGACATAAACGTGTCGAAATCTTGCGCATTTTGAATGTTTGATTTGAGACGATGTTCAAAGCCCTCAGACATGGTATAAATGTGTGATAATTCTTCAGAGGAACGACTTAAAATATTATATTTAATAAAATTAAACGTTTGCTTCTTCAAAAGGTGAGGCGTTTCATATAAATGCTTTATATCTGTTGGTACGACATCTTTCCAGGTATTTTCTTTATTTAATAAAGCGTGTCTAATAGCTGAGCCACTTGCGAAACTGTCATGTTTAATCTCTTGATCGTGATGTGCGGTAGATTGACGTTGGATAGCGATTCTTTTTATAGTTGGAGCTATATTGCTAATGGCCTTTATGTATGCTACACCAAGTATATTGTTAGGAGAGCGTAACACTTGTTGATCATCAATTAGGTCATGTACAATTTTGGCGTAACTGTTCCCTTGTTTAATTAAATCTTGAAAATATGACGATTGTTCAAGCGAGTTAATATTAGATGCTACGTTCTCTAGACGTGAAATGTCATTGGTTTCACTACCAAATGCAATAGTATCGATATCTAAATAGTGAGCTACTTTAATTGCAAAAGTTGCAAAATAATCACTCGATGAAAGACTAGCAATCGCTGGAAGTTCAACAACTAAATCAACGCCTGACAAAGCCATCTTTGTTCTCAAGAATTTATTATAAATTGCTGGCTCGCCACGCATGACGAAATTGCCACTCATAATTGCAATACTTATCTCCGCGTCGGACTGTAACTTAGATTGTTGAGCGTGATATAAATGGCCATTATGAAATGGATTATATTCTGTGATTAGTCCAACACTTTTCATTTGCAATTCATCCTTTCGATATTCATTATTAGTATTGTAACAGATGAAAGTATGTTAAGAAAAAATCTTGACAACTTATACTTGTAAAGTTAAAATAAATTTTGTGTTTGTTAGAGGTGAAGCCATATGAAATGGTCAATAACGCAATTAAGAAAATATCAAGGTAAGCCATTTGAATTCAATCAAACGGCAAATTTTGAACATTTAAAAGAACCTTTAGGCTTGATTGATTTATCAGAAATCAATGTTGAAGGTGAATTAACCGTTAAAGCCAATGAAGTTATTGCAGATATTCATTTAACTGGAACATATACAATGCCTTGTGCACGTACGCTTGTACCTGTGGAAGTTCCTTTAGATGTAAGAACATCTGAAATATTTGATTTGGAAGGTTATAATAGTTATACCGATGAAGAAGTAGAAGAGGATGAACACTATCATCTAGCTACTGATGGTATGATTAATATTCGAGACATTGCTGAAGAATTGGTAATCATTGAGAAACCGATGAGAGCTTTCTCTGAGAATAGCGATCAGATGCTTACAGAAGGTAATGGTTGGGAAGTTATTGACGAAGATCAAATGATCGAACTTGAAAAAGAAAAAGACAATGATGATTCCCAAACGCAACAAGTTGATCCTAGGCTTCAAAAATTACAACAATTATACGATAAAGAGTAATAGCAGGTTGTTTTATATTATTGTATAATGATTTAATGACCTAACACTTAAGATATGTGTTTAATATTAAGGAGGATATATCATGGCAGTACCAAAAAGAAGAACGTCTAAAACTAGAAAAAACAAACGTCGTACTCACTTCAAAATTTCAGTACCTGGTATGACTGAATGCCCAAGTTGTGGAGAATACAAATTATCTCACCGCGTATGTAAAAACTGTGGTTCTTACAACGGTGAAGAAGTCGTTTCTAAATAATCGACTTAATGATTTTAGTGAAGCATGGACAATTTAATTTTGTTCGATGCTTCTTTTTTTATCAATAATCAAATTTTATAATAATCGGCGATAAAAATGGTTATACATATAATGTTTAAGTTTCCATTATAATCGATTTAGTTATGTTAATATAAATTAGTAAACAACATCAATAATAGCTACTATAAAATGGAGAACTATATGGAACAAATTACGTCAGCACAAAACAGTAAGATAAAAAATGCGAATAAATTAAAGAAAAAGCGAGATCGTGATAAAACTGGACAAGCATTGATTGAAGGTATTCATTTAATCGAAGAAGCTTACCAAAGCGGCATTGTCATTAAGCAACTATTTGTAATTGAACCAAATAGAACAGATGAAGCGCTTAAGGATTATGCTGAAGAGACATTTGAAATTAATATGAAAGTTGCAGAATCATTATCAGGTACGATAACACCTCAAGGTTTTTTTGCTGTAATTGAAAAGCCTAAATATGATGTTACGCAAGCAAAACAAGTATTATTAATCGATCGTATTCAAGATCCGGGTAATTTAGGCACATTAATTCGTACTTCTGATGCAGCGGGAATAGATTTGATTGTAATGGAAAAAGGTACAGCCGATCCATATCAAGACAAGGTTTTACGAGCAAGTCAAGGTAGTGTATTTCATATTCCGGTTATTACCGCAGATTTGAAAACATTTATCGCTGATTTTAATGGACCAGTTTATGGTACTGCACTTGAGAATGCGCAACCATATAAGGAGGTAGCATCTCAAGATATATTTGCCTTATTACTAGGTAATGAAGGTGAAGGTGTGAACAAGGCATTATTAAATGAAACATCACAAAATTTAACAATACCAATTTACGGCAAGGCGGAAAGCTTAAACGTAGCTATTGCTGGAAGTATTTTACTTTATCATTTGAAAGGTTGACCCTGAGAAATAAAATCGGCTATACTTAGATGTACACAATAATCAATGTAAATTAATAACTTATGTTATAAAAATTGAAAATATAACCGATAAAAAGACCTTAACTGATATAAAGTGTTGTACAGGGAGAGTAAACGTGACTGCAATTTACTCCAACATGTATTAGTTTCTTTCATCTTTTTGGTTACTTAAAGAAATTTAAGTCGGAGTACGTCTTCGTTACCAACGTTTACAAGTGTATGCATATGCATAAATTTGGGTGGTACCACGGAAAGACTTTCGTCCCAGTTTTGGGATGGAAGTCTTTTTTTATGAAAAAATGTTAACAATAAATAGTGAATATAATGTGAGAGGTGTAAGTCAATGACTCAAAACGATTCAATGGCAGAATTAAAACAACAAGCACTTGTTGATATTAATGAAGCTCAAAATGAACGCGAATTACAAGATGTTAAAGTTAAATACTTAGGTAAAAAAGGCTCAGTAAGTGGATTAATGAAAAATATGAAAGATTTACCTAATGAAGAAAAGCCAGCATATGGTCAAAAAGTAAATGAACTACGTCAAACAATTCAAAAAGAATTAGATGAGAAGCAAGAATTGTTAAAAAATGAAAAATTAAATCAACAATTAGCAGAAGAAACAATCGATGTAACATTGCCAAGTCGACAAATTAGTATAGGTTCTAAACATCCTTTAACACGAACAGTTGAAGAAATTGAAGATTTATTCTTAGGTCTAGGTTACGAAATTGTTGATGGCTATGAAGTAGAACAAGATTATTATAACTTTGAAGCTTTAAATTTACCTAAATCCCATCCGGCACGTGATATGCAAGATAGTTTTTATATTACTGATGAAATCTTAATGCGTACACACACATCTCCAGTACAAGCACGCACAATGGAAAAACGCAATGGACAAGGACCAGTTAAAATTATTTGTCCTGGTAAAGTTTATCGCCGTGATTCAGATGATGCGACACATAGTCATCAGTTCACACAAATTGAAGGACTTGTTGTTGATAAAAACATTAAAATGAGTGATTTAAAAGGTACATTAGAATTAGTGGCGAAAAAATTATTCGGTGCAGACCGTGAAATTCGATTACGTCCTAGTTACTTCCCATTCACTGAACCTTCTGTAGAAGTGGACGTATCATGTTTCAAATGTAAAGGTAAAGGCTGTAACGTATGTAAACATACAGGATGGATTGAAATTTTAGGTGCGGGTATGGTGCACCCGAATGTACTTGAAATGGCCGGATTCGATTCCAATGAGTATTCTGGTTTCGCATTTGGTATGGGTCCTGACCGTATCGCGATGTTGAAATATGGTATTGAAGATATTCGTCATTTCTATACAAATGATGTTCGATTCCTTGAACAATTTAAAGCTGTTGAAGATAGAGGTGAAGCATAATGTTGATTTCTAATGAATGGTTAAAAGATTACGTAGATGCAGGGGTTGAGGTTGAAGATTTAGCAGAACGTATTACCCGTACAGGTATTGAAGTAGATGACATGATTGATTATACAAAAGATATTAGAAATCTAGTAGTCGGCTATATTCAATCAAAAGAAAAGCATCCTGATGCAGATAAATTAAATATTTGCCAAGTAGACATTGGTGAGGAAGAACCTGTTCAAATCGTTTGCGGTGCACCCAATGTAGATGCTGGTCAACACGTCATTGTTGCGAAAGTTGGTGGTCGCTTACCAGGAGGCATTAAAATTAAACGTGCTAAATTACGTGGTGAGCGTTCAGAAGGTATGATTTGTTCATTACAAGAAATTGGTATTTCAAGTAATGTGGTACCTAAAGCATATGAAAATGGTATTTTTGTCTTTCCGACAGAAGTTGAGCCAGGAACGGATGCATTAACAGCACTATATTTAAATGATCAAGTGATGGAATTTGATTTAACACCTAACCGTGCCGATGCATTGAGTATGGTTGGGACTGCGTATGAAGTAGCGGCATTATATCAAACTGAAATGACGAAACCAGCTACTCAAAGTAACGAAACTTCAGAATCTGCAACAAATGAATTATCAGTAACAATCAATAATCCTGAAAAAGTCCCTTATTATAGTGCGCGTGTTGTTAAAAACGTAAGCATAGAACCATCTCCAATTTGGATGCAAGCACGTTTAATAAAAGCAGGCATACGACCTATTAATAATGTTGTAGATATTTCAAACTATGTTTTATTAGAATATGGTCAACCGTTACACATGTTTGATCAAGATCATATCGGCTCTAAAGAAATTGTTGTACGACAAGCGAAAGATGAAGAGACAATGACTACATTAGACAATAATGAGCGCAAGCTAGTAGACACTGATATCGTTATTTCTAATGGTCAAGAACCTATTGCATTGGCAGGCGTAATGGGTGGCGACTTTTCAGAAGTAACTGAACAAACTACTAACGTAGTAATAGAAGGTGCAATATTCGACCCAGTATCAATTCGTCACACTTCACGTCGTTTAAACTTACGTAGTGAAGCCTCTAGTCGTTTTGAAAAAGGTATCGCAACAGAATTTGTTGACGAAGCGGTTGACAGAGCATGTTACTTATTACAAGAATTAGCTTCTGGTGAAGTACTAAAAGATAGAGTATCTTCAGGAGATTTAGGATCATTTGTGACACCAATCGATATTACAGCTGAAAAGGTAAACAAAACAATTGGTTTTAATTTGTCTAATGACGAAATTCAAGCTATCTTTAAACAATTAGGTTTCGAAACAACATTAAAAGGCGAAACATTAACGGTCAATGTGCCTTCACGTCGTAAAGATATTACTATTAAAGAAGACTTAATTGAAGAAGTCGCACGTATTTATGGTTACGATGAAATCCCTTCATCATTACCAGTATTTGGCGAAGTAACAAGTGGAGAATTAACGGATCGTCAACATAAAACACGTACCGTTAAAGAAACGCTTGAAGGTGCTGGATTGAACCAAGCAATCACATATTCATTAGTTTCTAAAGATCATGCTAAGGACTTCGCACTTCAAGAACGTCCAACAATCAGTTTATTAATGCCTATGAGTGAAGCACATGCTACTTTACGTCAGAGCTTATTACCGCATTTAATTGAAGCAACTGCATATAATGTAGCTCGTAAAAATAAAGATGTTAGATTATATGAAGTTGGTCGTGTTTTCTTTGGCAATGGTGAAGGCGAACTTCCAGATGAAGTTGAATATTTAAGTGGTATTTTAACTGGAGAATATGCTGTTAATGCTTGGCAAGGTAAAAAGGAAGAAATTGACTTCTTTATCGCTAAAGGAGTTGTAGACCGAGTTGCGGAAAAATTAAATTTAGAATTTAGTTATAAAGCTGGAAAAATTGAAGGTTTACATCCAGGACGTACAGCGATTGTATCTTTAGAAGGACAAGACATTGGTTTCATTGGTGAATTACACCCACAAGTTGCAGCAGATAATGATTTAAAACGCACGTATGTGTTTGAATTAAATTATGATGCAATGATGCAAGTAGCGGTTGGATATATTAATTATGAACAAATCCCTAAATTCCCTGGTGTGACAAGAGATATTGCATTAGAAGTTAATCATGATGTACCTTCTTCTGAATTGAAACAAATTATTCATAATAATGGTGAAGACATCTTACAAAGTACATTAGTATTTGATGTTTATGAAGGTGAACATTTAGAAAAAGGCAAAAAATCAGTAGCAATCCGACTAAATTATTTAGACACAGAAGACACTTTAACTGATGAACGCGTATCTAAAATTCATGATAAGATTTTGGAAGCATTACAAGCTCAAGGTGCTACAATTAGATAATGAAGTGAAAGAGACGAATTCTGTATTAATGGAATTCGTCTCTTTATAAATTTATTTATATTTTTTAGTCACTAAATTTTGGGCTTTTTGTCGATTTTTAAAATGTTTTTTTGATATCATATCTAATGTTTCTATTCCATGTTTATCAATAATTTGAGCAGCTATCAAATCTACTTTATTACTAGCACCTTTAGGGATATCTTGTTTCATTTTATGTGATATATGATCCATATGTTTAACAAAGGCGTATCTTGAAATAATACTAGCAGCTGCGATTGCTAATGTTTTAGATTCACCTTTCGTTTCAAATTTAGTTTTTTGTGGGTAAGGTAGTGAACTTAAAGCATAGCGTTGATAAACACCACGTACTGCAAATTGATCAATTACGATATAATTTAACTCATTGCAATTAATTTTTTGGGTGACGTTTTTGATAGCTTCATTATGTAATACAGCTTTCATTTTAACTTGGGACCAACCAATAGCCTGTCTATCGTTATATTTTGGATTATCAAGCGTTAAAAGTGAATGAGGAATAAATGTAATCAATTGTTCAGCAAGTTCGATTATTTTTTGATCATTTAATTTTTTTGAATCATCCACACCAAGTGTTTTTAAAATTTTAACATTCTCCTTAGACACATAAGCAGCACAAACAGTTAGAGGGCCGAAGTAGTCACCACTTCCTGCTTCATCACTTCCTATACAATTATAATGATTATAAGCTAATGTTTCACCTGAAGATTGGTTAGAAGATGATGAATTCTTGGAAGTAGTGGTATGATCTGGAAGTAATTGTTGGGCAACAGCTTCCGCATTTTTTCCTTGAAACATGACTTTGCCTGAATTATAAATATTTATCACAGATTGTTTGTATTTAGTTCTCGCTTTCATTCCTGGAGGTAATTGAGATGTTTCAAATGTAATTTGTTGTAAGAGATGTTGGATTTCAGATTCTGATAATTTATGAACGACGTTTGACATAAGCTAGTTGATCCTCACTTTTAAAAATATAATAAAACATAGATAAGCATAACATATTAAGGACGTTCATCAGAACAGTTATATAGTTCAAATTTACATTAATTAAAATGATTACGCGTTAGCTACTTACCAAACAACATATCCTAATGTATAATAAGTTGTGATATTCTACTACATAAATTGCGTAAAGTGCATACTAAATCGAAGTACAAGATGAGATGGTTATTTACATGTAACCATTGATAGGCTTAAAAAATAAATAATGTCAGGAGTTATTGCTATGGGAGAATTTAGAAATCGAATCAATGTCACGATTAACGATCAGAATTATACTATCATTGGTGAAGACAGCCCCGAGCATATTCGTTACGTAGCACATTTAGTTGATGAAAAGTTAAAAGAAATGGGACGTAAATCAACAGGATTAGATACTACAAGAAAAGCAATCCTAACAGCGGTTAATATTATGCATGAAAAGGTTAAATTAGAAGAAGAAAATCGTAAACTATTACAAGAAATACAACAATTAAAACAACGAGAAGAATAGATGATTATTGATTTTACGATAGCTATTATAATTGTGTATGGTCTTATTATAGGGTATAGAAGAGGGGTATGGTTGAATAGTTTACATTTATTTTCAACGATAGTCTCATTAGTTATAGCACATCAATTTTATCAGCGAATTAGTTCGCAGTTAATTGTATTTATACCTTTTCCAAAGACAATTGCATATGATATGAAGTATGCTTTTCATTTTAATGATTTGCAGCAACGCTTTGATACAATTATTGCATTTTTACTAATTGCCTCACTTTGTAAGTTGATTTTATATCTTATAATAATTACTTTTGATAATATAGTGACGTATCGAATGATTAACCAAATCAGTAGACAATTTGGTAGTTTAATAAGTGTAGTGATGGCAGTCGTTGCAATACAGTTATCAATCTATGTGCTAGCATTGTATCCAATTGAGTGGTTACAACACAATTTACAACATGCGTACATAGGCAAACTTATCTTGTTTCATACACCATTTTTCTCGTCTTATATTTTAAATTTATAAAACAAAACTGATATAAGGTCAGGACAAGGCTACTTTGTTAAATGTCCTGGTCTTCTTTTTATGGAGTGATTGGAATGACAAAAAAAGATGTAATTCAATTATTAGAAAAAATAGCTATATATATGGAATTAAAAGGGGAAAATACGTTTAAAGTATCTGCGTATAGAAAAGCAGCTCAAAGCTTAGAAATTGATGAACGACCACTTGATGAAATTGAGGATGTTACTGAATTAAAAGGTATTGGTAAAGGTGTAGGGGAAGTCATTGATGAATATCGTAAAACAGGTGAATCAAGTTATTTAAAAGAATTACAACAACTTGTTCCAGAAGGCTTGATTCCATTGATGAAGATTCAAGGATTAGGTAGTAAAAAAATAGCTAAATTATATAAAGAACTTAATATTACAGATAAAGAAAGTTTACAATTGGCTTGTGAAAGTGGAAAAGTGAGCGAACTAAGTGGTTTTGCTAAAAAAACTGAACAAAATATACTTGAAGCAGTTAAAGCTTTAGGAGCAAAAAAAGATAGCTATCCAATAGACACTATGCGAGGTTTAAATCGTGTCATAATCGATTATTTAGAAACAATTGATAGTATTGAGAGATACTCAGAAGCAGGAAGCTTCCGTCGTTATAAAGAAATGAGTAAAGATTTGGATTATATTATTAGTACGGAGCATCCAGACGAAGTACAACAACAACTTTTAAATATACCTAATAAAGTGAAAGATGTTGCTGTTGGCCAAACGAAAGTTTCATTAGAGTTGACGTACGATGATGAGACTATTGGCGTAGATTTTCGCCTTATTGAGCCAGTTGCGTTCTATCACACATTACAACATTTTACAGGTTCTAAAGATCATAACATTCGTATAAGACAAATGGCTAAAGCGCAAAATGAAAAAATAAGTGAATATGGAATTGAACAGCAAGATGGCTCTTTACTACAGTTACAGAGTGAGGAAGAGATTTATCAACATTTCGGTAGTGAATGGATTGCACCCGCTTTACGTGAAGACGGTAGCGAATTTGATAAAGATTTAAGTGATATTATTACTTTGGATGATATTAACGGAGATATTCATATGCATACCACATATAGTGATGGTGCTTTTTCTATTAGAGATATGATTGAAGCAAATATAAAAAAAGGCTATCAATTCATGGTGATTACTGACCATTCACAAAGCCTTAAAGTCGCAAATGGGTTACAAGTTGAACGTTTATTACGTCAAAATGAAGAAATTAAGAAGCTAAATGAAGAATATGCAGAAATAGATATCTATTCAGGCACAGAGATGGATATTCTTCCTGATGGCTCGTTAGATTATGATGATGATGTGTTATCACAACTTGACTATGTTATAGCTGCTATTCACCAAAGCTTTAATCAATCAGAAGAAGAGATTATGAAACGTTTGGAAAATGCATGTCGAAATCCATATGTACGACACATCGCTCATCCAACAGGACGTATTATCGGTCGAAGAGAAGGGTACAAACCGAATATCGATCGATTAATGAAGTTAGCAGAAGAAACAAATACAATAATGGAAATTAACGCAAATCCTAAGCGATTAGACTTAAATGCTGAAACAGTTAAAAAATATCCTAATGTAAAATTAACAATTAATACAGATGCTCATCATATTGATCATTTAGACTTTATGAAATATGGTGTAGCCACTGCTCAAAAAGGGTTTGTAAATAAAGATCGAGTAATTAACACAATGTCTCGTCAAGCATTTAAGGATTTTGTTGGAAATAATAAAAAGTTGAAGAAATAGAGGGATTGTATGAGACAAAAAACATTAGACGTCTTAGAATTTGATAAAATCAAGTCATTTGTAGCTTCGGAAACAATAAGTGACTTAGGGCGTGAAAAAGTGTCTAAGATGTCTCCAGCCACTGACTTTGAAACAGTAGAATTTCAAATGAATGAGACAGATGAAATTTCACAAATTTATAATAAACATCGTTTGCCAAGTTTAAGTGGTTTAGCCAAAATTTCACCATTGATTCATCGTGCAAATATAGGTGGCGTATTAAATGTTACAGAGCTAAATTTAGTTAAACGTTTAATTCAAGTTCAAAATCAATTTAAGACATTTTATAATCAATTATTAGAAGAAGATGAACAAGTTGTTAAGTATCCAATTTTGAATGATAAAATGAACCAATTACCAATTTTATCGGATCTTTTCCAAGAGATAAATGAAAAATGTGATACACACGATTTATATGATAGCGCAAGTTATGAATTGCAAGGTATACGAAGTAAAATTTCAAGTACAAACCAACGCATACGACAAAATTTAGACCGTATCGTTAAAAGCCAAGCCAATCAGAAGAAATTATCTGATGCTATTATAACGGTACGTAATGATCGTAATGTTATACCGGTTAAAGCCGAATATCGCCAAGATTTCAAAGGGATTGTTCACGATCAATCTGCCTCTGGACAAACGCTTTATATCGAACCATCATCGATTGTAGAAATGAATAATCAAATCAGTCGTTTACGAAATGATGAAGCAGTAGAACGTGAGCGTATTTTAACAGAATTAACAGGTATGGTTGCTGCCGAAGCAGATAGTTGCTTAATTGCTGAATCAGTCATGGGACAAATTGACTTTTTAACAGCTAAAGCACGATATGCACGCTCAATTAAAGGAACGAAACCTACATTTTACAAAGATAGAACCGTTTATTTACCTAATGCATATCACCCACTATTAAATAAAGATACGGTTGTAGCTAATACAATTGAATTTGTTGATGATATTGAAACTGTCATAATTACAGGTCCAAATACGGGTGGTAAAACAGTTACATTAAAGACACTTGGATTAATTATTATTATGGCACAATCAGGTTTACTAATTCCGACATTAGATGGTAGTCAGTTAAGTGTCTTTGAAAATGTTTATTGTGATATAGGTGATGAGCAATCAATTGAACAATCACTATCCACTTTTTCTTCACATATGAAGAATATTGTGGAAATTTTGCAAGAGACAGATAAAAATAGTTTAGTTTTATTTGATGAATTAGGTGCAGGTACTGATCCAAGTGAAGGTGCAGCCTTAGCGATGAGTATCTTAGATCACGTTCGTGAAATAGGTTCATTAGTAATGGCTACAACACATTATCCAGAATTGAAAGCATATAGTTATAATCGTGAAGGTGTCATGAACGCTAGTGTTGAATTTGATGTTAATACGTTAAGTCCCACGTATAAATTGTTGATGGGTGTACCTGGTCGTTCAAATGCATTTGATATCTCCCGCAAATTAGGACTTAGCTTAGGTATTATTAATAAAGCTAAGACCATGATTGGGACTGATGAACAAGAAATTAATTCAATGATTGAATCTCTTGAAAAGAATTCAAAACGTGTTGATGAACAACGAATAGAATTAGATAGACTTTTAAAAGAAGCTAAAATAACTCATGACGATCTAGAGCAACAATACGAGCAGTATAAAAATTATGAGAAAAGATTGATGGATGAAGCTAAAGAAAAAGCAAATCAACGTGTTAAATCTGCTACTAAAGAAGCGGATACAATCTTAAAAGAGTTAAGAACATTACGTGATCAAAAAGGTGCAGATGTCAAAGAACACGAACTTATTGATAAAAAGAAACAATTAGATGATCAATATGAAGAGAGATCAATAAAACAAGATGTGCAAAAACAAAAATATGATGAAATACATGAAGGTGACGAGGTCAAAGTATTATCATATGGTCAAAAGGGCGAAGTATTAGAACTTGTAAATGAAGAAGAAGCAGTTGTTCAAATGGGTATTATTAAAATGAAATTACCTATTGAGGACCTTGAAAAAACTAAAAAGAAAAAAGAGAAGCCAACTAAGATGGTAACTCGACAAAATCGTCAAACAATTAAAACTGAATTAGATTTACGTGGTTATCGTTATGAGGAAGCAGTTGGCGAATTAGATCAATATATTGACCAAGCTGTCTTGAGTAATTATGAGCAAGTTTATATTATTCATGGGAAAGGTACCGGTGCACTTCAAAAAGCCGTACAGAATCACTTGAAAAAACATAAAAGTGTTAAATCATATCGTGGTGGTATGCCAAGTGAAGGTGGTTTTGGTGTGACAGTAGCTGAACTTAAATAAGGTATATTAAAGTGTAAGCAGTGTTGTTGATTTTTTTAGAAAATAACGTACAATTAAGCCAGTGAAAATAAAATGATATGAGTGAGATTCGACAATTATTGATAGATAGTTAATAAGTGAGCAACTGCAATGCACGTACTACTAAAGTCTGTTATAATTTGCTCATCATTCAAAATTTAAGGAGGATTGGCATTTATGGCAATCGTAAAAGTAACGGATTCAAACTTTGATGAAAATATTCAATCAGGCGTTAAATTAGTTGATTTCTGGGCAACTTGGTGTGGACCTTGTAAAATGATCGCACCAGTTTTAGAAGAATTAGCTGGAGATTATGATGGAAAAGCTGATATTTTAAAATTAGATGTTGATGAAAACCCATCAACAGCAGCTAAATTTGAAGTAATGAGTATCCCAACTTTAATCGTATTTAAAGACGGTGAACCAGTTGATAAAGTAGTAGGTTTCCAACCTAAAGAAAACTTAGCTGAAGTATTAGATAAACATCTTTAAGAATAATTTGAACGTATATGAGACTGGGGCATTACATAGAATGTAATAGCTCCGTCTTTTTTATGTGTAGTTAATTTTATGGGAAGGAGGATAAATGTTGTCAGACTACAAAGAGAAAATTAAAAATAAATTAAGTGTAGTTCCATTTGAACCGGGTTGTTACTTAATGAAAGATCGTAATGATCAAGTGATTTATGTCGGCAAAGCCAAGCGTTTAAGAAATAGATTACGTTCATACTTCACAGGTGCACATGATGCAAAAACTACTCGGTTGGTAGGAGAAATCCGAAATTTTGAATTTATAGTAACTTCAAGTGAAACTGAATCCTTGCTTTTAGAATTAAATTTAATTAAACAGTATCAGCCTCGCTACAATATTCTATTAAAAGATGATAAAAGTTATCCATTTATAAAAATTACTAAAGAAAAGCATCCAAAGTTAATTGTTACGCGTACAGTTAAAAAAGGTACTGGAAAATATTTTGGACCATACCCTAATGCTTATTCAGCTCAAGAGACAAAAAAGTTATTAGACCGTATTTATCCTTTTAGAAAATGTGATAAAATGCCTGATAAATTATGTCTTTATTATCACATTGGACAATGTATGGGACCATGTGTATATGATGTTGATCAACAAGTTTATGCACAAATGACTCGTGAAATAAGTGATTTTTTAAATGGTGAAGATAAAACTATACTTAAAAATTTAGAAGATCGTATGATGGATGCTAGTGAAAAATTAGATTTTGAACGTGCAAAAGAATATCGTGATTTAATACAACATATTCATAATTTAACTAAAAAACAAAAAATTATGTCATCTGATAATACGATTCGAGATGTGTTTGGTTATAGTGTCTCTAAAGGGTGGATGTGCATTCAAGTCTTCTTTATTCGTCAAGGTAATTTGATACAAAGAGATGCTACAATGATTCCTTTACAACAGCAATCTGAAGAAGAAGAATTTTATACATTTATAGGCCAATTCTATAGTTTAAATCAGCATATATTACCCAAAGAAGTACATGTTCCTAAAAATTTAGATAAAGATATGATTCAATCTGTAGTAGATACTAAAATTGTACAGCCAGCTCGTGGCGCAAAAAAAGAGATGGTAGATTTAGCAAACCATAATGCTGAAGTCGCTCTTGAAAATAAATTCGAGCTAATTGCTAGAGATGAATCACGTACAATAAAGGCAATAGAGGAGCTCGGTGAACGAATGGGTATTCAAACACCTATTCGTATTGAAGCATTTGATAACTCAAACATACAAGGTGTAGACCCTGTGTCTGCTATGGTAACCTTTGTTGATGGAAAAGCAGATAAAAAAGGTTATAGAAAATATAAAATCAAAACAGTTGATGGACCTGATGACTACAAATCAATGAGAGAAGTTGTTCGTCGTAGATACACACGTGTTCTAAATGAAGGCTTACCATTACCTGATTTGATTATAGTTGATGGTGGGAAAGGACATATGTCAGGTGTATTAGATGTTCTTGAGAATGAACTAGGACTGGATATTCCGGTCGCTGGATTAAGAAAAAATGATAAACACCAAACGTCAGAGTTACTTTATGGACCAAATGCAGAAGTTGTACCATTGAAGAAGAATAGTCAAGCATTCTATTTATTACATCGAATTCAAGATGAAGTACACCGTTTCGCAATTACATTCCATCGTCAAACACGTCAAAAAACAGGATTACAATCAGTATTGGACACTGTTGATGGAATTGGAAGTAAACGCAAGACAAGTTTATTAAGAACATTTGGTTCGATTAAGAAAATGAAGGAAGCGAGTGTAGCGGATTTGAAGAAAGCGGGACTTCCTGAAAAGGTTGCAATAAACTTGCAGCAAGCACTATCAAATGATTAATTAAAAAAAGGGCTATGAGAATTATTCTCATAGCCCAAAAACATATAAAAAATGTTACAATACAGTTAACAAAAAGTTTATTTTTTTAAGAAAGTATGGAAGCGTTTTCTAATTGAGAAACATTATCATTAAAGTGTTTTTATTAATGATTAATGTAATACTAGCATTTCTCATTAAAACAAATATGATTTATTTACTTTTTTAAGTCCTACTTGTTTACATAGTTCTTAATAGAACCGATATTTATTGATTATTGTCACAATAATTTAACAATGGACAAGTACTAAATAAAATAGTAAATCATTATGATGTTTCTTGATTGAAAAGACTTTCTTACAAATAAACTATTTAAATCAATAGTTTTACAGGGGGGACTCCTTTTGGCAAAGTCTAAAAATGAATTCTACCTTAGACGTGTTCACTCGTTACTAGGTATTATTCCAATTGGTGCATTTTTAGTTGTTCATTTAATTGTGAACCATCAAGCAACACAAGGGGCAGAGGCTTTTAATAAGGCAGCTGGCTTTATGGAATCAATTCCATTTTTATTAGCAGTTGAATTTTTATTAATTTATATTCCAATTTTATATCACGGTTTGTATGGTATTCACATTGCATTTACAGCTAAAGAAAATATCGGTCATTATTCTTTATTTAGAAACTGGATGTTTGCATTACAAAGATTTTCAGGTATTGTGACATTCGTATTTATCTTCATGCATTTATGGCAAACTACAATTCAAAAATACTTCTTTGGTAAAGCAGTTGATTTTGAATTGATGCACAAAACACTTGAAAATCCAATTTGGGTTATCGTATATATCGTTTGTGTTTTATGTGTTATTTTCCATTTCTCAAATGGTTTATGGTCATTCTTTGTAACATGGGGATTCTTACAATCTAAACAATCACAACGTGTATTCACTTGGATTTCTTTAATCGTATTCTTAGTTTTAGGATACATTGGAGTATCTGCAATTTTCGCATTTGTATAAAACACAATTTGTAATCATATATAGTACGTTGAATTTTAGATAAGTATTTATATCAAGTACTTATCAAATGAGCTTAAGCAATTACGTTAAGCTATCGATATATTTTAGGGGAGTGACTTTTCTATGGCAGAGAAAAAAATTATTGTTGTCGGTGGAGGACTTGCCGGTCTGATGTCAACAATTAAAGCTGCAGAACAAGGTGCGCATGTAGATTTATTCTCAATTGTACCTGTTAAACGTTCGCACTCTGTTTGTGCCCAAGGTGGTATTAACGGTGCGGTAAATACCAAAGGTGAAGGGGATTCTCCTTGGATTCACTTTGATGATACAGTTTATGGTGGGGACTTCTTAGCAAACCAACCACCTGTTAAAGCTATGGCTGAAGCTGCTCCATCAATCATTCATTTATTGGACCGTATGGGCGTTATGTTTAGTAGAACAAAAGAAGGTCTATTAGACTTTAGACGTTTCGGTGGTACGCTTTATCACAGAACTGCTTTTGCAGGTGCAACTACTGGTCAACAATTATTGTACGCACTTGATGAACAAGTACGTTCATTTGAAGTAGATGGATTAGTAACTAAGTATGAGGGTTGGGAATTCCTAGGAATTGTTAAAGATGAGGACAATGCTGCAAGAGGTATCGTAGCTCAAAATATGACAACTTCTGAAATTAAATCTTTTGGTTCAGATGCCGTTATTATGGCAACTGGTGGACCTGGTATCATCTTCGGTAAAACAACAAACTCAATGATTAATACAGGTTCAGCGGCATCAATTGCATACCAACAAGGTGCTAAATATGCAAATGGTGAATTTATTCAAATTCACCCAACAGCTATTCCTGGTGATGATAAATTACGCCTAATGAGTGAATCAGCACGTGGTGAAGGTGGTCGTATTTGGACATACAAAGACGGTAAACCTTGGTACTTCTTAGAAGAGAAATATCCTGATTATGGTAACTTAGTACCTCGTGATATTGCAACGCGTGAAATCTTTGATGTATGTATCAATCAGAAATTAGGTATAAACGGGGAAAACATGGTTTATCTTGATTTATCTCATAAAGATCCACATGAATTAGATGTTAAACTTGGTGGTATTATTGAAATTTATGAGAAATTTACGGGTGATGACCCACGTAAAGTACCAATGAAAATCTTCCCGGCCGTTCACTATTCAATGGGTGGCTTATACGTAGACTATGATCAAATGACTAATATTAAAGGAATGTTCGCAGCTGGGGAATGTGATTTCTCTCAACATGGTGGTAACCGTTTAGGTGCCAACTCATTATTATCTGCAATCTACGGTGGTACTGTAGCTGGCCCTAATGCAATAAAATATGTTGAGAATGTAGAAACAACATATACTGAATTAGATGACAGCATTTATCAAAAACGTGTCGATGAAGAGCAAGAACGCTTTGATAAATTATTAAATATGCGTGGAACTGAAAATGCATATAAACTTCACCGTGAACTTGGTGAAATTATGACAGCGAACGTAACAGTTGTTCGTGAAAACGATAAATTATTAGAAACAGATAAAAAAATCGTCGAATTAATGAAACGTTATGAAAATATTGATATGGAAGATACACAAACTTGGAGTAACCAAGCTGTATTCTTCACTCGTCAATTGTGGAACATGTTAGTTTTAGCACGTGTAATTACAATTGGGGCTTACAATCGTAACGAATCTCGTGGCGCACATTACAAACCAGAATTCCCTGACCGTAATGATGATGAATGGTTAAAAACAACATTAGCTGAATATCAAGGTAGAGAAGAAGCGCCTAAATTTACTTATGAACCAGTTGATGTAAGTTTAATTCCACCACGTAAACGTGACTATACAAGTAAGTCTAAAGGAGGTAAAAAATAATGGCTGACAATCAATCAGTAAAAGACACTCCCGAAGAACTTAGCCAAAACGACAGCAATACAAATGAAAAAGAGCAAAAAGAACCAAAACAAAAATCAATTAAGTTGATTATCAAACGACAAGATAATCAAGATTCTAAACCGTATGAAGAAACGTTTGAAATTCCTTATAAAGAAAATATGAACGTAATCGCATGTTTAATGGAAATCAGACGTAATCCAGTAAATAACAAAGGTGAAAAAACAACACCTGTTACATGGGATATGAACTGTTTAGAAGAAGTTTGTGGTGCTTGTTCAATGGTCATCAATGGACGTGCTAGACAATCATGCTCAGCAATTGTTGATCAATTAGAACAACCTATTCGTCTTGAACCAATGAGTACATTCCCTGTTATTCGTGATTTACAAGTGGATCGTACTAGAATGTTTGATAACTTAAAACGTATGAAAGCTTGGATTCCGATTGATGGTACGTATGATTTAGGACCAGGACCACGTATGCCTGAGAAAAAACGTCAAACAGCTTATGAGTTATCTAAATGTATGACATGTGGTGTTTGTTTAGAAGTTTGTCCTAATGTAACGCAAAATAATAAATTCGTTGGTGCTCAGGCAATTTCTCAAGTTCGTTTATTCAACTTACATCCAACTGGTGCAATGACTAAAGACGAACGATTAGACGCTTTAATGAGTGCTGGCGGTTTGCAAGAATGTGGTAATTCTCAAAACTGTGTAAATGCTTGTCCGAAAGGTATTCCTTTGACAACTTCTATCGCAGCTATGAACAGAGAAACAACATTCCATATGTTTAAATCATTCTTCGGTTCAGACCACAAAGTAGATTAATATATACATTTAATTATAATTTGAAAAGTAGTTAATGATTCTTAATTGAATTGATTAACTACTTTTTTCTATATAAAGCATTTTAAGTTATGTATATGAATGCTTAATCGGATTAGTCAAACTCTTAGCATGTATATGATAAAATAAATGTATTATGTGTTATAAGGATGAATGAAGATGAATAAACCAATTGGTGTTATAGATTCAGGTGTTGGTGGGTTGACAGTTGCTAAAGAAATCATGCGTCAATTACCTAACGAAACAATTTACTATCTAGGGGATATTGCAAGATGTCCTTATGGTCCAAGACCTGGTGATGAAGTTAAACAATTTACTACTCAACTTGCTAATAAATTAATGCAATTTGATATTAAAATGCTTGTAATAGCTTGTAATACAGCTACCGCTGTAGCATTAGAACATTTGCAACAAATGTTGCCTATTCCAGTTATTGGAGTTATTGAGCCAGGGTCAAGAACAGCTATTATGACTACTAAAAATCAAAATGTTTTAATTTTAGGGACTGAAGGAACTATTAAATCTGAGGCGTATAGACATCATATTAAGCGCATTAATCCAAACGTCCATGTTTATGGTGTAGCTTGCCCAGGGTTTGTTCCACTAGTTGAACAAATGCGCTACGATGATCCTACAATTACAAGTATTGTCATTCATCAAACGTTAAAGCAGTGGAGAAATACTGATGCAGATACGATAATTTTAGGTTGCACACACTATCCATTGTTATATAAGCCTATAAATGATTATTTTGGAGGAGAGAAAAAAGTTATTTCCTCTGGATTAGAAACAGCACGTGAAGTTAGTGCTTTATTAACTTTTAGTAATGAACATGCGAGCTATACACAACATCCAGAGCATAGATTCTTTGCTACTGGAGATACAGTGCATATTAAAAATATCATTTTACAATGGTTAAAATTAGATGTTGAAGTTGAACGCATCAGTGTAGATGAATAATCAAGGAGGAATATGAATGGCAGACATCGTAATTGCTACAAATAATAAAGGTAAAATTAATGATTTTAAATCAATTTTTCCCAATGACAATGTGATAGGTATATCAGAACTAATAAAAGACTTTGATGTAGAGGAAACGGGAACAACTTTTGAAGAGAATGCACGATTAAAGTCTGAAGAAGCTGCAAAAGTATTGAATAAACGTGTGATAGCAGATGATAGTGGATTAGAGGTATTAGCTCTAAATGGCGAACCTGGCGTTTATTCAGCTAGATATGCAGGATTAGATAAGAGTGATGATGCTAATATTGATAAATTATTAAAAAATTTAGATGGTATCGAAAATCGAGATGCACAATTTGTTTGCGTCATTAGTATGAGTGCACCTAATGAAACTACTCAAACTTTCAAAGGTACTGTTTCTGGAGTGATTACTACTGAAAGACAGGGTGAGCATGGTTTTGGTTATGATCCTATTTTCTATGTGCCTGAAAAAGGTAAAACTATGGCTCAACTTACTGCAACAGAAAAGAGTGAAATCAGTCATAGAGGTAATGCAATTAAGAAATTGAATGCTTATTTGGAGAGTGAAAAGTAATGACAAAGTGGCTTATCGTCAGTGACAATCATACAGAATCTGGTATTTTATATCACTTATATGAAGCGCATAAGGATGCTGATGTTTTATTACATTTAGGGGATTCAGAATTTGAATATAATGATACTGAACTAAGTCTATATAGAAGAGTAAAAGGGAATTGTGACTTTTATCCTGAATTTCCTAATGAAGAAGAAGTGGTAATAAATGGTATAAAGGCTTTATATACTCATGGACATTTGTATTCAGTAAATCAAACTCGTATGCATTTAGCACAAAAAGCCAAATCTCAGGGATGTCAATTTGCATTTTATGGTCATACTCATGTTGCAAAATATGAGCATTTAGATGGTGTACATGTCATAAATCCAGGCAGTATATCACAATCTCGCAGTAGTATTGAAGAAACGTTTGCCGAACTCGTTATTGATGAAGTAAATGGTAGTGCTATTCTAAACTATAGAAATCGAGATAATCATATTATAGAAACGATTGAATTTGAAGTTTGATATATAGACACTTAAGCATTTAATTAACTCCTAAGTGTTTATTCCAATACATATAATATTGGTTATTAGAATATTAATATTGAATGGAGTTTTTAAATTGAGAAGTGAAAAACTAACGTCTTTAACGTTTTATTTTGCAATAGTCACTTTGGTCATTTCAATAATTAATTTAATACTTACATTTAAAAACTAAATTATTTAGGTAAAAAAGTTGTTGATCACGTGTCAAATATGTGTCGAAAATTTTTAAACTAACAGTATAACAATATTATCTCAGAAACTCGTCATAACATGGCGGGTTTTTCTATTTTTGGTGCAGTTTAGCTTAGTTTCTATGGTATCTAATTACAAGACAAAATAAAAAGAACGCCGTCATAACAGCGTTCTCAACCTAAAAATATATGTAATTTTTAGTTAATGACGTCCTGGGAGGGATACTATAAACCTTATAACGACGGGTTTCATGGGGTTTTGGGTCCCTAATGGGTCCCTAAAAATCACATTGCGCTTATTATTTGCGTTGCTTTTTCATCTTCTTCTTTGTATGTTTCTTCAAGTAAATGTGAATAAAATTCAGTAGTAACTGATATATTTTTGTGTCCTAGTCTTTTCGAAATGTAATATATAGAAATACCTTTAGCTAATAAATATGAACAGTGAGTATGACGTAAAGCATGTGAAGTGATTTCTTTGATACCTAAATTGTTACAATATATTTTTAAACGTTTGTTAACTGCATTGTTTGTTAGTCCACCAAATATAGTTCCGTCAATTGTTCTAGGTAATTGATCAATAGACTTAATGATATGGTTCATATCTTTTTGACTAATAGACACGTAACGTGGTGACGAATCTGTTTTATGCTCATCAATATATATTTCACTTTTAACTTGGTTAATATATTCACGTTTTAGATTCAAAGCACCACTTATGCGACAACCAGTACAAATCATGATGAATAGTACGAGTGATGATGCGTTGTCTTTAGTCATCAAATGCTGCTTTAATAATTCATAGTCTTTTAGATTGATATACTTACTATCTTCACTTTTGTTTGGGTTACTAGCTCTATAACTAACTTTAAAAGTAGGGTTCTTTGCTATAAGCCCTTCGTATACTGCATCATCTAAAGATGTTCTAATATAACCGTTTAGCTTTCTAATAGATTCTTTAGAATGGTGTTTTGAAAATTCATTAATAAAATCTTGATAATGATATCTGGATAAGTCTTTCAGTTTCTTTTTACCGATAGGGTGATTGTTGATATGTTCAATCGCAGAGGTATAGGACTTATATGTTTTAGGTGTCACTGTTGATTTTTTAAACGTTTCGCACCAGGTTTTGAAATAGTCGTATAACGTTAAATTAGGTTCGTATTCAATACCTTGCTTTAATTCATTCAACTTATCTAACCCAGCAGAATTCGCCTCACGTTTCGTTCTAAAGCCTTTCTTTCTATATCTCTTACCCTCATATTTAAACTCGTATTGCCATTTTTTACCGTCATAACATCGTGTTTGCATGCTATCCCTCCTCAAAAAAGGTAAAAAAATAATAAGGGTACGGTGGTGTACCCGTTAAATTCTTTCTAAAACCTCATTTTCTTTTCGTTTCATGTATTGTTCCATGAAGTAATAGTCGGGTTGGTTGTTTTTAGTGGGAAGTTTAATGATTTGTCTTTTCATTCTTGTACTATTAAATTTATAACCATATTGGTATTTTTCTTTTTGTTTTAAAATCATATTTTTAATAAATAAATACATGTATTTATTCCCATTAATTTTTAACGAAAGTCTTTTTACATCATCAGAAAAAAGAGCTTTATAAGGATGATAAAAATTTTCTACTACACTTCCATTATAATTAACTCCTAAAACATTAAAATCTTCGCTTGAATTATGATTATCCACAAAGTTTGTAACTCCATTATTGTGATCTGATGAGCCAATAAAAGGCTTACTACCTTTTGTAAATTCTTTCTTTGTCAGTCTTTTACCGGGTTTTATTTGGAATAAAGATTCAATAAAATAATCCTCCCACTCAACATCATTTAATCCTCGCCAATCAGTGATTTCATGTTTTTGTTTTTCTTTAATTTGTGATTTTAGATTAAAATACTTTTCTTTAATGTAGTCTTCCATGAAGTTGTAGTCGGGAGTGTTTTCGTTAGTGATTGGAATTTTAAATTTTAGCTTCTTTATTCTTTTTGAAGAAGCCATCCTATTATACGAAAATATATTTTTACCAGACTTTTCTAATACAGCTATAAGAAACATTAATGTAAATGAAGAAATGTTTACCTTAGCTGACAAAATATTAATTCTACCATGTGATACACTATAAAATTCATAAGGATGATAAAAAATCTTTCCAAACATATCAAATGTCAATTTGTCTTTTGAAAACTTTTGGCTTTTTTCATCTCCTTTAATCACAAATTTGACAATGCCATTATTGCTATCACCAGATGAAATTAAAGGGGTATTACCTTTAACTAAATGATTGGGTTTATTATCTCCTTTCGATAATTCAACATGAAAAATATCTTCTAATTTAAATTCTTTCCACTCTCTATCACTCAGTTTCATCATCGAAAAGATACCCCCTGCCGTGCAATTTCATATCAAATTCAAAAGATAAGTAATCAGCGATTGTCTTTTCAAAATCCTCATCTGTAGGGATTTCTTCATTGTAATAGAAGAAACTATGCAACCACTCGTCCTCCCATGTAATAGGGGCTTTAACTAAAAAATTAGTGTCAGCATCTTCATAGTCATTGAGAACGTTTAAAAGATACTCTTTTTTAGATTTCTCTGTGCCGTCTCCAACTAGTCCAACATGTTTACGTACGACATATCCATCATCAGAAAAGTTAACAAAGTTAACACGTTTCTTATCATCCTGTGGGATACCTGCAGTGAAAACCGCAATACATGGATTCACTCCTACTCCATAAAAAGTATCTTTATTAAGCGTAATTACAGTATCTAATGAATGATTTTCTAATATTTCACGCTTATAGTTTTTATCATTCTTAGTCTTTCCTATCATTGTACTTTGAGGGACAATAGCGGCTAACTTAGCCCCGTTTTTCATTAATGATAATGTTTCTTTGATAAAGCTGATCTCTGACAAGTGACTTAAGTTTTTAGTTTTAGCTTGTGAGTAGGGTGGGTTGATTAATGCTTTTGTGATTTTATTTGTATATAACTCTTTTTCAACATGAAATATATCGTCTCGTTTTAAATTACTTTTACCATCGCCACGTAAAATCATATTTGTAGTTGCGATAGTAAATAGTTTTTGTTGCAATTCAATACCGTGTAATTGTTCTTGTTTGATGTGAACTTTTTTACTTTCATCTGTTGTTTGATTTAACATCTTATTCATTGCAGCTATTAAAAAGCCACCCGAACCACAACACGGATCTAATACATAGTCATTTTCGTTTATATCAATTAAATCACACATTAGGTTTGTAATGTGTCTAGGGGTTAAAACAATACCTAGAGAGTTACCGTCACTACCGCCATATTTTACAAACTCTCCATAGAAATTACCTAAAATATCCATATCAGAGTGCTTGATGTTTTTCTTCAATTTCTCATTTAATTTAATAGTGAAGTATTTTAAAGGTGTCATTCCTAAATCTTCTCTTACTCTATTTAAAGTTAAGTCATTTTGAATAAAAGTAAAATTATCTTTTAATTCACCGATTTTAGCATGAGGCATTAAACTATTATTTCTCAAATATTTATCGATAGCATCAAATAAAATTTCACCATCTTTTACGCCTTCACCTTGTAATCCTTGCAGTTTATCGACATTGAAAATAACATCTTCATTTTCTAAAGCTAGTAAAATTGCAGACACAACAGACGCTTTCTTTTCTCCTTCAAGAGAACCATAATTTCTTAAATCTTCGTGTAAGTCAGCAGCGATTTTATTTACTTCTTTTAATTCTCTTTCTTCCTTCGGCAACTCTCCTAAAACTGAAACACGGTAAAACTCTTCGATATTTTCTTCTTTTAAATCGTTGAGATTATTTACATCAGAAATAAATTTATATTCATTTTCGTCCACAAAATAAATGCTAATTTTATTTGAATGTCCATTACCGGAAGCGCCAATAGCAAAAGCTTTGCTTACTATATCGGTATTGTTGATAATATGTTTAGCGTAGTGTATAGCACCATTAACAGCGTATTTAGGTACAATATTTTCATCGTCTAAAATAATCGTGTCATCTTCGGAATAGATATGTAAATTTATGTCATTTTTATCTTCAATAACAACAAGGAATTCTCTACTAAAAAAAGTGAACTCTGGTTTGCCAACATTGCCATTAAGACGTTTACTAGCAGATTTCAAAGCATTCTGTACTTCTATGTTACCGCTGGATTCTCTATAATACTTAACGCCTAACGATTTAATTTCATCATTCATAAATTCATCTATACCAGATTTTTCATTAGGGTTCATAAATTGTTTGCTCCTTTTCAAAATGTTTAAATATAGTTTATATTAAAATGCTTATTATCTCTATTATTCGCGATACGTTGCAACCTAAATACTCTCAACGGCTCAAACGTAATAGCGTAATTGCCGTAGTGAGGTAAAATAATTTATCTCAAACCGCCACTAGGACGCTTATTAAAATAGTTTTTGACTTGCTACAACTCTACCGATTATTTTTACTTCATCGTCTTTGCCATACACTTGTGGGTAGTGGCTAGAATTGTTTGATTCTGGAATTAATATAATTTGGTCGCCATTGTATCTAATACGTTTAACGGTAGCGTTATAACCATTAATCATAACGACACCTAATTGACCGTTTTCAACAACAGAGTCTTTTTCTACCACAACGATATCGCCATCTTGGAAAATCTTATCCATACTATCGCCAGACACTTTTAAACCAAATTCTTCTTTATCAGAATTAAGTTTGTTAGTTGCAAAGTATATGTAATCAATTAAATTTTCTTCACTATAGATAGGTAAGCCGGCAGATATCTTTGAAACAACCGGAATCTTTTTGACTGGTAGAGTTTCTAGTTGACGTTGTTCTTCGTCGATTCCCATAATATATGACGGAGATACTCTTAACGCTTTTGCTAGTTTTACAATTTTATCTCTTTTCATATTTTCTATATCGCCAGTTTCCCATTTTCTTACAGTAGATTTTCCAACGCCTACTAAATCTCCAACTTGTTCTAGAGTTAAATTCAATTCTTTACGTCTACTTTTAATGTCGGGTTTCATGTTAAATTTCCTCCTAATTGGTATGTACTAAATATAGCACTTAAGTATCTTAAAAGCAACACTTATATAGGAAATAAAAATAAAAATGTATTTTTAGACACTTTTGTATTGACTTAGCATTTTATAGCGTGTATTATTAAAGTGTCCTAAAAGACACAGGAGGTGTTAAATAATGAACAAAGCAAAGCTTTATTCTGCTTTGGCGATGAAAGAGATGCATGTAAACGATTTTTTAAAAGAATTAAACGAACATGGACTGAAACTTTCTAAAAGCGCCTATTATAGCAGGATTAGAGGAGAACAGGAATTCGACATCAAAGAAATTAAAACTATTGTTAAAGTTCTCAATTTAACTAGAGACCAAATGAATGATATTTTTTTTGAAGAATTAGTGTCATAAAAGACACTTATAAGGAAGTGAATTAGATTGAATGAATTACAACTTAGTAATGACTTACCAGTCATAGAATCTGAATTAAAAGTTTTTAAAGAAATGAACGGTTATAGCATGTATGAAATTGGTCGAAGATTAAAACATGTTAAAGAAAACGATTTGGTTCACGGTGAGTGGATTGAATGGTTAGAAAAAGTAGATATACATCCTAGAGAGGCTCAAAGGTTCATAAAAATTGTTTCTGACCCTCAATTAAAAACGACCACGTGGTCGCATTTAGGAAGTAGAACCCTATATGAAATTACTGGTGTTCCAGTTGAAGAAAGAGAAAAGAAACATTTAACCGAAAAAGGTGAAGAAAAAACAGTTGATGAAATGACGGTTAAAGAAATACAAGATTTAAAACGTCAACTCAAACAACGTGACGAACAAAACGCTCAACTCCAATCTCAAGTAGAACAAGCGCAACGTTCCGAAGAGATTGCGAAGAAACAACTAGAGGACGCAGAGAGTAGAGAACCAGAAGTGATTGAGAAGTATATGGAACCTGAGGATTATCAAGAAACTAAAAACGCTCTAGCGCAATCAAGACACCAACAAAAACTCATTGAACAACGTAACGAAAAATTAGAAAAAGACATCAAAAATATGGAGCAACGCAGAGATGAAGTGAGTGAGAAGTCACAGAAATATGACGAATTGAATAAAGCTATCAATGACATGAACGCCAAATTGAATGATGGTCAACAAAGATTAAAAGCACAAAAAGAAATTTATGATTTGGTCAAAGGTAGTGAAAAAATCATTCGAGAAGTAGCACCACTTTGTTACTTAGCTTTTTCAAAAGATATCATCGACAACGATTATGCTAGAAAACCTATTGAAAAAATTATCGAAGATTTAACTGATATGGCAAACAGATTAAGAAAACAATTAAAAAAAGGAGAAGTTATAGATGTCTAATCAAATAATGGAATTAACACGAAATCAAATGGAAAACATGGTAGCTCAAGCGAATTCAATTCTACAAATGTATGACGAAATTACAGAAATGAAAAGTGAATTCAGAGGGTTGTACGACGAAATACGAAAAGAGTTTGACGACTTTAGAAATACAGTACCTTTAACTGGTCCACAAGCTGATAGATTACATTCTTTTTGTTCTAGAAAAGGTCATCAATTCACTAGAGAATATTTCGGTCAACAAGTATCTCAAGAATTATATTCAAAAAAATATGGCCATCTAATTAGAGGTATTTTTACAGTCATTAAAAAGAAATATGAAGTTAATAAATACAACCAAGTAAGAAGTGTAGACGGTGAAGATGCGATTGCGTTTGTAGAAAGTTTAACTTTAGATGATTTACCTATCAACTATAAACGACTTACAGATAGTCAGATAGATACAGCAGAAAGACATGGAGATTACGGAGTTTTAGAAAGATTGGGTTAGGGGGATTAGCGTGACAAACGAAGATGTAATAAAAGTTATAGAACTTCAACGTGAACACACCAGACTTTTAGGCCAAATTGAAGCGTACAACAAAACTTTATCTAAAGTTGAAGAAGTCAGAAAATTATTTAACGGATTATTTGATGAAACGGAAGATAAAGGTGTGTATGCAGGTATAACTGTTGTTGAAAATAAAGTAATTAATGAATGCCAACAAGCTATTAAAGAAATAAATAAGATTTCTAAAGAGATTGATGCACTTTCTGGGATTGAAATTAACGATACAGTAACAGATTTAGAAGAGTGGAAGATGTTAAACCGATAACGACATTCTACCCACAATCGAACAAACAACTTAAGGAGGATAACAAATGCGAGAACAAAATAAAAAACCTCAAACTACTCATGGCAGTGAGCAGAATGAGGCTTGCAGTTTGAAAACAATCAAACTAGTTGTTAACAAAAGCGGAAGCTATATCGTTTCTCATGGTGAAACAACAACTAATTCTGTTGAATTCTAGGTAAAAAAGATCCGTTTCCCATATCATCTAATTCCCAATTAGATTTAAGGATAATTTTTTCGGCAGTTTGTATAAATATGATGTGAAATCCGTTTTCATAACGCTGCTCTATAACATGAAGTTCATCGTCAGCATAGATTACATCACGTTCCATCTGATCTATTAAATCTCTATCCTCATCTAACCAACGAATTTCGATATCAAGATTCGATGAACCCCTATTTGCAGGTACTTCAACTTTATATTCAAATGGAAATTTTTCGACATTTGCACTTGAATCCATGAATATCACCTCCTTAGGTTGATAACTAAATTATACATGAAAGGAGTATTTAAGATGACGCAAACTTTAACTGTATCTGTACCAATACCCGACACACACGTACTTGTCGCTAAAGACGAATACGACGAGTTAATAAACTACTCACTAGACCCAGTTTGGGATATGAACGATTTAAAAAAGAAACTCAAAATGACATCTGACAAAACTGTAAAAGAGCGACTATTGGAAAGACATAAATTCATGAAAGAGTTAAGAGATGAAGGGATCGTACATTATCCAGACGAAAATTTTAATCGTTGGAGATTTAACGCTAGAAAGATGAGTAAATTCATCGACGAACATTTTGAAGAAATTCACAAAGGGGTGAAGAAATGACTAACGAAGATAAAACGTTTGTACTAACAGGTTTTATGTTTATTGCAGTGTTCTTTCTATTATTAATCGTATTAAATGTGTTTATCACTAATGCAGCTGCATTTGCATTGTTAGTAGCTATGCTAACCTATTTATTCTTTGACACTTGTTACTACGCAAAAAAAAAAGACTGATACCCACGGCAATGAGTAACAGTCAAGCACTTAAGAAAAAATTCATCTTAATCATATAACGGGAGGCACATATATGCAAGAGGTAACTCTATCTTTAAAAGAATATAACAACTTGCTCAAAGACAGTAGAGATTTAATGCTAGTTAGTTTAGAAAACAAACATCTAAAAAGACAGCTAGATACTGCTAATGAGCATATCAATGATTTAAACGACAATATCAATTTATATATAAGCCTATATCAAAGTGCAGATGCTAGAGCGGACAGAGCAGGTAAACGATTGGAGGAGTACGTGAATGCAAGAGCCAATATTAAATTGTGAAGTAGAGTATCGCATTAAAGATAATCACTTTGGACGCTGGATCACTAATAAACCTACTGCTCAAGAATATGCTAATTACAATGCTTTAAGAAGTAATGCTCGTAAATTTAACGGTTTAGATGAAATAGATATAGATTGGGATAAACATTTGATTGAAGTATCAACAATCGAAACAAAAGAAACACGTAAAGTATACAATTTTGAAGATTTGGAGGAGGTAAACGATGACGTTTAATATATCGAGCGCTAAAGATATTACAACAGACAAATCAACGTATCTTATCTATGCGAAACCTGGCACAGGTAAGACACACACATTAAATTTCTTACCCGGTAAAACACTCTATGTGAATGTAGATAAATCAGAACGACCTTTAAAAGGCAACGAGAACATCGACATTCTGAATTTTAATACCCACGATGCATGGGAAGAGTGGGGCGAATTAATGAAATGGTTTAACGATAACAAAGATATAGTTAATCAATACGACACGATTGTCATCGACAATATATCAGAATTGTTCCGTTCAATGCTAGCTAATCTAGGGCGTAATGGTAAAAACGAACGTGTACCCGAAATGTCACATTATCAACGTGTAGACTTCTTTACGATTGATAGCTTGCGTTTCCTGCAATCTCTAGGGAAACGACTTGTATTTATTGCTTGGGAAACGAACTTTGAAAATTACACTCCAGCAGGTCAACAAATTACTCAAGCAGTACCAGACATTCGTAAAACTATTCGTGATAATGTCGCAGGTATTTGCCAAGTGGTTGCTCGATTAGTTTTTAACGAAAAATCAGGCAAACGTGGTTTTATCTTAAGTCCTAGCAACAATGTATTTGCTAAAAATCAATTAGATAATAGAGAACATTGTTTGCAAGAAGATTTGTTTAAAGTCGGTGATGTGGATGACGGAGTTTAAACTCTACGACTACCAAGAAAATCTTGTTGATCAAGCAAGACATATATTGCTAAAAAAATCTGGTGTACTAATTCAAAGTCCTCCAGGAAGTGGTAAGTCGGTCATGATTGCAGAAGTTGTAAAAAATGCTGTGAACAAAGGTAGCCACATTCTGTTTATTGTTCATCGTAAAGAATTGAGTTATCAAATCGAGAACACTTTAAAAAAACATGGTGTCGATTTAACCCATGTAGATATTCTTTCAGAAAAACGTGCTAAAAATATTTTATCTGAACTTACACCACCTAAGATTATCGTTACTGATGAAACACATCATAGTAGAGCGAAAACGTATAAAGACATTTATGATTATTTTCCTAACGCTTTACGGGTTGGTTTCACTGCAACTCCTTGGCGAGCAAATGGTAAAGGTTTTACAGATATTTACGACGTAATGGTCAAAGGTCCATCAGTTGAGTGGTTAATTAAAAATAACAAACTAGCAGACTACGAATATAAAAGTGTGGTGCTTGCAGATGAAAGTAAGTTAAAGAAATCTAGCACAGGCGACTACACAAAGAAGTCGATGGATAATGCCATACCTAAAGCAATATACGGCAACATCGTTGAGAATTATAAAAAGTTTGCTAACGGCCAAAAAACTATACTCTATGCCCACAGTGTGGAGACGAGTAAAGATATTGCAGAACAGTTTAGAAATGCCGGTATTAACGCAGAACATGCAGACGCTAAAACAAGTGCAAACGAGCGTGACAGAATTATGTCCGATTTTAAAAACGGCACTATCAAAGTTTTATGCAACGTTGATTTAATCTCTGAAGGCTTTGACGTTCCAGATTGTACGTGTGTCATTTTAGCACGTCCTACTGACTCACTTGTTTTATTTATGCAGCAAGCTATGCGATCAATGCGATATCAACCTAATAAAAAAGCTTTAATTATTGATCATGTTGGAAATTATGCAAGACATGGCTTACCCGATACCCCACATGATTGGGAACGTTATTTTGAAGGGTCACAATCTAAGCGTAAAAAGAAACAAAACGACGCACCTGCATTAGCAGAATGTACAGAATGCTTCACAGTTTTTGAAAGCAAATTAAAAAGATGCCCCAATTGTGGCCATGAATTAGAACTTGAAGAACAAAAAGGTTTAGAACAAAAGGATGCAGAACTTACCGACATCAAACCGTTTAAAGTTGATTACACACTTAAACGATATAGCAAAGATTTAAAAGATAAGAAAGATCTAAAGTCTTTAGAAGATTTTTATCTCTATACAAAAGCAAACAACTACAAAGAATCATGGATTAAATTTAATCATCCATATTACAAACAAGCACCATTTCCGGTTTTATATGCAGACTTAAAGCCAATTAAACAAAAATATAATTATTAAGGAGATTTATTATTATGACATTATTTACTACAGATTACTCAAATTTAGAAAGCAATGATTTCAGTCCACTACCTGAAGGCGAATACGAAGTGGTTATTAAGAGCGCAACAGAACGTGCAACTAAAAACGGTAAAGAAGAAACACAACTTCAATTGGTAGTCAGAAACGATTTAAAGAAAACATCAGAATTACAAGCAAAATATGCTAATAGAGTGATTTTCGTTGATGAATGGAAACGCACAATCGATGGTCAATATAAATATAAAATGGATAACTTCATGCACTATTTAAACGGTATAGGTGTGCCAGAGGGTACTGCAATTGAAAGTATCGAACAATTACTTGATATGTTCAGAGGTAAACCAGTCAGAGTTTATGTTAAGCAAGAAGAAAACGAATATAAAGGCGAGAAGCAAATCGTCAATCGTGTAGCACCATGGAACTTTAAAAATACTAAATTCCCACAAGTTAACCACGAGTGGAAGTCAGACGATAAACCAGAACAAAATGCGTTTGCAGGTGGTGTAGATTTAAACAATGATGAATACCCTTTCTAATATTCCAGATGAATTAAAACAACTTAATAACTGGTGTGTGTGGAAGTTTGAAAAGCGTAATGGTAAACGTACAAAAATACCTTTTAATGCCGAAACTGGCGAGTTCGCTAAATCAAATGATAAAAGCACATGGTCTAGTTACGAAACAGCAGTCAATGCTGAAGGTGTCGACGGTATAGGGTTCTTTTTTGAACCCCCATACCTTGGCATTGATATTGATGATATTGATGATGATCTTCATAGATTTAAGCAAGGCGATAAGTTAGACAATATTGTTAGCGAATTTAACGAAGCTTTCAAAAGTTATACAGAGGTCAGTCCAAGTGGTAACGGTTTACACATTATTGTAAAAGGCAAGATACCCGGCACTCGTCGCCGTAAAGGCAATATTGAAATGTACGATAGCGGTCGATTTTTTACCATGACGGGTAAGTCAATCGGTAAATATAAAGACGTAACGGAAGTATCAAAACAAGTATTCAAAACAATCTATGATAAGTATTTACCAGATAACACAGTGCAATATCCAACCACAAACAATTATCAACAAAATATCCATAACTTATCAGAAATCGATGTTATCAATGAAATCTACAAATCAAAGCAAGCTAAATTATTTGATGATTTAATGAAAGGTAACTACGAGCCTTATTACACCTCTCATTCAGAAGCAGATATGGCACTTGCAAATATACTAGCTTTCTGGTGTGCCAAAGATTACTCACAAATGGATAGTATTTTTAGACAGTCAAACCTATACCGTGATAAGTGGGATGAAAAAAGAAAGAATTCCACATACGGTGAACAAACCTTATTCAAAGCAATTAATGAAGCCAACAATATTTATACCCCTAAGCAGCAAACAGATGACAATCCACTTAGATATGCGTTAAGTAAACTATTTGATAATCAAGAAGAAACAAAAGAATATCCAATTCGAAGTTATGACGATACAGGTAACGCAGACCGATTTATAGATAGATACGGCAATCTTTACAAATATAGTTATATCGCTAATAAATTTTATATCTATGACGGTATGAAATGGAAGGTTGATGATAAAGGGTCAATTCGTAAATTAATCGATGAAATGATTGAAAGTATTAAAAATGAAAAAGTACTTCATAGCGAAGATGTAACAGAAGAAGAAGCTAGAGAAGTCTTTCAAAAATATTATAAAAAAACACGTGGCACTCAAGCTAAAAAGAACATCATGAATGAACTCATGCACCGACGACCTGCTACACCTGATGACTTTGATAGAGACGACATGCTTATAAATGTTGCGAATGGTTATATTGATTTAACTTCAAGAGAGCTTTATAAACACGATATCAATAAAATGTTTTCACAAATTACCAACACTGATTATACAGAAAAAATGCAACCCGCAGTATGGTTAGATTTCTTGAACGATATTTTTGCAGGTGATCAAAAAGTTATCCGCTACATTCAAAAAGCATTAGGTTATTCGCTTACTGGTAGTACAAGAGAACAAATCATGTTCATTCTATTTGGTAAGGGTCGTAATGGTAAAAGTATCTTTGTAGAAGTTATTTCTGAAATACTTGGGGATTATTCCAACAACATGCAAGCAAAGTCATTAATGGTTAAGAAAAACGACAATGTTAATACCGACATTGCACGGTTAAGCAAAGCGAGATTTGTAACAAGCTCTGAACCAAATGAAGGTTTTCGTTTTGATGAAGGTTTAATCAAACAGTTAACTGGTGGCGACAAAGTTACAGCACGTTTCTTATATGCTGAAGAATTCGAATATACACCTAAATTTAAAATATGGGTGTCTACTAACCACAAACCTATAATTCGTGGTACCGATGATGGTATTTGGAGACGTTTAGTATTAATTCCATTCGATGTACAAATACCTGAAGAAAAAGTCGATAAAGATCTTAAATATAAATTGTTAAGAGAAGCACCGGCGATTTTAAATTGGATGGCTGAAGGCGCCTATATGTGGATGCAGGAAGGTTTGGCTATGCCAGAGAAACTTAAAGAGGCAGTACAGAAATATCGTAATGAGATGGATACGTTAGGACAATTTATAGAGGATTGTTGCAAAGTTGATAAAAACAGTTCTGAAAAAGTTAGTAATTTACATCAAGCATATAAAACATGGTCTAACGATAACCTTACTTCAACTAAAGTTTTAGGGATGAAAAGTTTTAGTCAGAAAATGGAAGAGCGTTTTGTTAAAGAATCTAGACGAGACGCAAACTATTTTGTTGGAATTGAAATAGATAACAAAAAAAGTTTTGAAGAACAAAAATACCCAGGTATAAGAGCGGTTTTTGATTAGTGTGGAAGGTCGTGGAACTTGTGTGGAACATTAAATGTACCAAGTTCCACCATTCGAAGTATTGATATAACAACGTTTTTATCTATTTGTGGAACGTGTGGAACTTAAAATAAGAAAAGTTAATATACGTAAAATAAAAATTTGTTATATAAAGGTTAGACAGTTTATAAGAAATACCCTCCACACGTTCCACAGATTTATCTAATTCATTGGCACACAAGGGTTTAAAGTGTGGAACTTCAAAAAATAAAATTCCACAAAGTTCCGCAAACCTTCCACAAATTTTTGGAGGTAATTGAATGAATAATAAAATAATACAAATATTGAATACTAATAAAAATGTGGCAGCGCAATACGATAGCGGTGATGGAAATATATTCGAATGCCCAGTCGTATGTTTAGCATTGGTTGAAAATAATGAGGGTCACCGATATGTAGAACTAATGGATATGACGAGTGATGGTGAAATAGACTTTTCCGGCTATGATGATAGTCACTTTCTAGGTGTAAAAGTTTATGACTGAACAACAAATACAAAACGATATCATTTTAGAAATAAATAAGCGCGGTCACAGATTGTGGAGAGCAAACGCAGGTAAGGTCGTAACCAAAGACAATCGCGTTATTAAGTTGTTGCCTAAAGGGTTTCCTGACACATTCGGATATCGAAAAACAGACGGTAAGTTTATCGCAATTGAAGTGAAAACTGAAAAAGGCAAGTTAAGACCTGAACAAAAGAAATTTAAAGCATTCGCAGAAACACAAAACATTTTATATGGCGTAGCAAGGAATGTGGAAGAAGCAATCGAAATTGTGGAAGGAGAATAAATCATGCAGGAAGAAACACTAAAACTCACATTCGATTTAACCGTAGAAGTAGAACAGTCTATTTGGATAAACAAACATGCCGATAGAGAAAACTATATCGAACATTACTCTGATAGATATAAAAATGACCCTGACAATTTACTGGATAATATCAAAAACGTTACAGACGTTAGTGTCAGTTACGCAGATTGGAAGTGAAACAATGCCGAAAGTGAATTTAGACGGTAAACGTTACAGATTATGTGATGTATATAAATATTTTGATGTATCTGATAGCACAGTGCGTAAAAGATATAAAGAAGGCTTACGTGGACCAGAACTAATACATGGCAAAGGAGTTTATGAATATGGTGCAGACATACGAAAGAAACGAAAAGCAATTAACGGCTAAGCAGTTGTATGAGATACAGCAAGCTGAACTTAGACACGAAAGAGCGTTGAAACGTAAACGTAGAGAAGAACGCATTGCTAGGGCTAAACGTGCAGAACGTGAAGTTGCTAGGCATAGAGTGAACACTAGGTACTTTAAAAATCTAGTACAGAATAATCTTATGGTTAAAATCAAAACAGATCAATACGGCAATGTGCAGAGGGGGTAACGGAATGGAAAACGTAAGAATAATTGATTTGAAAGTAGATAATATTGTTCAGTTCCAAGCACCATTTAAAGGTATTACTGCTATGCAAACGGCCATAGTCAATCGTGTGTATGCAAAAGAAAAAGGTTTGAAAACAGTTTGGTATGCAGAGGTTGAGAATGCAGGCGGTTATAAATTTATACTTACTGATAATGATGATTTTATCAGAGTAAACGAGCCATTCACACGTAAAGTTGATATGCAGGAAGAACAAGACATGGTAAACGAACCGCCACATTATCAATTCGGTAAGTTCTCAGCACGAGTGATTATCGAATTAGTAGGCAAGACGTACAAATCAGCGTCAGTATTCTATCACGTAGGGAACGCACTCAAATACTTAATGAGAGCGCCTAGAAAGAACGGTTTACAAGATTTAAAGAAAGCTAAGAAAAGTGTTGAATTTGCGATAGAAAATTGGGAGTGATGGTATATGAGTGTTCATTTTAGCAGTAAATCAAATGAATGGACTACACCGCAATATTTATTTGATGAATTGAATGAAGAATTTAATTTCACGTTAGATCCATGCGCAACTGACGAAAATGCTAAGTGTAGTAAATACTTCACTATTGAAGATGACGGTTTAAGTAAAGATTGGTCAAATGATGTTGTGTTCATGAACCCACCTTATGGAAGAGAAATAAAAAAATGGATCAAGAAAGCGTACGAAGAAAGTTTGAATGGTGCAACGGTTGTTTGTTTGATACCAGCAAGAACAGATACAACATACTGGCACGATTTTATTTTCGATAAAGCAGATGACATTAAATTTTTAAAAGGTCGCTTGAAGTTCGGAAATAGTAAAAATAGTGCACCTTTCCCAAGTGCAATAGTCATTTATGAATGTAAGGAGGCCGAACAATGATCTATTTAGGTGTCAACGGCTTTGTGGTTAAGGTGGCAGGAAGTAGAGTGACGATGTTGGTAAGTGAGAACGATATTAAAAGGAACAGGGAGTGTTTGAGATGAACGAAGAAGAATATGAAATTAGATATTTACAATCGCCACATTTAATGGAACATTATCCGAGATTTGATAACTGTAATCAATACATCTTTGATAGTACAGGCGATTATTTATTAAGTGTTGTTAACGAATTAGATTTACACAACTTACATTTGCATAAGACTGGTTTATATGAAATCGCAAAAGTGCATGGTGGAAAATTAATAAGTGAACCTATAAGAAATTTAACGGTAGATGAAATACTAGATATTGTTAATAAAGAAAATGAGTACGGACCAGTAGAAACAAAAAGATTACCGGAGGACGAGTAAATGACTAACACATTAGATCAATTAGTAGAACAAGTCCAACAATGGAGTATCGATAAAGGGTTGCACAATGGTAATAGCTTTACACAATACGCTAAAAGCTCTGAGGAGATGGGCGAGGTTGCTGCTGCTTTATGCAGAAACGATACAGAAGCTCTCAGAGACGGTATAGGAGACGTTGTTGTTACTTTAGTGATATTGGCCCAACAAAACAATATGACGTTGCAGGAGTGCTTAGAACAGGCTTATGGAGAGATTAAAGATAGAAAAGGAGTTATGTCTAAAGATGGGAGTTTCATCAAAGAAGCAGACCTTAAAGAGTAAGGACATAGTAGAAAAAGTGAAAGAGGTGCTGGGGAAGTGAGTATCATAACTATTCATAAGGCTAAAAAGAAACCTATAGAAATCGAATTTATTCAATTTAAAAATATGGTAAGTGCAGGCGAGATTGAAAGGTGGACTAATTTACAAGCTGTTCATGATGATAGTAGCGGTAAAGATTTAATGTATATTGATACGCTAGAAGGTGTCATGACAGCTACCATAAATGACTATATCGTTAAAGGTAAAAAAGGAGAATTCTATCCAGTTAAACCAGATATATTTGAACGAACTTATGATATTTTACCAGATGTTATTAAAGCTGATTATATATAGGATAAGGAGTGAGACCGTGCCACAATACCTAATACGTCAATTCAAAGACAGCACAGGACACATTCACACAGATATAGAGAAAGCACGTGAAAATGAAACGCTACACATTGTGGAGGCTAAAGATAAGACTGAGGCGCTTAATAAATTTAAGGAGGCAAACAATGATTAAACGAATATTAAAGATTTGGTTTACTATCGCTATGTATGAGTTAGGTAAGTACATTACTAATCAGATAATCATTAAGTTACAAAGTGAGGACGAGGTGGACCAAGCGCCACAGGATTTTAATAAGTATGATCATATCCATTTGAATGCGGAGGTGTCTTACCGATGTTGATAATCGTAATACTATTAACCATAGCGCTCATAACATCAATAGGTGTACAGGTTGAGCAACGTAAGGAGATAGAGTTACTGAGAGATATCAATAGAATGATTAGAGATAGTTTACGTAATAAGTAGGAGGTAATCACTTGTACACACACGAACAAATAAGGGATATGATATTTGAATACCATTGGCGTAGAAATAGATTAGTAGACGAGGGATATACTAAAGAGAGTAACGGTACTGCTCAATATGGTATAGATGCTACTATGCCTAAAGGTAAAGGACATACTTCAAATAAGGTATTGAATATCGTCACACGTAATGACACATTGTACAGAGTGTTGTACAAACATATAGAAGTTGTAGAGTTTATAGATAAGTATGAACATAAGATAAATGATGATATGAACCTTAACATCTTGTATGAGTTTAAGAAAGGAAAGAACTTCACTCAAGTCAAAAAGATTATGAAGATTGGTAGAGATACCTTAAACAAAAGAATAGATGAGATTGTGAACAGTTATATCAATCAACAAGAACAACACAAACAACAACATCAACACAATCAACAACTTCAACAAGATAAGCAACATCAACACTAATTTTAAATATACTTATATAAGTTTTATAATTGAGTTAATACGATATGAATATACAGGCACATCACTGGGGGGTGTGTCTTTTATTATGGAGGCGAACTTGTGGACATCATTATAGTATATGGTCCACCTGCGAGTGGCAAGACTACATATGTTAAGCAACACATAACAAACGACGATATGGTTTATGATTATGATGCAATATCACAATCAATCACACTAAGTGAGTATCAGCACTATATGCCACAGGCTCATGACACTTGTATACTCATACGCAATATGATGCTCGATTATACTCGACATATAAGTAAAGGTAAGTTATATGTCATTACTACTTATTTATCCAAGAAGATAACAGACAGAGTATCTAACTATCACATAGTTAGAATGGATACTGATATAGATACGTGTATCGAACGTGTGAACAACAGTGATAGACCGGACAAAGATAAAGTCAAGCAAGTTATAAGAGAATGGTTTAATGATGGTAAAAGTAAACCCGCAAGTGATCGCCATGTAGATAAAGAGACAATGAGGTTCTATAAATCAAAAAAGTGGCGTGAACTCAGAGAAAAAGTTTTACAAAGAGATAATTATGAATGTCAAGAATGCAAGAAAAACGGCATAGTAAAAACTATTGATCGTACAAAACATAAATCTCTTGATGTAGACCATATTAAAGAGTTAGATAGTTATCCTGATTTAGCTTACGATATGGATAATTTAGTCACGTTATGTGTGAGTTGTCATAACAAAAAGCACAATAGATATCAGAAAGGAAAAACATTTCCTAAAAAAGAATCAAAATGGACTGGTGATGAATGGTGGTAAAAAAATAAAGCGTAGCCCCCCACCTAATTATTTTTGAATAAAATATTTTGCGGGGAAACGGGGCAGGGGAATCTTCTCCCGAGATTTATTATAAAATTCTCATGTGTAACCCCCTAGGGGTATAATTGAAAGAGGTGAAGTACATGGAACGTAACGAAGAACAGATTAAACAACATGAAGCACGTGTAAAAAAAGAAAAACAACGACTGGATAAAATATTTAAATCTATACCTGATGATAAAAAACGAGTGGCTCAAGGTCTTATTGTTCAAGCTGCGAGAATGCGTATATTGTTAGATGATGCATGGGTGGATATTCAGGAAAAAGGTGATTATGAGTTATTTACTCAATCTGAGAATGCTCCTCCATATGAAAGGGAAAGACCTATTGCTAAACTTTTCAATTCAAGAGATGCGGCTTATCAAAAGATAATCATGCAATTATCTAAACTACTGCCAGAAGAAATAGATGTTGTGGTTGATAAAGAGACTGGCAATTTAAGGAGTTTGTTGAATGGAAATAAATAAACATGTCAAATGGTACATCGATAAGTATAAACATGGTGAAATTAGACTTAATAGCGATAGGATAAAACTTATTGATCATTTAGAAAATAATGTCTTATATAGAGATGATTTGTATTTTGATAATGAGCAAATCGAATTGTGTATTGCTTTTATTGAAAGGTTTTACTTTAAATTACAGCCTTTTCAAAAATTCCTAATTGCATTTGTATTTCTCTTTGATGAGGAAGATGAACTTTATTTCGAACAATTCTTTTGGCTTGTTGCACGTGGTGCTGGTAAAAACGGTCTAATAAGTGGATTATCGACATATTTCATTAGTGAATTGCATGGTATCGAAAATTATGACGGAACAGTTGTTGCGAACACAGAAAAACAAGCTAAAACGTCATTTGAAGAAATGCATAGAATGATAATCAAACACGGTTTATACGAGGGCAAGATAAACGAAGTAGAAGGTGAAGGCGTATTCGACCTTACAAAACTGAGAATCACATCTACAAAAACTCAAAGTAAATTTGAATATGCAACAAGTAATGCTGGTAGTAAAGATGGTGGACGTGAAGGTTTTATTATTTATGATGAGGTTCATAGATATGAAAATAATGATATTGTGGACGTATTCTCTAGTGGTTTAGGTAAAGTAAAACACCCTAGAGAATTTTTTATTGGTACAGATGGATTTGTTCGAGAGGGGTTCTTAGACAAAATGAAGGAGCGTTCGAAAGAAATATTGGAAGGACGCGCAATGGATGACCGTTTGTTTCCGTTTATCTGTCGATTAGATCATAAAGATGAGAAAGACGACCCTTCAACATGGTCAAAAGCAAATCCTATGTTTGAAGAGCCTATGAGCGACTATGGAAAGCGTCTTTATCGTAAAGTATTAAATCAATATCATGATTTAAAACATAGTCCTAGCGGTTATGAGAACTTTATGACTAAACGTATGAACCTTCCCGAAGAAGATTCAAGTAAAATTGTAGCGTCACGTGATGATGTATTAGCGACAAGTCGAGATATACCCCCACTTAAAAATAAAACTGCCATTGGTGGGGTGGATTACGCAAGTATTAAAGATTTTGCTGCAGTAGGTCTACTTTTCAAACAAGGAGAAGATGTTGTTTGGTTATCCCACTCGTTCGCTAGAAAAGAATATTTAGATCAAGCACAATTAAAGCCTCCAATCAAGGAATGGGAAAGACGAGGTCATTTAACAATTGTGGATGAACCATCAATTAATCCTGCACACATAGTGAATTGGTTTATAAAAATGCGCGAAAAATATGCGATTCAAAAAGTTGTAGCAGATAATTTCCGTATGGATTTAATGCGACCTTTATTTGAAGAAGCTGGATTTGAGATTGAAGTGTTACGAAATCCAAGAGGTGTGCATAGTAAATTAGCACCTCGTATAGAAACATTATTTGCCAACCATAGAATTATATTTGGAGACAATCCTTTAATGCGTTGGTATACAAATAATGTTGCAGTTCACGTCAAAAAGGATGGCAACAAAGAATTCATCAAGAAGGATGAACATAGACGGAAAACTGATGGCTTTCATGCTTTTTTACATGCGCTCTACGCTGTGGATGAGATACAAGAAATCGATTTAGATAAAGCATTTGATTTATTAGATCAACTTAATTTTTAGTAATAAAGGAGGTGGTTAATTGGGCTTTCTGGATGCAGTATTTAAACGTAATTTAGAATTAAGAGATATGCTCGATTTAGATTTAGCTAACGACCCCGCAAACCGTTCATACTTAAAGAGAATGGCGCTTGAGACATCAATTAATTTTATTGCTAGAACATTTAGTCAATCAGAATTTTGGGTTAAAGATGGTCAAGAATTAAAAAGAGATAAGTTGTATTACAAGTTGAATGTTAGGCCTAACACAGATTCAAGTGCATCAGACTTCTGGCATAAGGTTATTTATAAGCTTGTTTATGACAATGAAGTTTTAATTATTAAAACTGATACAGACGATTTGTTGATAGCTGACGATTTTTACAGAGAAGAATTTGCGGTTTACGAAGATATTTTTAAAGATGTTGTAGTCAAAGATTTTAAATTTGAACGTTCATTTAAGATGAACGAAGTCATTTATTTGAACTATAACAATGATAAATTACAACGTTTTGTAGAAAGTTTATTTGCTGATTATGGCGAATTATTTGGTCGCATGATGGATACACAACTTCGCAAAAATCAAATTAGAGGTATTGTGAGCGTTGATTCTGGGGGCGGGAACATTGATAATGCAAAAATGACAAAGTTACAAAAATATATTGATAAAATTTATAGCCAATTTAAGAATAATGGTGTTGCGCTCGTGCCTCAAGTACCAGGATTTGAATATCATGAGCTTTCGAAAGATAGTACAAATGGTAACGATAATGGTGGGGAGAATTTACAAAAAGTAAAACGGATGATTATTGATGATGTTGCCAAGATTATTGGGATTCCATCGAACTTGATTCATGGGGATGTTGCAGATTTAAGCAATGCTATGACTGCATATATAGATTTCTGCATTAATCCTTTAATTTCAAAAATCGAGGATGAATTGAATAGCAAGTTTTTTACTGAAAGCGAATTTTTAAGTGGTAAACGTATAAAAGTTGTTGGTATCAATACGGTAGATCCAATCAAAAATGCAGAAAAAGTAGACAAATTAATATCATCAAGCGCAGCTAAACAAAATGAAGTTCGTGAAATGCTCGGTCTTGCACCTGTTGAAGGTGGAGACCGTTTTATTTTGACTAAAAACTATCAACCTGAGGATGAATTGAAAGGGGGTGAGAATGAAAATGAAGACGAAACAAGAGCTAATGAAAGCAACGTCTAAATATGATTTTAAAAACGAAGTGAAAGACGATAAAGTTGTTCTCACTCTTAGCGGACCGGTGGCGCAATCTTCTATCTTTGCTGATGAAACCATTAACAGTCAAGATATTGCCGAAGCATTAGATGGTGTAGATAAAGATATTGTAATTCGCTTAAACAGCCCTGGTGGTGACGCCTTTCAAGGAATTGAAATTTATAATTATCTAAAAAATCACTCTTCGCACATCACAATTGAAGTTACTGCTTTGGCTGCAAGTGCGGCATCTATCATTGCAATGGCGGCCGATGAGCTTATCATGAGCAAAGGTGCTTCGCTGATGATTCATGAAGCAGCGACCATCGCAATTGGTAATAAGGCGGACGTTAAGAAGACGCTAAATGCCTTAGAAACAGTGGATGCATCTATTGTTGAAGTTTATAAGGATAAAACGGGACTTGATAATGAAGAGATTGAACAACTCATGACTGACGAAACTTGGTTTACAGCAAAAGATGCCGTAGACAAAGGTTTTGCGGATAAAACGAAAGATAAGGTTGAAACACCTAAAGAAGCTCAAGAAGAAGTGGAGAACAATAGTGAAGTAGTCGCTATGAAGAATGAAATCGAGGGGTTAAAAATTCAATTAGCTAATTTCAAAAATAGTAATAATAAACCAAAGAAAAAACGTTATCTATAGGAGGAAAAATTATGACAATGAAATTTAAAGATTCAATCAACAAAGATGTTGAGAATTTAAAGAATGAATATTTTGAGGCAGTAAGAAATGACGCTGACTCTGAAACGATTGAAAATAAATATGCGGAATACATGGCTGCTTTCTCTTCTAATTTGCAGAACGAAGTGTTAAAAGAAGCGCGTGAAGAAGTTTATAACACTTCGACAGATAAGCAAGTGCGTATGAATCGAGGGGAAAACATTCTTACTGCTGAGGAATCACGTTTCTTTACTAACTTAGTAGAAGATGACGCAAACTTAGACACTTACAAAGAAGAGGTTATCTTACCTGAATCTACAGTATTACGTGTGTTTGAAGATATGCAAAAAGCACGACCTCTATTATCTAAAATTAATTTTCAAATCGCCGGTATTAAAACACGTCTAATCGTCGGTGACCCTAAAGGTGCTGCTGTTTGGGGAGAAGTATTCGGTAAGATTCAAGGGCAAATTCAAGCAAATTTTAAAGAATTGAATTTCTCACAAAATAAATTAACTGCATTTGCCATCGTGCCTAAAGATATGTTGGAGTTTGGCCCAGAATGGATTGAGCGTTATGTTCGCTTGCAATTAGCGGAAGCGATGGCACTTAAATTAGAAGAAGGTATTGTTAAAGGCAACGGTGCAGCATCAAATCAACCATATGGATTAACCAAAGATTTAACGTATGATACAGATGGTGTAACAGTAACAGGTGCTAAAGAAAAGACTGCATCAGGCACCCTCACATTCGCAGATGCACAAACAACTGCAAATGAATTAGCACAAGCGCTTACGACACTTTCAACTAAAGAGAATGGAGCGCAAGTAGATGTTAGTACAGGTGTAACACTTCTGGTTAACCCAGCAGATCAATTCTATGTAAAAGCACAAAACACTATGCAAACAGTAAACGGTGCTTGGGTAACGTCGTTGCCATTTAACGTAGATGTTGTAGCATCAGAGTTTGTAGACCCTGATAAAGCTATTTTTGTTGTGGGAAGTCGTTATTATGCAGTCCAAACCGGCTCAGTAACAATCAAGTCATATGACCAAACGCTTGCGTTAGAAGATGCTGATGTGTTTATCGCAAAACAGTTTGCACATGGTATGCCAGACGATAATAAAGTAGCTTTAGTTTACGACTTGGATATCGCTTCAAAACCATCTGCTGACTCAGTATCACCTGATGTAGGCGCATAATTGAAAGGGGTGATTAAATGATCACTCAAAATCATGTTAAAGAAATGAAGCGACGATTAAAAATATTTCATACGTTCGAAGATGAGCATATACACTCATTACTCGAACAATCCTATGAAGATATTAAATATCGTTGCCAAGAATTTGATATGAATGAGAATAACCGTGGAGCTGAGCTTGTATATGAGCGTACAAGGTATGCTTATAATGATAGTTTAGAATTTTTCCACGATAACTTTCTAGGTCAAATCACCTCTTTCGCACTTGAAAATATGAGGGAGGTAGATTATGAACAAGAATTATAAACCACCTAAAATAAGTAGCGGAGACTTACGAGTACCCGTTACTTTTTTTCGTATGGTAGAAAATGACGGTCCATTTCCGGGAAGTAAAAAGAAAAAAGAGGTGTTTACGACGCTTTGTGAAGTTTATGAAAGTTCTACGAAAGATTTAGAAAAAACAAACGGTATAACTGGTGTCCATAAAATTACGATTAATTTTAGAAATCCGCATGCTGATTATCAAATCAATCACTCAGATACGTTCGAACTTATTTATGGATTGTATGAAAATTCTACATTTAAAATAATCGACTTTGCGCCTAATTCAAGTAACAAAGAAATGATTAAAGTAGTAGGTGTAGCAAATGGCGATTAAATTAAAAGGTATGAAAGAATTGGAACGCGAACTTGAAAATAGATATGGCAGAGCAAAAATGAAACGCATTGTGGATGAAGCTTTAGTTGCTGGTGGTCATGTAATTGTTCAAAAAATCAAAAGCAACTTTGAAAGTTTTAAAGACACAGGTGCTAGTAAAGCTGAAGTAAAATTATCTAAACCTTTCACTTTAAATGGCGTTCGAACCATTAAAATACATTGGAAAGGTCCTAAGGAGCGCTACAGAATTATTCATTTAAATGAATTTGGTACGGTCAAGAACCCTAACCCCCGAGGAAAAGGTGCGGTAGAACGTGCTTTAAGAAGTGGTCAAGAGACTTATTTCCAAATTGTTAAACAAAGATTGAAAAGGGGTTGATACGATTGAGAGATATTTTAATGGAAATTTATAACATTCTTATTAAGGATGATTTAGTACAAAAATATGTCGGCAATCGTATTAAGTTTTATGAGTACCCCGAACCATCAGACATGACAAAACCTTATATTGTAATGAGTGAGATTGATGACACATTACCTGTCGAATACGCTGATAACGACAACCTTGCATTAAGTTATCTAGTACAAATCGATGTATTTGTGCCTGAATCTGAGGAGTATCAAGCATATTTTGTAAGGAATAAAGTCAGTTATCACATTTCACGATTAATGAAAGAACAATTGAAGATGGAAAACACATCAAATGCAAAACCGGAATACGACGAAGAATTAAAAATGTACAGGTCCGCTCGAAGATACGAGGGGACCTTTTATCGTTCTGAATTAAATTTATAGGAGGAATTACGAATGGCAAAAAAATATAATTCATTTACAGGTATTACAGGATTTTACTATATGCCTTTAAATTCAGAGAAGGTTTCAGGTGTAACAGATCCTGAGCGTATTAAATATTTACAAGAAATTCAGGTATCAAAAGAACAATCTATTGAAAAAGCATATGGGGATAATAGTGTTGCTGAATTAGCCGTTTCAAATGGGACTGTTGAATTAGAATCTACATTCCACCACTTACCGATTGAAGATAGAGAAGTGTTGTTCGGTTTAGATAAATCTGATGATGGTGTGATTGGTGTAGGTAATAATACACCACCATATGTAGCAGTTATCTTTGAAAAAACGACAGAAACTGGCGCGTCTGAATATGTTGGATTGCTTAAAGGTATGTTCACATTCCCTGAAGTTAGTGGACAAACTAAAGAAGATGGTGTCGAATTCTCTCAAGATCAATCTACAGCTGAGTTCATGCCTGCAGAAGTTGAAGGCTTTGATAAAGAACAAACAATGCTTCTAGGTCGTGATGAAAAAGGTGTAACTGTTATGCGTGATGCTATTTGGCAAAAAGTTTTCGGTAAACCACACCCTAATGCGACTGTTTCCGAGGAACCAAGTTCATCTGACCTTGGTGCATAATTCAAAGGAGGAATTCGTTAATGGCTAAATATCAAGTGTTAAAAACTTTTAAAGATTTGCAAGACAACGATAAATTATATGAAAAAGGTAAGACATTTCCACGTCCTGCGAACAAAAAAATTGACGAAGAACGTATTCTTGAGCTTTCTTCAAGCGACAATCGTCAACGTAAACCATTGATTAAAAAGATTGAAGACTAATTTCGAGGGCTATATGCCCTCTTTTTATTTGCAAATAAAAATCATTATATTAAAAGGAGTTTTACAAATGGCTAAAAAAATTAATTTCATTAAATTAGTAGCATTAGATAAAGAAGGTAATGTTAAGGAAGATAAAAACGGAAATTTCGAGGTTGAGACATATTTCACGCCTAATTTTATTCCGTTCCGTAAAATTTATGAAGCGACTGATATTATGGAGGGAACTTCTGAAGATGGTAGTGAATTAACAGAAAAAGAAATGTTTAAACGTATGACTGACTTTGTTGTTGATGTGTATAACAATCAATTTACTAGTGATGATTTGTTAGATCGTTTGCATGCTCCTGATGCAATTGAAGAGATTAGATCACAAATTCAATTTATTGCTCAGGGTGAAATGGACGAACAGAGAAAAAAGCAGTTAGCGAAGATGATATAAATAATAAAGTGATTACATGGGCAGAACATAAGCAAAATTTAAAAAAAGTAGCATATGACATGATGAAAGAGGGCGGTAAAGATATCAACGATATCTTGGACATGCCCTTTTCTTTTTTTATGGATGTTATTGAAGATGGTAGGAAGCCAACCAAATCAGTTGATAAAAAAGACAGCATGTTAGACGCATTCACCAATTTATAAGTAAGGAGGTGGAAATATGGCAGAAAGAATTAAAGGTTTGCAGATTGACCTATCTATGCAGGATATGGGCATTGGCTCGACATTAGCTGGCATTAGGCGCAGCTTTAGACAATTGAATTCTGACTTGAAATTATCGAGTAACAACTTTAAATACTCAGAAAAGTCTATGACAAGTTATAAAAATAGAATTCGTGAGCTAGATGCTGCGACTAAGCAACAGAGGAATAATGTTAAAGAACTGCGTAATCAATATATGCAGACTGCGAAAGAGCAAGGTGCAAATAGCGCAAAAGCGGTTAGATTAAGAACTGAATATAATAAACAAGCTGATACATTAAATAGACTCGAACACGAGCTAGACCAAACTGTAGATGGTTTCAAAAGGTTTCAAAAAGAAGCGCAAGAAGCAGCTAGAGTCTCTAATAGTAGTTTTGGTCGATTAGGTCAAAAGTTTACTGATATCGGACCTAAACTTACTAGCGTTGGAGCAACAATGAAAAGCGTTGGTCGTTCCATGTCTATGTATGTGACGGCACCAGTAGTAGCCGGTTTTGGTCTAGCGGCTAAGAAAAGCATAGATTTTGATGACTCAATGCGTAAGGTAAAAGCAACATCTGGCGCAACTAGTGGAGAGTTTCAACAATTAAGAGATAAAGCACTAGAAATGGGAGCTAAAACTAAGTTTAGTGCATCCGAATCAGCAGAAGCTCTTAACTACATGGCCTTGGCCGGATGGGATACCAAAGATATGCTAGGTGGTATCGATGGTGTCATGCAGTTAGCAGCTGCATCAGGTGAAGATTTAGGAGCTGTATCAGACATTGTTACAGACTCATTAACAGCATTTGGTTTAAAAGCAAAAGACAGTGGACGGTTTGCAGATGTATTAGCACAGACAAGTTCTAAAGCTAATACAGATGTACGTGGTTTAGGCGAAGCGTTTAAATATGCTGCTCCGGTTGCAGGCGCGTTGGGATATACTGTGGAAGATACATCAATAGCTATTGGCCTTATGAGTAATGCTGGGATAAAAGGTGAAAAAGCCGGTACAGCATTACGTACAATGTTCACTAACTTGGCCAAACCAACAAAAGCTATGAAAGATAAAATGGAAGAGTTAGGTATATCTATAACAGACAGTAACGGTAAAATGCTACCTATGCGAGATGTAATGGGGCAGTTGCGTGATAAATTTAAAGGCTTATCAAAAGACCAACAAGCAAGTGCGGCAGCTACTATATTTGGTAAAGAAGCAATGAGTGGTGCCTTAGCTGTCATCAATGCTTCAGATGAGGATTACAAAAAATTGACTAAGTCTATTGATAACTCAACAGGTGCTGCTAAACGTATGAGCGACGAAATGGAAGGTGGCATCGGAGGTTCGATTCGAAAAATGAAGTCAGCTATCGAATCAATGGCAATTAGTATAGGTGATGTTCTAGCACCTCATATACGTAAAGCTGCTGATTTTCTTGCAATATTAGCTGATAAGTTTACAAAAATGCCTGGTTGGGTGAAAACAGGAGTAGTAGGATTAGGTATATTCGCTGCAGCTTTAGGGCCTTTAATCTTAACCACAGGTGCGTTTACCGCAGCACTAGGAAGTATTATGACTACAATAGGTCCTGTGATGACAGGTATCACAAAAGCTGGCGGTTTAATGAATTTCCTAGGAACTAAAGCCCCGTTTGCTGCTAAAGGGTTAACTTTAGTAGGTGGCGCATTTAAATTCATGCTTGGACCAGTAGGATTAGCGATAACTGCAATAGTAGCAATCGGTACAGCTTTTGTAGTTGCTTATAAAAAATCTGAGACATTTAGAAATATTGTTCATACAGTCATAGATCCGGTCGTGAATGCATTAAAAAACCTTTGGAATACAGCTGAAGTAGTGTTCAATGCGTTGAAGAATCTATTTTCAGGAAACACTTTACCTACTGTAGACATTCTTTCAAAAATTATGCCTAAAGCCACAGCTATTAAAGTAACGGCAACTTTAATGCAAATTAGACAAGTATTTATTGATGTATTCAATGCCATTTGGCAATTTGGTCAGGATATAGGACTCAAGTTAGGTCAGTTCTGGAATCAAAATGGCGCTACTATCATGCAGGCTGTAACTAATATCTGGAATACGATTGTTACAGTATTCACTGAAGTTAAAAACTTTTTATGGCCGATACTACAAGAATTAGGTGGCGTTGTAAAAACGGTGTTTATGAATGTGATTGTTCCTGCAGTCAAAATAGGTATGCAGATTATCTGGGGAGTCATGAAATTTTTATGGCCGTTAATCAAGACTTTAGTAGTTGATACTTGGAATAATATTAAAAATATTATCAACGGGGCTTTGGACATTATATTAGGTATCGTAAAAATATTCAGTGGATTATTTACAGGACAATGGAAACAAGTTTGGAACGGTATAAAACAAGTGTTCAGTGGAGCATTGACGCTTATATGGAATCTTATCCAACTTTGGCTTATCGGCAAAATACTCAAAGTTGTTAAAATATTTGGTGGATTTTTCAAAAGTATAATTAGTAAGGCGTTTAATGGTGTTAAAAGTGTAATCGGAACCGTACTGAAGTTTATATGGTCTATTATTAGTACTATCTTTAAGAGAATACTTTCAATAACGCGTTCTATTTTTGGTGCTGTATTGAAATTTATACGTTTTATTTTTAATAGTATTAAAAATTTCATTTCAAAAACTGTGAAAGCAGTATATAACAATGTGAAGAAATGGTTTACATCAGTATGGAATGTTACGAAAGCCATATTTGGAAAATTAAAAAATTGGGTCATTAAATTATGGACTTCTTTAAAAAATAAAATAGTTAGCGTTGCCAAATCTTTATATAATAGTGTTAAATCGCGTTGGAATGCGCTTTGGAACACGACTAAGTCTATCTTTTCAAAGCTCAAGAATTGGGCGATAAAAACGTGGAACGGATTAAAAAATAAAATTATTAGTATCGTGAAATCTTTGTGGAACGGTGTGAAAAATCGCTGGAATGCACTCTGGAGTGTAACGAAATCTATATTTAATAGACTGAAAAATTGGGTTGTAAAACTTTGGAGTTCTTTAAAAAACAAAGTAGTAGGTTTAGCAAAAAGCTTGTGGAACGGTGTGAAAAGTAGATGGACAGCCTTGTGGAATGGTACAAAATCTATTTTTAACAGGGTTAAAAATTTCATGACGAACACATGGACTAAAATCAAATCGTCTGTTGTTAATATTGTAAAATCTCTATGGTCTAAAGTTAGAGGTACATTTAACAATATGAATAATGGTCTTAAAAATATCATTGGTAAGATTAAAAATCATATCGGTGGAATGGTTAGTGCAATTAAAAAAGGTTTGAATGGACTGATTAAAGGATTGAATTGGGTAGGTTCTAAATTAAGCTTACCTAAGATACCCGAATTATCTACCGGTACTCAAAGAATCAATCGTCACATTACTACCACTTCAGATGGTCGACTAAAACAAGGTACGATGGCAGTCGTTGGAGATAAAGGTCCAGGTAATGGAAGAGGTATTGATGGTAGACGCGAATTAATCCAATATCCAAATGGACGTACTGCGTTAACACCCGCAAAAGATACTACTACATTTTTACCTAGAGGATCACGTGTTATTAGTGGTGGAATGCGACAAAAATATGAAGAAGCTGAAGGTGCAGGCATGTCACCTCGGTTTAGCACAGGTACATTGCCTAGATTGAGTATAGGTACTTGGTTTGGTAATGCTAAAGATTGGGTTGGAGATAAACTTAAAGGTGCCGGTAAGGCTGTTGGTAATAGTGCAAAGTGGCTTTCTGAAAAGATCGGGGATGTCATGGACTACATGGACAATCCAGGAAAATTACTTAACAAAGTGCTTTCCATGATGGGCGTTGACTTTAGTTCTCTCACAAAAGGTATGGGAATCGTAGGAGATATTACACGTGCTGCATGGAAAAAAATTAAAAAAGGAGCACTAGATTGGATTAAAGGTGGTTTCGAAGCTCAAGCAGGAGATGGTTCTGTTTTCGACGGTTTTAAAATATTACAACCTTATTCAGCACCACCTAAAGCACCTAACCCGAATTATCCATTTAATGGTGGAGTTCATCATGGTGTAGATTATGATACACCTACTGGAACGCCAATACGTACACCGATGGCTGGTCGTGTTAGAAGTTGGTACGATAATTATGGTGGCGGTAAAGCTATCACAGTTCAGAAAGGTAAAACATTCTTATGGTTTATGCATTTGAGCGAACAGTTACGCAAAACTGGTGAACAAATTAAAGCAGGACAACTAATTGGTAAATCAGGTAATACAGGTTCTATGACAAACTATCGTCATCTACACTTCCAGGTCAACCAAGGGGGAGAAGGTAATAGATTCTCAAAAGACCCAATTCCATGGTTACGCAAAAATGATAAAACAGGCAATGGTAAAGGTTACCCTTCAGGAAGTGGTGCAGCATACGCAAGTAGAGTGATTAAACAAGCACAAAACATATTAGGTGGTCGCTATAAATCTAGATATATTCATGATGCTATGATGAGACTGGCCAAACGTGAATCTAATTACCAACCGAATGCAGTTAACAATTGGGATATAAATGCTCAACGTGGTACGCCATCTAAAGGCTTATTCCAAATGATTCAACCGTCGTTTATGGCTAATGCAAAACCAGGATATACAAACTTTAACAATCCGGTACACCAAGGTGTATCAGCATTACAATACATCGTTAGAAGATATGGTTGGGGTGGCTTTAATCGTGCTGCAGCTTATGCATATAAAACAGGTGGCCTAATCAAAAATGCAGGTTGGTACAACCTTGCAGAAGGTGGCTATCCTGAATGGATTATTCCTACTGACCCTAATAGAAGAACAGACGCGATGAAATTGTTAGCACTTGCTGCAAAAGACATTGAAGGTAGAAAAACATCAGGCAATAAACGACCAAGTAATTTTAGTAATAGAATTACCTCATCAAGTAGTAATGATGCAGAAATGCTAATGAAGATGATTGAGTTACAACAACAACAAATCAACGTTCTTGCTGAAATAGCTAGAACTAATAAAGATATTGCGGATAAAGATTTCGAGCCAATCATTGATCAATATGCACATGAAAAACAAGTATTCAATTCAATTGATAAATACAGCAGACAAAAATCAAGAAAAGTAAAATTCAATCCAGTGGGAGGTTAAAGGATGCTTGATACTATAAAAGTAAATGACAAAACACTTCCATGGTTGATAGTAGAAAGAGGGTTTGAAATACCCTCTTTTAATTTTGAAATTGAAACTGAAGAAATTTCAGGGAGACCTGGAAGTATTGTTAAAAATAGAAGGTTAAAAGAATATAGATTTGAATTACCGCTTATAATTCGTAATGATTATTTATCTCCAGGTGGAATGAAGAAAGTAAACGATGTGTTAAATGAAGTCGTTAAGTTTTTTGATTATGATAAAGCAATTAAATTACAGTTCACATCTCAAAATTGGTACTGGAACGCCTATATAGAAGGACCTATTGATTTAAATAAAGATAGAATAGGTTTTTGGTCTTTTAAAATTAATGTTGTTTTAGCAGACCCCTACAAATACGCAGTTGAAGGCACAAAAAACACGGCAATATCTGACCAAGTATCAGTAGTAAGTACAGGAACAGCAGATAGTCCAATCATCGTACAAGCAACAGCGTTAAAGAATGCGAGTTACTTCTCTATTACGAAGAATAACGAAGATTATTTCATGATAGGCGATGATGATTTAGATAAGAAAGTCGAAGATTATACACCGACTTTATTTAATGATGAGATGCGTTCTTTCTTCGGATGGACTAAAGTTACTAACGGTACTATTAACGACAATGTAACTGGCGGAACAGTTGGTGGTGCTATGGCAATGAGTTCTTCGAAAGATGCTTTTATGCTTGATGAAAGTAGCATTACAGGTACAAGTGGATGGAATGGTGCAGAATATAAGCATTCATTCGGTAAAAGTACTCAAGATTTTAGTTCGACAATTAAAATACATGTTAATCAAGGTAAAAAAGGTGCAACACATGCAACTCAATATATATATGACACAGATAACCGTGTGATTGCTTCTATTGGTTATAGCAACCCTAGGGCAACACAAAATATAGGCACAATACATGTGACATTATTCGACCAAAACGGTAATCAAAAGAAAATATACAGTTATACAAACGCACCTAAGTTTTACACATGGAAACATATAGTAATTTATATGCGTTTAAAACGTATTGGAGATAAGTTTTATATAAAAACATGGAAATATGATGAAGTGGACTATCCTAAACGAATAACTCCAGTAGATGTTACAGAAAAGGTGTTTATTGACGCAGGAAACTTCTATCAACGACCTATATCAGCAGTAAGTATCTACATTGCTAAGAACGGTAATAATTATCATATGCCAACAACGATATTAGGTAGTTATAATCATGAGATTTTACCTAAACCACCTAAAGCAAGAGATTTGATCATTAAAAAAGGTGATTTAATTAATATTAATATGGAAGAAAAGACGGTAACAATTAACGAAGAACCTGCACTTGATTTAAAAACATTTGGTAGTGACTTCTTCAACATAAATAAAGGGATGAATGAGTGTATGATTTATCCTGAAAACACATATGATACCACAGTATATTGGCAAGACAGATATTTATAGATTGGAGGTGGGAAAGTGAAAAATGTAGGAATACATGTACTTGATTTTAATGACAATATTATTGATTTTATTAGCCAAAGTGATGGTGCATTGATTAACGCTGAAATGAGTATGAATGTAGAAGAAAAAACAGAAACTTTTGATTTTACAATTGAAAATACTCGAGCAGAGAAATTAAGAGAACGTAATCGTATTATTGCTCAAGACAATAACGGTACATTCAGAGAGTTTATCATCATCCACATTACAGATAATTTTGACGGTACAACCGAAATCGAATGTAATGCAAGTTACTTAGAAGATTTGAAAACAGCTAAACCCATTAAACCTGGTAAATTTGAAGCACATACAACAACACAAGCGTTACTCAAAATACTTGCTGATACAGGTTGGGAAGTGTCTGATGATACAGAATATGGTGGCAACAGAACAACATCATGGACTTCTCATACTAATCCGTTTGATTTAATTTACATGCTTTGTACTACTTATAGTATGGTCCCTGAATTCTATATTGAGTTAAGCGCACATACTGTTGAACATCGTTATGTATCAATCACCAAACCTAAAAACTTATTCAAAGGTAAGGAAATCACTAAAGGTAAAGACTTAACAGGTATGACAAGAACGATTGATCTATCTGAAGTCAAAACTGCTTTACTTGCAGTAGGTCCTGAAAAAGAAGATGGCTCAAGAATTGAAACTGTTGTAGTAGATGATGAAGCACAAGAGATTTTTGGACTTCCTAATCGTTACATTTGGGATGTATATGAACCTGAAAGTAATGATGAGAACATGACACTTGAACGTTTAACCACTCTTGCTAAAACAGAACTCAACAAACGTAATCAAGCAGCAATTAGTTATGAAGTCTCATCTTTAGATATTCATAAATATTATAACGATGTAACAGTACATCTAAGAGATATTGTAAGAGTTAAAGATAGAGATTTCAGACCACCTTTATATATAGAAGCAGAAGTTATCGGTATTAAGTACAACTGGTTAGCAGATGAAAGTGAATTTACGTTTGGTAACGTTATTGAATATGAAGAAACGAAGTTAAGAGAATTCTTTAACAAAAGATTAGATGAAATTACTAAAAAAATGAATGACAACTTCTCAAACGTTCATACGATTGTGAGTGACGTTGTAGCTGGGGAAATGGAATATTATGAACGTAAGATATTCAAAGGTACAGAACCACCAGAAAACCCACAAAACGATACATTATGGTATGATACGTCAAATCCTGATGTTGCAGTATTACGTCGTTACTGGAATGGCGAATGGATCACTCAAACAGCTGATGATGTAGAAAAAATCGGTGGTTTAAGACGTGAGCAAGTGATGTATCGAGATTTAAATAATAGTTTCATCAATTTAACTATCCAACACAGTAAGTTACAAAATGATGTATATGATGTATTAAATAGTGAATACCTTGTCGATGATGATTTGAAAACAAACTTAAATCAAGCATTACTAGATTTAGATAGTGTATATCAAAACATCAAAGCAAATTTAAATAGTATGGATGAAGAGACAGCAACGATAGGTAAGTTGGTTGACACTCAAACTTTATTTACAGTGTATCGAGAAAAGTTACAAACATTATATAAATATGTTACTGAGGCTAAAATTTCTATTGATAGACGTTTAAAGTTACTTCAATCACAGTACACTGATGAGAAATTTAATGACGCAATGGATAAAATAGCACAAACGTTACCTAATGGTCGTTGGGATAGTGAAAATCAACAATTATATGCTGATGTTCCTAATAAATCAGAGCTTAGTGATTTAAGACATTCATTACAAGAATATGCTGATGGAAAAATTCAAGAATTGAATACTGTTTTAGGGAAAGAAATTGATAGTAAAATTAAAAATACTAAAGATGAAATTAGTGCAAATATCAGTAGCGTTGAGCGTAAGATAGATGGTATTGAAGTCGGTGGAAGAAACTTAGTTTTAAAAAGTGATGTGCCATATTCTAATTCAAGTTATTTAATTGCTAATTACACACTTTCTAAACCACTTGAAGTCGGAAAGGTGTACACAATCACAGTAAAAGGCAATGTAGAAAATTCCAACGGTGGTTTAGCGATTTTACGTGATAACGGTAGATACTTTATAACATCAAACGCAGATAAGATTTCAGATGAACTATATAAAGTGACATTTGAAGCAAAAAACGACACATTCATCACAGATAATATTAGCTTATATAACTATCCGAGAGATACCCAAGTAAAATCAAATATCGAGTGGGTAAAGTTAGAAGAAGGTAATATGCCAACCGATTGGATGCCAGCACCGGAAGATATTCAACGATTAATAACACAATCTAAACAAGAAGCAGAAGAAGCGGCAAAAGCATATGCAAAAGCTCAAGACGAAGTAAGACAAACAGAATCAAACGCTTATGCAGATGGTATTGTGTCTGATGAAGAACAAAGAGCAATAGCTGACGCCATAGCAAAACGTGATGAAGCAAAAGAATACGCAGAACAAAAATCGCATGAAGCTCAAGAAATGGCAAATAAAAACACAAATAATTTGCTCAAACCTATTAATTCAAGAGTAATAAAAAATGAAGCTGACATAAAAGCATTAGATGGACAAATCAATCTAATGGCTAAAAGTGAAGATGTATCACAAAAACTACAAAATATAAATGGTCGTCTAACACCACTTGAAACAGATGTGAAAAGCAATAAAGCAACGCTTGATATTTTACCTACACAAATTGACAGTAAGGTATCAAAACAAGATTACACTTTGGATAAAAATAATATAGTTCAACGCTTAGATAGTGCTGATAGCGAAAGAAAACAACTTTCAAATGAAATCACTGATAAAGTTACTTTAACTAAATTTGAGAGTGGTATTTCTGACGCTAAATATTATACAGATAACCAAGTAAATAATTTAAGTATTGGTGGTCGTAATTTACTTGCAGATACGTCAGGACCTTTTACAGAAAACTCTTATTTAATCAAAGAATTTCCAATTGTAGATAAATTAGAACCAGGAGATATAGTTACAATTTCTATTAAAGGTGATTTAGGTGATAATAGAACAGCATTCTTAATTTACAATACTAATTCTATGGTAAAAATTGGAGATCTAAACAATTCAGATAAAAATAATAGTGATGTATTTATTAAGACTTTTGAATGGGTTGATAAAAGATGGGACGGTTCTAATAAAGTAGACAGCTCATCTCTAAGGATATATCAATACCCTAATAGTGCAACTTCTTTCTCTACTATTGAATGGATAAAACTTGAAAAAGGTAATAAAGCGACTGATTGGACACCAGCTAACGAAGATGTTAAAAAAGACATACAACAAGCTGAAACAAACGCTAAAAATTACACAGACGATTATAAACGATCTAATGATGTAGCCATGACTAAACTAGAAACATCAATCACTCAAAATGGCGATAAAATAGCGTTAAAAGTTGATGAACAAAAATTTAATGCAAGTCAAAAAACACTATCACAAGTTATTTCAGAAATATCGGCCACAACTAAGGGGATAAATTTAAGTTACGATGAAAACGGTAATATTCAATCTTACACAATGGATAGAAACGGTATTCAACTTAGAGGCGATAAAGTAGATATTACAGTCAATAAAGACTTCAACGTTATGGCAAGTAGAGTTGATGATAAAGTTGGTAAAAATGAAATTATAAACCGTTTAAATTTAAGTCCAGAAGGCTTAGACATTGATGTAAACAAAGTTGGCATACGCGGTGGCGACAGTACGAATTATATTTATTTAAGTCAAGATAAAATCGAAATGGCTGGTACGTTCCAACGTACTTTTAGAGGAAACACTCAAAAAGATAATGTATTTATGCGAGCGCAAGGAGGTTATTTACGATTTAGAAACAATAACCAAAACCGTTCGCTTTATTATTCTGACTTTGGTATATCAACATATATAGACGGAGATAGTAGCGAGGCGTCTGGTACATTACAATTCTTTGATTATACTTATTCGCCTACTAACAGTGTTAGAGGTGTAACGCTAAATAGTGCGGGTGGTGCAATCGCCTTAAATTCTGAACGCAACCGTATTGTGTTAGACGCCAATGCCACTGTAAACATTGAGAGTAAAACAAGTTCCGTTTATATTAGACCAATGAAAAACAATCGTGCAGGTACAAATGAATTTAGATTTTGGACTAAACTGAATGACAGCGTCGCAGATACAGACGGCGTTTTATCTTATGGAACAATAACTGAATTAGTAGAAAAAGCGCCAGCGTCTTATAGTTTTGGTTCTGGAATACGATTTGATAAATCGCCTAAATCAAGATACATCTACGCAACTGATAAAGACGGTAATATTGGTACTGGAGATTTTTATGCTCGTAATTTATTAGGAGATTGGTGGGCTAAAAATAACAATTTATATGCCTTAGTAGACCCGGAAGAAGGCAAACTAAGAATAACTGATTATAATGGATATAATAATGGAAGCCCTAAATACAAAGATTTGCAGTGCGACGATATACAAGCAAATTCAGTTCGTGTAAATGGTGGAAAAAACTTTTATATTGGAGTATCTACCAATGAACTATGGGTAACTAACAACTTACGTTATAACGGTGGAAATACAGGGTTCAAACCAGTCAGAGCAAGTGACTTTATAAAAGCGTCTAGTGCTGAATTTAAGCATGATATTAAAAAATGGGACTATGACGCATTAAATGTTATTTCTAACGAATTACAGTTATATAGTTACAAATACAACGATGATGAAAAGGAAACAATACATCACGGACCAGTAATTGGCGACGGCTACGACATTCCAGTAGAATTTGTTTTTAATAGTGGTGTGAATACTAATGAAATGCTATCTTGGGCATTAAGAGCAATACAACAATTAAACGAAAAAATTAATACGCTGGAGGAACAATTAAATGAATAATCAATTACAAGCTAACCCTAATTACGTTATTGAGGAGTTAAGTTCACAAAATGCGCAACTAACACAAGAAAATGCAATGTTACGTGCAATCATTAGAGAATATCAAGAACAACAAAATAATGAACAAACAAGTGCTGAAGGAGAGTAACCTTTAGCACTCTTTTTATACCAAATTTTAGGAGGAAATTATCATGGCAAATGAAATCGTAAAAAACACAGAAAGTTATATCTTAGTACAAGTGAATGAAAAAGGAGAAGAAGCTGTTTTAGATAATGATTACAGAGGTCAATTCTATCCAACTAGTAACGTGAATATCGCAACTAAGTTTGACGAATTAGATAAAGTTAAAGCACTTGCTGAACGTTTAAATAGTCTAAACGAATTAAACTATGAATTCGGTATTATTGCTGAAAAAGTGACAGTCAAACCAGTAAAGTTAACAACTTTACTAGAGTACGTGGAAGAAACAACTGAAACTGACGCAGAATAGAGGTGCAAGAATGGAGGATAGTCAAGGACGCGATTATGAAACAAGAATAAAACGGTTAGAAGATAATGACGAAAAGATATTCGCATCTTTGGAACAAATAAAAGATGGGCAACATAATCAAGAACTCATTAATCAAAAAATGAACTTTACCTTAGATAGTATTAATCGAGAGCGTCAAATTGACCAAGAGAACAAAAAAGAGAATAAAAAGAATATCAAAGAAGTAAAAATGTTAACGTTAGGAACGATTTTCACGATCGCCTCTACATTAATAGTTACAATTTTACGTATGGTTTTTGGTATATAAAGGAGGAGAGAACTATGTTGAACTTTGTATTAGGTGCCAACTTTTGGGGCTGTTTTTGGTTTGGTAAATGTAAATAAGGATTAGTTTTAGAGCTGGCGCTATGCGTCGGCTTTTTATCTTGAATAGGAGTGGAAGAAATGGAAAAAGACAAAATCAAACAATATATTTCTCAATTCGGTGGGATGCTTGCACTTTTATATCTAGCATTACAAGCAAGTGGAATTGAAGTAGAGTTTTTAAATCCTGACCATGTGCAACCATGGATAAACTTTTTAATGGTGTTTATCCCAGCATTAATTGGTCTGTATGGTGTGTATAAAAACTCATACATCTTACGTAAAAAGTCACGTGAGCAAGAAAAAGTTTTAAAAGATAACAACTTAAAATAGGAGTGATTAAATGTTAACTGCAATCGATTATTTAACACAAAAAGGTTGGAAAATTAGTTCTGATCCACGTCAATACGACAATTATCCTAATGATTATGGATTTAGAAACTATGTTGAAAATGGTATTAACTATGATGAATTCTGTGGTGGCTATCATAGAGCATTTGATTTATACAATAACTCTACTAACGATATTCCAGCAGTTACAAGTGGTACGGTTATTACGTCTGAAACGCATGGCAATTTCGGTGGAACGATCGAGATTAGAGACGCTAACGGAAACGATTGGATTTATGGCCACTTACAAAGACAATCACTCAAATATAGTGAAGGTGACAAAGTTAATCAAGGCGATATTATCGGTTTGCAGGGTTCAAGTAACTACTATGATAATCCAATGAACGCACATTTACATCTTCAGTTACGTCCTAAAGGCACTAACTTGAAAGATGAAAAGGCAGAAGTATGTAGTGGTATTCCTATTGAAAAATACGATATTTCAAAATTAAACCAAAAACTAGAAAAAGGGAGTAATGTTAAAATGAAAGATATTTATTCATCACATATCAATGGTTCTAAAATCACTAATCGTAAAGCAAGTATTGCAGGAGCAGTTATTCATAACGATTACGGAAGTATGACACCAAGCCAATATTTACCGTGGCTATATGCAAGAGAACAAAACGGTACACATGTAAATGGTTTTGCTAGTGTGTATGTTAATCGTAATGAGCGTTTATGGTATCATCCAACTAACTTTGTTGAATGGCACTGTGCTAACTTTTGGGCAAATAACAACTTAATTGGTTTCGAAGTATGTGAAAGCTATCCAGGACGTATTTCTGATAAGTTATTCCTAGAAAATGAAGAAGCAACATTAAAAACTGTTGCTGAAGTAATGGTATCTTATAACTTACCTATTAATAGAGACACAGTACATTTACACAATGAATATTCTCAAACATCTTGTCCACATAGATCATGGGAAATTCACATTGGTAAAGGACAACCTTACACAAGAAGAAACCAATTAAAATTAATTGACTACTTTATCAGTCGTATTAAGTTTTATGCTAACGGTGGTGAATTAGATACATCTAACGCAGAAGAAGTTACTGAAAAGCATATCGAACAAGAAGTGAAAAAAGAAATCGCTAAACAAGAAGTATTACCTACTGGTTGGAAGAAAAATAAATATGGTACTTACTACAAAGCACAAAAAGGTTCATTCATTAATGGTAATCAACCTATTCAAGCACGTTACGTTGGTCCATTCAGATTGAGAAATAATGAAGCAGGTGATTTACCAGCCAACACTAAAATTGAATATGATGAATTAATGTTACAAGATAAGCATGTATGGGTAGGATATGACAGTTTTGAAGGCGAAAGAATTTATTTACCAGTAGGGACTTGGAACGGTAAAAAACCACCTAAAAACAAAATGAAACAAGTATGGGGAATTTTAAAATAATATGATATAATCAGCAAACATTAACCTATTTGTTTGACACATTTTTGGGGACAAGTTTCGTGCTTGTCCCTGTTTTTTTTATGCAAAATTTTATAGAAAGCTCTTGTATAATAAACATTTGTTTAGTATAATTATATTTGTAAGTTAGTTAATAGCTTACAAACCACCATGAGAGGAGGTGGTTAAATTGGACGACATCATAAAAATGCTGATGCTCATCGTACTTGTTACAGTACAAAGAACACCAGCAATATTAAAACAACTTAGAAAATGGCACCTCGATTATCTTAAAGCCAAGAAAGATAATCAGAAAAATGATTAATCCAACAGGGGCGAAAGCCCCTACCTCTTTTCATGGTTATTATATAACAGATAGGTGATGAATTCAAATGAATATCATTTTTAAAGTAATGCTTATCGTATGTATTTTATTATTGCCCGAAATAATTAAATTTGCAAGAATCCAACATATGAAAAAATTAGGATATAGATATGAAGGTGAAGAACTTGTCAGAATACAAAAAGAAGATAATTGAATTGATTGAAAGTGATATAACAGGATATAAAATATATAAAGCTACTGGTGTATCACAATATGTACTATCACAATTAAGACAAGGTAAGCGTGAAGTTGATAATCTAACTTTGAATACTACAGAAAAGCTATACGCGTACGCATGTAAAGTGTTATAGTAGTGATGAGGAAACAGTGTTTAACACTGGCATACTATCATTTGGTATGTTTTATTATGTGCAGAGGACTTGCTCGCGTTTAACAGTAAGTATCTGACTGCACCGTTTACTTTTAACCACCCACAGATGCCACTGGGTGGTTTTTTTATGTTATAATAAATATCATTAAAGTAAGCTATTGAGATGACAATTAGCTACCGTCTTAGGCCTAAAATTGAAAAGGCTACTCAATTGTTTGCGATTAATCATTAACCGTATCTTAATAGGTACGGTTATTTTTTTATGTTAAAATAATACTTAGCTCGTTCGTATTAAATATTCTAAACCCCGTCGAATTCGACGGGTTATTTTATGTGAGGGACTCGGGTCCCTAAAAAGTCCCTAAAAATTTGTATTATATGGTGTGTTATTAATAAGCAAAATAAAAAGAACCCCGTCGTTATGGGATTCTTAATTTCGAAAAGTGTTTAATTTTCGGTTAATAGCGTCCTGGGAGGGATTCGAACCCCCGACCGATGGCTTAGAAGGCCATTGCTCTATCCAGCTGAGCTACCAGGACATGAATTTTTAACACAAGAATTATTATAGCTAAAGAAACCTTATTTAGCAATAGCTTTAATATAAAAAAAGTTTATATTTTTCACTAATTATGTGTATTTGTAACTCATATCGACTATGTGCAAGTGCAATAACACATAAAGTCGAGCAATTGAATTAATATTTTCAAGCCATATGGACGCAGAAGTAATCAAATGTATAGAACCAATAGGAGACATTATAAGCAACTATGAACAAACTATGAACATCTATGAATGAATAAAGTAATAAATAGATCCTAAGTGTTGAAATAATTCTCATCTACTATTCATATACTCAATCCAATTACTAAATAAAAGTATCATGATAAATAGTGAAATACAGAAATTAATAAAGTTGCAATGATTAACATTACGATTAATTAAATAGTTGAAAAGGACTAGAATATATTCACTTGTCTGTTTAAATAAATGGTTGTATTGAGAATCCTAGACTTGCAATGGATCTACTAGTAGGTTAAAGCGTTTATAAAACAAGGTGAATTTTAAAAAAATATAAAGCCAATGTAAAGTTCTTGTAAACGTTTGCAGAATTGTCAGATTTTGCACAACATATTTGAATGCCTAAGTGTGTTTTATATAATCAAAGGTCTACAGTTTTGATGTCTAATTTATAAGTTAAGAAAGATAGAACGCAAATAGCATAAATCACTATATAGTATAAGTAACAAAACGATAGGTAAACAAAAACTTACCAATTAATCGTTTTTGGTTTTAAGAAATAGCTTAATGTATCTATTGAATTTCATACATTAAGATTTAAATACTTTAAATAAAAAGAAATGGAGCGATTTAAATTTCAAAATTAGTACAAGCAATTTCAGATGCAGTTCAAGCAGGTCAAAACCAAGATTGGGCTAAATTAGGTACAAGCATTGTAGGTATCGTAGAAAACGGTGTTGGCATTTTAGGTAAATTATTCGGATTCTAAGTTTCCACATATAACATTTATTGAAAATATAAATAAACATTATAAAGGAGATAGTAATCATGGAAAAAATCGCAAACGCAGTAAAAAGTGCAATCGAAGCAGGTCAAAACCAAGACTGGACTAAATTAGGTACAAGCATCTTAGATATCGTTTCAAACGGTGTTACAGAATTAAGTAAAATCTTCGGTTTCTAAAACTAAAAGGCAAACAATTTAAATATATAAAATTAAAAGAATGGAGCGATTTAAATGTCAAAATTAGTACAAGCAATTTCAGATGCAGTTCAAGCAGGCCAAAACCAAGACTGGGCTAAATTAGGTACAAGCATTGTAGGTATCGTAGAAAACGGTGTTGGCATTCTAGGTAAATTATTCGGATTCTAAGTTCGACTGATAACATTTTATTAATATAAATAAACAATACAAAGGAGATAATGATCATGGAAAAAATCGCAAACGCAGTAAAGAGTGCAATTGAAGCAGGTCAAAACCAAGACTGGACTAAATTAGGTACAAGTATCTTAGATATCGTTTCAAACGGTGTAACTGAATTAAGTAAAATCTTTGGTTTCTAATTTAACGTTTATTTTAAAACTTAGTTTGAATCATAAAAAAATATAGAGAAATGGAGAGATAAATATGCAAAAATTAGCAGAAGCAATTGCAGCAGCAGTACAAGCAGGACAAGATAAAGACTGGGGTAAAATGGGTACAAGCATCGTAGGTATCGTAGAAAATGGAATCAGTGCTTTAGGTAAAATTTTCGGCTTCTAATTTGAAATTTTAATTATCATGGACCAGGGCAAGCGCTCTGGTCTTTTTTTAATTTATAAATATATTTCTGTTAAAATAGATTTTAGAAAATAAACGTTAAGGATGAAAATATGAAATATAATACAATATTATTAGACTTCGATGATACATTAGTTGATTTTTATGATGCTGAAGATAAAGCTTTTCACAATATGGCCAAACATTATCATCATTACCCAACAGCAGAAGACTTTCAATTTTTTAAACAAATTAATCAGGCACATTGGGAGGCTTTTCAAAAGAATAAACTAACTAAAGAAGAAGTTCTTTCACACAGATTCATTGAATATTTTAATTATTATGGTATTGAAGTGGATGGTAAACAAGCAGATGTTACTTTTAGGGATGAATTAGCAAAAGCACCCATTAAGCATTTTGATTCCACTCTAGAAACGATAGATCGATTAGTTCAAAACAATGAGCTTTATATTGTTACTAATGGTGTTACAGATACTCAAAAAAGACGTATCGCTCAATTACAATTTAAAGACACATTTGATGGTGTATTTATATCAGAGGAAACGGGTTATCAAAAGCCAATGATTGAGTTTTTTTGATTATGTGTTTGAAAAAATTGGTAAGGACAAACGAAAATCTACCATTATTGTAGGTGATTCATTAACTTCAGATGTATTAGGCGGAAAAAATGCGGGAATAGCTACATGCTGGTTTAATGTAAGAAATAAAAAGAATAATTCTGATATAAATCCAGATTACGAAATTAAATCATTGAGTGAATTAGTTGATTTAATTGAAAATGAGTAAAAACATTTTATGCAAAAAGTTGGAGTGGTAAAGATTCTGATAGAATTTTTATCACTCCATAGCTTTTCCATATTCTATTTAATTATTTAGGAGACCATACGAGTACATCATGACCTTCAGGATTTTTAGCGTGTACATCCTCAAAATCTTGATTCATTAAAAATTCTTTAGAATTTTGACGTGCAATGGCTTTGATAGGCATATGATAAGATTTTGCATAATCAATAAGTGACTGACCGTACCCTTTATTTTTATAGTTATCTAAAACTTCTAGTTTCCAAAGTAGTAAATAATCATCGAATTCTGGGAAGTAAATTTCTTCAACGTCACCCTTTTTTAGTAAAGCCATTCGGGCAACAAGGTTTTCACCGTGAAAGATGCCATAGAATGGTGATTCAGAACTGGCATCGATCATTTGGCCTTGTAGTTCTTCAACCATGTATAAATCTTTGTTACCGAATTCTCTAAAAGCTTCAAACAATTCGTCTGTTTTATAATTAATTTCAAGATGTTTTACTTCACTCATTTGCGTTATCCCCCTTATTTCTTTTGTTATATTATAACTTAAATAATATGTAAATTTCATTCAATTGTATTTTTAGGACGAAAGGGTAAATTTCACTTCAAAAATTACAAATTTTTAAGCCGTTAAATTGTCATACAATGCTATAATCTTTATACTATATGAGTAATAGCTATGTTGAAGGAGTATAGATATGGACTGTCGAGTAACTCATTTTAAAGAAAAAGATTCATTTATTTCAAAATTAAAAGAAAGTGATAAAAGTTTATTAGAATTTTATCAATATAACCCAGTTGAGACAGCTAGTTTCACGACTAGGATGAAACGTCCTAATAATGGTAGAGAAAAACAATTAGCACAAATCATTAAAGACTATATGGCCGATTTGAAATTAACTACTTCTCAGCTAGAGCATATTGAGGCGCTTGAACAAGGAGCTAAAGTAGTTATTGGAGGTCAACAAGCAGGATTGTTTGGGGGACCTTTATACACTTTCCATAAAATTCTTTCGATAGTAACGTTAAGTAGTCAACTAACTAAAGAATACGGTGAAACGGTTGTTCCTGTGTTTTGGATTGCTGGAGAGGATCATGATTTTGATGAAGTGAATCATACGTATGTTTATAATGCGAATGAGGCGCAATTAAAGAAAGTAAAGTACCATACAATGACGCCTCCAGAAACAAATGTTTCAAGATATACTCCTGATAAGGAAGCTATGCTTAATGCATTAAATCTTTTCTTCGAAGAATTAAAAGAAACTAAACATTCTAAACCTTTATATAAATTATGCGTGGAAATTATTAATGAGTTTGATACTTGGTCTGATATATTTAAGGCTTTATTGCATGCGGTCTTTAAAGAACACGGTGTGCTACTCATCGATGCACAGAACGATAAGCTTAGACAACTTGAAAAGCCATTACTCAAACAAATAGTAAATAATCATTCTAAAATTAATCAAGTATTCAGACAAACACAAGAGCAAACCATTGCATCGGGATTAACACAAATGGTACAGACAGATACTAATGTACATTTGTTCCTTCATGAGGATGGTATGCGTCAATTAATATCAAAAGAAGATAATCATTTTAAATTAAGTAAATCTGATATTACTTACTCTGAAGAGGAATTAATTGAATTAATAGAGACAGAGCCGGAGCGTTTCTCAAACAACGTCGTTACGAGACCAGTCATGGAAGAATGGTTATTTAATACAGTAGCATTCATAGGTGGTCCAAGTGAAATTAAATATTGGGCAGAACTAAATAATGTATTCAAATTACTTAATGTAGAAATGCCGATCGTTCTTCCACGTATGAAGATGACATATATGATGGAAAGAACACAAAAACTACTTAAACAATACAGCCTAAATGTTGAAAAAGTTATTCAAAATGGTATCGATGATGACAAAAATGAATTTGTACGTGAAAAAGCTTCCAATACGTTTATACAACAAGTAGAAGAATTGAAAGCAAAACATAAAAATGTGTATCAACAATTATTAAATGAAGTTAAGGAAAATCAAGATAATTTAAATTTAGTAACTAAAAATGAAGAAATTCATAATAAACAATTTGATTATTTATTGAAACGCTATTTGTTAAATATTGAACGTGAGAATGATATTAGTATGAGACAATTTAGAGAATTGGATTTAGTATTACATCCTCACCACGGATTACAAGAAAGAATCTGGAATCCACTACAAATTATGAATGATTTTGGGATTGATGTGTTTAGTCCCTCCACTTTCCCACCACTTGAATATACATTTGATCAAATCATCATTAAACCTTAATAAATCAAGCTTTAGACCTATTTTATCGAATGATAAAATAGGTTTTTTTGTATAAAAAAAAGAATTTTAAGATATTTTACAGAATTAGTGGAGGATAGTGGGGATATGTGGTAAATTATAAATAAGGTGAGGTGATAATAATGTTCATGGGAGAATACGAACATCAACTTGATGCTAAAGGACGTATGATAATTCCATCTAAGTTTAGATATGACTTAAACGAACGTTTTATTATCACGCGAGGCCTTGATAAATGTTTATTCGGTTACACACTTGAAGAGTGGCAACAAATAGAAGAAAAAATGAAAACCTTACCTATGACAAAGAAAGACGCACGTAAGTTTATGCGTATGTTCTTCTCAGGTGCCATCGAAGTAGAATTGGATAAGCAAGGGCGTATTAACATTCCTCAAAATTTGAGGAAGTACGCTAGTTTAACTAAAGAATGTACAGTAATAGGTGTTTCAAATCGAATTGAAATTTGGGATAGAGAAACTTGGAATGATTTTTATGATGAATCTGAAGAGAGTTTCGAAGATATTGCTGAAGATTTAATAGATTTTGATTTTTAATGGAGGAATAAGTCGTGTTTCATCATATTAGCGTTATGCTTAACGAAACAATTGATTATTTAGACATCAAAGAAGATGGTATTTACGTAGACTGTACGCTTGGTGGCGCGGGTCATGCACTCTATTTATTAAATCAATTAAACGATGACGGTAGATTAATTGCGATTGATCAAGACACTACAGCATTAGATAATGCTAAAGAAGTATTGAAAGATCATCTACATAAAGTCACGTTCGTACATAGTAACTTTAGAGAATTAACTGACATTTTAAAAAACTTAAACATTGAAAAGGTAGACGGAATTTATTATGACTTAGGCGTTTCTAGTCCACAGTTGGATGTTCCAGAGCGAGGATTTAGTTATCATCATGATGCTAAACTTGATATGAGAATGGATCAAACGCAGCAACTTAGCGCATACGAAGTAGTCAATCAATGGCCATATGAAGCACTTGTGAAGATTTTTTATCGCTATGGTGAAGAAAAATTTTCTAAACAAATAGCGAGACGAATCGAAGCACATCGTGAACATCAGCCTATCGAAACTACATTAGAGCTAGTTGACATCATTAAAGAAGGCATTCCTGCTAAAGCTCGAAGAAAAGGTGGTCATCCTGCAAAACGTGTATTTCAAGCTATACGTATTGCTGTTAATGACGAATTATCTGCATTCGAAGATTCAATTGAGCAGGCAATCGAGCTTGTAAAAGTTGGAGGCAGAATTTCAGTAATCACTTTCCACTCTTTAGAAGACAGATTATGCAAACAGATGTTTCAAGAGTATGAAAATGGTCCTGATGTGCCTAGAGGATTACCAATTATTCCTGAAGCTTACACACCTAAACTCAAGAGAGTAAATCGCAAACCAATTACGGCAACGGATACAGATTTGGATGAAAATAACAGAGCGCGCAGTGCAAAATTACGTGTTGCAGAAATTTTAAAATAAGGAGTAATTGACGATGGCTGTAGAAGAAATATATGAACCATATGAAGACGTCCAGCACAATAGTATACCGAAACAACAACCTCAATCGGAACCACAAACAAGAACTGTTACTAAGAAGGTTGTAGTTCAACTCACAAGATTTGAGAAATACTTATACATAACACTTGTTACTGCAATTGCAGTTATTGCTATTTATATGCTATCTTTAAAAATGGATGCGTATGATACGAATGGAAAGATTGCAGATTTAGACTCCAAAATTGAACAACAATCAAGTGAAAATAGCGCAATTCAATCTGAAATTAAAAAAAGTTCTTCTTACCAACGCATTTACGACAAGGCTAAAGCACAAGGTATGAGCCTAAATAACGACAATGTAAAGGTAGTGCGTACAAATGGCGAAGCGAAAAATTAAAATTAGAAAAAATAAATTAGGAGCAGTCCTCCTTGTTGGTATATTCGGACTGCTCTTTTTTATATTGGTTTTAAGATATTCATATATTATGATCACAGGGCATTCTGATGGACAAGATTTAGTAATGCGAGCGAATGAAAAATATTTAGTTCAAAACAATGAACAAGCTGAACGAGGCAAGATTTATGATAGAAACGGTAAAATTCTTGCCGAAGATGTCGAAAGATATAAAGTTGTAGCGGTAGTCGATAAGAGCGCAGGTAAAAGTGGAGACAAACCTCGCTATGTAGAGGATAAAAAGAAGACTGCTAAAGAACTTTCTAAAATTATAGACATGAAACCGGAAGAAATTGAAAAACGACTTAATCAGAAAAAAGCATTCCAAGTGGAATTTGGTCAAAAAGGAACTAATTTAACTTATCAAGATAAACAGAAACTGGAAAAAATGGACTTACCAGGTATTACACTATATCCAGAAACTGAACGCTTTTATCCAAATGGTAATTTTGCGTCTCACTTAATAGGAATGGCACAAAAAAATCCAGATACAGGCGAATTAAAAGGTGCACTTGGTGTTGAAAAAATCTTTGATAGTTATTTAAGTGGAACTAAAGGTGCATTATCTTATATACAAGATATTTGGGGATATATTGCTCCAAATACTAAAAATGAAAAATCACCTAAACGTGGTGATGATGTTCATTTAACAATTGATTCAAATATTCAAGTATTCGTTGAGGAAGCATTGGATGATATGGTTAAGAGATATCAACCAAAAGATTTATTTGCTGTTGTCATGGATGCTAAAACAGGTGAAATCTTAGCATTCAGTCAACGTCCTACGTTTAATCCTGAGACAGGTGAAGATTTCGGGAAAAAATGGGCGAATGATTTATATCAAAATACGTATGAACCAGGTTCTACTTTTAAATCATTTGGTTTAGCGGCAGCTATACAGGAAGGTAAGTTTGATCCTAAGAAAAAATATGAGTCTGGACATCGTGATATCATGGGTTCTAGAATTTCCGACTGGAATAAAACTGGTTGGGGCGAAATTCCAATGTCATTAGGCTTTACTTATTCTTCAAATACACTGATGATGCACTTACAAGACTTAGTAGGTGCTGACAAAATGAAATCATGGTACGAAAGATTTGGTTTTAGCAAACCAACTGGTGGTCTGTTTGATGGTGAAGCAGAAGGTAATATTGCTTGGTCGAATGAATTACAACAAAAAACGTCAGCATTCGGGCAATCAACAACTGTTACGCCGGTACAAATGATTCAGGCACAATCTGCTTTCTTTAATAAAGGGAATATGCTTAAACCATGGTTTGTGGATAGTATTAAAAATCCAATTTCCAAAAAGACATTCTATCAAGGCAAAAAAGAAATTGCTGGCAAACCAATTACTGCTTCTACCGCAAGTAAAGTGGAAACAGAATTAGATAAAGTAGTTAATAGTAAGAAGAGTCATGCGATGAATTATAGAGTAGATGGTTATGATATTGAAGGTAAGACAGGTACTGCCCAAGTGGCGGATGAAAAGAGCGGCGGATATGTTAAGGGTGAAAATCCATACTTTGTAAGTTTCATTGGTGATGCGCCTAAGAAAAATCCTGAAGTTATTGTTTATGCCGGTATGAGCTTAGCTCAAAAGAATGATCAAGAAGCTTATGAAATGGGTGTAAGTAAGGCTTTCAAACCAATTATGGAAAATACACTTAAATATTTAAATGTAGGTTCTAAAAAAGATGAAACTAAATCTGCACAATATTCAAAAGTACCAAATGTAACTGGACAATCTACTGATAAAGCAAAAGAAAGTTTGAAATCTGAAGATTTACAAGCAACCGTTATTGGTAATGGAGATAACGTCAAATCTCAATCAATTAAAGCCAATAAAAAATTATTGCCTAATAGTAAGGTGCTCTTATTAACTGATGGTGATATTACAATGCCAAATATGAAAGGTTGGACAAAAGATGATGTACTTGCCTTCCAAGAATTAACTGGCATTAACGTTACAACTAAAGGTAGTGGCTATGTAACAAAACAATCGGTTAACATTGGAACTACATTAAAAGACAATAGTAAGGTTGAAATTGAATTATCTCCAGAAGATCCTGACGATACATCGACGAATACGAATGACAATGAGACAGCATCAAATGACTCTTCTAATAAAGATGAAGCCAGTTCTTCTTCAGACGATAAGGAAAAAGACAATAAGAATGATACTTCAAGCTCTTCTGAACAAGAACAACAGACAAACAATAGTCAAGATTCTAACGAGTAATTATAATTTGACTTGAAAAAGTAGATGATAAGTTATGAGAATTGAATGAACGTCTAAAAGTTGTGACAAGCACAGTGAGTATAGGTTACAAAATAAAACTTTAGTAGCAAATATAAGTGAAGGGGTGGTTATATCATTCCCTTCTTAGCTCGTGTTACTTCGAAGGACGTCATTCGATCTCATACAAATTTTAAATGAATTTACTTTAAAATATTGATAAAATGAACGAGATATTATCAATTAATAAACTCAGAAGACAAAACTAAAATTAAATATATAAAGGAGACAATTATGCTTTTTATACTTGCGGTAATCGCACTATTAATTACTTTTATCTTAGTACCTATTTTAATTCCAGCGCTTAAGCGAATGAAATTTGGACAAAGCATTCGTGAAGAAGGTCCACAAAGCCATATGAAAAAAACAGGCACACCGACAATGGGTGGTTTGACTTTTCTAATTAGTATTATCATTACCTCAATTTTTGCAATTTTCTTTGTAGATAATTCAAATCCAATCATTTTATTATTATTTGTGACAATTGGTTTTGGTTTAATAGGTTTTATTGATGATTACATCATCGTAGTTAAGAAAAACAACCAAGGTTTAACAAGTAAGCAGAAATTTTTAGCACAAATTGCAATTGCAGTTGTATTCTTTTTACTAAGTGATGTTTTCCATCTTGTAGAATTTTCAACTAATCTAAACATACCTTTTACAAATATTAGTATTCCATTATCTTTTGCATATGTGATTTTTATTGTTTTTTGGCAAGTTGGATTCTCAAATGCTGTGAATTTAACAGATGGTTTAGATGGTTTAGCAACAGGATTATCAATCATTGGTTTTACAATGTACGCCATTATGAGCTTTGTTTTAGATTCACCAGCAATTGGAGCATTTTGTATTATAATGATTTTTGCATTATTAGGATTTTTACCGTATAACCTTAATCCTGCAAAGGTATTTATGGGAGACACTGGTAGTTTAGCTTTAGGTGGAATTTTCGCAACGATATCAATTATGCTAAATCAAGAATTATCATTGTTACTAATTGGACTAGTATTTGTAATTGAAACAGCTTCAGTTATGTTGCAAGTTGCTTCATATAAACTTACAAAAAAGCGTATTTTTAAGATGAGCCCGATTCATCATCACTTTGAATTAAGTGGTTGGGGAGAATGGAAAGTAGTGACAGTGTTCTGGACAGCAGGTTTAATTTCAGGATTAATCGGATTATGGATAGGAGTGCATTAGCATGCTCAATTATACAGGATTAGAAAATAAAGATGTTCTTGTAGTAGGACTAGCCAAAAGCGGATATGAAGCAGCTAAATTATTAATCAAATTAGGTGCCAATGTGACTGTAAATGATGGCAAAGACTTGTCACAAGATCCTCATGCCAAGGATTTAGAGGCGCTAGGAGTTAAAATAGTTGATGGTGGACATCCTTTATCACTGTTAGATAATGAGCCAATTATAGTAAAAAATCCTGGTATTCCTTATACAGTTTCTATAATTCAGGAAGCATATCAGCGACATTTAAAAATATTAACTGAAGTAGAATTAAGTTATTTAATATCAGAAGCACCGATTATAGCTGTAACTGGAACTAATGGTAAAACAACTACGACTTCTTTAATTGGCGATATGTTTAAGAAAAGTAGATTGACTGGGAGACTCTCTGGAAATATAGGCTATGTAGCATCTAAAGTAGCACAAGAAACCTCACCTAATGAATATCTAATAACTGAATTATCTTCATTCCAATTATTAGGTGTAGAGCAATATCGTCCGCATATTGCGATTATCACAAATATATATTCTGCTCATCTAGATTATCACGAAACACTTGAAAACTATCAAAACGCAAAGAAACAGATTTACAAAAATCAAACAGAAAATGATTACCTAATATGTAATTATCATCAAAGACATTTAATTGAGTCTGAAAATTTGAAAGCTAAAACATTGTATTTCTCTACTCAACAAGAAGTAGACGGTATTTATATTGAAGATGGGTTTATTGTTTACAAAGGAATAAGAATCATTAATATAGATGATTTAGTATTACCTGGGGAACATAATTTAGAAAATATTCTAGCTGCAGTATTAGCTTCAATCTTAGCTGGTGTTCCAATAAAAGCAATTATAGATAGTTTAACGACATTCTCTGGTATAGATCACAGATTACAATATATAGGTACAAATCGCACTAACAAGTATTACAATGACTCTAAAGCTACAAACACACTTGCTACACAATTTGCATTAAATTCATTCAAGCAACCAATAGTTTGGTTATGTGGTGGCTTAGATCGTGGTAATGATTTCGATGAATTAATACCTTATATGAAGAATGTACGTGTCATGGTTGTTTTTGGTCAAACTCAAGAAAAATTTGCTAAGCTTGGCAATAGTCAAGGTAAGTTAGTGGTGAAAGCTACAGATATTGAAGACGCTGTTAAAAAGGTACAAGATGTAGTCGAACCGAATGACGTTGTCTTACTATCACCTGCATGTGCAAGTTGGGATCAATATAAAACATTTGAAGAACGTGGTGAAAGATTTATAGAAAGTTTCCGTGCCCACTTACCATCTTATTAAAGGTTGTGAAATCAAGTGAAAGATAAACGACGTAAAGATAATAAGGTGAGCTCGATTCAAAGTCTTATTGAAAAAAGAAATCGAGAATTAAACAATGAAGAACACCTTTCAAATCATGATGCTAATCATAAGGATAAGAATAAAATTTCCACAGATGACGCTCAATTGTATAAAATTAATAAGCCTAATGAGACCTCTAAACAACAAGATCAAAATCAATCAATAGATGAAGATAACTTTAATAATCAATCCAATGAATCCGAACAATTGGAACAAAATGAAGCAATTGAACAATCTAACGAAACATCTGATGAAGATGCTCAAAGCGTTGAAAGTACAAAAACGAATGATAGTCACAGACTCTCCACTAATTCTAGTGAAAACACATATAAGCTATCTATTAAAGATAGAGTTAAAGAGTTCAATGACAATCGTAAAAGAAAAAAACATGCCAAGAGTACACAATTTGATCATTTATCACCACAAGAGAGAAAAGAACAATTAAGAATTCAGCGAAGGAAGCGTCAAAAAAGAATTCAGTATATTATCATTACACTTTTAGTATTATTAATAATTTTATTTTTACTCTACATGTTTACACCACTAAGTAGAATTCCTAATATTAAAATTAGTGGAAATAACAATGTGAGTAACAGTCAAGTTGAAAAAGCTTTGGATGTAAAAGATAATTCAAGAATGTATACCTATAGTAAACGTAAAGGTATTCAAAATCTGAAGAAGAATGATTTAATAAAAGACGTGAAAATTAAAAAGCAATTACCGAATACGTTGAAAGTGCAAATAACTGAAAATCAAGTTGTGGGTGTTGTTAAAGAAAAGAATAAATATGTGCCAATTATAGAAGGAAATCAAGAATTGAAAAACTTTGATGGTAATATTGCCGGAAGTGGACCTATTTTAGAAGGATTTAAAGGTGAAGAAAAAAGCAACATGATTAAATCTTTATCTAAGATGTCCCCAGACATTAGAGATATGATTTCAGAAATTAAGTACGCACCTAAGCAAAATAACCCTAATCGAATTCTTTTATATATGCAAGATGATATGCAAGTAGTTGGCAACATAAAAACGATTGCTAATAAAATTAAATATTATCCTCAAATGTCACAATCTTTATCAAAAGACGACTCTGGTAACTTGAAAACCCAAGGTTATATAGATTTATCTGTAGGTGCATCATTTATACCGTATAATGAAAACAGTAGCGGAGATTCAAAATTCGATCAAAATGTTCGTCAAAAATCACAACAAGAAACTGATGCAAAAGATGAGTTACAAAGCGCTTTAAATAAAATTAACGAACAATCAGATTCAAATAATTAAAAAATTTCGATATTAATATGTGTTTATAGTTCACAAGCCTTACGACGTATTGTAAACTAAACATAGTGTATTTTAATAGTAATTTGTCAGGAGGTGCCTATCTATGGAGGAACATTACTATGTAAGCATAGATATTGGTTCATCAAGTGTAAAAACAATAGTAGGCGAAAAATTTCACAATGGAATAAATGTGATAGGTACAGGACAAACCTACACTAGCGGTATCAAGAACGGATTAATTGATGATTTCGACATTGCTAAACAAGCAGTTAAAGATACAATTAAAAAAGCTTCTATCGCATCAGGTGTAGACATTAAAGAAGTTTTCTTAAAATTACCTATCATAGGTACTGAAGTATATGATGAAGCAAATGAAATTGATTTTTATGAAGATACTGAAATAAACGGCACACACATTGAAGAAGTGCTAGAAGGTATTCGTCAAAAAAATGATGTAGCGGATACTGATGTAATTGATGTATTCCCTATTCGTTTTATTGTGGATGGGGATAATGAAGTATCAGACCCTAAAGAATTGATTGCTAGACACTCATTAAGAGTTGAAGCAGGAGTTATTGCAATTCATAAATCTATCTTAATCAACATGATTAAATGTGTAGAATCATGTGGCGTAGATGTTTTAGATGTTTATTCAGATGCTTATAATTACGGCTCAATTCTTACAGCTACTGAAAAAGAATTAGGAGCATGTGTAATAGATATTGGTGAAGATTTAACTCAAATTGCCTTTTATGAGCGTGGAGAATTAGTAGACGCTGATTCAATTGAATTATCAGGTCGCGATATTACTGATGATATTGCTGAAGAACTAAATACTACATATGAAACGGCTGAAAAGATTAAACATCAATATGGTCATGCTTATGCTAATTCTGCATCAGATCAAGATGTATTTAGTGTAGATCAAGTAGACAGTGATGAATTAGTTGAATATACTCAAAAAGATTTAAGTGCTGTAATTGAGAGAACAATGCAAGATATCTTTGATGAGGTGTTTGATGTATTAGTTGACTTAGGATTAACTAGAGTGAACGGTGGTTTCATTGTAACTGGCGGTTCTTCAAACTTATTAGGAGTTAAAGAATTACTTAATACGATGGTAAATGAAAAGATTAGAGTTCATACACCGTCACAAATGGGTATCAGAAAGCCAGAATTTACATCAGCTATTTCTACTATATCTAGTAGCATCACTTTTGATGAGTTGCTCGATTATGTTACAATGAGTTATCAAGATAATGATGAGTTTGAAGAAGAAGTTATTGAAGATAACGAGAGAGAACATACTTCTAAATCAGGTGGATTTGACTGGTTTAAACGTAAGTCAAATAAAAATGAAGATACTTATGAAGAAGACTACAACGAACCACATGAAAGAACAGATAAAGTAGACGACTATGATAAGTATGATAGCAACGAAAGTCATCACGATACGACAGAACATTATGATGATGATCAAGAGCAACCTCAAAAAGAAGAGGGCAAATTTAAAAAACTTATGAAATCTCTATTTGAATGATGGGCCAAAAAGACTAGGAGGAAATATAAATGTTAGAATTTGAACAAGGATTTAATCATTTAGCGACATTAAAAGTCATCGGTGTAGGTGGCGGTGGTAACAACGCTGTTAACCGTATGATCGACCATGGCATGAACAATGTAGAATTTATTGCAATTAATACAGACGGACAAGCTTTAAACTTATCTAAAGCAGAATCTAAAATCCAAATTGGTGAGAAATTAACACGCGGACTTGGTGCTGGTGCAAATCCAGAAATTGGTAAAAAAGCAGCTGAAGAGTCACGTGAACAAATTGAAGATGCAATCCAAGGTGCAGATATGGTATTCGTAACTGCTGGTATGGGTGGCGGTACTGGTACAGGTGCTGCACCAGTAGTAGCTAAGATTGCTAAAGAAATGGGAGCATTAACTGTTGGTGTAGTAACACGTCCATTCGGTTTTGAAGGACGTAAACGTTCAACTCAAGCAGCAGCTGGTGTTGAATCTATGAAAGCAGCAGTTGATACACTAATTGTTATCCCTAACGATCGCTTATTAGATATCGTTGATAAATCAACTCCAATGATGGAAGCATTTAAAGAAGCAGACAATGTATTACGTCAAGGTGTTCAAGGTATCTCTGACTTAATCGCTGTATCAGGTGAAGTAAACTTAGACTTTGCTGACGTTAAAACAATTATGTCTAACCAAGGTTCTGCTTTAATGGGTATTGGTGTCTCTTCTGGAGAGAACAGAGCAGTTGAAGCAGCTAAAAAAGCAATTTCATCACCATTACTTGAAACTTCAATCGTTGGTGCTCAAGGTGTGTTAATGAACATCACTGGTGGGGAATCACTATCATTATTTGAAGCTCAAGAAGCGGCTGACATCGTGCAAGATGCTGCAGATGAAGATGTAAATATGATCTTTGGTACAGTTATCAATCCTGAACTACAAGATGAAATCGTAGTAACTGTAATTGCTACTGGTTTTGAAGATAAACCAACTTCACAAGGACGTAAAGCTTCAAGTACTGGTTTCGGAACAAGTGCAACTTCAAGCACTTCAACACAAACAAGTACGCCAAGAGAAGAATCATTCTCTCAAAGCTCATCAAGCTCTCGTTCTTCTGAAAGTGTATCAGAAAGAAGTCATACTACTAAAGATGACGATATTCCTAGCTTTATCAGAAATAGAGAAGAAAGACGTTCTAGAAGAACTAGACGTTAATTGAAAATAAGTTTTGTCTATATTTCGTTGTATGATTAAGTGTATTTATCGTCTTAATCATTCCTAATTGGGAGTAGAACGGCGAATTCACTTGTGGATTCATGTTCGCTCCCTTTTTTATTTACTTTCAAGTAAAGTGAAGATTGTTATATAATATATCTATATTCAATTTTAGAGTAAGGTTTTTAGAAATCGACAAAAATAAAACTTTTAATTAAGGTGGTTTGATCTCGTGTCAGAGAAATTTGTAAAGTATCCCCATCACTTGAAATATGAATCTCAAGACTTGAAGCATGTTAAATTAGGATTCACTACAAGAGAAGGTGGCTATAGTCTATATCCAGAATCATCATTCAATATGGCAAGATATGTGGATGATAATCCTGAAAATATTACTAAACACCAAGAAATGTTGGCGGACGCGATTGGGTTTGAAAGAGCACAATGGGTATTTCCAATTCAAACTCATGAAAATCGAGTAATGGAAATTTCGCAAAGTCATCGTGGAACTAACATCGATACATTAACAGATGATATGTATGGTATTGATGGGATTTATACATATGACCCTGATACGTTATTAACGATGTGCTACGCTGATTGTGTACCAGTTTATTTCTATAGTGAAAAACATCACTATGTAGGATTAGCACATGCTGGCTGGCGAGGTACATATGGTCAAATTGTTAGTGAAATGTTAAAGCAAATTGATTTTGATTATAATGATCTAAAGATTGTAATTGGACCATCTACTTCAACTACATATGAAATAAACGATGATATTAAAACGAAGTTTGAAACATTACCAATTAATGTTAAAGATTATATTGAAACTCGTGGAGAGAATCGACATGGTATTGATTTAAAACGTGCTAATGCGCTATTACTTAATCATTATGGTGTACCATTCGAAAACATATATATAACTGATTATGCTACATCAGAGGATTTATCACTTTTCTTTTCATATCGAGTTGAAAAAGGTCAAACAGGTAGAATGTTGGCCTTTATAGGCCAAAAATAATCTCATTAGATTAGTCATATAAATAATAAATATTTAAATGCATATGTATTTATTAGTGATAACTAAACTTAACAAATGGTGAAGAGGTTGAGTAGAATATGGATGTAAAACAAAATTTAAGAAACATTGAAAGTGAAATACAATCACATTTTAAAAATAGTGAAGCGTCTACCTTGCCAAACGTGATTGCAGTAACAAAATATGTTACAATAGACCGTGCTAAAGAAGCTTATGATGCTGGCCTTAGACATTTTGGTGAAAATAGATTAGAAGGCTTTTTAGAGAAGAAATCTGCTTTGCCAAACGATGTTACTATGCACTTTATAGGTTCTTTACAATCTAGAAAAGTAAAAGAAGTCATTAACGAAATTGATTACCTACATGCACTAGATAGACTTAGTTTAGCTAAGGAAATTAATAAAAGAGCGGATCATGAGATTGCCTGCTTCATACAAGTCAATGTCTCAGGAGAAGAATCTAAACATGGTATTGCTTTAAATGAAGTTAATCACTTTATAGAACAAATTGAACAATATGATAAAATAAAAATTGTTGGATTAATGACAATGGCACCTTATATAGAAGACACTACATATATTCGACAGTTATTTAAACAATTACGAGTAAAACGAGATGAAATCAAAAACCTTAATTTAGATTATGCACCATGCGACTATTTATCTATGGGAATGAGTAATGATTATGCAATTGCTGTAGAAGAAGGTGCTTCATTTATAAGAATTGGGACTAAACTTGTAGGAGAATAGGAGTGAGCCCCGTGGCTATTAAAGATTTATTTAATAATTTTTTTCTAATGGATGATGAAGAAGAAGTAGAAAGCCCTGAAGAGCGACAACGTCGTGTAGTTCAGAATGAAGAAAATGAAACAAATAATGTTCAACAGAATCAACCGCAACAATCAGAACGTTCATATAGTAATCAAAGTAAATTGAAAACAGTACCACAAAAGAAAACAACAAGAAATTATAACTCAGAAGAAAGGAATGTGCGTATGAATCAACCGCCATCAAAGTCAAACGGCAAAAATGTTGTTACAATGAATCAAACGTCGCAAGGTTATAGTGGTTATGAAAGTTCAAAAATGTGCTTATTCGAGCCACGAGTATTTTCAGATACACAAGATATCGCGGATGAATTAAAAAACCGTCGTGCTACTTTAGTGAATTTACAACGTATTGATAAAATTTCAGCTAAACGCATTATTGATTTCTTAAGTGGAACAGTTTATGCAATTGGTGGAGATATTCAACGTGTAGGTACTGACATATTCCTTTGTACACCTGATAATGTAGAAGTTGCGGGAAGTATTACAGATCATATTGAACAAATGGAATCGCAACACTACGAATAAGGAGAACGTTATATGGATGTAGGTTTACTAGCTACCATTTTTAATTTTATAATTTTTCTAGTTCAAATATATTACTTTGGAATGATTATTTATTTCTTTACATCTTGGGTACCTAATATTAGAGAATCTAAGTTCGGTGAAATACTAGGTAAATTATATGAACCATTTTTAGAACCATTTAGAAAGATTATTCCTCCAATAGGGATGATTGATATTTCTTCACTTGTAGCTTTGTTTGTACTTGTATTATTCCAAGCTGGTTTAAGAAGTATCTTTAATATGATAATAGTTCATTTAATGTAATAATATATGATGTTTAAGAGGCTGAGACAATACATGAGAGGTTGTTTCAACCTCTTTTATCATTTAATTTAGAATCAGAGAGGTGTAAGATAATCGATATTTATCAGCATTTTAGAGACGAAGAGCAAGGGTTAATAGATCAATTAATAGATAAGTGTGATCAAGTTGAAAAGCAGTATGCGCCAATTCTGACAAATTTTCTCGATCCGAGAGGACAATATATACTTGAAGTCATAACAGGCAGTTATGAAGATATGAAAGTGACTTTTTTTGGTGGGGATAACGCAGAGAGAAAACGAGGTCTCATTGCCCCTAATTATTTTGAACCTGGGGAAGCTGACTTTGAAGAAGTATTAATTCAAATCAACTATCCAGAGAAGTTTGTTAATATACAACATCAACATGTCCTAGGAACACTTATGTCATTAGGAATAGAAAGGGAACAAGTTGGTGATATTATTGTCGGCGACAGTATTCAATTTGTTTTGACAAAGCAATTAGAATCGTATATTATGTTGGAATTAACAAAGATAAAAGGTGCTACAGTTAAACTTAATTCTATTCCATTTAAAGATATGATACAATCAGTAGAGAATTGGAAAATTCAAGGTAGTACTGTAAGTGCATTGAGATTAGACGTCGTTTTAAAGGAAATGATTCATAAATCTCGAACAATAGCGAAACAATTAATTGAAAAGAAGCGTGTGAAAGTTAATCACACAATTATTGATTCACCAGATTTTCAAGTTCAAACTAATGATTTATTATCTATTCAAGGATTTGGAAGAGCTCAAATCATTGATATAGGTGGTAGGACTAAAAAAGACAAAATACACATAAATTATCGAACGCTATTTAAGTAATAAATATAAGTCAATTTAATGTTGATTTAAGGAGGATGTAGGATGCCTTTTACACCTAGTGAAATTAAAAATAAAGAATTTACAAAAGTGAAAAATGGTTTAGAACCAGCTGAAGTAAGTGATTACTTAAATCAATTAAGTAATGAAATTGAACGTTTAAAAGAAGAAAAAAAACAGCTTGAAAAAGTAATTGAAGAGAGAGATACTAATATTAAATCTTATCAACAAGTTCATCAATCAGTAAGTGATGCTCTTGTTCAAGCTCAACAAGCTGGAGAAGAGACTAAATTGGCTGCTAATAAAGAAGCTGAAGCTGTTATTAGTAAAGCTCAAGCACAAGCAGATTTAATTGTTAATGACGCTATCGAAAAAGCACGTCATTTATCATTCCAAACTGAAGATATGAAACGTCAATCTAAAATATTCAGATCACGTTTCCGCATGCTAGTTGAAGCTCAATTAGATTTACTTAAAAATGATGATTGGGATTATTTATTAAACTATGATATCGATGCAGAAAAAGTCACACAAGAAAATTTCCAACATTTAAATAGCCAAGACATTACACCTGAAGAACAACTTAGCGCTCAATCTCAACAATCTGAAAGTGTGCTTGCAAGCGAGAGAAATAACAGTACATCAAATTCACTAAGTACAAGTGACTCAACTAGTACAAGTGAGAACGTTACTTCACAATCAAGCGTGAGTCAAAGCGAATCAACATCAAATAAATAATTGTTATAAAATAAGTCAGACAAGTAGGAGATAATAAACTTTTCACAGCGAATTAGGGTTGGTGTAAGCCTAATAAAAGTCTATCTCTTATATCACTGATTTTTACAAAGTAATATTATATATGAGAGAACTCTAAGTTGAGTTAACAAGGGTGGTACCGCGGTAATTCCGTCCCTTTTTAATTGAACTTAGAGTTCTTTTTACATTTAAGGAGTGAAATCAATTATGAACTATAAAGATACTTTATTAATGCCAAAGACTGACTTTCCTATGCGTGGTGGATTGCCAAATAAAGAACCGCAAATCCAAGAACAATGGGAAGCTAACAATCAATACCAAAAAGCATTAGAAAAAAATAAAGGTAACCAATCTTACATCTTACATGATGGACCACCGTATGCGAATGGTAATTTGCATATGGGGCATGCGTTAAACAAAATCATTAAGGATATTATTGTACGTTATAAAACGATGCAAGGTTTTTACGCACCATACGTTCCAGGTTGGGATACACATGGCTTACCAATTGAACAAGCTTTGACTAAAAAGGGCGTAGATCGCAAAAAAATGTCAATTGCTGAATTTAGAGAAAAATGTAAGGAATTTGCGTTAGAACAAATTGAATTACAAAAGAAAGATTTCAAACGCCTTGGTGTACGAGGAGACTTTAATGATCCTTATATCACGCTTAAACCTGAATATGAAGCTGCTCAAATTCGTTTATTTGGTGAGATGGCGGATAAAGGATTAATTTATAAAGGTAAGAAACCAGTTTATTGGTCACCGTCAAGTGAATCATCTTTAGCTGAAGCTGAAATTGAATATCATGATAAACGTTCTGCATCTATCTATGTAGCATTTGACGTGAAAGATACTAAAGGTGTAGTAGATGAGGATGCTCAATTCATTATTTGGACAACTACTTCATGGACTATTCCATCTAACGTAGCGATTACAGTTCATCCTGATTTAAAATATGGTCAATATAATGTGAATGGCAAGAAATATATTATCGCACAAGCATTATCTGAAGATGTAGCAGAAGCTTTAGAATGGGATAAAGATGCCATTCAATTAGAAAAAGAATTTACAGGTAAAGAGTTAGAGTATGTTGAAGCGCAACATCCTTTCTTAGATAGAATCTCACTTGTAATTAATGGTAATCATGTTACAACTGATGCTGGTACAGGTTGTGTTCATACCGCTCCTGGTCATGGTGAAGATGACTATATCGTTGGTCAAAAATATGATTTACCAGTTATTAGTCCTTTAGATGATAAAGGTGTGTTTACTGAAGAAGGTGGACAATTTGAAGGTATGTTTTATGATAAAGCTAACAAAGCAGTTACTGATTTATTAACTGAAAAAGACGCTTTATTAAAACTAAACTTTATTACACATAGTTACCCTCATGATTGGCGTACTAAGAAACCAGTTATTTTCCGTGCTACACCACAATGGTTTGCCTCAATTAATAAAGTAAGACAAAATATTTTAGATGCTATTGAAGAAACAGATTTCAAAGTGGATTGGGGTAAAACACGTATTTACAATATGATCCGTGATCGTGGAGAATGGGTTATTTCTCGTCAACGTGTATGGGGAGTTCCATTACCTGTATTCTATGCCGAGAATGGCGATATCATTATGACGAAAGAAACAGTTAACCACGTAGCTGATTTATTTGAAGAGCATGGTTCAAATATTTGGTTTGAAAAAGAAGCAAAAGACTTATTACCTGAAGGCTTTACACACCCTGGTAGTCCAAATGGTACTTTCACAAAAGAAATGGACATTATGGATGTTTGGTTTGACTCTGGTTCATCACATCGTGGTGTATTAGAAAATCGTCCAGAATTAAGTTTCCCAGCTAATTTATACTTTGAAGGTAGTGACCAATATCGTGGTTGGTTTAACTCTTCAATTACAACTGCTGTAGCAACTAGAGGTCAAGCACCTTATAAATTCTTATTATCACACGGCTTTGTAATGGACGGAGAAGGTAAGAAAATGAGTAAATCACTAGGTAATGTTATTGTTCCTGACCAAGTTGTAAAACAAAAAGGTGCTGACATTGCACGTTTATGGGTAAGCAGTACTGATTATTTAGCAGACGTTCGTATTTCGGATGAAATCTTAAAACAAACTTCTGATGTTTATCGTAAAATTAGAAATACTTTAAGATTTATGCTTGGTAATATTAATGATTTTAATCCTGATACTGATGCAATTCCTGAAGCAGAATTACTTGAAGTCGATCGTTATTTACTAAATCGTTTACGTGAGTTTACTGCTAGCACAATTGAACATTATGATAACTTTGATTATTTAAATATTTATCAAGAAGTACAAAACTTTATTAATGTTGAATTGAGTAATTTCTACTTAGATTACGGTAAAGATATTCTTTATATTGAAGAGAAAAACGCGCATAAACGTCGTAGTATGCAAACTGTTCTATACCAAATCTTAGTTGATATGACTAAATTATTAGCACCTATTTTAGTTCACACAGCTGAAGAAGTTTGGACACACACACCACATGTAAAAGAAGAAAGTGTTCATTTAGCTGACATGCCTAAGGTAGTTGAAGTTGATCAAGCATTGCTTGACAAATGGAATCAATTCATGGCATTACGTGATGATGTAAACCGTGCGTTAGAAGTTGCACGTAATAATAAAGTTATTGGTAAGTCTCTTGAAGCTAAAGTTGTAATTGGTAATAACGACAACTTTAAAGCTGCAGAGTTCTTACAACAATTTGAAGATTTACAACAATTATTCATTGTTTCACAAGTTGAAGTTTCAGATTCTGTAGACAATGCAGAGGCTTATCAACATGGTGATATTAGAATTGACCATGCAGTAGGTGAAAAATGTGAAAGATGTTGGAACTATACTGAAGAATTAGGTTCAGTAGGTGAATTAGAACACTTATGTCCAAGATGCCAAGAAGTAGTTAAAACTTTAGTTTAATAAATATATTTTTGAAAACACATGGGACATAAATAATATAATAATCCTATTTTGCAATTTATTGTAGCTGACTGAACTGATAAAACGCTTAAATCAAGCTTTTCTTAGTTCTAGTCATCCTTGTGGGCGGGCCCTAACGAAGAAAATTTCATAAAAAAATTCTACAAGCAAAGCAAGTTGGGAGTTGGACAACGAATTTGAGAAGAATTCAGTCCGACTCCCTTCCTACGATTAGTCAAGCATTTACAAATAAAATAAGCATTACTTAACTAAACCGTTCAATTTTAATTTTTTGAATAAGGTGTTAAACTGTATTTGATTGTACGTTTGGCTAA